>CANOYV010000005.1:0-97244 GCA_947571605.1 uncultured bacterium | reverse complement strand
TTTAAAAATTTTTGCCGGCTCCGCCTGTGCGCGGAGCCGGCATCGCTCACTCGATCTCCTCCAGATACCCGTCGTTCTCAATGGCCAGGCCGTACCAGCTCAGCCCCGTGTCTGCTGCGTGCCCGAAGGTGAGATGCCGTTTCGCCACCATGCCCCAGGTGTTGTACCAGAACACGTAGGTGACGTCCACATGGCTGGGCAGGATTTCCTCGATGATGACCCGGATCCGGTCAAAGCCCTCCGGAATCCCCGCCACGTCGGGGAAGTACACCTTTACATACCCCGGCCGGTCCCCCTCCTCGGCCCGGGCGTTGAGTCCGCAGCCCCGGAGGGTGTCGTTGACGGCCTCCGGAGTAAAGCTGTCGCCGCTGATGCGCAACAGGGCGGCCAGGGCCTCCCTCCGCTGGCACACGGTGGTACACACCGGGCGGTAGGGCAACAGCGCCTCGATCCGCTCCAGGCCGAAGTCCTGTGCGGTGGCCAGGTTCATCTCCCGGGCGGTGTGGTCCAGCTCCTCCTCCCCGTGGTCCAGCCGCGCGCCGTAGGCGGCCAACTCCCCCCGGTTGATGGCGCCGGACCGCAGGTCATACACCCCCAGCGGACGGAGCAGATTCACCAAACAGTCCTCAAATTTCACCGTCATGCGCCCGCCCCGCCGCCTTCCGTGCTTTCATTCCCAGGTCCGCCCTCCGGCTCCGCCCCGGCGCTACCGTCGGAGATATTCAGCGCCCCCAACACCGGCAGGGTAACGCTATTCAGGGGCAGGTCCGCCTCCGGCGACGCCAAGCGGCAATTCGCCACCCCGTCCACACTGTAGATCAGCGAGATAAGCTGGGCCCTCGGCATGGGCTGGCCCAGCCGCTCTCCGTTGAACCAGCTCTCCAGCCTGTCCCTCACGGCCAGGGCCACCTCGTCAAATATCCGGTCCTCTTTGGCCCACAGCTCCACCGACACGTCCACCTTCGCCACCGTAGGCGGAACCACCTTCACATCGCAGGCGATCTCCCTCACCCGGTTGAAGTGGTCCTGAAGGGTGTCCAACAGCGCCTGGTCGGGCACGCCCCCCTGTCCGGCGGGCACCACGTCCACCGTGCCCACCCCCCGGCTCCGGGGGATCACCGTCACCGCCGCCACGCCATTGAAGGACATGGCCGTCTGCTGGTAAAAGGCGTTGTTGGCACCGTTGGCCAGCCGCTGATAGGTGGCCAGCACCCGCTCCCGCAGCGCCTCATCGCTCTCCTCATCCTGCCCGTCGGACAGCGCCTCCGGATTGGCGCAAGCCACGATACCCGTGGGCGGCAGGGCCATGTACACAATGGCGCCCTGTCCCACGTTGCCCGCCGCCCCGGCCTGGACCGCCGTAACAGGCGCCTCGCACCACAGCTCCCCCGCCGGGACGAAGGCGTCCCGGTCGGTGGCAAACCGCACGCCGCCCGCAGTCATGCACACCGTCCCCGCCGGCACCGTCATGTCCGTCTCCCGTGCCTCGTCCACATAGAACCGCACCGTCCCCGCCGCCTGGGTGGCCTTGCGCCGGGTGACGCCCCGCAGGCTTGCGTGCTTGTCCAAATCCTCCCCCTGGGCGGTCTGGGGGAAGCACTGCCGCCTGGTCCACTCCGCCTGAACATACAGGCTGTATATCTGGGCGGCCACGGCATAGAACCGCACCGCCAGCTCGCTGCTCCCCCCGGCCGCTTGGCCGGTCAGGGCCTGGAACGACCCGGCCAGGCCCTGATAGATCTCCTCTAATGTAATCAAACGCTCATCCCTCCAACTGGGCCGTCACCGACAGCGCCGTCCCCTGCCACAGCAGTTCCACCGTCACCGTCAGCGCGTCCCGCTCCCGGCGCACCGCCGCCCCGGTCACCGTCACGCCGTCCAGTCCGGCCAGCGCCTCCGCGGCGAACTGCCGGGCCAGCGTCTCCCAGGCGGAGGGCTTCTCCCGCCGGAGCTGCCCCATCCGGCTGCCCAGCTCGGGCAGGAATGGGAAACTCCCCCGCCGGGCGGTGAGGCGGAACAGCACCTCGTTTATCATCGCCTCCCCGTCCCGGACCACGGTGACGCCGCCGTTGCCATCGGCCACATAATCTCTCTCGTTCAGCAGCAGGCTCATCCCGCCATCCCCCCATCACATACCCCCCAGGATCTCCAGCACGATCCTTCGGATCATCTCCTCCAGCGTCTCATCCCCGACATAAACCTGGCCCATCAGCCTCACGTTTTCCCCCTCGACCACCACGTCTTCGCCGGCCGCGACGCGCACGATGTCCCCCTGCACGGTCGTCTGCCTGGCCGTCACGGCGACCTGGTCGGGCACGTCTCCGTCCTGGCGCGCCCCCACCACGCAGGGGATTTCCCCCTGGCCCTGGATGACCAGAACCCTCTGGCCCACCTTGGGCGTCCACCGGTAGCCCGCCGGGGCGTAGACCTGTACCCCCCGCCGCTCGCAGTCCATCATCACTGCCATCTCCCCGCCGCTCATGGTGACGATCCCGGTCTGACCCTCGCCGCTGTCCGCAGGCCGCTTCTGCTGTCCGCTCAGCCACATCAAAATTCCTCCTGTTGTCACGCTGCGCAGGCGCCTGGTCGCTCGGTCGCTTTCACTCCGGCTCGCTCTGGTCTGCGGAACGCATCGCGTTCTCGCTTTCAGCGCCCCTCCGCTCGGTCTCGCTCCGTTTCAAGCTCCCTCGCAGGCACCTGCTCCGCGCTTCTCTCAAATCATGCTGTCCGCTTCGCCCAGCACCAGGGTGGTGGTCAACCCTTCGCTGCCGCAGGACACCTCCACCTGGGCCGCCCGGTAGGTCCCGTCGGCGCCGCAGCCCTTCAGTTCCACCGACACCAGGTCCCCAGGCCAGGCCAAAAATCCCCCGGCCAGGGCAATTCTCATCCGCACCCGCCCGGACCGCGCCGCCCGGAGCTGGTAGTCGGCGGTATACCGCATGGCGGCGGTTCCGGTAGTGTTGGGCACCGTAATCACCCGCCGGGCGCAGCCCCCCTGGGCCTGAAACGCCGGGTCGGACACCCACTGGGTGCCCCAGGTGGTCCGCCGCCGCACCGCCACCTGGCTGAGCACCCCGTGGCGCTCCTCCCGGTACTCCCAGCCGGTCACCGGGTCACCCTCCTGAACCAGCAGCTTTTTTCCGTCCGCCGGCGGGTCCAGCACCAGCCGCCCGCACCGGTCAAACCGGGGCACAATCCCGCCGTAATAGCAGGCAAACCGCCGCACCACGCTCCACTCGCTCTCTCCGCTGCTCACGGTGAACCCGGCCACAGAGGGCAGCATGCCGCCCCCCACCGCCTCCACGCCGTAGGGCGACACATGGTTGGCGATGAGGTCTGCCCGGGTGCAGCGCTGGTACTCGGCGGGCATGGCCTCGTTGTCCAGCAGCAGCGCCGCCATTCCCCGGCCGGACAGCTCCAGATACAGCCCGTCCTTCCCGCAGACCACCCCGTACTCGTCCACCACTCCGGTGAACACCCGCTTGCCCTCCCACTGGGCGTAAAAGCGGCAGGCGGCAGACAGCGCCTTCTCCTGCCCCCGCTCCCACAGGCAGCGCAGGAAAAAGCTGTCGCAGGGGGTATCGGTTCCGTAGCAGAATTTCCAACTGACGGCGGTGGGCAGCTCCAGCTCTCCGCCGCCGCCCAGCATCACCCGGCAGCGCATCATTTCACCCTCACCTTCTCTCCCGGATAGATGAGATTGGGGTTTCGGATGGACGGGTTGAGCTCCACAATCCGGCTCAGCTCCGTGCCGTACCGACGGGACAGCTCCCACAGGGTGTCTCCCCGGACCACCGTGTGCCACTGGGCCTCCCCCGTCTCCTCCGCCGCAGCCTCCTCGGAACTACCACCGGATGAGACGGTCGGCCTGGTGGCCAGCCTGGTTTCCCCGCAGCCGTCAACGACCTCCCAGAACTCAAAGGAATACGCCACATAGTCCCGCCGGGGCGCCTGCCTCAGCTCCAGGGCGGCGAACCAGGCCGTGGTGGTCATCCATATCGGGTGGGCCAGCACCCCCGGCGTCTCCTCATAAAACACGGTGGCCAGCGCCTTGAAGGTATCGTAGGCGCTTTCCCCCACGAACTCCCCCTCCCCTTTGAGCACCCGCCTGGTCTGTCCCAGGCTCTGCAAACAGTGCCGCCCGAAGGGGATCTTATGGATCGCCATCTTCCGCTCATAGGTGATGGAATACACCCTGGGGTTGTGCGGCCATACAAAGTTTTTGAACCGCATGGGCGCAAGAATCATCGTTTCACTCCTCATTGTCGCGCTACGCCTGTTCACGGCGGCTCCGCGCTCAGAATATGGTCATCCCGCCGTCGTACCGCCGGCTGTCCCGCCGCACCGCCCGGTCCAGCTCGTCCACGGTGAGGGCGGCAGTCCGCCCCGGCTCCCCGGCCCGCAGCGTCCGCCCCGACGGCTCCCCACCCGGGGCCTGGACCGGGGCGGCGGGGCGGACTGCCCGGACGGTCTGCCGGTACAACCCTTCCAGCCCGCTGCGCGCCTCATGCCGGACCGCCCGCGCCAATTCCACGCCCTTTTCCTCTCTCAGGCGCGCTCCGGCGGCCTCCGCCGCCTCTTCCACCGCCATCCGCGCTCCCTGCGCCGCAATCTCCCCCGGCAGGCCCAGGAGCTCCGCTGCCGTCCTCCGCCAAGCGGCCTCCGCCTTCGCCCCCGCGCCGTCATCCAGCCTCCACACCGGTCCGTTCCCTGTTTCCTCCCCAGGGACGAGCCCTTCCGTCTCCCCATATTCCCCGGCCATAAGCTCCGGCGCGCCTGTATCCGGCTCCACCGGAGCCTCCCGCTGTTCACCCCCGGCGGGGGCGGTTTCCCCATCCCCCTCTTCCTGGGGGATCGCCGGGAGCGTCCGGCCTCTCAGGGTGGGGACGTCCTCCCAGTCCTCCCCTTCCTTCTCGTCCTCATCCTCCAGCATCGCCAACAGTTCCTCCAGCCGGTCAACCAACGTCCCCGCCCCCTTTCAACTTCCGATACCTGGCCCAGTCGAACCGGCTGTTCACCGACCAGCTCTCCCGGGGCGCGCCACACACGGGGCACGGCTCCCCGCTCGCCCGCTCCCTGCAATCGGGGCACAGCCGCGCCAGCTCCTCCTCCTGGTCCAACGCCAGATTCAGGGCGCACCACAGGTAGTCCCGGTCAGTCATCCGTTTCGCCCGCTCTTCGGTAGGCAGAGCGCCAAACAAGCGGAGCACACGCCACTGAAGGCGCTCATAACGCGCGTGCTCCAGGCTTTTTTTCGCCGGGAAATCTCCTCTTCCCCGTCCAGCGGCGAGGGATTGCACGCCCGGTTAAACTCCGCCCAAGCGTCCGCCAGCCGTGCGATGTCCTCCACCCGCAGCCCGTCCAGCGCCGCCTGTCCGTCCTCAAACACAGGCTTTCCCTTTCGCTCCAGCGACCTGGCCACCAGGCACGCGTTCCGGCACAGCGCCCGCTCTTTTCCGTCCTGCGCCAGCGCGTCGCCCTCCCGTCTGGCCTCCAGCACCTCCCGGGCGGACAGCAGCCGCAGCTCGCCCCCGTCCACTTTCGTCCGGTCCGGCCCAATCCAAAACCTGCCATCCATTTACGCCGCCGTCTCCATGCGGCTCTTGGCCACCAGGGTGAGCTTCTCCACCACCATCTTGCCCAGTTGCGCGTCCTCCTGGATATCGCTCCACTGGCAGTCGGAGTAAATCACCTTCCGGTCCGGCTTACAGATGACCAGGGAGAAGTTGCGCATCTGATAAAAGTCCAGCCCGTCGGCAATGGCCTGATCGGTGGCGTACAGCCGGGTGAGCTGAATGACATAGTTCTGGGGCCCCTGGACGGTGGCTACCGGCTCCTCCTCGCCGAAGGCCTCCACGGCGTAGGAGGAGCGGGTGGTCTTGCAGTTGTAGCTCTGCACCACCGCCACCTTCTGCCCGTCCAGCTCCAGCCAGATGTCGGAGCTGGTGGGGAACCCCGCCGCGCTCAGGCCCGTATTTATCGTCTGATTCATTTCAATTCCCTCCTTGTATTCGGCTCAAACGCTGTCCCATTCACGCTCCGCAGGCGGCTGACCGCTCGGTCGCTTTCACTCCGGCTCGGCCTGGTCTGCGGGGCGCACAGCGCCCCTCCGCTCGGCCTCGCTTCGCTCCAAGCTCCCTCGCAGCCGCCTGCTCCGCGCTATACCGCTATACGGTAATATGGGCGGACAGCCAGATCTGGTTGAGCCCGTGGGCCACGGTGAAGGCGAACTCCACCAGGCACACCGTGGGATCGTCCTCCAAAGCGGACACCGTCACGTCCTCATAGCCGTCGATGATCTCCCGTCCGACCCGTTTCTCCAGCTCCATCACCGTCTGGGAGCGGATAGCGCCCCGGCTCTGCACCGTGTTCTTTGCCCTGCCGAACTTGGCCCGCAGGGAATTGCGGATGCCCGGGATCACCTCGTCCACCACCAAAATGGTGGTCAGCTCCCGCCAGGTGGCGTCCACCACGCCGCCGGTCTTGGTGCGGCTGGTAATCCCCCGCACCACATAGCAGCTCCCCGCCAGGGTCTCCAGCGGGGTCACGCCCCCCTGCACCAACAGGTCGATGTCCCCGTCGCCATAGCTGCACTCCAGCTCCCCCAGCCCGTAGAGCTGAGCGCCGCCCAAGGGCAACGCCGGGTCGTTGCTCCCGGCGATGGCTCCGGCCACCGCTGCGGCGCACATGGCCCCGCCGTACTCCTCCCCGGCGCCGGGGGCCACCACCACCATCCGTTCACAGTTGAGCTGGGCCGCCCGCTGGACAAACTGCTCCACGCTCT
Organism: uncultured bacterium; assembly: GCA_947571605.1. GTDB lineage: Bacteria > Bacillota > Clostridia > Oscillospirales > Oscillospiraceae > Enterenecus. The sequence goes on along the minus strand of CANOYV010000005.1, from coordinate 90,460 downwards.
CGCCGGCTGCGCCGCCCACCACGGCGATGCGCTCGCGCCGGACGCCGGAGCACTCCTGCACCATGGTTTTCAGCGCCTGCTGCACCGCCGGCTTATCGCTGTCGCACACCACCACGCCGACATTCTCCAGCGCCGCCACGGCGGCAAACGCCTGGTCGTAGTCCTCGCCCGCCGGGATGCCGTACACCACGCCCGCGCCGTTGCGAATGGCCAACTGTGCCATCCGGCTGAGGACGCAATCGCCCACGTCCGCCGCCGCCCTGCTGTAGCTGGTCCACTGGTAGCTTTTGCTGCCGTCCGCGCCCTCCATGGCGGCCACCACCGCCACATTGCCGCCGCCCACGGCGGCGGCGGTCAGGCTGGACGCCTCATAGGAGGAATACACCCCCGGTCTCTCATGCTTGGTCACCGCGCTCATTTCATCCTTCCTCTCACTTCAAAGTCCACAAAGGCTCCGCCGCCGTCCTCCGTCTCGGCCACCAGCCAGGCCCTGCACCGGCAACTGACCTCCTGGCGGTACAGTCCCTCCTTTTCCAGGAACTCTACCCGACCCGCCTGGACCTCCAGGGTGGACAGCCCCGCCGCCCCCCGGCACACCAGGCACTCGGTCACGGCCTCCGCAGCCTCCTGGCAAACGCTCTCACCCCCGTCCCGGGGGGCAAAGACGTCCACCGCCAGCGTCAGCTCCACCTCCCGGCCATAGAGCTCCCGCTCCCGGCCCGTCCCGGGGTCAAGGCGCACCCCCAGGTAATCCTTGAACCCGCCCGGTGCGCACACCACCCGAGCCACCGATACCGCGGCCACCGCCTCCCGCCACCGGTTGGCCCGCCGGCCCTCCATGGCGGCCACGGCGTTGAGCCCCTCCTGCCGGAGCTGCTCCGCCACCGTCTCCCGCAGGGCGTTCAGCGCCCTGCTCACGGCGCGTTCTCCAGGCAGGGCCGCAGGGCCAGCCACAGATGGGTGACCTGGCCGCCCACCCAGATGGGCCGTATGGTCATCACCTCATAGTTTTGGCCGCCCCAGCCCAGCCAGCCTCCCGGCCCGATCCGGTCCAGCGGCAGCCCCGGCTCCGCCAGTCCCAGGAACCGGTCCCGGGAATAGCTGCCCAACGCCCCGGCGGTGTACTGCCAGTCCGCCTCCGTCATGGGCTGGACGATGGCCATCCCCCGGCCAACCTCAGTCCCATCCTCCCGGCGGCACACCATCTCCTGCCCGTAGGTCTTGATAACCCACGCAAACGCCTCGATCAACCTCTCACCCCCCGAAACACAAACCCCTCGTCCCGGAAATAGGGGGCCATCAGCTCAAACGCCTTCCGGGACAGCGACTCGCCGTCCCCGCCCCCCTCCCGGCGCACGGAGATATCCCCGGCCGACAGCGCGGTGACGCCCTCCAGTCCCTGCCCGCACCGCAGCCAGTCCATGGCCAGCCATGCCGCCGCCAAGGGGTAGGCCCCATGGCAGTCCTCCGGGTCCAAACCATCCTTCAGCCGCCGGTCCAACGTCCGGCAGGCGTTGGCGCACAGCATCCGCAGCACGTCCCCGTCCTGCCCTGCCCCGGCCAGCGCCTGCACCAGCGCCATCACCTGCTCCGTCATACCCTCACGCTCCTAAATGAGGAAGGCCCCGTCCGCAATCTCGGGCGGTACGGCCTCCTCGCCATAGCTCAACTGCGTCCCGCCCACCAACAGCTTGTCCGTCTTTCCCCGGTACAGCTTGATGAGACCCAACAGTTCCTCCTCGTCCAGCCTGGCCGCCACCTTCTCCAGCAGGGCGTGGCCGGCGTCCGGCTCGGCGATGCCCGCCAGCCGCACCATCTCGCGGCGCAGGCTCTTGAGGTACTTCCGGCCCAGCCGTGCCTCGTCCTCCATCCGCCTGCCCGCGCTTTTGATGACCCCAGCCTTCCGCTGGGCGGGCACCGCCACAAAGGACCACTCATAGGCGTCCGTGGCCCCGGTGAGTACGCCGTGGCACACCTGTCCGTCGTACTCCTTCCCCTTCTCGTGGGGGCACTCCTCCAGCGGCTCACCGCACACGGAGCACAGCACCCGCTCCACCGCGCAGCCCACGCTGACCTCCCGCTTGATGCCGCCGTCGATCTCGGCGATGAGGGGCGTGTTCTCTCCGGTACGCATCATGTAAGCCCACCCCTTCAGGAAGCGGTAGGGCCGCCCGTCGGCGGTGAGGTTGCCGTCCCCGCCCACCACCTCGGTGCGGTAGATCCGGGCAGTCTGGCCCCGGGCAGACCACTGGTGGTCGAACACCCCGGACGTCCCCACGAACAGTGGGGCCAGCTCGTCCAGCGTATTGTCGTCAAACCGCTCGAAGTCCCGGTCGATGTCGTTGTCGCACAGCCGCAGGGCGAAGGTATACACCTCGTCGGCCATCAGCTCCCGCCGGGTCAGGCGGTTGATGAGGGCCATCTCCCCCTCCTCAGGGACGCCGATGGCCTTCACCGCCGCGTCTTTACTGATCTGCATTTCCATTCTCCTCCTCCATGGCCCTGGCCTGGGCCCGGTACAGCGACGCCTTGGCCTCCGACTCCTCGTCCTGGAGGTTGACGTCCAACCATTCCACATCCACCCGGTCGTCATATCCCTTCAGCCGGAGCCACAGCTCGCACACCCGCTCCACCACCGGCTCCAGACTGCGCCGGACGGCGGCGATCTCGCTGGTCATGATGTCGGCCTGCTGGGAGCTCATCCGCTCGGTGGACGACCAGCTCAGCCCCAGCATAAACGGCGGTATCCCCGTCTTGGCCACCAACTGCTCCAAAATCTGACGCACGGGCGTCTCGGAATCCAGCACCTGGTTGTCCGCCCCGATCACCCGGATGTCCACATCTCCCGCGGCCACGAAATCCCGCACGGCCCCGGCCCGGCCCGCCTGCATGGCGGCCGACCACTCCCGGGCCACCTGGTCGCACCGCTCCCGGGCCGGCGCCCCGTCCTCGTCCTTGCACACTACGGCGAAACGCACGTTGCCCATGCGCTCCCAGTTCTTTCCCGTGGCCTCAAAGATTTTCAACAGAATCTCCGCCAAAAAGGGCATGGACCTCAGCATGGACACCCCGCAGGGTGCGCCCGCCTCCGGCTGGAAGGGGGTAAACAGCAGCAGCTCCTGCCGCTCCGGCTCCCGCACGGTCCCGTCGCCGTCCCGGACGCACAGGGCAAAGTCCAGCGGGCTCTCCCCCTCCCGGATCTCCACCCGGCTCACATCGGCGCACAGCACGGCGGCGATGTCCCGCCCGTCCCGGGCGGGGACGATCTCGCCCACCGCCCGGCCGCACACCAGCATAGAGTCCAGGTATTGGTCCAGAAAGCTCTGAATTCCCCTCTGTCCCCACCCCACGGGCACCGTGCGCAAAAACCGGTTCAGCTCCTCCTGCGCCGCCCTGTCCCGGCACACAACGGACACTCCGCCACACAGCCGCACCAGCTTGCAGATGGCTGCGTCCACCACGGGCACCGCCTCCCGGATGGCCCGGTACAGCGCAATTTCCCCGCGGTGCAGCGGCACGTACCCGTCCAACTGCACGAAGGGATGCCGCCCCGCGTCCCGGAGCTGGGCGGCGGCGGCAGGAACTCCGGCAGTTTTCCGCTTTTTCCCGCTCATCAGACCGCGAGCACCCGGCTGGCGTCCTCAAAGATCTTGGCGTAGCCGGAGATGGTTGTGATAGCGGCCCGCTCCATCTGCCGGTCGATGATCTTGTCGTACTCCACCATCACGTCCCCGGCCTTGACCATCTCCAAGGCATAGTTTTTATCCAGGCCGATGATCTTGCCTGCGGGCACGGCGGAGGTGCGCAGCACTTTCGCGCCCATGGGGGTGATGAGCTTACCTGAGCCGTGGAAGTCCAGCCCCGCCGCTGCGTCCTGCATCTGGCTCATGCCCAACAGCTTGGGCATGGTGTCCCCCCCCACCAACAGCGTGTTGAGCTGATAGGGCTCAAAGCAGTTCCAGAAAGCCAGCAGGTCCTCGTAAGTCAGCTTACCCTCCGTCTCCACCGCGCTCTCCTGGGCAGCGTTGCCGTTGCCGTCGCCGTTCAGAATAACCTGAATGGCGTCCTCCAGGTGCATCCGCCCGATCTGCGCGCCGATCTGCCGCAGGGTGACGGAGAACAGGTCCAGCTTCTGGAACCGGATGGCCTCGTAGGAGGCCACCAGCATCCTGCCCCGCTTGCGGAGCTTCACCAGGCTGTCCCGGGTGCGCACGGTGGTCTGAGGGATGGCCGCGCCCTCGGCCACCTGCTTGAGCTGCTTCTCATCCTCCGGCACGGAGGTAATGGAGCGGTAGTCCATGCCCTCGATCAGGGTCTCGGTGGCGGTGATGTCGGGAAGGATGTTGGCCTCCTCCATGCCCACCTTCACCGCCCGGGCGATGTATTCCGGGAACAACACCGCCGACTGGGAGGTGGAGAAGAACTTGTCCACCAAATCGGAGCCCGCGCCCTTCACCCGGATGTCGAACCGCTTGAGCTGCCGCTGATAGGCGTCCAGCCCCTCCAGGGCGGTGCCCCGGTACTGCTCGCTGGGGTCCAGCTTTTCCAGCACCTGGGTGAAGGACTTCCCCGCCTCATGGTACATACCTTTTTCCAGCTTCACATTGTCAAATCTCTGCGCCATGCCCATTCCTCCCTTTTGTTTACAGCTTGATGACGGCGGTTTTGTCTGCGGCGTCCACCGACAGCACCAGGCATTTCAGCCCGCCGGTGGTAACGGCCTTGACGCCGCCCGTACCGTCGCAGACCAGGCTCTGCCAGCCCACCGCCGGAGCGGTATCGCCGGAGTACCCCACCCTGGCCACCCCGCCGATCTGGACCGCCGCCGCGCCGCCCCGCACGCCGCCCAGCAGCACACCGCAGGGCTCCTTGCCTACGGCGCCCAGGCCCACGGTGCCGTTGTCGGTGAGAGCCACCGCCATACCGGGCAGGACGGCCTTTTCGTCATCCACCTGGAAAGTGGCGGCCACCTGGCCTACGCCCTCAAAACAAATGTCCATTTTCATTCTCCTCCCACGTTGAATCTATAGAAATCCCTTTCGGGTATTTCCCTCGTCGTCGCAAAGTCCGCTCCTCCTCCCCCCACAAAGCCCGCTTAAAACGCCGACCGCTCCACAAACCGCGCAACGTTCCCACCACCGCTCTCCAGCGCCATCACAAAATAGCGGATATCGTCCATGGCGTGGTCAAATTCCTTCCGCACCCGGTCCCTGGCCCCGCCGTCCTCCCAGCGGTACATAGCGAACTCTCTGGCCGCCGCCTCGCAGCCCTTGCAGACCACCACCCTGCCGGACTTCAGCGCCTCCGCCGTCCGCCGTATGCCCTCCAACACCCGGTTGTCGGCAGGCCGCACTGTCCAACCCTCCCGCCTCAGCGCCTCGATAAAGCTGGCCGCCGACGGATCCACAATGACCGTTTCGACGCGCCGTTCCCCTGCCAATTTTGCCAGGTCGCGGACATATTCCCCGTCGGTTTTCTGTCGTCCCTCGGCCCGCGCGTCGTAGTAGTATTCCTTGACCCGGTACCAAATTCCGTTCTTTTCGCCCCAAAGTCCAAAGGAAGCCGGATTTCTCGTCCCGTAGTCACAGGAAATCCGCCACCGGGCGAACGGCTCTTCCGGCGCCTCCGGCATTTGAGCCCCGTCAAAGAAGTCATACACCAGCCCCTCCGCCGCCACCCACTCTCCCAGCACAAACCGCCGGTAAAACGTTCCCCGGAACATCCGCTCATATCGCTCCCGAGCCGACCGCGCCAAGGCCGGGTTGTCCTCCATGGCAAAGTGCAGATACAGCGCGTTCTTCTCCTCCGCCTTGCAGATCCACTCCTTATAAAACCAATGCTCCGGTCCGGCGGGGTTGCAGGAAAACCACAGCTTCCCATCCTTGACCGAGCATCGGGCGCAGGCCTGCTCCACAAAGGACCTGGGCATCAGCGCCGCCTCATCCAGCAGCACCCCCGCCAGCGTCATCCCCTGAATAAGCGCCTGGCTCCGCTCGTCCCGCCCTCCGTAAAGGTAGAACACATTTTCCCGTCCTCCTCCCCGGACAATCACCTCGTTCCGGCTGACCTTCTCCTCCCACCGGAACCCCAGCCCCTCCAGCACCGGGCGGACCTGTCCCAGCAGGTTCCGCCTCGTCCCGTTGATGGAGGCGGCGCACACCCCGAACCTCTGCCGCTGGAACCGGCACATGGCCCACAGGAAAAAGGACACGCTCAACGCGAAGGTCTTGCCCGACCGCACCGCCCCGTCGCAGATGACGGCGTCAAACCCGCCGTCCCTCCACCACTCCAGCACCTTCCTCTGCTTTGGGGAAAGCCGCGGTTCTCTCACTTCTCATCGCCGTCCCCCGGCCCGGACAGCCCGTCCAGGAAGTCCCCCAGCGCCCCGTCCCGCCGCTCCTCCATCAGCTCCCGCAGCATGGCCAGCACCCGCACCTTGTCCACGAACTTGGCCTCGAAGGCGCCGTTGGCGCTGCGTTTCAGCTCCACCACTCCGGTGAGGTCCAGCCTGTCCACCTGCCGTCCGTCCGTCTCCTCCAAAAACGCCAGCTTCACCACATCGTTGTTCTTCCATTTCACCAGCTTGCGCAAGTAGGCCACCAGTTCCTGCCTGATTTCCTGCTCTTCCGATCTCTCCTGCGTATCCATTCCAAACCTCCTCGCACTGCCTCTCCGAACAACTGTTTTGTTGCCCATCCCGGTGCAAGGCACAAAAAATCGCGGAGCAAAAACTGCTCCGCGATCTCCCATACGTTTTCATTGTCACGTACAAAGCGGCCAGGGCGCTTGGTCGCTTTCGCTCCGCTCCAAGCTCCCTCGCCGACCGCTTCTCCGCGCTTCTTCATTTGTCACGCTTCGCCTGTTCGCCTCGCGCGGCTTCCCTCCGACTCGGGCTGGTCTTTGGGGCGTTACGCGCCCCTCCGTCCGTCCTCGCTTCGGTCCATCCGCGCTGCTCACAACGGCTCCGCGCTTCTTATTTATGATAATCCGACCCCTCTTGGATTTTAAACGCCCGATAGATCTGCTCCAACAGCATCACCCGTGCCAAATGGTGGGGGAAGGTCATCGGCGACATGGACAGGGTGGCCCATGCCCCCGCCTTGATGGATGGGTGCAGCCCATAGGACCCTCCAACGACGAACACCAGGTGCTTGGAGGCGTTGTGGCTCCATGTGGAGATCATCTGCGCCAGCTCCTCGCTGGAACGCATCGTCCCCTCAACCGCCAAGGCAATGACGCTGGAATTGGGCGGAATCTTCCCACGGATTGCGTCCCCTTCCTTTTCCATCGCCGTCAAAATCTCCCCCAGCGACGGATTTTTCGACAGCTTCTGCTCCGCCAGCTCCACAATATTCAGCTTGCAATACCCCTTCAGCCGCTTGGCATACTCCGCTGCGGCCTCCTGGTAAAATTTTTCTTTCAACTTCCCCACGCAAATAACTGTAACATCAACCATCACCAATCCCCGCTTTCCCATTCACGCTGCGATTGTCCTCACGGCTGTCGTCGCGCTATCCCTCATCCACGTTGCGCCTGCTCACGACGGCTCCGCGCTATACCTCAAACCAGTCCGTCACCTCACCTCTAGGTGCGGCCACCAGCTCCACATCCGCGCCTTCCTTCAGGCCCAGCTCCGCCAACGCCTTCCGCGCGGCCTCCAACGCCAGCTTAGGCATATTATTCTCCTGGGACAGATGGGCCAGGATCACCCGTCGGGCCCCCTGATATCCGGCCCAGGCAGCCAGTTTTCCACCCATCTCGTTTGACAAATGCCCCTTGTCCCCCCGAATGCGGTTTTGCAGGTGAATGGGGTAAGGCCCCACCCGCAGCATCTCCGGGTCATAGTTAAACTCCCCGACGAGGGTATGCGCCCCCCTGACTCCCTCCCGGGCCGGCTGGGTAATCACGCCGGTATCGGTACAAAGTACCAGTTTCCGCTCCCCATCGGTGACGGAAAATCCACAGGGGCAGGCACAGTCGTGGCTGGTGGCAAAGGTCCCGATTTCCAGCCCCTGGATTGCAAACCGCTGCCCCGGCTCGAACACCCGAAACCGCTCCTCCAGCCCGTCCCACTTCCGGCACAGCTCATAAGCGGTGCCTTCTGCGGTGAACAGGGGCGCATTCATCTGCTTGCACAGCACAGGCAGCGCCGCCACATGGTCAATATGCTCATGGGTGACGAGCACGCCGGAAACATGCCGCAGCTCCAGCCCCAGCCCCTTCAGCCCCTGCGAGATACGCCGGGTGGAGATACCCGCGTCAATCAGAATATGTACCCGTCCGTCGCTGACCACCGCGCAGTTCCCTGACGACCCGCTGGCCAGCGTGGCCACCCTCAGCATATCGGATTCCCTCCTCTCCCCATGCGGTCCGCCTCACCGAACCCGCAGGGACCTCTTTTGCACCCACAAACAAGCCGGAAAGGGCCGCACCCTTTCCGGCGAAAAAGCAGCTAAAACCTGGCAAACGTCTTAACCAACCGCAGAAACCTTTCCCTGATCGGGATCAGGCACCTCCACCGCACGGATATCCGCGCCGATGCCGGCCAGCTTGCCGATGATGTCCTCATAACCCCGTTCAATATGCTTTACATTGGAAATTTCGCTGGTCCCCTGGGCCGCCAATCCGGCAATAATCATTGCCGCGCCCGCCCTCAGGTCGCAAGCCTCCACCGGAGCCCCGGTCAGCTTCTCCACACCCTCAATGATGGCGATCTTTCCATCCACCTGAATTTTGGCCCCCAGCCGACGGAACTCCTCCGTATAGCGGTACCGGTTGTCCCAAACGCCCTCGGTAATCACGCTGGTCCCCTTGGCCAGGCACAGCACCGCCGCAATCTGCGGATGCATATCGGTGGGGAATCCGGGGTAAAACATAGTTTTGACGTTGGTTCTCTGGAGCGGCCCGTGGCGCCGGACGATAAGGCTGTCGCCCTCCTCCTCCACCTCGGCGCCCATCTCCACCAGCTTGGCGGTAATGCACTCCAAATGCTTTGGAATAATGTTGCAGATTCGGACCTCGCCCCCGGCGGCGGCCACAGCGGCCATATAGGTCCCCGCCTCGATCTGGTCGGGGATGATGGAATACTCCCCGCCCCGCAGCTTGTCCACACCGCGGATTTTGATGACGTCGGTGCCCGCGCCGGTGATCTCCGCCCCCATGGAGTTGAGAAAGTTGGCCAAGTCCACAATGTGAGGCTCTTTCGCCGTATTTTCAATGATGGTGGTGCCCTCCGCCAGCACTGCGGCCAGCATCAGATTCATGGTGGCCCCCACGCTGGCCACGTCCAGGTAGATCTGGCTGCCTTTCATGCGCCCGCCCTCGGCGGTAGCGCACATATAGCCCTTTTCCACCTTCACGTCGGCCCCCAAAGCGGCCAAGCCCTTCAAGTGCTGATCGATGGGGCGGCTTCCGAAGTCGCACCCGCCGGGCAGGGGCACCTCCGCCCAGCCAAACCGGCCCAGCATGGCCCCCAGCAAGTAGTAGGAAGCCCGCAGTTTTCGTCCCGCGTCATAGGGCACGGTCTCGCACCGGGCTTCGGTGCAATTCACCTCCACGGTAGTCCGGTTAATCATGCGCACGCTGGCGCCCAAGTCCTGAAGAATATTCAACAGCATATCCACATCGCTGATGGCGGGAATATTTTCAATGCGGCAGGTCCCCTCCACCAGCAAAGCGGCGGGGATAATACCAACAGCGGCGTTTTTTGCTCCGCTGATCTCTACTTTACCATACAGCGGACGCCCGCCGTGAACCACATATTTTTTCAAATCAGCACCTCTGACTCCCGGCAATACCGGTTTAATCGTAAAAAGGGGAAACGTCCCACTTATCATATCTGTTCAAAGGAGACAGCTCAACCAGATGGCCCCGGGAGCTTATACCCCATTGTCACGCTCCGCCTGTTCATGGCGGCTTCGCGCTTCTTCATATTATAGCACCACAGGTAAGTAAAGGCAACCAAAACTTTCATCTTTCCCACCCGCTCCCGTGTTTTCTCCCAACCGACCATATTTTGCCCCGCACAAGTCCATATATTCCGGAAAATTGTGAATTTTCTGCGATACCCCTTGCAAAATCCTGCGGGCCGTATTATAGTATCGTTAGCACTCAAAGCCGCCGAGTGCTAAAACAGTTTTCAAAAATTTATATATATAATGAGGTGTACTGAAAAATGGCAAAAAAGCAGTTCAAAGCGGAATCCAAGCGTCTGATGGACCTGATGATTAACTCCATCTACACTCACAAGGAGATTTTCCTCCGGGAGATCATCTCCAACGCCAGCGATGCCATCGACAAGCTGGCCTATCTCTCCCTCACCGACGACACGGTGAAGGCCAAGCGCGGCGATCTGCGCATCACCGTCACCCCGGACAAGGAGGAGCGCACCCTGACGGTCTCCGACAACGGCGTGGGCATGAGCGAGGACGAGCTGGAGAAGAACCTGGGCACCATCGCCCGCAGCGGCTCCCTCCAGTTCAAGGCGGACATGGGCCAGGACGAGAAGAGCGCCGCCGATATCATCGGCCAGTTCGGCGTGGGCTTCTACTCCGCTTTTATGGTGGCCGACGAGGTGACGGTGGTCACCCGCCGCCACGGGGAGGACGCCGCCCACTGCTGGAAATCCTCCGGCGCGGACGGCTACACCATCACCGAGTGCGAGAAGGACGCCCCCGGCACCGACGTCATCATGCACCTCAAGCCGGACGCCGAGGATGAGAACTACAGCGAATACCTGGAAACCAGCCGCCTCCAAAGCCTGATTAAAAAATACTCCGACTATATCCGCCACCCCATCCGCATGGAGGTGGAGGACTATCGTCAGAAGGAGAAGCCGGAGGACGCCGGCGACGACTACAAGCCCGAGTGGGAAACGGTGGTGGAAGAAAAAACCGTCAACTCCATGGTCCCCCTGTGGCAGCGCCCCCGCTCCAAGGTGAAGCAGGAGGAGTACGACAGCTTCTACCGCGAGAAGTTCGGCGACTGGCAGCCTCCCCTGGCCACCGTCACCACCTCCTCCGAGGGCACCGTCACCTTTAAGGCTCTGTTGTTCGTCCCCTCCGCCACCCCCTACGACTTCTACACCCGGGAGTACGAAAAGGGCCTCCAGCTCTACTCCTCCGGGGTGCTCATCATGGACAAGTGCGCCGACCTGCTTCCCGACTGCTTCCGTTTTGTTAAGGGCGTGGTGGACTCCCCCGATTTCTCGCTGAACATCTCCCGCGAAATGCTCCAGCATGACCGCCAGCTCAAGATCATCGCCGCCGCCCTGGAGAAGAAGATCAAGAACGAGCTGGTCAAGCTGATGAAGGACGACCGGGAGAAGTACGAGAAGTTTTGGGCCGCCTTCGGCCGCCAGCTCAAGTACAGCGTGGTGGACGGTTACGGTGCGAAGAAGGAGCTTCTCCAGGACCTGCTCTTGTTTACCACCAGCAAGGAGTCCAAGCCGGCCAGCCTCGCCGAGTACGCGGATCGCATGGGCGAGGGCCAGGAGTTCATCTACTACGTCTGCGCCGACACCAAGGAGCAGGCCGCCCGCCTGCCCCAGGTGGAGCGGATCGCCGACAAGGGCTGGGAGATTCTCTACCTGACGGAAGAGGTGGACGAGTTCGTCATGCAGGCTCTGGCCGAGGTGTCCGGCAAAAAACTGAAATCCGTCTCCGACCCGGACGCCCTGCCCGAGACCGACGAGGAAAAGGCGAAGCAGGAGAAGCAGGCGGAGGAGAGCAAGTCTGTCCTCGACTTTGTGAAGGAGACCCTGGGCGACCGCATAAAGGAGGCCCGCATCTCCAAGATTTTGAAAACCGCCCCTGTATGCATGACGGCGGACGGCCCCATGTCCCTGGAGATGGAAAAATATTTTGCCAAAATGGAGGGTTCTTCCCCCATGGGCGCCATGAAGGCGGAGCGCGTCCTGGAGCTGAACCCCGCCTCCGCCCCCTTCGCCGCCCTGAAATCCGCCCTGGATTCCGGCGACAAGGACCGCGCCGCCAAGTACGCGGAGGTACTCTACCACCAGGCGCTGCTCATCGCCGGCCTGCCCATCGACGACCCCGCCGCCTATACGGAGCTGGTCTGCTCCCTGATGAATTGACAAACCCGGCGTTCCGCAGTCACCCATCATATGACAATCCCCCTCCCGGATGGGAGGGGGATTGTATATTTATACCATATCTCGTCTATCGTCTGCCGGACAGGGCAAAGCCCAGCACCGTGCCACACAGTCCGCCGATGATGTGGGTGAGCTGGGAGATGTTGTCCCGCACGAAGATGGCGTCCCACAGCTCGCCGCCCAGGTAGAAAATGGCCACCAGGATCAGGGTGGTGGGGATGGTGCCGTTGCGCACCCCGCCGAAGGAGGACAGCAGGATCATCATGAACACGATGCCCGACGCGCCCAACAGGGCGGTCCCGGGAAAGAAAACAAACTGTACCAGTCCGGACACCACTGCCGTGAACAGGATTGCCCACATCACGTTCCAGCTCCCAAAGCGGTCCTCCAGATTGGGGCCCAGCACAAGCACCAAAACAATGTTGCCGATATAGTGAGAATAGCCGCTGTGCCCCAGCACATGGCCAAAGAACCGGAACCACGCCAGCGGCTCCCCCAGGGAACACTGGTAGACAGAAAACAGATTGGCGTTGGCCCAGCCGTTGGTAAAATGGTTGGCCACCAGCGCCAGCAGAGACAGCAGGGCAAAGGTCAGCGCCACAGGGGCGTTATAGGAGATTTTCAACGTGGGCCGGTCCATATCGTGTCGGGCCATATTCGCTCACCTCGGATGAGAAAATTGCCAGCCGGAGCGTCGGTCCGCGTCCGGCTGGCAATCATTATAACCGATTCTTTCAAAAAAGGAAAGGGGAATTTACTCGTCCGCCCCGATGAGAATGTCGTACCGGCCCCTAGCCGTTCTCCGTATAAGCGGGGACGGAGTTCTCTTTTGTCTCAGGGAACTCGTTCACCGTGGGCTGGGTGACACCGCCTGGGGCAACGCTTGGCTCCCCCGCCGGTTGGGCGCTCCCGGGGTTGGGTGTGGAGACAGCCTTGGAGTCAACGGAGGCGGGGTCTTTCATCGACGTTTCATCGTAATCGCTGGCAGAGATTTTGCCAGTGAATACCCGCACCCGAATGGCGTCGCCGTCCGGGTCCAAATGGGCCAGGGCGGCCAGCACACGGTCGGGGATGGTATCGCTGTCGCTGTAAAGGTCCACACCCAAACAGTTGGCCATCACGTCAACACCCAATCCGGCACACAGATCCGTGCTGTCCAGCGCCCGGACAGCAGGTTCCATCAGGCCGTTCAGGAACTCCATGGAATACTTCACCGTGGAGAATCGGAGCACAGCCCCTTCCCCGGCGGCCTCTTGAATCTCCGCCTCCAACTCCGGCGTGTGGAAGCCGTCCACGATGGCCACGGCCAGAAGCCGCTCACCCGCGATCCATGCCCCGCCGTACCACTCAGGGTTTTCGTCCAAACGGTAGGTTTTCATCAGCGCGTCATACCACAGCGCCGCCTCTTGTACCGGGGTGTCCAGGCCGGGCTTGCTGTAGTGGGCGCCGTCAATTCCGGATTCGCCTGCGTCGCCCCCTATATAGGCTCCGCCAGGGAGGGTGTTGGGGTTGGGGTCATAGACAGAGCCGGAGCCTGAGGTGGACGCGGGGGCCGGGTCCGGCGCGCCCTGGCCCGGCGTGCCGGTGCTGCTCCCTGCGGGGGCCTTGGTATCGTCCAGGGTGGCCAAAGCCCCGCCTGCCTCCATCACGGTATAGCTGTGGAGCGGAGGATTGAGCGCCCGGTAGGCAGGGTAAGCGCATGCCACCAGCGCGGCGCAGGCGGCGCAGGCCGCAAGGGTTTTCCAGCGGAACCGGGGTCGGACCACATTGCTGTCCGCCGCCTGGACATAGTCCTCACTGATCTCGCCGATCATATCCAAAAGCTCATGGTTTTTCATACTTCAAATCCCTCCTGTTGAAGATGGACGCGCAGCTTGACCCGCAGGCGGTGAAGCGTGGTGGTCACCTGGGTCTTGCTCATGGAATAGCGCTTTGCCAGCGCCTCTACGCTGTCTAAGTACCAGTACCGCCGGAGGAACAGATTCCGGTTCCGCTCCGGCAGGCCCGCCAGGAAATCATCCAGAGCCGCCCGAAAAGCCTTCCGATCCAGCGCCCCTTCCGGCGTGTCGCCGCCGGACACCACCTCGCTCAGCTCGTCCAGCGCCAATTGGAGCTGACCGCCGCCCCGCTTCCGGGCCGTCTCCGAGCGCAGGGCGCTCAACGCCAGATTGCGCACGATGCGCCCCGCAAAGTTTTTCAGCGACCTGGGCCGCTGGGGTGGAATGGACTGCCAGCATTTCAGCCAGGTGTCGTTGACGCACTCCTCCGCCGCGCCCTGGTCGTCCAAAATGTTTTTCGCAATAGCGGTGCAGTACGCGCCGTACATCCGGCTGGCGGACTCGATGGCGCACTCGTCCCGGGCAAAGAACAGCTCAATGATCTCGTTGTCGTCCATGGTTATCACTCCTCGAAAGGCCCTTTCACCCATAAAGACGCGGTTTTGCGCCGGAGGTCACAGGAGAAACAGAAAAAGTCCGGGGAAATTCCCCGGACTTTTTATACGTCCCATTTCAGGGGCCCGCCCTCCCTGTCAACCAAGGGGCACAGCCCCCCGGCATAGCCGGAGTGGACAAACAGGTATTGCACTCCGGTGGAGGTGTCCAACAGCACCTGCCGGACGCCGCTGGTCAGGGCGTTTCCTTCCTCATGGATGACTTGAAAGCGATCGTTTTTCGCCATGTTCACCATTCCTTTCTCATGTAGCGGCTGATATCATGCGCAGTATACAACATGCAGTATTATACGTCAATGCAACTCCGGGTATCTTCATCAATTTTTAACCTTTCGCCGGACAGCGGCAAACACCAGCAGCGCCATGGCAATCATCATGACGATGCCGTTTGCCCGCACGGCCCAGTCGGGCAGTGGGAAGAAAATCCGGCCCGACGTCCATAGAAGCACCGACAAGCCCAGCACAATAAGGCTGGCAAGCTGTAATTTTTTCATGAACTATTCTCCTCCGGAATCAGCGCCGCCAGATCGGCGGGCAAGGGCGCGGAAAAGGCCAGCCGCTCTCCGGTGATGGGATGGGTCAGCTCCAGCCGCGCCGAGTGAAGGGCGGGACGGGCAATCAGCGTCCCGTTTTCCGTCCCATACAGAAAATCTCCCGTCAGCGGACAGCCAATGCAGGCCATGTGAACACGGATTTGGTGGGTCCGCCCCGTCTCCAGCTCTAACTCTACCAGAGCGCGGGGTCCACAGGTCCGCACCACCTGATAATGGGTCCGGGCGGGTTTGCCGTCGGGACGGACTTCACGGGCCACCAGGGAGCCGTCCACAGAACCGATGGGGGCGTCCACTGTCCCGCTCGGTTCGGGCGGGACGCCGTCGCACACCGCCAGATACACCCGGCGAAATTCGCTGGTGTGGAGCTGGTTTTTCAGCTTCTCTTGGGAGTGGGCGTGCTTGGCAATAACCAACAGGCCTGAGGTGCCCTTGTCCAGCCGGTGGACGGGGTGAAAGTCCGACTCCTCCCCGGTCTGCCCGTAGTGCCACATCAAATAATTGCCCAGGGTATCGTCAAAGTGGCCGTGTCCGGGGTGGACCAGCACGCCGGGGGCCTTGTTGAGCACAATCAGGTCGGCGTCCTCATATGCGATATCCAGCGGCCCCTCCGCCGGGACCACACCGGACGAAAGCACCGGGTCCGTGAGCCGGACGGCCAGCGTCTGCCCCTCCCGGACCCGCGCCCGGACATTCACCCGCGCGCCGTCCAGGGTGATGCCGTCCTCCAGCCACTTCACCCGCCGCAGCACCGTGCCGGACAGCCCCAGGGTGCGGCGCAGAAGGGTGTTCACCTCCTGCCCCGCCAACTCGGGAGTGATGTTCAGCGTCAGATACCGGGCGCTCACAGCTTTTTGGACAGGTACAGGCTGGCCAGCGGCCAACTGACAGCGTACACCACGATGACGCCGAACACCGCCAGGGCCGCTGTCTTGCTCACCGCCACCAGCACGAACATAGACGCCACGGCGGCAAAAAAGGTGAACATCCCGGCAAACTGGAACGCCTGATTGATGATGGCCTTCTCCCGTTCGTCCTGCTCCTGGATTTTGGCCTTTTTCCGGGCCCCCGGGTGGGTGAGCAGGTACTGCATCCGAATTAGAAGGATCACCGAGCCAATCGTTATGCCGCTGGCCGCGCCCAAATAGAATCCACGGGCGTAGTCGGACAGCACGTCGCTGTGGTGAATCAGCAGGAAATAGCAGACGATACCCGTGATTCCCACCGCCAGCAGACCCAGGGACATCAGACGGCGGCGGCGCAGGGAGCGGTCGTAGTCCGAGGTGTCAAACATTCTCATTAACATGGGTTTTTCCTCCTCACCCGGCGTTTTCCCGCCCCAGCAGCCGCAGCTTGAAAGCGTGGAACTTGTCGAACAAAGGCCGGGTTTTGGGGGAGCCGTACAGCAATCCCACGAAGACCAGCCCAATCCCCATGCCGCAGACCAGGTGGGTCAAATTCAGAGCCGGCCCCTGGACCTCCAGCACGTTCTGGACGAACATACCCGCCCACATCAGCACCAGCCCCACGGAAAAGGCCGGGCTTATCTTGAAATTACAATTGCGCCTCATGATTCTTCCTCCTCAAACAGAAAAATGTCCTCAATGGCGGTTTCAAAATACTTGGCGATCTTATGGGCCAACAGAAGGGAGGCGTTGTACCGTCCGCTCTCCAGCGAAATGATGGTCTGCCGGGTGACGGACACCGCCTCCGCCAGCTCCGCCTGGGAAATGCGCCGCTCTTTCCGCAGGGCGGCGATACGGTTTTCCATGTCATCCCTCCTCATAGTGTAAGCAGTCTGAGCCATTGTCAGTTCTCCCCGCCCTGATCGTCATCCTTCTTTTTGGCGCTGTTTTTTCGGCTGTTCTGCGCGGCCAGGGCAGCCGCGCTCACGCAAAGCAGGATCGCCGCGATTGCGCCGATGGTATCCATGCCCATGTATCTCACCTCCAGCAAATTGTAAAGCTTGCTTTACAAGAAGGAGTATAGCACGCTTTACATTTCGTGTCAAGTTTCTTTTACATTTTCTCGGAAAATTTTTGAGTGCGAAAAAGCGCCCGGGCTTTGCCCGGGCGCCGACGCAGTTTACTTATAAATATGGTTATTCCGCAGAAATCATATAGTAGTACACGGGCTGGCCGCCGGAAAGCAGGGTGATCTCGGCATTGGGGCACTCCTTTTGGAAGATGCCCAGGGCCTCGCCGGCCTGCTCCTCCGCCACATCCTCGCCGTAAAAAATGCTGATGAACTCGGCGTTCTGCTGCGCTTCCGCCTTGGCCAGACGCTCCAGCAGGGAGGCAATACCCCGGTCGGTGCCGAAGAGCTGGCCCTCCTCCAGGGCCATGTAGTCGCCCTCGTGGATTTCAAAGCCGTCGAAATCGGAATCCCGGGCGGCGTAGGTGATCTCGGAGGTGTGCACGTTCTTCCGGGCCTCCTCCATGGCGGCGGCGTTGGTCTCCACGTCCGCCTCCGGGTCCAGCACCAGCATGGCGGAGATGCCCTGAGGCACGGTGCGGGTGGGGATGACCACAATTTCCTTGCCCTCCACCAGCCCCACGCACTGCTGGGCGGCCATAATAATGTTCTTGTTGTTGGGCAGCACAAACACCACCTCGGCGGGGGTGCGGGCGATCTCCCGCAGGATGTCCTCGGTGGAGGGGTTCATGGTCTGGCCGCCGGAGATGACGCCGTCCACGCCCAGGTCCTTGAATACGGACGCCATGCCCTCGCCCGCGCTGACCGCCACCACGCCGAACTTCTTTTCCGGGGCGGCGATGGCGTCCCCGTCCTCCCGGGCCTCCAGCTCCGCCTCGATCTGCTCCAGGTCGTCGGTACTCTGGGCTTTTTTGCCTGCGGCCAACTCCTCAGCCTGGGTGCGCATGTTCTCGATCTTGGCCAACTCCAAGGTGCCGTACTTCTGGGCCTCGGACAGGGCCGCGCCGGGGGTGTCGGTGTGGACATGGACCTTGAACGCCTCGTCGTCCTCGCCGATGACCAGGCTGTCCCCGATGCTGTTCAGATAGGCGCGGAAGGGCTCGATGGACCTATCCATGGTTTTGCGGACGATGAACACGGTGTCGAAGGTGAAGGTAATCTCCTCGTCGGTGAGGGCGGCGAAGTCGGCGGACTCCTTCGCGGGCAGGGCGTCCTCCTCCTCCACCGGGGCGGGGATGCCCCGCAACTCGTCCAGCATCCCCTGGAGGATGCACAGGAACCCCTTGCCGCCCGCGTCCACCACCCCGGCCTTTTTTAGTACCGGGTTTTGGTTGACGGTGTCGGCCAAAGCGATCTGCCCTTGGTTGATGGCGGCTTCCAGCACCGCCTCCACGCTGTTGTGCTCCGCGGCGGTCTCCGCGCCCTTGGCGGCGGCCAGACGGGACACGGTGAGAATGGTGCCCTCGGCGGGCTTCATCACCGCCTTGTACGCGGCGGACACGCCCTCGTTGAGCGCGGCGGCGAAGAGCACGCCGTCCGCCTCGTCCTTCTCCTTGAGGCCCTTGGACACGCCCCGGAACAGCAGGGACAAAATCACGCCGGAGTTGCCCCGGGCCCCCCGCAGCAGGGCGGAGGCGTTGACGGACGCGGCCTTGCCGATGGACTGGCTGGGCTTCTTTTTGGCCTCGGCGGCGGCGGTGCCGATGGTCAGGGACATGTTGGTGCCGGTGTCTCCGTCTGGGACGGGGAACACGTTCAGGTCGTTAATGGCCTGCTTCTGGGCGTTGATGGAGGCGGAGCCGTGGATCACCATGCGCTGGAACAGCGCGCCGTCAATGATATCTACCATATTCGGATAATCCTTTCTGTCTGGTCTGCACGGCCTCAGCCGATCACCATGGAATCGACGCAGACGTTCACGCTGCGCACCTCCACCCCGGTCAGGCGGTGGACGTTGTACTTGACCTCGTTTTGGATGGACTCGCCCACGGCCATCAGGTTCACCCCGTTGTCCACGATGATGTGGAGGTAGATGGAGATGGACTGGTCGTCGTTGTAGACGATCTTCACGCCCTTGGACATGGACTCCCGGCGCAACAGGTGGACCAGGCCGTCGGCGCGGGAGCGGAACGCCATACCTTTTACGCCGTAGCAGCTTGTGGCCACCGCGCCGGTCAGGTTGGAGTACACGTCGCTGGTCAGCCGGACGAGACCCTTTTCAGTCTGTATTTTCATGGGGACCTTCCTTTCTTAACGGACAAGAGGGTTACCGTTCCATTTCATTCGTCCTATATTGTATTCTATTTGGATGAAAAATACAAGCCCGTTTTGCCGCCAAAAAATTCGGGCGCTTTTGGGGCCTTTTGGGCTTTCTGAACAGGATTTTGGGACAAAAAGCCGCCCCGGACGGGTGTCCGGGGCGGGGTAGGGCATGATAGGCGGATTGTCAGGAGAAGGAATCCAGAATGGCGTAGAGCCGGGAGGCCGCGTCCTCCACAGTGGAGACGGTGGCAAAGGTTTTGACGCTGTACAGGATGCCGTCCTTCATGAAATAGCCCTTGCAGTTGGCATGGGGGAAGTCCTGCGGCCCGGTGTATTGGATAATCTCCGCCGTGACGCCGTTGGTCATGGGATGGCTCTCCATCTGAGTGAAGGCGCCGTCGGAGCCGGCCAGTCCTGCTTTTGCGTTTTCACCTTGCCAGAGCTCGGTGCGAATCTGGAACTCGATCTCACTGTGTACCAGGTCCGTAACATGGGCAACGTTGATATCCACGCCCCACAGCCGATCCGACCCAGTGTGGAACAGGTAAACCGTAAACCGGCGGTTCTCATCCCCTTCGCTTCGGGGCAGGAGGAGGGGGATGTCTCCGCCCACAAACTCCCGCACCTCGTTCCAGGTGTCAAAGCTCAGGCTGACGACAGGGCCGTCCCGGCCTTCGCTGGCGGCGTTGAGGGCGGGGCTGAAGGCGCTGAGGGGATACTTGGTCATGGGCCCGCCTTCCACCGTATAGCTTGTGTCCTCTTCGGTGGAGACGATGTGGACGTTCAGCCGGTCGATGAGGGCGGCCATGGCCTCCGGGTTGGCGGCAAAGGCCGATCCCACCAGCGCCAGGCACACGCAGGCGGCGATGAGTCCGGTTCGGGCAAACCTCGGCATACGGCGTTTGGCGGCGATTGGGAGGTCGGCCTCCTCAATCAAATCCGGGTCGATGGCGTTCATCAGGTTCAAAACCTGCTCTTTGTTCACAGAAAACCCTCCTTTTGCAGTTGTGCGCGCAGCTTGTTCCGGGTGCGGAACAGCACGCTTTTGGTTTTGCTCACAGACCAGCCCAGGCGGCGGGCAACGTCCTCCACCGTGTCCGCGTACCAGTAGCGGCGGAGGAAAGCGGCCCGTGTCTCGCGGGGCTGGGTATAGAGGAAATGGCTGACAGCCTGGCCCAGGGCGCGGGATTCCGCCTCCCCGGCGGGGTCGAACCCCGGCGGCAGGCAGGAAGCCAGCTCCAGCGCGGCCCCGTCCACCGTGGGCGGGCGGCGGCCGTTCTCCCGGCCCATGGCCAGGGCGCGGTTGCGGGCGATGGCGGCCAGCCAGCCCTTGAAGCGCTCCGGTCTGGCGGGCGGGATGGCCCGCCACACCGACAGCCAAACATCGTTCAAGCACTCGTCTACGTCCCGTCGGTCGGCCAGGAGCTGGGCTGCAACAGCACGGCAGTAGGGGCCGTATTGGGCTTGCAGGGCGGGGAGGGCCTCCTCTGAGCGGGCGAAGAACAAGTCCATCAGTTCCTGGTCTGTCATGGCGTTCACTTCCTTCTGGGTCAGCTTGAAAACCGGTTTCCATCTATATAGAGTGCTGTTTTGGCTGAACGGTTGCAAACGCGCGGGAAATTTTCTCCACTGTAAACAATATGTGAACAACATATATTTTCCTTGACAGGCGGAATACCAAGGGCTAATATATGCGAAGCAAATATAGTTTGGAGGTATCCCCGTGACCGACGACAACCAGATTTCCTTCCTCGCCGTATTCCAGACCCTGAAAACCAAAACCGCCCGCCTGCTGGAGCCCATCGTCCAGGCGGAGGGACTCACCCCTTTGCAGGCCTCCGTACTGCTCCAGCTCGCCCACCGGGACGCCGCTGTCGGCGACATCAGCGAGGCCACCTGCATGGGGCAGGCCAACGCCTCCTCCCTGTGCAAGAAGCTGGAGCAGGGCGGATACCTCACCCGCAGCCGGAGCTGTCCCGACGGGCGGGTGGTCACCCTCTCCCTGACCCCAAAGGGCCGGGAGACGGCGGGGCGCATCCAGCGGCGGCTGGACCACTATCTGGAGCTGCTCAACGCCCTGCCCTCCGGCACAAAGGAAGAGCTGAAGCGGGGCTTGCAGGCTGCAAACCAAATGCTGGACTATCTTTTTGAACAAACCAAAGGAGACCAAGACCTATGCTGAAGCTATCCAACATCACCAAGCAGTATACCCTGGGCGGCAATACCATCGACGCCCTGCGGGGCATCGACCTGGAGTTCCGGGAAAACGAGTTCGTGTCCATCCTGGGGCCCTCGGGCTGTGGCAAAACCACCACCCTGAACATCATCGGCGGGCTGGACCGCTACACCAGCGGCGACCTCATCATTAATGGCCGCTCCACCAAGGATTACAAGGACAGCGACTGGGACGCCTACCGCAACCACTCCATCGGCTTTGTGTTCCAAAGCTACAACCTGATCCCCCACCAGACGGTGCTGGCCAACGTGGAGCTTGCCCTGACCCTGGCGGGCGTGTCCAAAAAGGAGCGCCACCGCCGCGCCGTTGAGGCCCTGGAACGGGTGGGCCTGGGGGACCAGCTCAATAAGGTTCCCTCCCAAATGTCCGGCGGACAGATGCAGCGGGTGGCCATCGCACGGGCCCTCATCAACGACCCGGACATCCTGCTGGCCGACGAGCCCACCGGCGCGCTGGACTCAGAGACCTCGGTGCAGGTGATGGAGCTGTTGAAAGAGGTGGCCCGGGACCGCCTGGTCGTCATGGTCACCCACAACCCGGAGCTTGCCCAGCAGTATTCCACCCGCATTGTCACCCTGAAGGACGGCCTGGTCACCGGGGACTCCAACCCCTACCGTTCAGAGGAACAGGCCCCGGTCCTCACCGGCAAGCAGGCCCGCGGGGAGCACAAGACCTCCATGTCCTTCCTGACGGCCCTGTCCCTGTCGCTGACCAACCTGCGCACCAAGATGGGCCGGACGGTGCTCACCGCCTTCGCCGGCTCCATCGGCATCATCGGCATTGCCCTGATCCTGGCCCTGTCCACCGGCATCAACGACTATATCAACCAGGTGCAGGAGGACACCCTGTCCAGCTATCCCCTGACCATCCAGGCGGAGAACACCGACATGACCGCCATGATGGCCTCCCTGATGGGGGCCCGGCGGGACCAACTCACCGGCGGGGAGGCGCAGGGCCAGGACCCCGACCGGGTGTACGCCTCCACCGTCATGTACGACATGATGGACTCCATGCTCAACGCCCAGGTGGAGACCAACAACCTCCAGGCGTTCAAGGAATACCTGGACAACGGGGGCGGCGGCATCAAGGATATGGCCAACGTCCACTACAGCTACGACTTCGACTTTGATATCTATACCCAGGACGAGAACGGCGACATCATCAAGTGCGACGTGATGACCCTCATGCAGGACGCCATGACCGCCATGTACGGCGGGGACTACTCCTCCTACTTCGAGCAGATGGGGTCCATGTACTCCGCCATGGACGTATGGGAGGAGCTGCTCCCTGGGGAAGACGGCGAGCTGGTGGCCCCTCAGGTCAAGGCGGACTATGAGCTGCTCTACGGCGGCTGGCCCCGGAGCTACGACGAGGTCATCCTGTTTGTGGACGGGAACAACGAGATCTCCGACCTGATGCTGTACGCCCTGGGCCTCATGCCCCACGACGACATGGAGGAGGCCATGATCTCCATGTCCAAGGGGGAGACCGTGGAGGCCCCCGAGCTAAGCTGGTCCTATGAGGAGCTGTGTGAGCTGGGCTTCAAGCTGGTCCTCCCGTCGGAGTACTACCAGCACGACCCGGACACTGGCGCCTACACCGACATGTCCGCCACCGAGGCGGGCATGGACTTCCTCTATAACAGCGACGACACCGGCGTGCGCCTGAAGGTGGCGGGCATCGCCCGGCCCATTGGGGACGGAAACGGCATGGGCGGCGGCATGACCTCCGGCGGCATCGGCTACACCAGCGCCCTGACCCGGTTTGCCATTGAGACCACCGGGGAGACCGAGATTTTGAAGCGGCAGTTGGCCGACCCGGACACTGACGTGATCTGTGCCCTGCCCTTCCCCAAGGACACCGACGTGGAACCCACCGACGAGGAAAAGGCGGACGCCATCACCGAATACCTGTCCACCTTGTCCGTCCAGGAGAAGGCCGCGGCTTACATCGACGTGATGGGCCAGCCCTCCCAGGAGTACGTGGACGGGGTGGTGGAGCAGCAGATGGACGGCATGACCCGGGAGTCCATCGAAGCCATGATCGTGGAGCAGTATTCCACGGAAATGGGGGTCAGCGGGGACACCGTGGCGGACTACATCGCCGATATGAGCGACGATGAGCTGTTTAACCGGGTGGAGGAGGCCATCGCCCAGGGCGTGCGGGAGCAGTACGCCGCCGCCGTGGAACAGCGGCTGTCCGCCCAGACCAACGACCAGCTCGCCTCCATCCTGGACCTGACCCTGGAGCAGCGCACCGCTGATCCGGAGGACGGCGCAACCGTCGAACCAGAGTTCACCTCCATGCCTGCCGGGATGAACCCCGGCATGAGCACGAATCCCGCCATGGCCGCCCCCAGCCCCTTTACCCCGGAGCAGTTCGTCTACCTGTACGACCACTATATGCCCCCCACCCGGTCCTCCTCCACCTATGAGGATAATCTGGACCTGCTGGGCTACGTGCGGCTGGACTCACCCTCCTCCATCAGCATCTATGCCACCACCTTTGCCCAAAAGGACGAAATCGCCGACCTTATCGCCGAGTACAATGAGGGCGTGGCCGACGAGGAGGACGAGATCACCTACACCGACTACGTGGCCCTGCTCATGAGTTCCATCACCGGCATCATCAGCGGCATCAGCTATCTGCTCATCGCCTTTGTGTCCATCTCCCTGGTGGTGTCCTCCATCATGATCGGCATCATCACCAACATCTCCGTGCTGGAGCGCACCAAAGAGATCGGCATACTCCGGGCCGTGGGCGCGTCCAAGCGGGACGTGTCCCGGGTGTTCAACGCCGAGACCCTGATCGTGGGCCTGGCGGCGGGTGTGCTGGGCATTCTGGTCAGCATGCTGGCCACCTTCCCCATCAACGCCATCATCCATGACCTGACAGGCCTTGACGACCTCACCGCGGTCCTGCCTCCGGCGGCGGGAGCCATCCTGGTGGCCATCAGCGTGGCGCTCACCGTGTTCGCCGGACTGGTGCCCTCCCGGGGCGCGGCCAAGAAGGACCCGGTGGAAGCACTGCGGAGCGAATAAGGAGTTTTCTCCATGACACAGCTTGAACGCATTGTCCAGTATGCTCAGGTTCGCTATGGGACCGAGCCGGAACACCTGTGGGCAAAATATCCCGATTATATGGTATTCCGGCACCCTGCCGGAAAAAATGGTACGCCGCTCTTATGAATGTGCCGGAGCACAGGCTGGGACTGCCGGGAGACGGCTCAGTTAACGTTTTAGATGTCAAATGCGATCCGCGTATGATCGGCTCCCTGCTGTCTGAAAAAGGATTTCTTCCGGCCTACCACATGAGTAAAAGCACCTGGATCTCTGTTCTTTTGGACGAGTCGGTGCCGCAGCACCCTATCGATTCTCGCATATATGTCTGCAATTACAGGGTCCCCCAAATGGGGAACAAAAACACCCTAGAGTCCTCAGAAGGGCGGCTGTCCCCGGACGGCCGCCCTTCCCCCTTGCAATTCCCCAGCTTTGTGATATAATTTCAAGGATATTTCCCAAGATTGGAGAAATTCCCATGGATTACTTTCACCTGTCCGCCGGGCAGGACGCCATTGGCCGCATCAGCGCTTTGGGGCTGGCCCACCTCGGGGACGGCGTGTATGAGCTGATGGTGCGCTCCTGGCTGTGCCTCCACGGCAAGGCCACCAACGCGGGGCTGCACAAGGCGGCGGTCAAATACGTGGCCGCCCCCGCCCAGGCACGCCTGGTCCATGCCATCCTGCCTATCCTCACCGAGGAGGAGCTGGGGGTATACCGCCGGGGCCGCAACAGCCACACCGCCGCCGTCCCCAAGGGGGCCAGCGTGGGGGAGTACCACGCCGCCACGGCCCTGGAGTCCCTGTTCGGCTGGCTGTACCTGCAAGGCCGGACAGACCGGCTCAACGAGCTGTTTGACGCCATGATGGAGGAGGCCGACCATGCCCTTTGACTCGTCGGCGCAAGGTCCGCTCTGCTCGGAACGGCCTTGCGGCCATTCCTCGTGCCGCTCCCTTGCGCCTTCTCTCCCCACAAAGCCAAAGGACGGCTTTGCGGGGGCCCCAATATTTCTTTGGGAGGAACCGTAAACCATGCCTTTTGACGCGATTTTCATGACCGCCCTGGCCGGAGAGCTGCGGGAAAAACTCACCGGCGGCAAGGTGGACAAGCTCTACCAGCCCGCCCGGGACGAGGCGGTGCTCCATATGCGCGCCGGACGGGACAACGTGCGCCTGTTGCTCTCCGCCAGCCCCGCCCATCCCAGGGCCCAGCTCACCCGCGTCCCCCGGGAAAACCCGGAGACGCCCCCCATGTTCTGCATGCTGCTGCGCAAGCACTTCACCGGGGCGCGGCTGCTGGAGCTGACCCAGCCCTCCATGGAGCGGCTGCTGGACTTCCGCTTCGAGACTCTGGACGAACTGGGCGACCGGGTGGAGCGCCGCCTGGTGCTGGAGTGCATCGGGCGCAAGTCCAACCTCATCATGCTGGACGCTGCAGGCCGGATCACCGACTGTATGCGCCGGGCCGACGGCGATTTGTCCGCCAAGCGCCCGGTGATGCCGGGGCTGTACTACCAGCTCCCCGAGCCCACCGGACGGCTGGACCCCTCGGCCATGACGCCGGAGGAGCTGCGGGCCCATGTCCTCGCCAACGCCCCGGAGGGGGACGGCCAGGACAAATGGCTGCTGGACAGCTTTAACGGCCTGTCCCCCCTCATCGCCCGTGAATTGGCATTCCAGGGCGGGGGCAGCCGGGAGGGGCTGGCGGACCGTTTCCACCGGCTCATGGACCGGGTACGCGCCGGGGACTACACCCCCACCGTTCTGATCAAGGACGGCAAGCCCATGGACTTCACCTTCATGCCCGTCCTGCAATACGGCCCCCAGGTGGAGCTGAAGCGTTATCCCACCTTCTCCGCTTTGCTGGACGACTTCTACGAGCAGAAGGAGGCTCAGGAGCGGGTCAAGCAGCGGGGCCAGGACTTTATCCGCTCCGTCACCCAGGCCCGGAATCGCACGGCCAAGAAGATCGCCAACCAGGAGGGCGACCTGGCCCGGTCCGCGGACCGGGAAAAGCTGCGCCGGTACGGGGACATCATCACCACCAATTTCTATCAGATGTCCAAGGGGCAGAGCGTCCTCCGGGCCCAGGACTATTACGACCCGGAATGCAAAGACGTGGACATCCCCTTGGACCCCCTGCTCACCCCCCAGCAGAACGCCGCCAAATATTACAAGGACTACAAGAAGGCCCAGAAGGCGGAGGAAATGCTGACCATCCAGTTGGAGAAGAACCGCCGGGAGCTGGATTACCTGGACAGCGTATTGCAAATGATCACCCTCTCCGAGGGGGACCGCGACCTCCAGGAGATCCGCCAGGAGCTGATGGACAACGGCTATCTCAAGCAGCACAAGCGGAAGATGACCGCCAAGGGCCGGGTCAAGCTCGTCCACGCCAAGCCCATGGAGTTCCGCTCCAGCGCGGGGCTCACCATCCTGGTGGGCAAAAACAACAGCCAGAACGACCGCCTGACCCTGAAGGACTCCGACAAGCGGGACCTGTGGCTCCACGCCCAAAAGCTCCACGGCTCCCATGTCATTTTAAAAACCGGCGGAGCCGAGCCGGACAGGCAGTCCCTCACCGAGGCGGCCATGCTGGCGGCCTGGTTCTCCCAGGGCCGGGAATCGGGACAGGTCCCGGTGGACTACACCTTGGTAAAGGTGGTCAAAAAACCCGCCGGGGCCAAGCCCGGCTATGTGGTCTACAACACCTACCGCACCCTGTACGTCACCCCCAGCGAGGAGCTGGTACGGCGGCTGCGGGGCGGCAAAAAGAACTGAGAGGATATCTATGACGACCGAACTCATACCTTATCAAGAGCTATCCCGCAATGCGCTGGACTTTTTCCAGATGCGCACCCTGCTCCCCGTCCAAGTCTGGCCCCGCCTCGGCCGGGACCTGCACCTGATAGAGGAGGAGGACGGCCAACCCGGATCGCTGCTGTTCGTCTGCCACACAGACCGTTCCATGTCCAATCCCATGGGCATTGTCCACGGGGGAATCACCGCCTCGCTGGTGGACACCTGCATGGGCGTCACCTGCGCCGTCCAGTGCGGCAACCATGTCACCCCCACCATCACCATGACGGTGAATTACGCCCGCCCAATCCCCCTGGATGCGGACATCCACGTGCGCACCCGTATCGTGCGCTGCGGGGCCACCTCGGGCCAGATCACGTCGGAGGTCTTTCTGGCCGGCCGCCCGGAGGAGGTCCTGGTCACCGCTTCCGGCGTCTACAGCATCAAAAGGCCGCGCCCATAGGGCGCGGCCTTTCCCATGTTCACTTTTGCAGCAGCATCCCGCTCCGGGGCGGCACGGTGATCCAGTTCCCCTGGGAGATCAGGGGCTTGTGCTGATCGGCGTTGACGCCGTCCGCCCGGATGGTCCACCGCCCGGAGGACATCTGGATGGCGTAATCGTGCCCGGTGGCGTTGTAGGCCACAAACAACTGCTCCCCACAGGGCCCGCCCTTCTCCACCTGAAAGGACACCACCCCGTCCCGGTGGACCTTCCGCCCGACGATCCGCTCCCCCGCCCCGGCACTCTTGTCGCATAGCCCGGGCAGGGACTTGCGCAAGCGGATCAGTTGGCGGTAGTAATCCGCCAGTCCGCCGAAGGTCCAGGCCCGGTGCCAGTCCAGCTTGTTCACATCGGGAGAGGATTTGTAGCTGTTATGGTCCCCCAGCTTGGTGCGGGCAAACTCCTCCCCCGCCTGGAAAAAGACGTTCCCCAGGCTGGTGAAGCAGATGAAAGCGGCCAGCTTGTTCTGGGCCAGCAGGTCGTCCCTGGACTCCCGGTAGGAGGCCGATCCCCCGGCGCACAGCACCAGCTTGTCCCAGAGGGTGTAATTGTCGTGGGCAGACACGTAGTTGATGATCTGGCCGCAGGACCTGGGTGTGGACTCCCCCTCGCCCCCGGTCCAGCCTGCGGCGGCGGCCAGGATGGTCTCCCCCAGCCCCATACCGCCGTTGACAAAACCGGGCTGCTCCCCGTGGAAGCAATCCCCCTTGACGGCGTCCCGGGTGGTGTCACAGAAGATGGCGATGTCCGGATCCATCCGGTCGAGGCGGCTCTTCATGGCGGGGCTGGTCCCCGCCTCCATGGGGGAGTCCGCCGCCCGCCAGGGTTCTCCGTACACCAGCTTTTCCCCCGGCCCGAACTGGGCGTCCAGCGTCCAGCGGATGCGGTTCATCAGCTCCACGGTGAGCAGGCCCATCAGGTCGAACCGGAAGCCGTCGATGTGGTACTCTCTGGCCCAGTACAGCACCGAGTTCAGGATATACTCGTCCACCATAGCCCGTCCGGCGGCGATGTCGTTTCCGCATCCCGAGCCACTGGACAACGACCCGTCCGCCCACCGGCGGTAGTAGTACCCCGGCGCAGACCGCTCCAGCCAGGAATCGGAGGCATAGGTGTGGTTGTACACCACATCCATCACCACCCGCATCCCATTGCGGTGGAGGGCCTGGATCATCTCCTTGCACTCCCGGATGCGCACGGCCCCGTGGTTGGGATCGGTGGCGTAGCTGCCCTCGGGCACATTGTAATTCATGGGGTCGTAGCCCCAGTTAAACTGCTCCACGCCGCCTCCCTCGTCCACCGAGGCGAAATCGAAGATGGGCAACAACTGGACATAGGTCACCCCCAGCTCCCGCAGGTGCTCCATGCACACGGGGAGCCGCCCCTCCTCATCCTGCCAGGAAAACGCCTTGAACTTTCCCCGGTACGCCTCCGGCACGCCGCTATCCGGATCATGGGAGAAGTCCTTCACATGCAGCTCGTAAATAATCCGCTCCGGCGGCAGGGGCAGCGGGACGTCCTCCTCAAATCCCTCCGGATCCGTCAGGGACAGGTCTACCACCATGCTCCGCGCACCATTCCGGCCACAGGCCATGGCATATGGGTCGGCGGTGCGGACCGTCCGCCCCGCCACCGTCACCTCATAATCGTAATACACCCCGTGGAGGTCTCCCTCCACCTCCTCAGACCACACGCCCCGCTCCGACCGTCTCAACTCCCGCCGGTCGTAGGCCCCTGATTCATCCCCATCCCGGTACAGGAACAGTTCCACCCGTTCCGCCTCCGGGCTCCACAGTTTGAACACCGTCTGCGCCTGAGCCCAGGCCGCGCCCAGGTCGCCACCGTCATAGAAATACCGGCGGTCAAACTCCCGGTCAAATCGTGAATGGCTCAAATTTTCCACATAAACTCCCCATCACAGTTCATCTCGCCCCTGCGCACACTGGAGGCGGCATATCACAAATCCAAACAACTTCTTTACTATATTCGTTTTTTCCCCCGCTGTCAACCAAAAAATCCACACAATTTATGCAAGAATAAAAATCCCCGGTCTGAATCGCTCAGGCCGGGGATTTCTCATTTCCGATCCGGGTTTTACTCCGGGAGCAGGTCCCCCAGGAAGGTGGACACCGCCGTCCAATACATCTCCCAGTCAGTACCCACCGCCGCGGCGTGGCCCGCCCCGGGCATCCACAAAAAGCTCTTCCGGCACCGGGCGGTCTGGTACAGCTTGCCCATCATGGACGCGGGGACGAAATCGTCCTCCACGCCGTGAATGAACAGGGTGGGCGTCTTGGACCGGACCACCGCCTGGATGGGGGCTGCGTCCCGCAGGTCGTAACCTGTCCGGCGCAGGGTGGTCTGCCGCAGGGCAGCGAACAGCACCCCCACGGGCAGGGGAATCGACGGGCGGTCCTCCCACTGGCTGAGGAGGTAGCGCATCTCCGCCTCAATAGAGGTATAGGAGCAATCGGAAACGGCGGCCTTTACCTGGTGGGGCATTGCCCCGCCGGTGGCCATGAGCACGCTGGCCGCCCCCATGGACACGCCGTGAAGCACCAGCTCCGCCGCCGGGTCCCGGCGGATGACGTAGTTGATCCACCCCACCAGATCCAGCCGCTCGTCATAGCCCCAGCCCACGTAATCGCCCTCGCTCTTGCCGTGGCCCCGCTGGTCGGGGAGGAGCACGTTCCATCCCCGGTCATGGTACCATCGGGCGATGGCGCCCATAGACTCGAAGGTGTCGTGGTAGCCGTGGACACAGATGGCCCACCGGCGGCAGCCCGGCTGTCCGGGCACCACCGCCGCCCACAGGACCAGCCCGTCGGCGGCCTGGATGGTGGCCTCCCGGAAGCCCTCCATCCGCCGGGCCCACGCCCGGCCCTCCTCCTGGATCGGGTTGGCCTCTTGTTCCTCCGGGTCTCTGGCCTGGGGGATCATGCACTGGTTATAGAGATAATTGCCCAGGGCGTTCCAGCCTCCCGCCGCGCCGGCGCCCGCCGCAGCCAGCCCCAGCAATCCAAACGTCGTTTTCTTCTTCATAGCGGCCTCCCCGTTTTGTTTTTCCCATCATACTCCCGGAACGGGCCGTCCGTCAACGGTCAAAGTGTAAAACCTTTGTAAATCCGGGCCTCCCATTGTTGGAGATGCAACGTTCCCAGGACAAAGTGTCCTTTTTTCCGGTCTTTTTCAAAAAATTCTCGGGAAGAATCTTCTCGAGAGCGCTTGACTTCTGCGGAGAAGCGTGCTATTGTTAGGAACGAATTAGAACGGTTGTTTCATTAACTAAAAGGAGGTTCGATATGAGCGCAGCGAAATGGGTGAGCGCAGTTCGTACCGGTGATGTGGGGAGAGGCGGAGCAGGGGATAGTGAAAGTCTCCCACCCGACGGGTGGGAGACTTAAACGGAGCGGACTTGCTCCGAGATGGTGGAGGAGGATGGATTCGAACCATCGAAGGCAAAGCCAGCAGATTTACAGTCTGTCCCCTTTGGCCACTTGGGTACTCCTCCGTATTCAGTTGGCGGAAGAAGGTGGAGCTGGTGGACGGATTCGAACCCCCGACCTGCTGATTACAAATCAGCTGCTCTACCAGCTGAGCTACACCAGCACAGCAGCTTCCGCATTCACAACGATGCTTATTATAGCAGCAGGAGGTGAGCTTGTCAACACTTTTTGAAAAAAGAAACGAAAAAAATTGAGAGGATGGAGCAAATACGTCAGGAAAAAATTTCCAATCCCCCCGGTATATGCAGTGCGCCCTGTGCCGGGGGGAGCTTTACCCCGGGGACCCCTACTTCGAGCTGGACGGCAGGGCGGTCTGTGAGGACTGCCTGGCCCGCTACGCCCGGCAGTATTTTGCCCCCCAACTGCGCCGGGTTCGGAAAACCGGCCGGTCCCGGGCTGTGATTTGAGAAAGACGCCAACACAAAAAGAGGGATATATGACACTGTACGAGTTATCTTTAGAATACGCTCAGACGGCGGCAAACCTGCGCCGCCGCATCGTAGAACTGGAGCGCGCCGGAAAAGAGGCGGACAGCGAACAGCTCCGGCTCCAATTGGAGGGACGGGTCCGCCCGTTGCGCTCCATGTACCGGGACGTGCGGGCGGTGGCCGGCTACCTGGAGCACTACTATGACAAGCATGCCCCCAATCGCGGCCGGAGCGCCGCCCCAATTGAACGCAAAAGGAGGATCTAAGCAATGCGCACCGTCTCATACGACAACACCTTCGGCATGGCGGATCTGAGGGTCTACACTCAACTGATGGCGGAGGACAACAGAGACCAGATCAACCGCCTGAAGCGCAATCTGACCCATGCCCTGCGCCAGGACGTCACCGCCCGCCAGCGGGAGTACATGGTCCTCTATTACGGCCAAGGCATGAGCATGGAGGCCATCGCCCAGCAGTGCGGGGTGAACAAGTCCACTGTGTCCCGGACGCTGAAACGGGGCCGTCAGCGGCTGTACCGCTGTCTACGTTATGGTGCGGCCAACCTGTTGGAACAGGCCGAAAGTTAGATGTTTTTTGCATTGTAAACGGCCGCCGCCTATGATATGATAGGCTCAATTGCCCCGCCCCTTGGGGCCAGGGGCCAAATCTCATGGAGCAGAGGTCATATCATGACATATCAAGGAGTTTTTTTCGACTTCGATTACACGCTGGGGGACTCCACCCCCGCCATCGTGGAGGGCTACCGCCTGGGCTTCGCCGCCCTGGGGCTGGACCCGCCCACCGCGGACCAGGTGCGGCACACCATCGGCCTCACCCTGGCGGACGGCTATTCCCTCATCACCGGCGACCATGACCCGGAACGGCAGGAGGCGTTCCACCGCACCTTCCAGCACACCGTAGGCGTAAAGGCAGACGGGGAGAAGCGCAAGCTGATGATTGAGGGCACCACCCTTTTCCCCGGCGCGGTGGAGCTTTTGCAGGCACTGAAGGACGCGAATGTTCGCACCGCCATCGTGTCCACCAAGCCGGGGGACACCATCCGCCACATCTTTGACCACCAGGGCCGGCTGGATTTGCTGGACCTGGTCATCGGCGGGGATGAGGTCCACCACGCCAAGCCCCATCCGGAGGGGCTGGAGCTGGCCTTGGAGCGGCTGAGGCTGCGTCCGGACCGGGTGCTGTTCTGCGGCGACACGGTGATCGACGCCGCCACCGCCCAGGCGGGCGGCTGCCAGTTCTGCGCGGTGCTCAACGGCACCACCAAGGCCCAGGCCTTTGAGCGCTTCCCGTCCGTACATATCGCCCGGGACCTGGCGGACCTGAAAAACTGGCTTGCGGTGTAAGAACCGCCCCCCGGCATGGCCGGGGGGCGGTTCTTTTTACTCCGCGGGAGACGGTTCCGCCGACGGCTCGGCGGAGGGAGCGCCCCCAACGTCTTGGGCGCTGAAGATTACGGTGACGGCGTAGATATGCTCATAGCCGGTCTTGGCCAGCTCCCGGGGCATCCCGAAATAGTCTACCGAGTACATGCGAAGCTCGTTTTTGGAGTTGGCCATCTGAAGCACCAGCGGAATCTCCTGCTCCAGCTCCATCTCTGCGGGGGAGGCGTCCAGCGTGGCGGTGCCGAAGGCCATGCCGGACACGTCGTCCTCCGGGGTGACCTGGAAGGAGGTGGAGAATATCCCGTCCGCCTGGACCACCAGCCGGACCCCCTCCGTCATCTTGCCGAAGGTCAGGACCATGCGGCCGCTTCCCGCCCACAATCCGACCTCTGCGCCGCCGGGAACGCGGCTCCACTCCCCGTCGATCAGCTCGTAGACGTTGACCTGGAGGGACTTGGCGCCCTTGGCCTGGAAGTCAAATATGTGGTGGGAACCCATGCCCACACCCAGCAGCTCGACGAGGGCGGTCTCTTCCTCGCTGAGCTGTGCGGGCTGGATATACATGTCTCCGCCTTTATTCTCTTCTTTGTCCTTGTCCGCGCCGCAGCCGGCCAGACCCAACGCCAACAGCGCCGCCAGCGCCAGGGCGGCAATTTGTCTCTTCCGCATCAGGATACCTCCGTAAAAGCGCCCCTGTCGCATTCAGGGGAAATTTGCCGATCCGATATCCCTATTATATCACAGCTTCCGCGCCCTGCCAATGGGGCGGGGCAGTTTTTTTGCCGGCGCGCAGACAGAGGAGGCCCCCTCCTCTGCGGGGACAGCCGAAGCCGGGAGCAAAGGTGCGGAGTACCCTTCCCCTGTGGGGACAGTTCAGACCAGGTCGGGCAGAAACTTTATTCTTTTTGCATGTCCTGTTCGAGTCGTCCCCACAGGGGAAGGGTACTCCGCACCTGCCAAACGTGGCAGCATAGGCCGTCCCGATCAAACACTGCGGCGCCCTGTTATGAACCCACTTCCCGCGGGCAGGGCGCGCGCTCCTGCTTGCACGCAGACCTCTCAAGGGACGGCGCCCGCCCGAGGGCCGCGCGGCGCAGGGTCCTCCCCGCCGCCAGCACAACCCCGGTAACGATGAGCACCAGATAGCAGCTCATGGTGCGGGTGAGGATCATGGCCGGGGCCACCAAGGACTCCCCGTAGACGAGCAGGAAGCCCCGCAGGAACACGTTCTCCGCCGCCCCGGCGGAGCCGGGCAGGGGCAGATAACCCACGGCGATAGAGCACAGGGCTTGGAGGGCCATCATCTCCCCCAGCCCGAACCCGGACAGGCCGAAGGCCCGGTACACCACATAGGGCATGGCGTAGGAGCAGGCCAGTTGGATCATGCTCAACCCCACCACCTGGATCAGCAGGGCGGGCGCCCGGCGGATCAGTTGGGCGCCCCGCCGGTACTCGGTCAGATGCTCGTCGGCCTTAGCCTCCAAGCCGGCTTTATCCAACCTGGGGAATATCCGGGCGCCCAAACCAATGCAGCCGCAGAGCAGCTTCCTGGCCGGACCGGGCAGAAACAAGAACAGGAACATAGCCACATCCAACAGCGCAAAGACTGCCAGACCTAACCCCAGCAGCAGCCCCACCTGGCCCCCGAGCCGCTCTGTAAGGCCTCCGGCGGCAAACAGGGCGAACACACCCCAGATCATGGCGGCGGTGTTGTAACCGATAGTAACCAACAGCATATCAAGCGCGCCGGAGGCGGCCGGGGTTCCATCCCTTTTCATCGCCACCACCTGGGCGGGCTGCCCGCCGGTGGCGGAGGGGGTAATGGTACTGAAAAAGAAGCCGATGCTGGAGTAGTACGCGCACCTCCGGAAGGGCTGGGGGCACCCCAGCGCCCGCAGAATGAAATGGGTCGCCTTGGCCTCGCAGCAGACGAAGAGGGCCATCAGCGGCGCGCCCATCAACAGCAAACGCCAATCCGCGCTCAACAGGGCCGCGCCAAGCTGGCCGGGGGTCTGCCCCTGGAGGATGGTGTATACCGTCCATCCCAGCAGGGCCGGCACTGCCGCCACACACAAAATATTTTTGATTTTACCCTTCATAATTTCCCTCACTCCCAGCGGTTTCGCTACGCGCGTACCTGCGCCAGCTCACGCACCACGGCGCAGACTGCGGTGCGCTCCATGGTGGCGGCAATCTCGTCCATGGCCCGCCCCATATCGGCCAGCGCCTGGTCGTCATAGATGGTCTCCCGGATGGCGGCAAGGCACTCACTTTCATCCTTGGCGGCGATACGGGCCATACCCCGGCGCACCAAAAAGTCGGCGTTCTCCTGCTCCTGCTTCAGGAAGGGCTGCCAGGCCAGGATGGGCAACCGGGCGGCAATGGCCTCAAAGCAGGTAATCCCACCGGGCTTGGACAACATCAGGTGGGAACGGGCCATGTACTTCTCTACCTGCGTGGTGAAAGGCACCGCCTCAATGTTCTTGTACTTCCCCTCCAGCCGCTGGAACAGCTTTTGATTCCGTCCGGTGAGAATGGTGGTATGCACCCCGGGTAGCGCGTCCAGCTCCTGATAGAAGGAGTCCCTGCGCGGCATGAGCCCCAAACCGCCGCCCATGATGAGCAGCTCCCGTTTCTGGGAGCGGTTCCGTTCGCGGGACCGCTCCCAGCGGGCGGGGCGGAACCGCCCGCTGACCGGGATGCCGGATACCACGATGGCGTTCGGGTCCACCCCTTTGGCGATGAAGCCTTCCCGGACGGACTCCTCCGCCACCAGATAGCAGTCGGTGCCTGGGTGGAGCCACTCGCTGTGGCACGTCACGTCGGTGACGCAGGTAACCAACGGAATATCCGACGGCCCCTCCTCCTTGTACCGCGCCATGGCGGCAGAGCAGATGGGATGGGTGGACACCACCACATCGGGCCGGTAATCGTCCAGCAGCCGGTCCAGTCCGTCCAGCAGATCGTCGCCCCGGCCATCGCCGGAGTCGTTGGCGGTCAGGTCGTGGTAAATGTTATAAAACACGCCGCCGTAGGTCACCAGCACGTTGAACCACCAATACATGGCGGAGGCCCGCTCGGGCAGCGCGTATTCAAACAGGTCGATGACGTCGGCCCGGTGGCCGTCCTGGCCCAACTGCTCCCGCAGCGCGTTGGCGGCGGACAGATGGCCCATGCCGAACTTCCCTGTCAAAATCAAGATGTTCATTGAAGTACCTCCTCACGCCGGCGCAAGCTGCACTCGCCCGCTCCGCCGGGTCTCCTCTCCCCTGGAAAGCCGAACAGCGCTTTCACGGGACCCCGGCGAACCATTACGGCCCGCCTTTTGATGGTCTTGATTATAGAGGACAAATCTTCAATTTCAATGCCGAACCTTCTTAGATTTTGGTGGGAATTTTCTTAAAGAATTATTAAGGCGCGCCGCACGAAGGCGTCCGAACAAAAAAGGTGAGCCGAGGCTTGCGCCCCGGCTCGAAAGGATGGAGGATAGAATGAAAAAGAAAAGCATCTCTTGCAAGTATTAGGATAAAGGCCAGTCATTACAAAAGTTCGAGAAGATTTGTTACAAAAGGATTAAATCTCAAACCTCGGCCTATTCATTCTTTAAATCCTCCAGCCTCAGCGTGAAATCAAACCGCTCGTCCCCGTTCTCCCCCTCGCCCCGGGCAAACAGCTCGTCCCCCCGGACAGCGGTGTCCACCCAGACGGCCTCCCCCGCCCGGCATTCGCTGACGTAGCCGATCTGGAAGGAGCGCACAAACTTTCCCCGGCCCAGCCGCTCCAGGTGAAGGCTGTCGCAGGCGAAATCGGCGTAGCGGGCGTTATTCACGTGGCCGTTGATGTCGGTGTCGGAGTAGCACAGGTCCCGGCGCACCCGGCTGTCGAAGGCCTCCGGCATGGCCGGGCGGCGGAGTTTGACGGATTTGTTGCGCTCACCCCCGTCGGTTCCCTGAAACTCGGCCAGGTTTTTCATGCGGAACAGCTTGCGTTCGTCCATGTCCACCATTACCCATATGGAAGCGCCCTGTCCGATGAGCTTGCCGTCCCGGTACAGATCAAAATCCCGGTAGGAGGACGCCCCCGACGCCCCCCGGTGCCACGTTTTGATGTGGACCGGATCGTTCCACCGCAGGGGGGCGTCCAGCTCCACCCAATTCCGGGTCACCATCCACAGGCAGTTGTACTTCTCCTTGATCTGCGGCCCCGAAACCCCCAGGGCCAGCGCCGCCCGGGTGGCGGCCTCCTGCAAAAAACCCAGCACCGCCGATGGGCGGCACTGGTTGAACAGGTCCACGTCCCGGGAATCCACCCGCAAATCCATCTCATAAACCGTGCTCATAAAGCGTCAATCCTTCCTTCCGGGGATGGTCAGCGTGTCCCGAGCGCACAGGGCGGCCAGGTCGTCCTGTGTGGCGGCGCTCAGCCGCAGGACCGCGCCGCAGGACGCGCACACTAGGTCTACGGCGGAGTAACCCACCTTCACGCCGTAGTCCGCGCAGCCGCAGGCGCACCTCACCCCGCCCCGGGCGGCGATGTCCCGCAGCTCGGCCAAGGACTCTTCCATGACCACCTCGTCCAAAAACACCCCGCGCCGGTCCATCTGGTCGTCCATGCGCAGCTTATCCACCGCCGCCTCCAGCTTTTCCATGGCCCGGAACACCTGC
Source organism: uncultured bacterium (assembly GCA_947571605.1). Lineage (GTDB taxonomy): Bacteria > Bacillota > Clostridia > Oscillospirales > Oscillospiraceae > Enterenecus. The sequence continues at coordinate 52,552 of CANOYV010000005.1, read as the reverse complement.
TCCTCCTCGCCCACATAGCAGCACCCCAGCCCGGACGCGGGGCAGCTCAAGGCCAGCAGTTTCTGGTGCAGCAGCGCCTCGTTGGAGCACACCGCCGTGTGGTCCTTGGCGCAGAACAGGCAGGGCACCGTGACCTCACAGCGGTCCCCCATCTGGGCAAAACTCAGCTCCGACCTGCCGCAAGGGCAGGGCAGCACGCTGTTCCCCGCCGCGAGCTGAAAGGCCGTGCGCCGGACGATCACCGCTTGGCCGCAGACGGGGCAAATATATCCAATGGTACGCGTTTCCTCCGGCATGGGTCTCCCTCCCAAAAATTTTCCGGGAAATATTATAACACCATTGTCCCCTTTTTTCCAGTGACAAAGCTGTTTTTCTGTTAAATCTTTCCTCAGCGTATGAATTGACCCCCTTTGCGCACACTAGATACAAATCACGCCAAAGGAGTCAGTTCCATGGAAAATCAAAAGCTGGGGCGGCAAACCTTCCAGCCGGGGTCCTCCCCCGTGATCATCGGCCACGGCTCCTCCGCCGGGCATAAGGAGTGTCAGGGCCCGCTCCGCCGCCACTTTGACCACACCTGTGAGGACGACCTGTTCGGGGCCAAGACTTGGGAGCAGGCGGAGTCCTCCATGCAGCAATTAGCCTTGGACGCGGCGCTGAAGCGGGCTGGCCTGCACACCCAAGATCTGGACCTGCTGTTGGCGGGGGATCTGCTGAACCAGTGCATTGGCTCGGGTTACTCCGCCCGGCAGGCGGCGGTGCCCTTCTTCGGGCTGTACGGGGCCTGCTCCACCATGGGGGAGAGCCTGGCGCTGGCCACCCTTCTGCTCAGCGGCGGGTATGGCAAATACGCCGCCGCGGTCACCTCCTCCCACTTCTGCTCGGCGGAGCGGCAGTACCGCACCCCGCTGGAGTACGGCTGCCAGCGCACCCCCACCGCCCAGTGGACGGCCACCGCCTCCGGCGCGGTGATCATCACCAGCGACGTGCGCCCCGGCCCCCGTGTGGTCCGGGTGACGGTGGGCAAAGTGGTGGACAAGGGCATCAAGGACGCCAACAACATGGGCGCGGCCATGGCCCCCTCCGCCTACGAGACCCTGAAGGCCCACTTTGAGGACACCGGCCTGACACCGGACTATTACGATCTCATCGTCACCGGCGACCTGGGCCAGTTGGGCCATGAGATCGTCACCGAATTTTTTGCCCACGACGGGGTCAAGCTGGCCAACTACAACGACTGCGGCTTGCTCCTCTTTGACCGGGAGGCACAGGACGTCCACGCCGGGGCGTCGGGCTGCGGCTGCTCGGCGTCGGTGCTGTGCGGCTACCTGCTGCCCGGGCTGCTGGCCGGGCGGTGGAAGCGGATCTTGTTCTGCCCCACCGGAGCGCTCCACTCTCCCACCGCCACCATGCAGGGGGAGTCCATCCCCGGTATCTGCCATGCCATCGCGCTGGAAGGAGGAAAATGATGGACTATCTGAAAGCATTTGTGGTGGGCGGCCTGTTCTGTATCGTGGGACAGGTGCTCATCGACAAGACCAAGCTCACCCCTGCCCGCATCCTGGTGGCCTATGTGGTGGCCGGCGTAGTGCTGGGGGCGGTGGGCGTATACAAGCCCCTGGCGGAGTGGGCCGGGGCGGGGGCCACGGTGCCCCTCACCGGCTTCGGCTACAGTCTGGCCAAGGGCGTCAAGGAGGCAGTGGCGGAAAAGGGCCTGTTGGGGGCGGTCACCGGCGGTGTCACCAGCACCGCAGGCGGCATCGCCGCCGCCATCTTCCTGGGGGTCCTGGTGGCTCTCCTCTTCAAGCCGAAACCGAAAAGCTGAGCGCAACGCCTCCGGCCAAAATCCGGGGGCGTTTTCTTTCCCGGCACCGGGCAAAAGAGGAACAGGATCGGAAACAGGCCCATACCGAATCGAAACGATTGCTCAGATGGAAGCGTTCCGGGACAGTGTAAATGACGGCGGTCAGAGCGGCTACGCGGGGGCGTGCATTCAGCTCGGCGCAGATCTGGACCTGGAAGGTAAAAGGGATCAAATTTCAATATCAGGTAGACAAACAGTTCTTTGGTCATTCCTTCTCCGCCTCCAGGTGGTAGCCCAGCCGCCGCGCCGCCTCGATGCGGATATTGGAGCCGATGCTGACCAGCTTCTTGCGCAGGAAGCCCACGTAAACCTCCACGTGGTTCTCCACCGCGTTGGAGTCGTACCCCCACACCCGGGCCAGAATGGCCTCCTTGGACAGGTTGCGGCCCTTGGCCTGGAGCAACAGGCGCATCACGTCAAATTCCCGGGCGGACAGGCGCACCCACTTCTCCCCGCACATCAGAGTAGAGGAGGCCAGGTCCAGCGCCGTGTTGCCGAAGGCCAGCTCGTCCACCTGCCCGCCCTGGCGGCGGAGCAGGGCGTTGACACAGGCCAGCAGCTCCCGGGTGTCGAAGGGCTTGGTCAGGTAGTAATCCGCCCCGGCGTTCAACCCCTCCACCCGGTCCTCCAGCTCGGCCCTGGCGGTGAGCATGAGGATGGGCGTGGCGCAGTGTTCCGCCCGCAGCCGCCGGGCTGCCTGCCAGCCATCCAGTACCGGAAGCATCACGTCCAGGATCACCAGGTCGTACACGCCCAGCAGGGCGTACTGCACCCCGGCCTCCCCGTCGTAAACGGCCTCCGTTTCATAACCCCGGTCCTCCAGCAAAGCCCGGAGGGAGTCGGACAAGGGCTTGTCGTCCTCAACAATGAGAATTTTCACGCGGCAGCTCCTCCTTGGAAGCGGCGTTCCTCAGTTTTTGCCCGCCAGCCCTACGCACAGTTGATACAGGGTGGCCACTCCCGCACCGGTGGCGCCGGCGGTCTGGTACTCCCGGTAGGGGCGGTCCACCCGGGCGGTGCCCGCGATGTCCATATGTACCCAGGGCACGTCTCCGGCAAAGGCTCCGATAAACAGTCCGCCGGTGATGGCGCCGCATCCGTCGCTGGACACGTTGGACAGGTCGGCCACGGGGCATTCAATCATCTTCTTGTACTCCGGGAAGGCGGGGAAGCGCCAATACTGCTCACCCCAGCGGGCGGCGGCCGTCAGCACAGCGCCGCACAACTCGTCGCTGTTGCTCACCAGGCCCGCCGTGGTGTGGCCCAGGGCGGCGACGCACGCCCCGGTGAGGGTGGCGATGTCCACCACCCGGGAAGCGCCCTCCTTCCGGATGGCGTAGGTCACCGCGTCGGCCAGGACCAGGCGGCCCTCGGCGTCTGTGTTGTTGATCTGGATGGTCTTGCCGGACATGGAGGTAACCACGTCGCCGGGGACCATGCTGTCCGGGGAGATGCGGTTCTCCACCGCCGGGATCACCGCCGTCACGTTCACCGGCACCCGGTTTTCCGCCAGGGCCAGCATCGCCCCGCACACCGCCGCGGCCCCCGCCATGTCGGTGCACATGTTTTTCAGCCCCGGACCGGACTTCAAGTTATACCCGCCGCTGTCGTAGCAAACGCCCTTGCCCACCAGGGCAATGGGCGCCGCGCCGGGCTCCCCGCCCTTCCAGCGCAGGACGATGAGCCGGGGCGGATGGGCGGCGCTGTCCCCCACGGCGTGGTAGGCCCCCATACCCAGAGCCCGGGTCTCCCGCTCGTCCAGCACCTGGGCCTCCACGCCCGCCTTTTCCGCCGCCCCGGTCACCGCCTTGGCCAGCAGCTCCGGGGTGAGCATATTGCCCGGACGGTTGGTCAGATCCCGTGCAAGGCACACTGCCCGCGTCACCCGCTCCGTCTCCGCCAGAATGGCCGCGCCGTCCAGCCCCTCCGTGCCGGTGAGATAAAGGGTAAAGGGCTTATCCTCCGTCTCCTTCCAGCTCTCCCGGCGGTAGCACACCAGCTCCGCGCCCTGGGCAAGGGCGGCCAGGCCGTCCGCACCCAACGCCTTCACCGCCGGAGCGGCGTCCAGCACAGCGGAACTCACTCCCAGGTCCCGCAAAGCCTTTACCGCCTTGGCGGCCACCCGGCGGGCAGTCTCTGCGGTGGGCTGATCGCCCAGGCACGCCGTCAGCACGCGGCCCTCCTCCCCCATGCGCAGGGACAGGGCGGAACCCTCTCCGCCCGCCTCCAGTTCCAACCGCCACTGGGCTTTTTCCTGATTCCAAATTCCGACCATCGGCTCCATCTCCTTATCTGTCAACTAAAACCGGCTTCTCCGCACTAGAGTTTGCCATTTTGTGGCGTAATTCACAGGTTAGTGCAAAAAATCCTCCAATAAACAAATTTTTCATTCCATAAAATGATTATATCCATTCCCGTCTTTCCTGTCAAGGCGGTATGTGTTAAAATACGTCCAGGCCGAATTCATAAAAGGAAGTGGACGACAACATGATCTCATTTGCCAACGACTACACCGCTGGGGCCCATCCCCAGGTGCTGAAACGCCTGGTGGAAACCAACCTGGAACCCCTGTCCGGCTATGGGGAGGACCCCTATTGCGCCGGCGCCAGGGAGAAAATCCGCGCGGCCTGCAATTGTCCCCAGGCCCAGGTGGAATTCCTCACCGGCGGCACCCAGACCAACCAGACCGTCATCTCCACCCTGCTGCGGGAGCACCAGGGCGTGGTGGCGGCGGAGACGGGCCACGTCAGCACCCACGAGGCCGGGGCCATCGAGTACACCGGCCACAAGGTGATGGCGCTGTCCAGCCAGGACGGCAAGCTGACGGCGGACGCGCTAAAGGGCTTCCTCAGCACCTTTTACGGCGACGAAAACCGGGAGCACATGGTGTTCCCCGGCATGGCCTACATCTCCCACCCCACCGAGTTCGGCTCCCTCTACACCAGGGCGGAGCTGGAGGGACTGGCCCAGGTATGCCGGGCGTATGAAATACCCCTGTACCTGGACGGCGCCCGGCTGGGCTACGGCCTGATGAGCCGAAACACCGACGTGACGCTGGAGGATATCGCCCGGCTGTGCGATGTGTTCTACATCGGCGGCACCAAGGTGGGTGCGCTGTGCGGGGAGGCGGTGGTGTTCACCAAAAACAACCGGCCCGCCCACTTTGTCAACGCCGTGAAAAAGCGGGGGGCGCTTCTGGCAAAGGGCCGTCTGCTGGGGGTGCAGTTCGACGCGCTGTTCACCGGCGGCCTGTACTTCGAGCTGAGCCGCCACGCCATCGAGATGGCCGAGGAGCTGAAGGCCATCCTCCACGAAAAGGGGGTGGAGTTCTACCTGGAGTCCCCCACCAACCAACAGTTTGTCATCTTGGACGACGCCAAGCTGGAGGAGTTGAAACAACAGGTGTCCTACAGCTTCTGGGAGAAGTGGAGCTTGGACAAAACCGTGGTCCGTTTCTGCACCAGTTGGTCCACCACCCGGGAGGACCTGGACTTCCTGCGGGCGGTCCTGTAGGAAAAACCGGTTGCCATCTCCGGGAATTTGTGGTATATTGGTCTTAAGTAAGCATAGGCAAACGGCAGATCAGGAGTGAACGCATGAATATCCATGAATCCGCAGAAAATTATCTGGAGGCCATCCTGGCCCTGGGAGAAAAGGGCCCTGTGCGGTCCATCGACGTGGCCCAGCATTTGAACTTCTCCAAGCCCAGCGTCAGCCGTGCCATGAGCCTGCTCCGGGAGGGAGGCTTTGTGGTCATGGACCAGGGGGGCTTCCTCACCCTCACCGACGAGGGGCTGGAGATTGCCCGGCGCATCTATGAGCGGCACCTGCTGCTCACCAAATGGCTGATTCACCTGGGGGTGAACGAAAAGGTGGCCGCCGAGGACGCCTGCCGCATCGAGCACGATTTGAGCGTGGAATCCTTCGACGCGCTGCGCGCCCACATCAACAAGGATCTGGGAAGCGAATGAACAAAACCGCCGCTTTTCAGCGGCGGTTTCTGCGTTTAGGCCCCCCGTTCCCCGGCCAAACTCCGGGCAAACAGGGCGCGGACCGCCTCCAGGCTGTCCGTCTGCCCCAGCGCCCACATCAGCTTGGTGACAGCGGCCTCGGTGGTCATGTCGTAGCCCTGGATGACGCCCTCCGCCAGGGCCTTCTGCCCCGCCTGGTAGAGGGAAAAGTTGCTGCTCTCGTACAGGCACTGGCTGCACACCACCACCGCCATCCCCGCCTGGGCGGCGGCGTGGAGCTTTTCAATGAGGTTGCGGCGGATGAAGTGGAGTCCGCCCGCGCCAAAGGCCTCGATGACCACGCCCCGGTAGTGCATAGACAGCAGCATGTCGAAAATCTCCGGGTCCAGCCCAGGGGTGAGCTTGATGAGGAACACCGCCTCGCACAGCTTGCTGCGCAGCACACACGGGCCGTCCACAGGGGGGATGGCCTCCTCCCGAATGGTGAGCCCCGCGCCGTTCACTTCGGCCACCATGGGCCAGTTTACACTGTCAAAGGCCCCGAAGGCGGTGGTGTGGGTCTTGACCGCCCGGCAGCCCAGCATCACCCGGCGGTCAAAGGCCAGAAACACCCCCGGATGACCGGAGGCCGCCATGGCAAAGGCGGTGCGCAGGTTGTCCAGCCCGTCGGTAAGGGGGTGCTCGATGGGGAGCTGGGCCCCGGTCAGCACCACCGGAACGGGGATATTTTGCACCATGTAGCTGAGCACGGAGGCGGTGTAAGCCATGGTGTCGGTGCCATGGGATACCACAATGCCGTCGAAGCCGTTCCGGGCGTCATAGACGTTTTGGGCAATGAGCCGCCATTCCTCCGGCTGGATGTTGGACGAGTCCAGGTGGAGGATATCCCGGACGGTCAGGTCATAGCTGTCGGGCAGGCCGCCCAGATAGTGGGACAGGGCCTCGCCGTCCAGGCCGGGGGCCAACCCCTCCCTGGTGAGCCGGGAGGCGATCGTACCCCCGGTGGTAAGCAGTAAAATGCGTTTCATAGGGCGCCTCCTTGGTAATTTGGTTAAATTTAGTATACTTTATGGCCGATTGCTTTGCAAGCATATTGTTTTCCGGGGGGAATACTGCTATACTGAATCAAGACAGCTTTCATGGAGGAACCTTTTTATGAAATACGATCTGCTTGTCATCGGCGGAGGCCCCGCCGGCCTCACCGCCGCCATCCACGCCCGGGCCCGGGATAAGTCCGTACTGGTCGTTTCCAACGACCCCTTGGCTTCCCCCCTTTGCAAAGCCCCGGCTATGGCCAACTACCCCGGCCTGCCGGATGTGTCCGGCAAAGAGCTGGTGGAGCGGCTGCTGGCCCAGGCCAGGGACCTGGGCGCCCAGTTTAAACAGGGCCGGGCCCTGTCCGTCATGCCCATGGGCAAGTCGGTGATGGTATCGGTGGAAAACGACGCGGTGGAGGGCTCCGCCGTCATCCTGGCGTTGGGCGTCTCCCGTGCCGCGCCGCTGAAGGGCGAGACCGAGTTGCTGGGCCGGGGAGTGAGCTACTGCGCCACCTGCGACGGGATGTTTTACCGCAACAAGTCCGTGGTCTGTGCCGGGGACGCCCCCAACTTCGGGGAAGAAGTGGAGTTTCTGCGCTCCATCGGCTGCCGGGTGACGGTGAAGCGCCTGCCGGGCCTGTCCATTCTGGGGGAGGACAAGGTTGCCGCCGTGCGGGACGCCCAGGGGGAGGAGACCCCCTGCGACGGCGTGTTCCTGCTACGCGCCTCCATCGCCCCCGCCCAATTGGCCCCCGGGCTGGAGCTGTACGGCGGCTATATCAAGGTGGACTGCCGCATGGCCACCAGCCTGGAGGGCGTATACGCCGCCGGGGACTGCACCGGGCAGCCCCTTCAACTGGCCAAGGCGGTGGGCCAGGGGCAGACCGCCGCCCATTTTGCCCTGGGGCTGGGGTGAGACGGGGCAACTTTCCTAATTTTTCATGAACTTTATTTTCCTGTATTGAAATTTTCGTGGAAAGATGGTAACATAGGAATATCACAGGGGGACTCCCCCCAATACCAAGTAAGGAGTGGTCAAAAATGGTCAAGGTTATTATGGGCCTGAAGGGCACCGGCAAGACCAAGCAGATGATCGACCTCATCAACACAGCGGTGGATACGGAGCATGGCAACGTGGTGGCCATCGCCCACAATTCCAAGCTGAACTATAAAATCAACTACAAGATCCGCCTGGTGGACACCTCTGAGTACAACATCTCCAATTACGATACCCTCCGGGGTTTCCTGTACGGCCTGTACGCCAGCAACTACGATATCACCCACGTATTCATCGAGAGCCTGAACAAGCTGGTCCCCACCGTGGGCAACGAGGATGTGGAGCCCTTCCTGGCCTTCCTGGACGACTTCTCCCAGAAGACCGGCATCAAGTACACCATCTCCATCAGTGAGGACGCTTCCAAGGCCAGCGACGGCGTGAAGAAGTTCTTCTAAGCCGATGTTTTACCACACCGGGCGGGCCTGGGCCCGTCCGGTTTTTCTTTGGAAAAATTATACCATAACAGGAGGGTTTCCTATGGATTGTACGCAGGCCATCCGCGCCCGGCGGAGCATCCGCAAATTCAAGCCCGGTGTCTCCGTCCCCAAGGCGGACATTCAGGCCATGCTGGAGGCGGCCATGATGGCCCCCAGCGCCCGCAACATCCGCCCATGGGAGTTCTTTGTGGTGGAAAACCCGGAGCTCAAGGCAAAGCTGAGGGCCGCCCACCCGTTCTCCTCCATGTTGGAGACCGCCTCCCTGGCCGTCGTGGTGTGCGGCCGGCCGGAGGACCAGGCGGGCAAGTGCCGGGAATATTGGCCGCTGGACTGCGGCGCGGCCATCGAAAACCTGCTGCTCCAGGCTGCGGCGCTGGGCTACGGCGCCTGCTGGTGCGGCTGTTACCCCGCCATGGACCGGGTGGAGGCGATCCGGAAGGTGCTGGGCGCCCAATCCATTCCCGCCGCCCTCATCGCCGTGGGCGTGCCCGACGAGTCCCCTGCAGCCAAGGGCTTTTACCAGGCCGACAAGGTCACCTGGCTCTAAGCCAAACTCTCTACCCGCGCCCAGATGTGCGGCAAGGAAGGAACGATCGCCATGAACGGAAAACGTACTCCCGAGCCCAAACCGGAACCCGGCGTGGTCCTGCCCCGGTCCATCCACCTGGTGCCCCTGGACAACATCGCCGGGTTCGACGTGCGCCCCGGGTTCTACGACACCAACGGCGCCACCGCCATCCCCGGCGGCGTCAACTTCACCGTCCACTCCCACGGGGCCACCGGCATCGAGCTGCTGCTGTTCCACCGGGAGCAGGACAAGCCCTTCGCGGTGCTCCCCTTCCCGGAGCGCTACCGCATCGGCAACGTGTACTCCATGATCGTGTTCAAGCTGAACATCGAGGAATTTGAGTACGCCTACCGGGTAAACGGCCCCTACGAGCCCGAAAAGGGCCTGATCTTCGACCCCTCCCGCTACCTGCTGGACCCCTACGCCAAGGCGGTCACCGGCCAGAGCCGCTGGGGGGAGACCACCCCCCACGGCCAGCATTACAAGGCCAGGGTGGTAAAGGACGATTTCGACTGGGGCGATTTGGCCCAGCCCCTGATTCCCACGGAGGACCTTATCATTTACGAGCTCCACGTCCGGGGCTTCACCAAGGACCCCTCCTCCGGGGTAACCCACCCGGGCACCTTCGCAGGCCTGATGGAAAAGCTGGATTACCTCCAGGAATTGGGGGTCAACGCTGTCGAACTGATGCCCATCTTCGAGTTCGACGAGATGCTGGACTACCGGGAGATCAACGGGCAAAAGCTTTACAACTACTGGGGTTACAACACCGTCAGCTTTTTCTCCCCCAACACCAGCTACACCGCCGGCACCGAGTACAACCGGGAGGGCAATGAGCTGAAAAAGCTGATTCTGGCCTGCAAACAACGGGGGATCGAGGTCTATCTGGATGTGGTGTTCAACCACACCGCCGAGGGCAACGAGATGGGGCCCTTCTTCTCCTTCAAAGGCTTTGACAACAACATCTACTACCTGCTCACCCCGGAGGGGTATTACTACAATTTCTCCGGCTGCGGCAACACGCTGAACTGCAACCACCCCATCGTCCACCAGATGATTCTGGACTGCCTGCGCTATTGGGTGACCACCTACCGGGTGGACGGATTCCGGTTCGACCTGGCCTCCATCCTGGGCCGGGACGAGCACGGCGCTCCTATGGTGTCCCCTCCCCTGCTCCAGGCCTTGGCCTTCGACCCCATCCTGGGAGACGTAAAGCTGATTGCCGAGGCCTGGGACGCGGGCGGGCTGTACCAGGTGGGCACCTTCCCCGCATGGAACCGCTGGGCGGAATGGAACGGCCGTTACCGGGACGATATGCGCCGCTACCTCAAAGGGGACGAGGGCATGGCACGGACAGCCGCCCTGCGCCTGACCGGGTCGAAGGACATCTACGACACCGCCGCCCGGCGCAACGCCTCGGTGAACTTCCTCACCTGCCACGACGGCTTCACCCTCCACGACCTGTTCACCTACAACAGCAAGCACAACGAGCGTAACGGCTGGAACAACACCGACGGCGCCAACGACAACAACAGTTGGAACTGCGGCGTGGAGGGCGAGACGGACGACCCCCAGGTCAACGCCCTGCGCCAGCGGATGGTGCGCAATGCCTTTGCCCTGCTGATGTGCTCCCGGGGCATCCCCATGTTCCTGGCCGGGGATGAGTTCGGCAACACCCAGTTCGGCAACAACAACGCCTACTGCCAGGACAACATCACCTCCTGGCTGGACTGGTCCCTGCTGGAGAAAAACCGGGGGCTGTTTGAATTCTTCCGGTATATGATCCGCTTCCGCAAGGAGCATCGGGTGGTGCGCACCGACATGGGCGGCGGGGGCTGCGGCTTTCCGGACGTCAGCTTCCACGGTGTGGCCCCATGGAACGACCACTTCGCCCCCCATGACCGGTATGTGGGCGTGATGTTCGCCGGGTCGGAGCGAAACGTGGGGCCCCAGATTGTCTACGTGGCCTCCAACTCCTACTGGGAAGAGTTGAACGCCGCCTTGCCCCAGCTCCCTGCGTCCATGTGCTGGGAGTGCGTGGTGAACACCTGGGACGAGGAACAGCATCCCTGGCCGGTGGACGGAAACTGTTTCACCATCGGCCCGCGGAGCGTCATGGTATTTGTGGCAAAATAGCAAAAGGAGGAGCGCATATGCGTTACAATATTACAGGCGAACCCATGCCCGTGGTCATCTGCGACATGGAGGCCAACGAGTCCATGATTACCGAGAAGGGGTCCATGGTATGGATGTCCCCCAACATGGAGATGCAGACCAGCGCGGGCGGCATTGGCAAGGCCTTCGGCCGGATGTTCTCCGGCGAGTCCATGTTCCAGAACATCTACACCGCACGCGGCGGACCGGGGATGATCGCCTTCGCGTCCAGCTTCCCCGGCTCCATCCGGGCGGTGGACATCGACCCGCAGCACCCCATCGTGGTGCAGAAGTCCGGCTTTCTGGCCTCCGAGGCGGGGGTGGAGCTGTCCGTGTTCTTCCAGAAGAAGGGCATGACAGGCTTCTTCGGCGGCGAAGGCTTCATTTTGCAGAAGCTCTCCGGCCACGGCACCGCGTTTTTGGAGATTGACGGCTCCGCCGTGGAATACACCCTCCAGCCGGGGCAGCAGATCGTCATCGACACCGGCAACCTGGCTATGATCGACGCCACCTGTTCGGTGGACGTACAGTCGGTAAAGGGGGTCAAAAACGTGCTGTTCGGCGGCGAGGGCCTGTTCAACACCGTGGTCACCGGCCCGGGCCGGGTGGTACTCCAGACCATGCCCATCAGCAACTTCGCCGGGGCCGTCGCAGCCATGATCCCGTCCAAGTAAAAAACCGCCCCCGCCGCTGAACCCATGCGGCGGGGGCGGCTTTATTCAGAGTCTGTTTTGTAAGCAGCGGGGAGTGGTATCCCTCCTGCTGGGGACGGCTCCAACCAGGAGGAGAACAGCGGTAAACTTTTTGCTCCGGTGGTCTGAACTGTCCCCGGCAGGAGGGATACCACTCCCCGCTGTGTCCGCGGCGGACGTTATTTCTGCCCCCGGATGTAGTCCACCAGCGGCCGGATGTACTTGGGGTCAGAGATGTCGTAGGAGCCGGATATGGCGTTCTGGAACGCCTTGTCCTCCTCCGTCTTGGCCTTCTTGCGGGTCATGGCCCAGGCGGCGAACTTCATCATAGCCCGGTCTACGCCGCCCATTTTCTCGTAACACAGCCCGGCCTGGAGATAGAAATGGGGGATCGTTTTCTGCTCCGACCGGGTGAGGTTCTGCTCCCACACCTTTTGAATCTGTTCCTCCGCCTCGTTAGGCATGGCCCCGGTGGCAAATACCACCAGCTTTTTTGCGCCTCGGCTTTGCAGCAGTCCTTGCGCCTTTTTCCAGCCGTCCAGGCTTCCGGCGTGGAGGCGGCTGCCGAACACCACGGCGTCGTATTGGGACAGGTCGGCGGGCGCGTCTTTCAGCGTCTGGACAGGGCAGTCCAGCTCCTTGCCGATGAGCTGGGCGTAGCGCTGGGTAAACCCTGTCCAGGTGTTGTAAAGGACGATCATATTATCCTTCATCGCTATTTTTCTCCTTTTCCTGTGCTAAAAATGCCCGGTAGGCCTGTTCCTGCCAGGTATATATTTCCTCGGGAGGAATCCCCGGATTGGAAACGGCAAAGATGGCCCCCAGGCCGATGGTATAAATAATCATGTTCAAATGGAGCCGCCGGGCGGCCTCCACTTCCAGCCCCAACCCTTCGGCGATGCTGTTTGCCATTTGGGGGCTGGCCTCGGTGCGGTACAGATCGTCCAGACGGGCCACCCCCTCCCGGGGGCACAGCGTGAACAGCTTGAACAGCTCCGGTTCCTCCCGCGCCAGCCGGACATACGCCTGCCCCGTGGACTGGAAACTACCGCCATCCCTGGACAGGTATTCTCCCACGAAGCCGCGCACCCTTCCGAATACGTCCCGGCGCAGGCCTTCCATGTTCCGGCAGTAGCTGTAAATAGGCTGGACGGAGCAGCCCAGGCGGGCGGCGATGGGCTTTACCTGCACCCGCTCCATGCCGCCCTCCCGGGCCAGCTCGAAGGCGGCGTCCACCACCATCTCCTTGGTGATTTTTTGTTTTGGCATAGCCTTTCCTCTCATAAGCAAGTTATATAAACCATTTATATAAAAGAATTATAACATGTCACATAAGAAACGTCAAGAAAAAAACAGGAGCGGCAAGGTAAATCCCCGCCGCTCCCGTTTGTGTTTAGCCCGCCATCCGGAGAAGTCAGCCCTTGAGCCCCTCCGCCCAGGCGGAATACCGCGCCACCTTATCGGCGCAGTCGGCCTGGCTGGCCCCCTGGGCCAGGATGTACACCTTGACCTTTGGCTCGGTGCCGGAGGGCCGGACAATGACGGAGGTGCCGTCCGCCAGCTCGTAGCGCAACACGTTGGAGCCGGACAGCTCCATAGTGGTCTTGCCGCCGGTGGCGGCGTCCACCACGGACCCGTCCTTGTAGTCCTTCCAGGTCTTGACGGCCTCGCCGCCGATCTCCTTGGGCGGGTTGGCGCGAAGATTGGCCATCAGGTCGGCCATCTTCTTCAGGCCGTCCAGGCCGGGCATCACCAAGTTCAGGGTGCGCTCGCCGTAGTTGCCGTACTTCTCATACAGCGCCATCAGGGCGTCGTACAGGGTCATGCCCTTGCCGGCATAGTAGGCGGCCATCTCGGTCATGGCCACGGCGGCGGTAACGGCGTCCTTGTCCCGGACGTAGTCGCCCAGCATGTAGCCGTAGCTCTCCTCATAGGACATGATGACGTTGCCCTCGCCGTCGCCCTCCAACTGGTCCTTTTTCTGGGCCAGGAACTTGAAGCCGGTGAAGGTGTCGAAGCACTTCAGGCCGTTGACCTCAGCCACCTTGCGGGCCATCTCGGTGGTGACAATGGTCTTGAGGGCCACGGGGTTGGCAGGCATCTTGCCGGTGCGCTGCTTGGCGCCGATGAGGTAGTCCAGCAGCAGCACGCCGGTCTGGTTGCCGGTGAGCACCTTGAATTCATCGCCCGCCCGGACCATCAGGCCCACCCGGTCGGCGTCGGGGTCGGAGCCCAGGATAAAGTCCGCACCCTCCTTGTTGGCCAGATCAACCGCCAGGTAGAAGCCCTCGGGGTTCTCCGGGTTGGGGGAAGCCACGGTGGGGAAGTTGCCGTCGATGACCATCTGCTCGGGCACACAGATGACGTGCTTCATGCCCAGGCGCTTGAGCGCTTCCGGAATCAGCTTGTGGCCGGTGCCGTGGAAGGGGGTGTACACCATCTTGAAGGTGTCCGCCACCGCGTCCACCGCCGCCTGGTCGTTGACCTGCTCCATGACGTTTTTCAGGAACTTCTCGTCGGTCTCGGAACCCATGATGGTGATGAGGCCGTCGGCCACGGCCTTGTCGTAGTCGGCCACCTTCACGTCGAACACGTCGGACTCCCGCATGGTCTTAGCCACCTCATCGGCGTGGTTGGGGGGGAGCTGGGCGCCGTCGGACCAGTAGACCTTATAACCGTTGTACTCCTTGGGGTTGTGGCTGGCGGTGATGTTGATGCCCGCGATGCAGCCGTACTCCCGGATAGCGAAGGACAGCTCGGGGGTAGGACGCAGGGACTCGAACAACCGCACAGGGATGCCCGCCGCAGCCATGATGCAGGCGGCTTCCTTGGCGAAGGCGTCAGAGTTGTTCCGGCAGTCGAAGCAGATGGCGACGCCCTTCTTGACCGACTCCGGGCCCTCGTTCAGGATGACCTTGGCAAAGGCCTGGGTGGCATGGCGGATGACGTGGATGTTCATGCGGTACAGCCCCACGCCCATGGTGCCCCGCAGGCCGGCGGTGCCGAACTCCAGTTGGGAGAAGAAGCGGGACTCGATCTCCTTCTCATCCCCGGCGATGGCGGTCAGCTCCGCCTTCTCCGCCTCCGACAGGGCGGGAGCGTTCAGCCACTGTTCATACGCTTTTTTGTAGTCCATTGGTCCATTCCTCCTGGTTTATCATTAAATTTGTTAGAATGCGAAATTGCCGTCCACAAACACGGGAATTTCCCTGCCGTCGCGGGTGGTCCCGACGATGGACAGGTCCCGTGTACCCACCATGAAATCCACGTGGGCCATGGACCGGTTCAGGCCCGCGGCTTTTTGCTCCTCCTCAGACATGTCCTCGCCCCCCTTGACACAGCTCGGGTACGCCTCGCCAAAGGCCAGGTGGCAGGAGGCGTTCTCGTCAAACAGGGTGTTGAAGAACAAAATGCCCGTGTTGCGGATGGGGGAATCGTAGGGCACCAGCGCCACCTCGCCCAGGTAGTGGGCGCCCTCATCGGTGTCGATGGCCCGGCGCAGGAACTCCTCCCCCTCCCCGGCATGGACGTCCACAATGCGACCGCCCTTGAAGTCCAGGTAGAAGCCGCGGATCAGGTTGCCGTCCATGGCCAGGGGCAGGGCAGCGTATACCCGGCCGTCCACCCCGTCCCAGCGGGGGGCGGTGAAAATCTCCTCGGTGGGGATGTTGGCCACAAATTCCACTCCCTCGGGGGTGAAGTCGCTGCCTCCCGCCCAGACGTGGTTGTCCGGCAGGCGGATGGTCAGGTCGGTGCCCAGGGAGTTAGTGTAATGCAAGGTTTGGAACTGGTACTCATTGAGCACCTTGGCCCGCCTCGCGGTGGCCGCTACGTGCTCCTTCCACCGCTCCACACCCTTGCCGTCCCCGGTGATGCGGCACACGGAGAAGATGGCGTCCCACAGCGCGTCCATGGCCTCTTCGCCCTTCTTATCCGGGAACACCTTTTCCGCCCAGGCCAGAGTGGGGTAAGCGCCCACGCACCACTGGAACTTGTTGGCGGTCAGGGCGTCGAAATAAGCCCGCGTCGGAGGGCCGGAGGACTTGCGGCGGGCCTGGATGCGGGCGGGATCCACGCCCTTCAACAGCTCCGGGTTGGAGCCGGTGAAGGACAGCCGGGGGCTTTTCTGCTCCAAAAACCAGTCCACCCGGGCCTTCATATAGCTGGGGTACTCGTCGAACACGGCGGGGTCCGCCCGGAGGAAGCTCTCCCGGGTAAGAAAGTCGTCCCCATAGTAGGTCACCACGTTCCGCGCCCCGCAGTCATAGCAGGCGGACACGCACAGGCGGGTCAGCGCGGCGTATTCCACGTTGCTCTCAATGCTGGGGGTCTGCCCCGGCTGGACGTTCAAGCCCACCTCCACCAGCAGATGGGCGTACTCCTTGAGTTTTGCCTCAAAATTTGGAACCATTGGTATCATCTCCTGTCTGTTTGCTGAAGTTATCGCGCCTTTTCCATGACTAAAAACTCATAGACGCCGCCGTTGGAGTTCTGCTGGATCACTTTGACGTCCCGAAAGCCGCAGGAGCGGTATACCTTCACCGCCCGTTGGTTGAACGCAGCCACGTGCATGACCAGTTTATCATATTGGTAATGCGCGCCGATAAAACCCACCACCTGATCTACGAAGCCCTTTCCCACGCCGTTTCCGCACAGGTCCGGCCTTAATCCCAATCCGATCTCAATGGCCGGACCGTCCTGGATCACACAGAAAAAGCCGGCAAGCCCGCCATGGGCCATCGCCTGGTAGTGGTCGTTTGCGTTCCGCAGACCCTCGTCAATGAATTCCTCATAATCCTCCAAATCGGCGGTCATATCATAAAAGGAATACACGCCGTCGTATTTCCATTCGTTCGCGATGACAAGCGCGTTGCTTTGACTGAGCGGTTGAAACTCAAATGTCATGGGCGTTACCGCCTTCCTATGCTGGGCAGTTTGCCGGAAAATTCCGTATGTGTCGCAACGATATATGGAAATTATACCATATCGAAACGGAAAACACAATTCCATTTGCATTTTTTTCTGTGGGACTGTATAATGTGTTTTAATTTAATGAAGTAAAGGAGAAAAGGCCATGCTTGCCACCGTTATTCCCCAGGGGTACGCCCCCCTGTTGAACCTGTACGATACCCAGAAAGCCATCGGCCTGCTCAAGCGCCTGTTTGAGGACGATCTGGGCGGTTCTTTGAACCTGCGCCGGGTGTCCGCTCCCCTGTTCGTGGAGGCGTCCACCGGCCTGAACGATGATCTGAACGGTGTGGAGCGGGCGGTGTCCTTCGACGTGCCCGACGCGGGCCGGGACGCCCAGGTGGTCCACTCCCTGGCCAAGTGGAAGCGCATGGCCCTGCACCGCTACCAGTTCTCCGTGGGCGAGGGGCTGTACACCGACATGAACGCCATCCGCCGGGACGAGGAGCTGGACAACCTCCACTCTGTCTACGTGGACCAGTGGGACTGGGAGAAGGTCATCGCCCCCCGGGACCGAAATGTGGACTACTTAAAATCGGTGGTCGGCGCCATTGTCAACGCGCTGGCCAATACCCAGCAGACCCTGCGCTCGGTGTACCCCCAGCTCACCCCCCTGCCCCCGATCGACCGGGAGGCATCCTTCGTCACTGCCCAGGAGCTGGAGGACCTGTGGCCGGAGCTGTCCCCCAAGGAGCGGGAGGACCGGTGGGTGAAGGATCACCCCACCACCTTCCTCATGGGCATCGGCGGGGCGCTGAAATCCGGCAAGCCCCACGACGGCCGGGCCCCGGACTATGACGACTGGGCGCTGAACGGGGACATCCTGCTGTGGAACTCCCTGCTGGGCCACGCCTTTGAGATTTCCTCCATGGGCATCCGGGTGTCCCCGGAGTCCCTGGACAGACAGCTTTCCATCGCCGGGTGCGACCACCGCCGGGAACTGCCCTTCCACCGCGCGCTGCTGGCGGGGGAGCTGCCGTTGACCATCGGCGGCGGCATCGGCCAGAGCCGCGTGTCCATGTACCTGCTGGGCAAGGCCCACATCGGCGAGGTACAGGCGTCCATCTGGGACCCCCGGACGCTGGAGGCATGCAGAGAGGCGGGAGTCATCCTGCTGTAACAAGGGGGTCCCAGCCTTGTCGGACCGTCAAAACGATTTTTCCAAGGGGAGCATCCCCCGCAACATCATGAATCTGGCCGTCCCCATGACGGCTGCCCAACTGGTGAACGTGCTGTACAGCGTGGTGGACCGCATCTACCTGGGCCACCTGTCGGGCAGCGACAGCCTGGCCCTCACCGGCCTGGGGATCACCATGCCCATTGTGTCCATCCTCATGGGCTTCGCCAACCTGTGCGGCACCGGCGGCGCGCCGCTGTGCTCCATCAGCCGGGGCCAGGGGAACGATGAAGAGGCGGAGCAGGTGATGGGCAATGCCTTCACCCTGCTGCTGATTCTGGGAGTGGCGGGCACCGCGTTCTTTTTGGCGCTGAAGGAGCCCATCCTCTACCTGTTCGGGGCCAGCCCGGACACATTCCCCTACGCCGACGCCTACATGTCCATCTATCTGTGCGGCACCCTGTTCGTCATGATTAGCCTGGGTATGAACCCCTTCATCAACGCCCAGGGCTTCGGCAGGACCGGCATGATGACCGTGCTGCTGGGGGCGGCGGTGAACATCGCCTTGGACCCCGTGCTCATATTTGTTTTCCACATGGGTGTGCGGGGCGCGGCCCTGGCCACCATCTTCTCCCAGGCGTTGTCGGCGGGGTGGGTGCTGTTGTTCCTCACGGGCAAAAAGGCCATCCTGCGCCTGCGCCCCCGGAACCTGCGGCTGGACAAAATCCGCACCAAGCGGATCGTCGCCCTGGGCCTGTCCGGCTTCTTTGTGAACATGACCAACAGCCTGGTCCAGGTGGTGTGCAACGCCACCCTCCAATCCTACGGCGGCGACACCTATGTGGGCGTGATGACCATTATCAACTCCATCCGGGAGGTGTTCATCATGCCGGTGCAGGGGCTGACCAACGGTTCCCAGCCGGTGCAGGGCTACAACTACGGGGCCAAACAGTACAGCCGGGTGCGTCAGGCCATCCGGTTCAGCGTGGGGGTGACGCTGGTTTACTCCGCCCTGTTCTGGTTGGTGGCCATGGCATTCCCGGATCCCCTCATCCACATTTTCAAAAGCGAGCCGGCCATCCTTGAGGCGGGTGTGCCCGCGCTGCGCATCTACTTCTGCATGTTCCTGTTTATGTCCCTCCAACTGGCGGGACAGGGAGTGTTCGTGGGGCTGGGGCGGTCCAAGCAGGCGGTGTTTTTCTCTTTGCTGCGCAAGGCCATCATCAACGCGCCGCTGACCCTTATCCTACCCGTCCGGATGGGCACCATCGGCGTGTTCACTGCGGAGGCGGTGTCCCAGCTTGTGGGCGGGCTGGCCTGCTTCACCACCATGTATTTCACCGTCTACCGCCCCCTGGGTCGGCTGAAAGACGGAGAGGAGGCCCTATGACCCAGGCATACACAAACAAGCCGCCGCTCCCGGCCATTTGCGGCAGGACGCGCAAAAACGGGGAGGAAACCCCATGACCCAGGCGTATATCGACGGCCTGCTGGCCCTGGCCATCGCACAGGCCCGGGCCGTCAAAATCCCCGTCTCCCGGGAGATCGACCCTCACGTCCGCCTCAACCACCGGGCCAGAACCCGGTTCGGCTGCTGTATTCGCAGCGACGGAAAATACACCATTGAGCTGGCCGCCCAACTGGCCGAGCAGGGCACGGAAACCGCTGTCCTTCAGGTGCTGGCCCATGAAGTGCTCCATACCTGTTATGGCTGCTCCAATCACGGGGCGCGGTGGAAAGGCTACGCCCAGCGGATGAACGGCGCTTACGGTTACCATATCCAGCGCACGGACAATTACACCGCGCTGGGGATCAAGGACCACCGACCGGCGCGCTATTATGTCGTGTGCGCCAAATGCGGGCGGCGCATCCCCCGGATGAAACGCTCCCCCCTGGTGGACCACCCGGAGCGCTACCGTTGCGCCTGCGGCGGCGTCCTGCGGGTGGAGGAGGCGGGGGACAACCGCCCGGAAATCCAAAAAAAGTAACGGCGGGGGGCGTTTGCCCCCCCGTTTTCATATGTTATGCCCGAAAAGTTGAGAAAATTTTCCTCATTTTTGTTAAGAAAATCTTTGACTCTTTAGGCAAAGCAGGATATACTTTTCCTGTAACCTACCAAAAGGCATATTCTTCCAGACCCTGGATTGGAAACGTTTTCAGACCCGCCGCCGGCTTGGCGGTGTCACCGGATTTGAAAGGAGATTATATATGGACGTCAAACAACGGATGCAGGAGCTGGCCCAGGCCAAGTATGGCCGGGAGCTGGCCCAGTGCGGCAATGAGCAGCTCTACCATGTTTTACTCCAGCTCACCCAGGAGCTGGCCCAGGCCCGCCCCGCCCCCACTGGAGAGCGGAAGCTGTACTATTTCTCCGCCGAGTTCCTCATCGGCAAGCTGCTGAGCAACAACCTGTTGGCCCTGGGCGTGTTCGACCAGGTGTCCCAGGCGCTGGCCGAGTGCGGCCATACCCTGTCCGCCGTCGAGGAAGTGGAGCCCGAGCCCTCCCTGGGCAACGGCGGTCTGGGCCGTCTGGCCGCCTGCTTCCTGGACTCCATCGCCGCCCTGGGCCTGCTCGGCGACGGCGTGGGCCTCAACTACCATTACGGGTTGTTTAAGCAGACCTTCCACCTGAGCCACCAGTTTGAACAGCCCAACCCCTGGATTGAGGACGAGAGTTGGCTGATCCCCACCGGGATCGAGTTCGAGGTGCCCTTCGGCTTCGGCGGCGTGAAAGCCAAGCTGTTCGACATCGCCGTCCCCGGCGCCCACAGCGGCATCGCCAACCGCCTCCACCTGTTTGACGTGGAGAACCCCGCCTCCGCCCCTGCGGACGGCATCGACTTCGACAAGCATGACTTGCCCGCCCGCCTCACCTCCTTCCTGTATCCCGACGACAGCGACGAGGCGGGGCGGCTGCTGCGGGTATACCAGCAGTATTTTATGGTGTCCGCCGGGGCCCAGTTGGTGCTCAAGGAGCTGGAGCAGCGGGGCTTTGACCCCCGCACCATTAGCGACCACGTGGCGATCCAAATCAACGATACCCACCCCTCCATGATCATCCCTGAGCTGGTCCGCCTGTTGACTCAGCGGGGCCTCACCATGGACGAGGCGGTGGAGCAGGTGAGCAAGACCTGCGCCTATACCAACCACACCATCCTGGCCGAGGCGCTGGAGAAGTGGCCCCTGACCTTCATCGAGAAGGCTGCGCCCCAGTTGGTGCCCATCATCCGGGAGCTGGACCGGCGCATCAAAGCGGCCTGCTCCGATCCCGCCGTGGCCATCCTCCAGGGCGAGGCCGGCAAGGAGATCGTCCACATGGCCCACATGGACATCCACTACGGTTATTCCGTCAACGGCGTGGCGGCGCTCCATACCGAGATTTTGAAGAACTCCGAGCTAAAGCCCTTTGCGGATATCTACCCCGGCAAATTCAACAACAAGACCAACGGCGTCACCCTGCGCCGCTGGCTGGAGGTCTGCAATCCCAAGCTGGCCACCCTGCTGGACGAGTGCGTGGGTCCGGAATGGCGGATGGAACCCAAGCGGCTGGAAAAGCTGATGGACTACTACAACGACAGCACAGTGCTGGAAAAGCTGCTGGACATCAAGGCGGCCAACAAGCGCCGTGCCTCCGACCTGTTCGCCCGGGACCAGTATGGCATCCGCCTGGATCCGGAGGCGGTGTTCGACATCCAGGTGAAGCGTCTGCACGAGTACAAGCGCCAGCAGATGAACGCGCTGTATATCATCCACAAGTACCTGGAGATCAAGGCGGGCAAGGTTCCCGAGCGCCCCGTCACCGTCATTTTCGGCGCCAAGGCCGCCCCGGCCTATGTGATGGCTAAGAACATCATACATCTGATCCTATGCCTGCGCCGGCTCATTGAGAACGACCCTCAGGTTCGCCCCTGGCTCCACGTGGCCATGGTGGAGAACTACAACGTCACCTGGGCGGAGCGGCTCATCCCCGCCTGCGACATCTCCGAGCAGATCTCCCTGGCCTCCAAGGAGGCCAGCGGCACCGGCAACATGAAGTTCATGGCCAACGGCGCGGTCACCCTGGGTACTCTGGACGGGGCCAATGTGGAGATCGCCGAGCTGGTGGGCCCGGACAACATCTATACTTTCGGTGCGCCCAGCAACTACGTCATTGAGCTGTACGACCAGAAGGCCAAGGGTGGCAAGGGTTATCAGGCCGGCGAGTATTACAACCGCCCGGCGGTGAAGCCGCTGGTGGACTTCCTGCTCTCCCCCGCCATGAAAGAGCTGGGGGACGAGGCCGCGCTGAGCGCCCTGCACAGCGATATGATTCACAAGGACTGGTTCATGGCCCTGCTGGATGTGGAGGCGTATATCGCCGCCCGGGACCGCGCCATTGCCGATTACGGCAACCGCACCGCCTGGGCCCGCAAGATGCTGGTGAACACCGCCCGCAGCGGCTTCTTCTCCAGCGACCGCACCATCGCCCAGTACAACCGGGACATCTGGCATCTGAACTAAAGCAAAAACCGCCCCTGCTCGCAAGAGCAGGGGCGGTTTCATGCTCATTTTGGCATTGGCAGGCGCAAGCCGGGAGAGTCCCCTCTCCTGCCCTTCTATCCAACCGGTTCTTCTTCCCTTTTTAGCGTAACCGCCGAACCACGCCGGAGATATAGTCCCCGTCCACCACCCGGTACAGGTCCTCCGGCGGATAGAGGCAGCTTCCGAAGTGGATGCCCCGGCCATTGGCCGCGGAGGGATCGGCCGCCTGCCGGTGGCCGGACATGTGGACCTGGCCGCAACCGGTTTGCTCCACCACCCAGTCCAGGTTCCGGGCGTTGATTCCCCCGCCGGGCAAAATCTCGATCCGGCCCGCGGCGTACTCCACCATCTCCCGGATGGTCCGGGCCCCCTGGGGCACGTTGGGCTCTTGCCCGCTGGTCAGCACCCGGGTCACCCCCAGCTCTACCAGCGCGTCCAGCGCCGCTCTCCAGTCCGGGACCACATCGACGGCCCGGTGGAATACAGCGTCCCTCCCCGCCTGTCGGGCCAGCTCCGCCAAGATCCGGGTCCGCGTCTCATCCAACGTCCCGTCCGCATGGAGGAAGCCGAACACCAACCCGTCCGCCCCGTGGGACAGCAGCAGCTTAGCGTCCTCCACCGCGGCGGCGAACTCCGTCCCGGTGTAGCAAAAGCCCCCCTCCCTGGGCCGGATCATGGCCATGATGGGGATGTCCGACTCCCGTTTCGCCGCGATCAGACTGCCCACAGTGGGAGTCAGCCCGCCGTGGAACAAATCGCAGTTCAACTCCACCCGGTCCGCTCCGGCTTTGTACGCCTGGATTACATCGTCCGCGCTGCCGCAGCATACCTCCAACAATACCTTACCCATCAAAGCGCACCCCCGTCATAATCGTCTCCGCCTCACCTTTTCCGGCTCAGCAGGCCGGACTCCGCCATGGACACCATGTCGCCCCCGGCAAACACGAGATGGTCCACCAGCGTAATGCTCGCCGCCTCCATCAGCACCCGCTCCAGATGACGGGTGGTGCTGACGTCCGCGTCGGAGGGGTACGCGATCCCCGACACATGGTTGTGGGCCAGCACCACCCGGCTGGCGTTGCAGGCCAGGGCGGCCTCCACCACCTTCCGGGTGGTGACGGGCACCGTGTCCACGATGCCCTCCCCCAGCTTCTTGACGGCCAGCACCTTGCTCTTGCCGTCCATGCACACCAGGTACGCCACCTCGTCCCGCTGGCCGAAGAAATAGGGCTCCAGCATCTCCTGCAACTGCCACAGGCTGGCAATCTGGCCGTCAAAGCTGGCGGTCTGCTTCATGTAATGGGCCGCGGCAGCCGGAACCAGCAACAGGAGGACGGCGGTCTTGTGGCCCACCCCAGGCACCTTCACCAACTGGTCGTAGGTTGCGTGGAACACCCCGGACAGCGACCCGAACTCATCCACCAGCCGGTGGGCCAGGGGATTCACATCCCCCCGCGGGGTGGTATAGAACAACAGCAGTTCCAGCAACCGGTGATCCTCCATACCGCCGCCCCCGGTGTGCAAAAACTCATTGCGCATACGTTCCCGGTGCCCGGCGTGGGGGCTGGACTTCTTCCCGTCCGTTTTCTCCGCCATAGAGGGTCAGCCCCTGGCCCCGTACCGGGCAAGATAGTCCTCCATCCGGCCCAGCATGGCGTCGTCGATGTACACTTTCCCGTCCACCTCTTTGTTGTGGAGGCAGGCAATCACGTCCCGGATGGTGACGATGGGGCACACCTGGATGCCGTAGTCCTGGCGCAGCTCGTCCAGGGTGGTACACTCCCGGGTCCCCCGCTCCATACGGTCCACGCTGACAAACAGCGCCGCAAATTTCACATCCGCCACCTGTTTGAACAGCTCGATGGTCTCCCGCACGGCAGTGCCCGCCGTCACCACGTCCTCGATGATGGCGATCCGGTCCCCGTCCTGGGGCTTATAGCCCACCATGGCCCCACCCTCGCCGTGATCCTTGGCCTCCTTGCGGTTGAAGCAATAGGGCAGGTCCCGGCCATAGTTCCGGTACAGCGCCGACGCGGCGGACACCGCCAGCGGGATTCCCTTATAGGCCGGACCGAACAGTGCGTCGATCCCCTCCGGCATATGCTCCTGAACGCAGGCTGCGTAATAGTCCCCCAGGCGGGCGGCCTGGGCTCCGGTCTTGTAGTTGCCGGTGTTGACAAAATAGGGGGTCTTGCGGCCGGACTTGGTGGTGAAATCCCCAAAGGTGAGCACGCCGGAGCGCACCATGAAGTGGATGAATTCCTCCCGGTAGGTCATAGGACGGTCCTCCTTATTTCTCTTTTTTCCTAAAAAGTATAGCATCTTTTCCCGCCGGGGGCAAGGTATTTCCCTGGAAACGGGACAAAATAAGACATGCGGCGGAGCGTTCCGCCGCATGTCCGTCAAAACAGACCCACGATATACAAAATAATGCCGTAAATCACGCTGGCTGAGATGCCGTAGGCCAGCACGGGGCCCGCCACCGTGAACAGCTTGGCCCCGGTGCCGGTGATAAAGCCCTCGCTTTTGAACTCCAGCGCCGGGGACACCATGGCGTTGGAGAATCCGGTGATGGGCACCAGCGTCCCCGCTCCCGCCCGCTTGGCGATGTCGTCAAACACCCCCAAGCCGGTGAGCAGGGAGGCCAGAAAGATCAGGGAAATCGACACCCAGGCGGCGGCGTCCTCCTTGTCCGCGCCCCAGCTCTGATACAGGGCCAGCAGGCCCTGGCCTCCGGCGCAGATGGCCCCGCCCACGAAAAAGGCCCAGGCGCAGTCCTTCCACAGCGGGGAGGGCTTGGCCCGGCTGCTGACAAACTTGTCGTACTGTTGATTGGTCATGTCCATGCGCTTCACCTCTGTGCCAGTATGCCCAAAGAATGCCGCCTTATCCGCAAAAAGCCCCGCGGTCACAGACCACGGGGCTTTTCAGCAATTTTAAGTCATCAAATCCAGCCGGGGGATGAGCAGCGCCTTCTCCAGGGGATAGATCTCCACCAGCAGCTTGGCAATCTCCGCCCGGGTGATCTCCGCCCTGGGGTTGAGCATTCCGTTGCTGCCCCCCACCACGCCCAGCGCCACCAAGGTCTGCACGTAGGGGGACGCCCAACTGCTCACCGAGCCCCCGTCCGGGAACACGGACAGGTCGGTATTCTGGGAGGCTGCCAGCACCCGGCCCAGGATGGTCATGGTCTCCTCCCGGGTGATGTTGCTGCCCACATTGGCGTACAGCCTGCCGTCGCTCCCCCGGCTGCCCTGGAGCACTTTCAGGGTGTACA
Source organism: uncultured bacterium (assembly GCA_947571605.1). Lineage (GTDB taxonomy): Bacteria > Bacillota > Clostridia > Oscillospirales > Oscillospiraceae > Enterenecus. Next base: position 26,889 of record CANOYV010000005.1, on the reverse strand, counting down.
TGGCCTGCACATAGGGCATGGCCCAGTCGGGGATGGAATCCTTGTCGGCAAAGGGCAACTCCACCGTGGTGTAGTAGGAGGCGTCCACTCCCAGCACACGGGTGACAAAGGCCAGCAGCTCCGCCCGGGTGAGCCGCCCACCGGGGCGGTACAGCGCGGTGCCGTCCGCCTGGCCGTATCCGGTGGTCAGCCCCATCCGGTACATCTGGATGATGTAGTCCTGGCTCCAATGGCCCGCAATGTCGGTGAAGGGACAGTCGGAGTCCACCTTCACGGGGATGGTCAGGGTCAACCCGCCGGCGGCGAGGGTGATGTTCCCCTCCGCCAACTGCTGGCCGGCGGTGAAGCGCCCGGTCTCATCCACCGAGCCGATGGCCGCGTCCACGGCCCAGGTCACGTCCGCCTCGCTCATGGCCACGGGCAGGTTCCACCACGCGCCGGTCACGGTCAGGTCCACCACGTCGCCCGGTTCCAGGTTCAGCGAGGTCACCGACGAGCCGGTATCCTTCCGGGTCACCTTCAGGGAGGATAGCTTATCAACCACCTGCACGTTCATACCCGCGCTGCCCGGTGCGGCGGCCACAACATAGGCGCCCGGCGTGGTTCCGGCGGTGTACACCGCAGAGGAGCCGTCTCCGGTGACGGTGCCGCCGGTGGCGCTCCAGTCAAGGTACTGCTGATCGGTGGGCCGTCCGGCGCTGTCATAGGCGCTGGCGGTCAGATCAATCTTGGACCCGGCCAGCACCAGCCGGTTCTGGGCGGTGACAAAGGCTCCGGGCTGGAACATCTCCGACCCCGCCTGGCCCACCAGGGCGATGGTGTTGTTCACCCGGCGGCCCCTCTCGGAGGGCTTGTTCACCACCGAAAAACCGGTGCTGCCCGGAAGGGTGGCCCCCAGGGTGGTGGACCCGCCGCCGTCCAAAGCCACGGCGGACACGCACTCCAGCTCCTGAAGCCGCTCAGCCACCTGGGCGTAGCTGGCTCCGATGGAATAGCCGCTCTGCCGCCCGTCGATGGTGTAAAAGACGGCGGTACCGTCCGCCTTGACGCCCACGGCGGTGTAGGGGTTGGCGGCGGACGACAGGCCGTCCACAATCTGCCCGTCCCGCAACAGAGTGTACAGGCCGCTGATGCCGTAGGCCGCATCCGCCCACTGGGCGCCGGCGCCGCTGGTGGTCACGGTGATTTGCATACCTTCTCTCAGGTAGCGCAGGGCGTTGAGAAGGTCCGCGTTGTCGTGGTCCTCGCCGTAGAGCATGTAGCAGCCCTCGGGGATAACGCCGTTAAAGGCCACGCCCTCCTGGGTCGTATCGGTGACGGACACCACCTCAAAGGCGAGCGTGCCGCTCATCTTCATCCCGTTCTCCCCCACAGGGCGCAGGATGGCGGACACGCTGGCGCCGTTGGGGGAAACCCGGGAGGAAAAGTCCTTGTTATAGAGGTACAGCCCGCCGATGTAGTTGACGTTGCGGTAGGCGTTGAAGCCCGCCACCGGAAAGCTCCTGTCCACGGGCCGGTACACCGGCTCCGGCGCGGGGGAGGGATCAAGGGATCCATCCGGGGCGGGGTCCGTCCCCGGATCGGGGATGGGCTCGGCCACCGGCTCCGGCTCCAGGCCGGTCCAGGCGGCGGACATGACGGGCTTGCTCTCGTCGATGAACACCCTGCCGTCGTTGGTAAAGCCCAGCATAGTGTAGTTGGCCACGTCCAGCGAGCGGAGCACTCCGTCGGTCATCAGCATGCCCACAATGGTGCCGTCGGTGTTGAAAAACCCGCCGTTGATGGCTGCGGCCACCCGGTATCCCTGGCTCTCAAGCTGGGCGGCGGCGGTCTCCACCGTATTGGTGCTGGCCACATAGGTTCCGCTGAACACCACCGGCTTCACCGTGGCGTTGGGGGAATATGTAACATAGTGCTCGGTGCGCAGGTCGCTCCTGGACGCCGACCACAGGCTCTGGCTGGTCAGCGTGGTCCCGGTGCCCAGGGGCGTGGACCACTCCGAGAGTTCCGTACCCAGGGCGTCGGACGCCAGGGCCGGCAGGGCCAACGTGAATGCCAGCGCCGCCGCCAGTGCCAGCGCGGCGCATCGTCTGCCGAATTTTTTCATGAGGTTCCTCCTGTTTTGTGCGGGGGGACCGGCGTCCCCCGGGGGATGAATTGTGCGGAAAATCTGTATTATGTTAACACAAATACTTCCATTTGTAAACGGGATATATTTCCAGACATGAAGAGGAGCGGACTGAACCGCCCCTTCCCACCGCTATTGATTTTTCTGGGGCAGCCGCCCGCCCCGGATCAGTTGCAGGGTATCCGCCAGAGTCTCCACCTCCTGCACCTCCATCAGCTCCCCGATGAGCCGGTTGGATAACAGGAAGCCCTCCGGGGTAAAATGCCAACGTCGGCCTGTCCGCGTGGCCCAGCCCTTCTGCTCGTACTCGGACAGCTTGGCGGCAATGGGGTCGAAATTCATATAATACTCCCGGCGGTATTCCCATTCCTCGATGCCGTGGGTGGTGCGCAGGCGGAGCATGAGATACTCGTTCCCCCGTTCCCGTCGGGGAATCTCGTCCATCTCGTCCACCAGCTTCCCGTCCCCCAGTACGCCCCGGATATAGCCCTCAAGGTCCCGGACGAAGGAATACCGGCAGCCGCCGAAGTCGGAGTGGGCCGCCGCTCCCAGTCCCACGTAGGACCGACCCATCCAGTATTTCAGGTTGTGCCGGGACTGGCAGCCTGTTTTGGAGAAGTTGGATATCTCATACTGCTCAAAGCCCGCTTGGGCCAGCCGTTTCACCGTCCACAGATAGCGCTCGGCCTGTTCGTCGTCGGTGGGGAGCCGCTCCCCCTCCGCCACGCGCCGGGCCAGCGGGGTGCCCTCCTCCACCGTCAAGCCGTAACAGGACAGGTGCTCCGGCTCCAGCGCCAGCGCCGCCTCCACCGAGGCCCGCCAGGTCTTGTCCGTCTGGCCGGGGAGGCCGTAGATCAGGTCCAGATTGAGATTTTTGATCTTGGCGTTCCGGGCCGCCTTCACCGCGTCCTCCACCTGCTGATAGGTGTGGGGCCGGTGGACGGCGCACAGCTCCCGGTCACAGGAGGACTGCATCCCCATGGACAGGCGGTTCACCCCCGCTTTGCGCAGACGCTTGAGCATTTTCTCGTCCACGCTGTCCGGGTTGCCCTCCAGGGTAAACTCCACATCCTTGGACAAGTTGAACCGCTTCTTCACCACGGCCATCAGCTCCAGCAGCCGCTTTTCCCCATACCAGGTGGGGGTGCCTCCGCCGATGTATACGCTGTTTACCACTTGCTTCTTGGCCCGGGGGGCGGTCTCCAAAATCTGCTGGATCAGCGCCCTCTGGTACTCGTCCATCCGGTCATCCTGACCCGCCAGAGAGTAGAAATCGCAGTAGTCGCACTTGCTCCGGCAAAACGGGATATGCAGATACAGGCCCAGTGAGTTTTCCATGGTCGTCCCCCTCAAGAGCGGCGCAAACAGCGCGTTTGCCCTCAGTGTAAAAGTATTATACTCTATTTTCCCCAAATATTCAATACCCCTCCCTCTCAACAAAAGCGCCCTTTCACAAATTTTCCATATAAATAATTTTAATAATTATATTTCATCGTTTTCGACTTGACGTAACGCCTTGTCAGTATTATACTATAAGTAAGAAAGGTGGTGTTCCTATGGAACAGGCATTATATCGAGACCCCTTTGACAGCCTCCCCCGCCGTCGGGCGCGCCCGGTGGAAAAGGGGAGGGACCCTTACGACGGGCTGCGGCCCTGGTCGGCGATCACCCATGGGGTGGGGGCGGCGCTGGGGGTACTGGCTACGGTGGTTCTGGCGGTTGGCGCGGCGGGGCTGGGCGATGTGTGGAAAATCGTGTCCTTCGCCATCTACGGCCTGTCCATGATGGCGCTGTATACCGCGTCCACCCTGTACCACTGCGTCAATACAACCGTAGCGGGACGGGTGGCCCTGCGGAAGCTGGACCACGCCTCCATCTATTTCCTGATCGCCGGGTCGTACACCCCGGTGTGCCTCATCGCCCTGCGGGGGGTATGGGGTTGGTCGCTGTTCGGCGTCATCTGGGCGCTGGCCATCGCCGGGCTGGTCATGAGCCTAACCTGGATCAACTGCCCCAGGGCGGTCACCTCCACCATCTATATCGCTATGGGCTGGCTGGCCATTTTCGCCATCTATCCCCTGTGGCAGGCGCTGGGAATGCGCGGTGTAGCCTGGCTGCTGGCGGGCGGTATTTTGTACACCGTGGGCGGCGTGCTGTACGCTTTGAAGTGGCCGGGGCGGGGCAATCCCCGGTTCGGCTGCCACGAGGTGTTCCATGTGTTCATCCTGCTGGGGTCCGCCGCCCACTTCGTGATGATGTACCGGGTGCTGCTGCCGCTGTAACCTGCCTATTTTCTGAAAGAAAAAGCAGGCAAAAAACTTTAGTTCGTTACCAGCGTGGCCGGAAATTGTAACGTCCCCGCTCAATAACGCGACAAAAGAATAAGAAATGCCCCTGCCCGAGCTGTTTAACTTGGGCAGGGGTATTATTTTGCCCGACTCAACCGATGGTTTGGTGCAAATTCTCCCCTGTTTGGTGTATCATAAAAGCGTCGGGAGGGATGACTTTATGAATAACGAAAAAACAGGGACATTCATCAAGGCCCTGCGCACGGAGAAGGGCCTCACCCAGCGGGAGCTGGCCGAACGGCTGCACATCACCGACCGTGCGGTGTCCAAGTGGGAGCGCGGCTTAAACGCCCCGGACATCGCCCTGTTGGAGCCGCTGGCAGAGATTCTGGAGGTCTCCGTGGTGGAGCTGATCCGGGGGGAACGCATCCCGGAGGAGGAGCACACCCCTGCACTGGAGGGGCACGCCCGGGAGGTGCTGGCCTACTCCGGGCAGGAGGCGCGGCGGCGGGAGCGGTCGGCGTGGACGCGGGCGGCGCTGGTCCTGGTCTGCGCACTGGCGGTGCTGGCCTTTGTCGCCGGCTTTGTGGGCTGGCAGACGGGATATTTTTTCGTCCTGGACCGGTGCCCCTCCCCGGACGGGGCTTATCAGACTACGGTGTACCGCAAGGGGCTGGAGGGCCGGGGGTTCTCCTGGCGGGATATGGTGTCCGTGATCGACAGGGCGGCGGATGGCCCCGAGTGGCGCGCCACCTATGGGGGTTGCACCTACCAGGGGCTGTGGTGGTCGCCGGACAGCGAAAAATATGTGCTGGCACTGGACTATGGAGAAAGCACCCATCTGTGGCTGACCTGGCTGACCCTATCCAATCAGAGCAATCTAAACGCCTATCTGGACATGGCAGTGGGGAACAGCCCTTTGGTGGAACACGGCATCCCCTGGGACGACGGCGCCCACGGGATGCTGGACGTGGACTACCAGTTCATCCAATGGGGTCCGGACGGGGACAACATGCTGATCTGGTACTCCTTCACCGGCGAAAAGGACGGCTTGGAGCACTCCGGTTATTTCTGGTTCGACTGCGAGCTGATCTGCATCTCCGGCCTGTTCGAGCTGGACGCGGAGCGAACGCCGGATGTCCCCTTTTCCCCCGCGGACCCCATCGGAGGGTCCTGATTGCGCGATAAGAACCCCCGCCCGGGCGTCCTGCCGGGCGGGGGTTCTCTGCTCAGATCAGCCGCTCCATGATCCAAACGGGGGCGGAGTCCTCCCCCATCAGATGAACGCCTTCCCGCAGGTCTCCAAAGCCCAGGGCCCGCCAGAAGGCATGCCCTGCCTGATTGCCCATCAGGCAGGCCAGCCGGACGCTGTCCAGGCCCGCGCTCTTCGCGGCCTGGAGCGCCGCGCCCATGATCTCCCGGCCCGTCCCCTGCCGCCGCAAGGAGGGAGCCAGGAAAAACAACCCCACAAACAGGGTGCGTTCTCTGGGATAGCCCTCCACCAGGTCCAGCACCGCCTGGGGCGCGCCGTCCCGCCACAGGGCCACATAGTGCTTCTGCTCCACCGTACATCGGGGCGGCAGAATAACCATGTCCTCCCGAACCGAGTCCGCGCTGGGCTGCGGCCCCTCTATGGCGAAGTAGTCCGGATCGGTCTGAAGCAGGGCCGCCACCGCATCCGCCTCCCCCTCCGTCACCGGGCGCAGTTCCCAGCCGGGCAGGCAGCGGGTCAAACCCTCCATCAGGGGCACGTCGGGCAGCGCCTCCATGGCGCCCACACAGCGGTTGATGGGAGTGCCCATGGCGTGGAATTTCTCCTCATAGTCGGTCATAACGCCCTGGACGCCGTGCTCATGGAGGTTCCGAGTCACCTCGGACAGGGAAAAGCCCACCTTGGGGAACTGGAACAGCGACCACTCGAACAGGTCGTGATTGTCCGTCTTAAAGTGGACCTGGCCGCCTTCCTTGAGCACACGGCGGTAACCACGGAGAAAATCGACATGGGTGAGGCGGCGCCGGGAGTGCTTTACCGACGGCCAGGGGTCGCAGAAATTGATGTAGATCAGGTCCACTTCGCCGGGGGCGAAATACCGGTCCAGCGCGGCAGCGTCGCCGTCGATGAAAAACACATTGGTCAGACCCATGGCCCGGCAGCGCTCCATGGCGATGACCATGGCGTCGGGCACCCGCTCCACCGCAACGTACAGGTCCTCCGGGTGGGCGGCGGCGGTCTCGGCGGTAAAGCGGCCTTTGCCGCAGCCAAGCTCTAAGCGCAGACGGGCGGCGTCCGGCTTGCGTTCGCGCCAGCGACCCTTTTCCGCCGCAGGGTCGCGCACCAAAAGCGTGCCGCACGCCTCCATCCGGGGCAGCAGATTCTTTTTCTTTCTCATTCGCATAGGGGTTCACCTCATCCGTTTTCCGGACGTTTTATCCTTCTATTTGTAAGGTAATTTCTCAAAAAAGTTCTTGACACCGTAGTGATTGTAACATAACATGATTAAAAAATCAATCAGGCGGCACAAGAGAATGTCAGAATGGAGGTCAACTATGTCCAATCTTCAAGCGTCACAAGCGGATACAACCCACGGCCTTTACGATTTTCGCAACAACGAGGCGTTGCTGGATGCCGTCCGGAAAGACATCGGCGGCGACACGATTACCCACGAAAATGTCCATAATCTGGTCTCCTCGCTGAGCAGCGTGGGCCTTATGCTGATTATGATGCGAAAAGCGTCCCTGTTGGACCGGAGCAAACAGTGGCTTTACGACGCCATTTTAGAAAAAGTGCAAAGGGTCCAAGAGGTCACGGCCACAACTGTGGAATACTATACCATCTGGCTGGAGAAGGGAAAAGCCGCCTTCGACAAACAAATCCAGTCCCTCTACCAAAACCATGAGTACCGCAGATACTTCAACGAGTTTCAGGATATACACAAAACAATCCATACCGAAGACGAGGTAACACGCTTCATCAACAACGTGCTGTCCCTTGCGGTTATGAGCATGAACATTGACATCTCCATTTTTCAGGCCGCCGCCTTCCGGAGCAAAGCGGAGCTGGACGATTTTTTCAAAAAATCAGAGAATGGACCGCGATACCTTCCGGCAGCAAGATTCAAAATTCTGGCAAATTACCACCTGCGGAACATGCACGATGAGGAAACCGCCCGGAAGCTGGCCGAGGTGAAAGCGGCTACCGTGGAGGGTAATTGTACGCTGCTGTGCCGTCAGGTGGTAAGGAGTATCTACGCGGACTCCCAATTTCTTGAGAGAATCGAAACGCGGATTGAACAGATTTCCTTGGAACCCGGAAAAATCATATATTATGAAAACGTAGATCTCAAAAATCTGGCGGTATACCCCATAGATTTGAACTCCACAACATGGAAAAGAGAGCATGACATTGTGGATTTGGATACGATGATCGGGCAACTCCAGGGCGCCCCGGACAAATACCTCGTATTTGCCCATCCGGTCAGCGGCTTGGAGGATGTCCCCATGCTACAGTGTATTGATTCCTCCAAGCTGTCCCTGTCCTGTATCTATTCTTATGGCGTCATCCCCTGGCTGCTGGACCACTTATCAAACCGGATTGTCTTTGTCAGAACCAAGCTGTATCGCCATTGGAAGGATGCGCTGCTTGAACGGAAGAAACGGCACTATATTCTGATGGACAGCTCCATGGCAGGAAATCTCGGCTATATTCAGGAAGAATTTCAAAACGGGAAGTACACTTACTTCTATCAGGACAGCTATATGGTCGTACTGGTCTTCAACGCGTTCTGCACGCTGATTCAGCCTGTCATTCCGGAGGGAAAGAAGGAATTGCCCTATGTTTTAGACCAATACGGAATTGATTACGTAGAATATGCGGTGAGCGGCCTTTACGGAGACTCCGCGCCACGCGAGCTGGCTCGGATCGGTTTTGAGACGGCGTCTGATGAAAGGCTTGCCCAAGAGTTCATCGAAAGCGGCAGCAAACTGAAGGCGGTAGAGCATCTGTTCTCCGGTAAAAACGGGGCGTTCAGCAGCAATTTGCGCAATCAGATACTACAGTCGGTCAGGGAAACCAAGCAATCTCGGATATAAAACGCTAGGAAGACATTTTTTGCAGCGCCGCCACGATGTCCTTCAAAACCAGGGGCTGCATACTGTCCGGGTAAACGCTGAGGTCAGCCTGCTGCAACGCGGATCGAATTGTTGGGATGAACTCCGGCCTTGCCTCTGCAATTTCCGGAAGCACTGCAATGCACTGCCGGGCAGTGATGGGCTTCGCATCTGTCACATGGGACAGAAACTCGTCCAGGAGGAAGTCGAATTTTCCCTCCTCGTCCCAGTGGGCATTGGCAGCCAGAATGGAGATGGCGCGGTTTCGTACAAGAGAGTTTTTATGGCGTAAAAGCTCCGTGAAACGACCAAAATATGGATACCAGATGTTAGATTCCCGACTTTCCGCTGTGACCTGCCGGGCAAACGCATAGGCATCTTTGGCATCCTTTCCCGTGAGGCGGGCGATGCAGGCGTCGATGTCCATATCAGATCAGCACCCCCTCGCAATGGTCGATTTCGTGCTGGATGATCTGGGCCGTCCAACCAGTGAAGGCCTTGAAGCGGGTCTGGAACCTCTCGTTTTGGTACTGCACCTTGATAGACTTCCACCGTTTCGCCTTGCGGGCGCCGGGCAGGGACAGGCAGCCCTCCTCCGCCTGGTAAGGGTTGGATTTCTTGACGATCTCCGGGTTGAACATGGCCATGTAAGTACCCTCGTTGTCAAAGACGATGATGCGCTTGTTTACGCCGATCATGTTGGCCGCCATGCCCACGCAGCCGTCCTTGTGGGCGGCGAGGGTATCCAGCAGGTCCCGAGCAACGGGCAGATCCTCCGGCGTGGCGGGCTGGGCCTTTTGCGCTAAAAACGTTTCGTCGCGCATAATCTCACGAACCATGGATATCAGCTCCCAAAATATTGCCGCCGGTACTTTCCCAGGCGGTAGATTTGTGATATACTCCAATAAAATACCATGGACAGGGGAAAAAATCAAACCCTTCCTATGGCTGGAGGGGGCAGAGGATATGGGGAAAACAGTGACGGAAGTGGTGGCAGCGCTCATCTGGGACGGAAATAGATTTCTCATCTGCCAGCGCCCCGCTCAAAAGGCACGGGGGTTGCTGTGGGAGTTCGCGGGCGGCAAGGTGGAGCCGGGGGAAACGAAGGAACAGGCCCTGATCCGGGAGTGCCTGGAGGAGCTGGCCGTTATGTTGTCCGTGGGCGGGGTGTTTACGGAGGTGGATCACGACTACCCGGATCTGACCGTCCATCTGACCCTGTTCAACGCCTCGATCCGCGAAGGAACGCCCCAGATGCTGGAACACAACGACATCCGCTGGATCACGTTGGAGGATACCCAGCAATATGAGTTCTGTCCGGCGGACGAGGTGATTTTGAAAAAGCTGCGGGGCGGAAACGCCGCCCCGCGAGAGGAGGGAGTCACAATGGAACCTGTTTATTATACCGTGGATTTCATCGACGGGGACTACGCCCATATGACCAGCGACAATGGCGTGGAGAACCAGGTGGCGATGTTCCTGCTGCCGGAGGGCACCACTGTGGGGAGCCGTCTGGCGCGGGAACTCCTTGAGTGGAGTCTGGTTTAACGGGTGCGAAAAGCGTAACATTATTGACACAGAAAGCAGTCAATCAAACCGTCCGCAGCTTGCTGCAGGCGGTTTTTGCAACAACGTTCTCCTGTATTCGATATATCCGCATTTAGAAGGGTAAAATACGGATTCAACGTATCCCGTTCCACCCAGATGGACGGGAACGGCAGACTGGCTCTGCGCCCTATGGTATGCGCGTCTGCGTTTTATTGACGATAGCTACTCCTGACAAACGGCGGCTCTCTCGTTTCATCAAGCAAAAGCCCATATTTCTGCGGCCGACGGTACGCGTTGCCGTGAACTTCTCTCTCCCGGTAGCGGCGAAGCCGCTCCAAATCCAGCTTTGCGAGATAGATTCCCTCCGCTCCCCCCGCCTGCAAAATGCAGGTGTCCCGGGAGCCGTCCAGCTCCGGCAGGTACGCCACGCCGTCAAAGACGCTGGAGCCGCCGTTGCAGTCGGGCGTCGAATCCGGGTAATTGCAGGTGGCGATGGCCAGCATATTCTCGTAGGCCCTGGCCCGCAGTTGGGAGAGGCGGTTGATCTCCATGGGGCAGGCGTTGGGAACCAGGATCAGCTCCGCGCCCTTGAGCATCAGGATTCGGGCGCTCTCAGGGAACTCCCGGTCGAAGCAGATCATGGCCCCCACCTCAACCTCGCCGCAGCGGGTATCCAGCGTGGCGACATAGAAATCTTCGCCCGGCGTCAGGTTCCGCTCCACGTCAAAATCGCAGGTATGGACTTTTGCGTAAGCGATCTTCCGCTCCCCATGCCGGTCAAACAGAACCATGGAGTTGCGGGGGGCGCCCTCGTACTCTTCCAGAAACGTGACGCTGATCGCCATATCAAGCTCTTTTGCAAGTGTACCAAACGCGCTGACAAACTCGCTGTCGGCGGGAATCGCCTCCGCCTTCCATCGGTCTACGGGCCGGCCGTAGATATTATAACCGTTGCTCCACATCTCGGGGAACAGCGCGATATCGGCATCCATATCCTTTGCCTTCCGGCAAGAAGCAATTCCTTTTTCCAGATTCTCTTCCAATGTGCCACAGGGTGCGATTTGCAGCAAGGCTGTGTTCAGAGTTCGCATTGTTTTCCTCCCTTGCGGATAAGAGTAAATGTTTGGACTTCCCTAAGGAACAAAAACGGACGGGAACCACTAAAAACAAGCGTTTTCCCGTCCGGATGGTCCGGGTGACACGATTTGAACGTGCGACCTCCTGCTCCCAAAGCAGGCGCGCTACCCCTGCGCAACACCCGGGTATCAAGTTTTGTTCGGGGCCCGTCCGCGTCCCGGCACAGAAGCGCCAACACCCCTGCCTGTTTGAGGGCGGCGGGGCCTCAGGAGCCTCGATTAAATTATTATACCTGATTTTCTTCCGCTTTGCAAGAGGGGAAGTCACTAATATTAGATTGACTAAAGCATCGCGGCAAATTACGGCCGGAGTGAGTAGACGCAGAGAATTGTTTGTGCTATAATTATTAAAAATAGGCTCCGTCATTTGCATTTAAGGGAATATCTGGAAGATATTGGATTACTTTAAAAGGGGGAGTTCGTATGGAAACGGAAACTCAATTCACATGGCGGGAAGAGTTCAGCATCGGCGTGGATATCATCGACAGGGAACACCGGCGGCTCTTTCAAATCATCAACAAGCTTTTTCACTTCAAAGAAGAGGAAAGGGACAGCCGGTGGATCTGTCAAGAGGGAATCAAATATTTTAAAGGCCACGCGGTGCAGCATTTTGAGGACGAGGAAACTTACATGGCGTCCATCAAGTATGAGGGGCTTGAACGCCACCGGAGCATACATAACGGATTTCGGGAAAAAACGCTTCCGGCTCTGGAGGAAGAGCTGGTGCGGACGGACTACTCCACCGAGGCGATGGAACACTTTCTGGGCGTCTGCGCCGGCTGGCTCGTCGGGCACACCCTGACGGAGGACCAGGCCATCAAGGAAAAGGGCGCCAGCACCTGGGAGAACCTCCTACCCGACGAAGAACTCGCCGCCATGAAGAAGATCATCGTTCACCTCGTGTTCGATCTATTCCATTTGGAGGCGCAGGCCATCAGCAACGCTTACGGCGGAGAAAAGTTCGGCAGCGGCGTGTATCACCGGCTGGTTTACGGCAGGCCGCAGGACGAAAAAAAGCAGGAAATCCTGATGGTCTTTGAGGAAAAGCTGCTGGTCAACACGGTGGGTAAGGTGCTGGGCCTCCGGACAAACAAGCTGGACGCCATGCTGACCAACGCCGCCCGGTATACGGCCCGCCAGTTCGTCGGGCGCGTCATGGAGCACCTCCCGGCGTCAAGGGACTATGAGCTGCTGGAGGAAAACCTTCTGTCCTACGACCAGTTCCACGCGGTATTCCAGCGGAAAAAGCCGCAGGTCAGCCTGTTGTTCAACACCGGCGGGGCTGGGTACTTTTCCTATTGCGTAATCGCGCCGCACCTGCTGGAAGACGGCGTGGGGACGGCTCTCGAACCGGAAAACGCCATGACGGAAGTGGAAAACTACCTGGCGCGGCGGGAGCAGCAGAACACGGCCGAATCCAAGCGGAAGATTCTGGTGGTAGACGACTCCGCAACAATTCGTCAAGCAATGAAAAACCTGCTGGAGGAGGATTATGACGTCGCACAGGCGGAATCCGGCGTAGCCGCCATCCGGACCATTACGCTGAACCGGCCGGATCTCGTCCTGCTGGATTATGAGATGCCGGTGTGCGACGGAGGGCAGACGCTGATGATGCTCCGCTCGGAGGAATCGTTCACGGATATCCCGGTCTTTTTCCTGACCGGCAGGGGCGACCCGCAGAGCGTAAAAAAGCTGTTGTCCTTGAAACCCACAGGATATCTGCTGAAATACCTGAAGCCTGCGGAAATCAAGAAAAAAATTGACGATTTTATGAGCCAAAGCGGTGCGCCGGCCTGAATGCCCCGCCCGATTTCAATCGGCGCAGACGAACTGCGGCATCAAACCGCCGCTCCAAATGAATTTGCACTCCACAAAAATTTGTCCTTGCCAAAAGCTTGTTGACAGGCCAATTTACCGGACTTTATCATGAATTCCGACCTCCGGGCAAGTCCCCCGTCCCTGATATCATAAAGTCGAGGTGCAAAGAGATGAACAGTATTCGAAAAAAAATCACAGTATGCCTGATGGCCACGGTCCTGATCGCGCTGATCGCAGTCGGGGCGGCCAGTAGCGCTTTGAGCTACCGGAGCACCGTGACCACAGTGGATCAAATGATGAGCGAGACGGCGGTGCTGGCCGCCCAGCGCATCGAGCAGGAGTTGACGGCTTACAAAAATGTGGCCATGGATACGGGTTGCATCCCGGAACTGTCCGGCGACGGCGTGGCGCTGGAGGACAAGCGCGCCATCATTGACGAGCGCGTCGCTATGCACGGCTTCCAGCGGGGCAATATCATCGACGCGGACGGCATCAGCATTTTTGACGGCAACGATTACTCCGACCGGGAATACGTAAAACAGGCCATGCAGGGCAACGTCTATGTGTCCGAACCGCTGGTCAGCAAGATCACGGGCGAGTTGTCCATCATGGTAGCCGCGCCGATCTACGCGGATGGGACCCGCGGGGCCGATATCGTGGGCGTGGTCTATTTCGTGCCGCAGGAGACCTTTTTGAATGATATTGTCTCCTCCATTAAGATCGGCGATAACTGCCGGGCTTATATGATTAACAAATCCGGCGACACCATCGCCGACATCACTCTGGACACCATCACCACCCAGAACATTGAGCGGGAAGCGCAGAGCGACTCCTCCCTGAACAGCCGCGCCGCCCTCCATGCGGCTATGCGCCGGGGAGAGAACGGTTTCGGCTCCATCCGCGCCGAGGACGGCCCCCGCTTCCTGGCCTACGCCCCCGTCAACGGGACCGACGGCTGGAGCCTGGCTGTGGCCTCGCCCAAGTCCAACTACCTGGCGGATACATACTTCGGCATCCTCATCAGCGTACTGGTGATCGTGGTGTCCATCCTGGCGTCCATTGTGGTGGCGCTGAAGCTGTCCAGCAACATCAGCGGGCCTATGCGGGCCTGCGCCGCCCGGATGAAGCTGCTGGTGGAGGGCGACCTCAAGTCCCCTGTCCCCCAGGCCACCGGGCAGGACGAGACGGCGGAGCTGACCCGCTCCACAGCCTCCATGGTGGCGGGACTGAACACCATCATCAACGACATTGATCACCTGTTGAACGAGATGGCCAACAAGAATTTTGATATCCAGTCCGCTCACCGGGACGCCTATGTGGGCGGTTTCCAAAGCATCCTGTCCTCCATGCGCAACCTGAAGGTGGAGCTGAGCAGCACCATGCATCAGATCGACTCCGCCGCCAGCCAGGTGTCCGCCGCCAGCGGCCAGGTCTCCACCGGCGCCCAGACGCTGAGTCAGGGCTCCATGGAGCAGGCCAGCGCTGTGGAGGAGTTGGCGGCCACCATCAACGACATCTCCGCCAGCGCCAAAAAGACCACCTCCGCCGCTGCGGAAGCGGGCCGGTACGTGGGTCTGGCCGGCGCCCAGCTCGGCACCAGCGTGGAGCACGTCAAGGGGCTGAACGCGGCCATGGAGCGCATATCCAGTTCCTCCGAAGAGATTTCCAAAATCATTGCCACCATTGAGAACATTGCCTTCCAGACCAACATCCTGGCGTTGAACGCCGCAGTAGAGGCCGCCCGGGCGGGCAGCGCCGGAAAGGGCTTCGCCGTGGTCGCCGACGAGGTGCGCAATCTGGCCTCCAAGTCCGACCAGGCCGCCAAGGCCACCAAGGAGCTGATCGAGAGCTCCATCGCCTCCGTCTCCGAGGGCGCCCAGGCGATGGACCGGGTCACCGAGTCCCTGGAAAAGACCAACGAGCTGGCGGGCAATGTGAGCGCTCAGATGGAGGTGGTGGTAAAGGCTGTGGAAAACCAGACCTCTGCCATCGCCCAGGTCACCGAGGGCATCGACCAGATCTCCTCCGTGGTGCAGACCAACAGCGCCACCGCCCAGGAGAGCGCCGCCGCCAGCGAGGAGCTTTCAGCGGAGGCGTCCGGTTTGAAACAGTTGGTGGATCAGTTCATACTGGCTTCGGACTGAATTGACGGCAGCAAAAAATCCGCACAATGTGCGGATTTTTTGTGTTTTCTGCCCCTGTTGTCCGGTGCAGCCAGCGGGCGCCGCTGCCCGCATATCCCGTCACGAACCGGTGGAGCGATAATGCCGCACCCCCAGCCGCCACAGCAGCGCGCAGGGGATCAAGAACAGCAGCGACGCCACGGGCAACAGCCCATACCACCCCGGCCCCCGGTCGAAGAGGTATTGCAGCGGCCAGTGCTGCACCAGGGCCAGCGGCACCAGGAAGGTCAGCACCAGCAGCACCGGCTTGCCGTAGACGCCAAAGGGGTACTTGCCGTACTCCCGGGGGCCGTCGGTGAAGATGTTGATGATCTCCAGGCTCTCCAGCGTGAAGAAGCACATGGCCGCGCCGATGAGGAACATTCCGAAGAAAACGGCCGCGCCGCACAGGATCATCCCCGCCAGCACCAGCGCCTTGGCGGGCGTCCAGGCCACCGCACCGGAGTTTACCGACCAGACCAGCATCACCACCGCCTGGAGCAGCCGGGCCAACATGGTGGGCTTCATATCCTGGCACAGTACCTGAAAGGCCAGGGGGCGGGGCCGGACCATCATCCGGTCAAACTGAGCCTGGGAGAGAAGCTTGGAAAATGCGTCAAATCCCCGGCCAAAGCACTCCGCCAGACTGGTCGCCGCCAGAATCACCGAATAGCACATGCTCAACTGCGGCAGCGTGTAGCCGCCCACGGAGTCGAAGCGGTCCAGCAAAAACACCACGCTGAGAAATACATTTGTGGTAATCAGCAGGTGCCCCAGGCAGCTCAGGAAAAAGGACGCCCGATAGGTCATGGCGGAGCGGAAGTGGATGGACAAAAATTCCAAATATAGCTTCATGGCTCAACCCCCCAGAATGACCGCCCGGCGCAGACCGTTTCTTGTGAGCGCATATCCCGCCAAAACCAGGGCCGCAATCCAGAACACCTGCAACCCCATCACCCCCGGGATATCCGTCATTGGGATGTCCCCGCTGAAAATCCGCAACGGCACGTTCTGCATGGAGCCAAAGGGCGTCAGCTCTGCGAAGCGCCGCAGGCCCTCCGGCAGGAAGGGCAGCGGCACCACGGCCCCGCCCAGCAGGTCCGCCGCCGCCACCGACACCACCATGAGCCCGTTGGGGTCGGTCAGGTAGAAGGTCAATGCGTACACCAGCAGCGTATACGCGCACACCACCAGCACCATCAGCGCCATGGACAGCACAAACAGCCCGAACACCGCCGGGGACACCCGCAGCCGCAGCCCGTAGGGCGCGGGGATCAGGCCGGCCACCACAATCACCGGAACCATCCGCAGGGCTCCCCGTGCCAGGCGGCCGGCGATAGACCGGGCCATCCATATGCTGTAGATGTCCGTGGGCCGCAGCAACTCGTAGGACACGGAGCCGGTCTTCACCGATTCCAGCACCTCAAAATCCCAGTTCCACAGGGCAAACAGGGTCAAAAACGCCTGCTGGAGCCAGATATAGGCGGACAACGACTCCATGCCCATGGGAAACCGCTCCGGGTGTTCCAGCCAGAACGCCCGGTAGAGCAAAATTTCCATGGTTCCCCAGATAAACTGGGTGCTCATCCCCGCCAGGGCGGCGGCCCGGTATTGCAGTCCGGCCATCAGGCGTATTTTGAAGAAGGACCAGTATTTTTTCATGCCGCCGCCCCCTAAATGCCGAACCGGCGGTACAAATCCGCCACCGACTCCTCGGTGGACAGGTTCTCCCCCGCCATGGTCCGAATCCGGGCGGTGTCCCCGTCCAGCAGCAGCCGCCCCTTGCCGATGAGCAGCACCCGGGAACACAGCGCGTCGATGTCCTGCATGTCGTGGGTGGTCAGCAGCACCGTGGTGTGGCACAGCCGGTTCTGCTCCAGGATAAACTCCCGGACCTTCAGCTTGCTCACCGCGTCCAGACCGATGGTGGGCTCGTCCAGGAACAGCACCTTCGGCCCGTGGAGCAGCGCGGCGGCGATCTCGCACCGCATCCGCTGGCCCAAGGACAGCATCCGCGCCGGCGTTTTCAGCAGCTCGCCCAGGTCCAGCAGGACCGTCAGCCGGTCCAGATTCTCCCGGAACACCGGCTCCGGCACCCGGTAGATGTCCCGCAACAGGCCGAAGGACTCCGTCACGGGCACGTCCCACCAGAGCTGGCTGCGCTGGCCGAACACCACCCCCAGCCGGGCCACGTGCCGTTTCCGGTCTTCCCAGGGCGTCAGGCCGTCCACGGTACAGACGCCGCCGTCGGGCCGGAGGATGCCGCTGAGGATTTTGATGGTGGTGCTCTTTCCCGCGCCGTTGGGCCCGATGTAACCTAAAATCTGGCCGTCCGGCACGGTGAAGGTCATGTCTTGCAGGGCGGGTACCTCGGCGTACTCCCGGGAGAAGAGGCTTTTCAGTGCGTTCCCAAGTCCGGCTTCCCGCCGCCGGACCCGGTAGGTTTTACAGATTCCTTTCATTTCAATCATGGCTTTTGCTCCTTGTCTGAAAGATGGCCCCGCCGCGTTCAGACCAGCGGACGGCGATCAGGCGCGCCGTCATGGCCTTAAGAGCTGCGGGAGACAGCCCCGCCCGCAAGCCGCGCGGGAGGTCACGAGCCTTCCCCGCGCGTAACTGGGCTGCCCTCTTTCCAGAGCCGGAGTGGGAAACTCCGGGACAAAAAGGATTTTTATCCTACCTCATTCTATGGCGTTTGTCAATATCTATGCGGGTATTTCACAAATTTTTCGACGCCGGCGGCAATCCTCCGGACGGTTGTTGAATTCAAGCAAAAAAGGCCGCTTTACTGCAATCGTAAAGCGGCCTTTTTCGGTATTTCTCCGGGGAGCGTCCACGCCCTTCGCGTTTTACTCCTCCTCCTGGATTTTCTGGATCATGGCCCACATCGCCTGAACGCTGTTGAAATTCTCCGGCACCAGGTACTTGGGGCTGATCTCAATGCCGAAGGCGTCGGATATCTCCGAAATCAGGGACACAATGCTGAACGAATCCAGCACCTTGCCGTCGATCAACTGGGTCTCGTTCTCATAATCCACATCCGGGTCGATTTCCATCAAAATTTCCATCAGTTCGTCCATGTTTTTCCTCCAAATACTATTTACTCAGCATCTGCGCCAAAGCGACGCGGTCGATCTTGCCGTTGGGGTTCAAGGGGAGCTCCGGTAAAATCCGCACCCGGTTGGGCACCATATAGTCCGAGAGCTGCTCCTTGAGCGCGTGCAGGATATCCCGGCCCGTCGCCCCGGAACCCGCCGTGAGTTGACAGAACAGAACAATTCTGGACCGCTCCCTGTCGTACACACAGCAGCACCGGGCCACCTCGTCCAGGGCCCCGGCCGCCGTCTCGATCTCGCCCAGCTCGATGCGGTGCCCCATATGCTTGATCTGGTGGTCCCTCCGGGCGGCAAAAACCAGCAGGCCGTCCGGCGTATACTGCGCCAGATCGCCGGTGCAAAACACCCGCTCCGGCTCACCGGGCCGCAGCTCCACCGTGCGGAACGCGGCGGCGGTCTTTTCCTCGTCGCGGTAGTAGCACAGCGCCAGCGCCGGGGAGGCCACGTACAGCTCCCCGATCTCCCCCGGGGCGGCGACCACCTGCCCGTCCCGCACCAGATAGACCCGGCTGTTGCCCAGAGGTCCGCCGATGGGCAGCGTGTCCGTGTCCGCGAATTCCCCCCGGACCTCGTAATAGCAGCAGACGCCCGCCAGCTCGGAGGAACCGTAGAGGTTGACGAACCGCACCTCCGGCAGGGCCGCCCGCCAGCGGTTCAACTGCTTCATGGGGAACACCTCCCCCACAAAGAGGACCCATTTCAGGGTCGTGGGCTTCACCTCCTGAAAGGTGTTGAGCTGCGTCACAATGGCCAGCGCCGAGGGCACCCAACTGATGAAGGTCACGCCCCGCTGGTTCATATACTCGATGAGCTTCACAGGGAAGGAGAACAGCCCGGTGTCCAGGATTTCGATCCTGGCCCCCAGGCGCAGGGCCAGATACAGATCCTTCGCTGAGGCGTCAAAGCAAAACGGGGTCTGGTTTCCCAGCACCTCCCCGGTTGAGAAGGGGAAGGTCTCCGTGTACGCCTCGATAAAGCTGACCATGGCCCCGTGGCTTTTCAGCACGCCCTTGGGCGTGCCCGTGGAGCCCGAAGTATAGACCATATATAGAGGGGCATCGGGGTCCTGACCCGGAACCGGGTCAGGCCGGCCTGCGGCGCAGGCCAGCGCATGGGCCAGCGGAACCCACGCCCCGGAAAAGGACAGCTCCAACTTCGGCGCCGCCCCGTCCCCCGTCAGGATCACCGGCGGGCGGCAGTCGTCCAAAATCTTTTGCAGCTTTCCACTGCGCAGCCCCGGGTCCAGGGGCACGTAGTAGCACCCGGCCCACACCGCGCCGTAAAACAGCACCGGGGTATCCACATTCCGCACCGCCCACACGCCCACGGCGCTGCCCGCGGGGACCCGCTCCTTCAGATACGCCCCCACCGCCCGGGACTGCCGGAGCAGCTCTCCGTAGGTGAGGCTGCGCTCCCGGTCCGCCAGGGCCACCTGCTCCGGGTTTCGCCCGGCGGCGGATACCAGATACTCCAAAATTGAATTCATCGCTCCGCCTCCTCCAGCCTGGCGTGAATGGCCTCCTCATAGGTGTCGTAAAACAGGTCCTCCACCCGCTCGCCGGACTGTGCCATCTGCAAAATCTGCGCGAAATCCTCTGTAAAGACAGCGGCGTACTCCTCTTGCAGGTGGGACCCGTCGTAGAAACCGGTATCCTGGGGATAGCGCTCCAGCTTGTCTTTGAGCAGGTTGAAGTCGTACAGCGGGCACCCCCATGTCTCGCTCAGCTCCCGATACCACCCCAGCACCGTGTCAAACCCGTCATAAATCCACAGCGTGCTCTCCGACAAGGGGGTAACCACCAGGATCACCTGGATATTTTTGTCCCGGCATAGGGTCAGCATCTTCTCCAAATAGAGCTGGTTTTCCCCGTCGATGTCCAGCTCCAGCCGCTGCGTGTGGTAGGAGTCCAGGAAGCTCTCCATCCCCGGCTGAGGGGTGTACTCCTTGCAGGGGACGAAGCCGTGGGTCTCGTACTGCACGGGCGGTGTGACCTCCCCCTTCCACAGCCTGAGCCAGGTGTTCAGCCCCCTGGCCACGGTGTCGTAGGTCATTTTTATATAGTCCCGGGGCGGCACAGCGGAGAGGAAATAGGAGGCCCACTGGGCGGGGTTGTCCATCCGGCCCAGATGATACACGTTCCCCTCAAAACCGCTTCCCTCATAGGTGCGGGTCAGGGCGTTGTAGGACAGCTCGATAACCACGGTGGACACCGGGTTGCGCTTTACCTCCTGCTCCAGCAGGTGATACCTGCCCTGCATCGTCTCCATGGCCCCGCTGAGGTTATAGCTGGAGCAGCCCAGCCGCCCGTCCAGCACCCGGGGGTCCATGGCCCGCAGGCCGTGGGACGCGCCGATGAACAAAAAATCAATGGTTCCCGCCAATTCCTTCCGCACCCGGTTGTCCTGATAGTAGTAGGATTCCATCGTGAAGTAGGGGAACACCGCTGTGCCCACCAGAACGGCAAAGCATAGCGCCACCGACAGCGCGGAAACAACCACCCGCTTAAAATTGCGCATACATGAATCCCCCCACATTGCCGGACGCCGGAACGCCAAAGCACAGCATCAGGAACAGCATCGCCGCCAGGACCGCCGCCCGGGGCAGCATCGGAACGCGGTTGAACCGCTCCCGGACCGGCCCGCTCCGCTGGAGCAGGCTGACGGCCAGCAGCATGAGCAGCCCCAGGCACACCACCGCCAGGTTCCCCCGGCTGATGTCATAGGGGAACAGGTCGCCCCAGGAGTGGGGCAGCGTCCAAGCGGTGAGGGCCTGTTTCCACAGCCCCAGCCCCCGCCGCAGGCCCCCCGCCTCCGGGAGCACCTTAATGAAGGAGACCAGGATGAAGGTCCGGACCACCTGGAACACCCGGAACCACCGGTCGTTTTCCCGGACGCCCAGCTTGTCCCTCACCGCGCCGTACACCGGCTCCATCCACAGCGAGAAGATGATGAACAGCCCGTTCACGCCGCCCCAGGCGATGTAGCCCCAGCTCGCCCCGTGCCACAGGCCCGTGGTCAGCCACACCGCCACCAGCGCGATGGACGCGGGCAGCGCCCGGCCAAAGGTGCGGCCCAGCTTCTTCTGGGACCACTTGCCGATCTTCTTGTTCCACTTGGAGATGGCGATGGGGTAATAGATATAGTTCTTGAACCAGGCGCCCAGGCTGATGTGCCAGCGGCGCCAGTATTCCGCGATGGATTTTGAGAAATAGGGCCGCTCGAAGTTTTCCGTCAGGCGGATGTCCAGCACCTGGCACAGACCGCACATGATGTCCATGTACCCGGAAAAATCGGCGTAAATCTGCATGCTGTAAAAGAATATCCCCATCAGCACCGCCGGGGCGCCGTATTCGGCGTAGTTGTCAAACACCGCCTGCACCCAGGGAGCCAGAACGTTGGCCAGCGCCAGCTTCTTGAAAAAGCCCCAGAACATGCGCTGGCAGCCCCAGGCATAGTTCTCGTAAGTAAAACTGTGGGGCGCGTAGAGCTGGTCCGCCAGTTGGGAATAGCTGCTGATCGGTCCCTGAGTGATCTGGGGAAAAAAGGAGACGAACAGCAGGAGCTTGGCAAAGTTTTTCTGCGGCTCCACCTTGCCCCAGTACACGTCCACCAGATAGCCCATGGTCTGGAAGGTATAAAAGGAGATTCCCAGCGGCACGATCAGTTGGAAGGTATCCTCAATCTGCGCCCCGCCCAAGGCCGCGATCACGTGGTTGACTTGGGCCAGCGCGAAATGGAAATACTTGAACACGCACAAAAAGCCGAAATTCAAGACCAGCGCCGCCACCATAATCCACCGTTTCCGGAGGGTGTTGCGCTTCTTGAACTCCGCCTTCTGCTCTTTGGTCAGCTCCCCGCCGGCGGCCAGGTACTGCTTCTGGTACTGCGTGACGCGGCCCATCGCCAGCGTGGCGGCGTAGGTGGACGCGGCGGTGATTACAATATAAATCGCCGCCCTCAGCCCGGCGGCGCAGTAGAACCCGGCGCTGGCCAGCAGTAATACCATCCACTGCGCTTTTTTCGGCACGAGATAGTACAACACCGTCAAAGCCAGCACAAACAGGATAAAATTCATGGAGGTTATAGACACCTGGATATCCCTTCCTTTTTCCGGCGGGCGGCGAGGCCGCAGCGGGCCTCCCGCCGAGTGCTCCCGGCACGGACTACCAGTTAGGATATCACGAAAGCGCCCATTTTACAATACTTTGCCGAATTTTTTCACACGAAAAAAATTTGATGGGGAAATATGCCTCCTTACGGGACTCGCCCAGGCCCCGGCGGGCCTCAACCGCCCGCCAGGTCCTTCACGAAGCGCCCGCCTTCCTGGACAAAGCCCATTTTTTTGAGGTAATCCCCATGGACCCGCGAGGCGGCGGAGACCACCAGCGTCCGGTAGCCCCGCTCCGCCAACTGCCGGTACAAGTACCGGCCCACCGAGCAGTCCCGGTACTGGGGCGCGCTGTAGTCCAGGGACACCTCCAAGACGCCCTTCCCCATGGTCCGGCCGGTGAGCACGCCTGCGGGAACCGTGCCGCAGCACACCAGGAACGCGGTGTCATCCCCGGAGCCGGGCGCGTCGGCCTCCGGGAAATAGGTCTGAATATCCTCCCGCTGGCATTGGAGGAAGTATTGGATGTACGCCTCCCCCGGCGCGGCGGGCAGGAGGGTAAACGCCCGCTCCGTCCGCGCCATGCGGACCAGATAGAAGATATTCACCCCCACCAGGCAGAAGTTCATCACGGCCGTGGGATAGGAGCAGATCAGAAGCGCGTAAACCGCGAAAATGAGGGACCCGATCATGTTGATGACCCTCAGCTTCACCACAGAGGTCATCAGCAGGGAGATCAGGACCAAGAGAGAGGCAAAGTAACCAACCAGTTCCAACATCATATGATCGTTCATGGGGCCCTCCTTTCACCTAAAACAAGGGCGCAAAAGCAAGCGCACCGTTTCATCCACGCTCATCGTTTTCTCCATTCATTTTATTTTATCACCGGGGATCGCGGGAGTCAATGCGTAAGACGGGAAACTGCCGCTATTGCGGGCCGGCAGCGCCAAGGGAAAACTTATCCTCCCCCCTTCCCTATTCCCCCAAAGATATGGTATACTCTGTGTTACAACAATTTAAAGGAGGCACGATTATTATGAAGGTACTTATGCTCAACGGCAGCCCCCACCCCAAGGGAAATACCTCCATCGCGCTGGGGGAGATGGAGCAGGTTTTCCAGGCGGAGGGCGTGGAAACCGAACTGATCCAGGTCGGCAGCCGGGACATCCGCGGCTGTGTGGCCTGCGGCGGCTGCGCGAAGCTGGGCAGGTGCGTATTTGACGACGTCGTCAACGAGCTGGCCCCCAAGTTTGAGGCCAGCGACGGCCTGGTGGTGGGCAGCCCGGTGTATTACGCGTCGGCCAACGCCACCCTGGTGGCGCTGCTGACCCGTCTGTTCTACAGCACCTCCTTCGACAAGACCATGAAGGTGGGCGCCAGCGTGGTGGTGGCCCGCCGGGGCGGGCTGTCCGCCACCTTTGACGAGCTGAACAAGTTCTTCACCATCTCCGGCATGCCGGTGGCGTCCAGCCAGTACTGGAACAGCGTCCACGGCAGGCAGCCCGGCGAGGCCGCCCAGGACGCGGAGGGTCTCCAGACCATGCGCACCCTGGCCCGGAACATGGCGTTCCTGATGAAGAGCATCGCTCTGGGCAGGGAAGCCTACGGCCTGCCGGAAAAGGAACCCCGCCAGTCCACCCATTTCGTCCGGTAACGGCGGCCCCGCCAAACGCCTCATAAAAGCTCCATGATATTCCGCCGGGCGGCAATATCATGGAGCTTTTGCCATGCCCCGGAATACGAAAAAATTTTTGCGGCCCAAAAGGCAAAACGGCCCCGCCCCGCGTCTAATGGACAGAAAGGAGGGAGACCCTTGACCGAACAGGAATACATTCTCCGGGCGGAGGCGCTCAAGGAGCGGCTCTACCGCACCGCCGCGCTCTATCTGGGCAGCGAGTCCGCCGCGGTGGACGCGGTGGACGAGGCCGTCTACAAGGGCTTTTGCGCCTGCAAAAAGCTGCGGCAGCCGGAGTTTTTCGATACCTGGCTCACCCGCATCCTCATCAACGTGTGCAATACCGAGCTCCGCCGCCGCAGGCGGGAGCTGTCCATGGACGAGCTGCCCGAGACCGCCCAGGAGCAGTTCGACGCCCTGCCGCTGAAGGAGGCCCTGCGCCGTCTGCCCCGCGATTTGCGGGACGTGATCGTCTTGCGCTACTTCACCGGCCTCACCCTGGAGGAGACCGCCCGCGCCCTGGATATCCCCCGAGGCACCGTGTCCACCCGCCAGAAGAAGGCCCTCACCCTGCTCCGCCTGGAGCTCACCGACGAAAAGGAGGACGCCGTATGAAAAACCGCACCGACGAATACTGGGAGCTCATCGGCGAGCTGTCTCAGCCCCCAAAAAAGCTGGAGGGAAGCGTGGAGCGCGCCCGGCGGCGGGCCCGGCGGACCCGGCTTCGCCACAGGCTGGGCGCCCCCGCCGCCACCGTAGCGGCGGCGGCCGCCTGCTTTGTGCTGATGGTCAACGCCTTCCCCACCTTCGCCCTGGCCTGCTCCAACGTGCCCATTCTGCGGGAGCTTACCGCCGCCGCGGCCTTCTCCCCCAGCCTGTCCGCCGCCGTGGCCCACGACTACGTGCAGTATATCGGCCAGTCCCGGACCGTGGACGGGGTGACGGTCAACCTGGAATACGCCATCGTAGACCAGACCCAGGCGGTGTTCTTCTACTCCGTGGATGGGGGGCGGTTCTACACCAGCCCGTACCTCACCGATGAAAACGGGGCGCCCCTTGGGGGCTATGGCGTGTCCACCAGCGGCTATGCCAGCAGGCCGGACGACGGCCTGGACCACATGACTCTGAGCTTCACAGACGGCCACAGCCTGCCCGACCGGTTCACCATGGAGATGTTCATCATGCCGGAGCCGGAACCCCTGCCCGACCAGATGACGGAAACACAGCCGGACGCCCCCGCCACCGCCGCCCCTGGCGCTGACCTGGACGATGGCCCGGACGAATGGGCGGACCCCCGGGAAGACCCCGGCGTGCTGAGCTTCACCTTCGACGTGACCTTGGACAGCAGCCGGATCGCAAAGCCCGTCACCGTTCCGGTCAACCGCTGGGTAGAGATCGACGGCCAGCGCATTTTGGTGGACCGGCTGGAATACTCCCCCACCCGGACCGTGCTCTACCTGGGCGAGGACCCGGACAACACCGCATGGCTGCGCACCCTCAAATTCTGGTTCGAGGACGGAAACGGCACGCGCTATGATGATATCGACGGCTCCCTGTCCGCCAGCGGGGAACCCGATTCCAAATCCTATTTGACCTACTATTTCCAGAGCTTCTATTATAGCGAGCCCAAGGGCCTGACCCTGTGTATCGACAAAGCGGAATGGCTGGAAAAGAACCGCGCCCACGTGTTCCTGGACCTGGCCACCGGCGCTTGCCCCGGCCTGCCGGAGGGCACACGGGTGGAGGAGATCACCCGCACCGGGGACTCGGTGAAGGTGCGCCTCCTCGCCCCGGCGGAGCGCCAATACCTGGGCCAGACCTTCATGGGAACCTACTGGGACCCGGAGGGGGGCGAGCACAGCTTCAACCGGTGGAGCGGCGGCCACGCATACGACGACAGCGGCAATGAGCTCCCCGGCGTCTATGAGGATATCTTCCTGGACAACTACCCCTGGGACACGGTGGAGCTGGAGCTCTCCTATACCTCCACCTCCGTCTATGAACAGCCCGTCTACGTCCCCATGACCCCCCAGAGCTGAACAAAGCCCCCCGGCGGAAGCTTCCGCCGGGGGCGCTTTTTGCGGCGGGCCGTGAAAAAGGCAAAGGTGGAGCGGGATCATAAGAACTGGGAAAGATTTACGGAACCTCTGATTTAATCTCACTAATGAAGGCGAGGCAAAAGCGGTAAAATAAGAGCAGCAAGCAGAGGGGGCGGCGAGAGCATGAAGCAGAAGACATTTCCAGAAGGATGATAGAGGGCAATTCAAGGCCGTCCTCGGCGTTGATGTAGTAGCGCGTGGGCAGCTTGGGCTTTACCATCACTACGGCCTTTCGTCCGAAGCGTGTAGACTTTATCTATGAACGTCATTCACCCGTCCCTCTACGAAAAACTGAGTGAGCGGACTTTGACCTCTCACCCAGTTTTTCGTAGGGGGACGGGCGATTTTGGAGTTGCCCTTGAAATTTCTTCAATTTCTTTTTCAGTACAGCTATCCGCTTATAAATGACGTCCATGGACAGGCGGACAAGTATGGCGATCTCATTGGTAGAGTATCCATTCATTTTCAGCAAAGTAATTTGCAGGGTGAGCTTGTCCACCGTCAGCAGGGCTTTGAACAGTTCCGCATTCTCAATATCATTCAGCAGATCCTCCACTGTGTAAATCTCGGTTAGCGCTTCACTTCCGGCAACGCTGTCAAGATATGCACGCAGACTAAAATCATCATTAAATTTTTCATCACATTTCCCTCTCTTTCAAATGTCCCCGTTTGATTTCCAGCACCACATCCGCCTGCCTTGCCAC
>CANOYV010000004.1:0-102030 GCA_947571605.1 uncultured bacterium | reverse complement strand
CTATTTTATACTTCTTTATCATTTGTGCAATATTTATTTTTCAAACAAGGCCTAAAGCTCTATATCCTCATAGGGGTTGCACTGCTTGGAATGTTTATTATCAGCGGAATGTCATTCTTTCTCATGGGCCGGATGAACGAAATGACAAGCGACATTACGACAAGCTGGCTTCCCAGTGTTGATGTAGCAAGGGAATTGAGCACCACCATATCTAATGTTCGCCTAAATGAATTGGGGTATCTCACCGCAATTTCTGATGATGTAGAGGAATCCAGTCTTCGGTACCTCCAAAGCGAAAAAGCAGATATGGACGATCTCTTAGCCACATACGGCGAATTAATTGATGAAGAAGAAAGCGGCTTCTACGATAATGCGATGAATCTCTGGACTCAGTACAATGAGGCAGATGAAAAAATGATGACATTGGCCAAACAGGGCCGCGTTGAGGATGCCCGCGCGATCCTGGAAGGTGAATGTGTAGATCTTTACAATTCTTTAAACAGCGCCTTCAATGATATTATCGCCTACAACTCAAAAGGCAGTGATGATGCAGCGACGGAAAGCTCTTCTCTTTACAGAACCGCCACCTTGACCATGGTGGCAGTCGTCATTGCCATCATCCTCGTGGGAGTCTTTTTCTCATTTGTGATTATACGCCTGATCAAAACCCCCATTTCCGAAATCGAGAATGCCGCCAAAAAAATGGCGGAGGGAGATTTGAATGTAGAGATTTCCTATACCTCTGAGGACGAACTGGGTGTTCTCGCCGCTCAAGTAGGCAAATTGATCCATAAGCTTCAGGTTATTATTGATGATGAGAATCAGTTCCTTGCTAAAATGGCCGACGGAGATTTTACGGTGGATTCCGCCTGCGAGGAAGAGTATACAGGCGGCTTCTATCCTCTGCTTGTTTCGTTCCGGGGCATTGCGGAGAAGCTCAATGACACAATGTTGCAGATCAGTCAAAGCTCCTCTCAGGTCGCGGGCGGAGCGGAACAGGTATCAAATGGCGCCCAGGCGCTTGCTCAAGGAGCAACTGAGCAGGCCAGCTCCGTGCAAGAACTCGCCGCCACCGTTGCTGAAATCTCCAACAAGGTGAATCAAAACGCAACCAATGCGCAGCAGGCCAGTAAAGCGGCAAGCGGTGTCAGCGCAAAAATGAATGTGAGCAAAGAAAAAATGCAGCAAATGACACAGGCAATGGAGGATATCAGCAACTGCTCCAGTGAAATCGGCAAAATCATGAAGATCATTGGAGACATTGCATTCCAGACCAACATCCTTGCTCTGAACGCCGCCGTGGAAGCCGCCCGCGCAGGCGCCGCCGGAAAAGGGTTTGCCGTAGTAGCCGATGAAGTCCGCAATCTGGCAAATAAGAGTACAGAGGCCTCTGAAAACATCTCTGTTTTGATTGAAAATTCCTTAAAAGCAATCGAAAACGGAACGCAGATTGCGGACGATACGGCGCAGTCTTTGATTCAGGCAGTCAATGACGTAAACGAAATGACCGGCATCATCGGACAGATCTCAGAGGCCAGCAGCGATCAGGCGGATTCCATTTCTCAGATCACTACAGGAATTGACCAGATTTCCAGTGTTGTACAGACAAACTCGGCAACTGCAGAGGAAAGCGCGGCGGCTAGCGAAGAACTGTCCAGTCAGTCACAGCTCATGAAGAGTCTGGTAGAGAGGTTTAAGTTAAAAAAGCCGTCCTTTAAAGCGATCTCCGTGCGCTGACGCATAAAATAGATTTCCAGCAGTATTAACTGACCAGAAGTTGGCAACGGAGTAGGCATACATCGGGCAGAAGCTATTGCTGACTCTGGACCGGACGTAACGCCGGAAAGTCGTTTGGACTATTTAGGCCAAAATATGCTAGAGATCGAGGACGGCGGCCCCGGCCATGCAATCAACCAACCTACTCAGGTGCAAACCATTGGCGCTGTGGCGGCTTTCAACAAGTAAGTCACGCAGTTTATGCCGTCGGACACGATCCGGCTCCCCTATGGCATGATGAAGAGGATGGGCCCCTGAAACAGTCCAACAATCAGACAGGCCAGCACCAGCAGCAGCAACGCCCATTTCAGCACGGCCTCCAGCAGCCTACTATCCTGGCCCGTAAGCCCCACAGCCGCGGCAGCGGTGGCAATGCACTGGGGCGAGAGGATTTTGCCGATGCCCGCACCGGTGGAGTTGGCCGCCGCCAGCCAGAACTGAGACGCGCCGATAGCGCCGGCAGCCTCGGTCTGGAGGCGGCCCAGCAACACCTCGGTGTTGGTCCCGCTGCCGGTGACAAACGCGCCAATGGCCGCGATTACAGGGGCAAAGAAGGGATAGAACGCCCCGGTGATGGAGACAAACAGGTCCGCCATGTCGGAGATCATTCCGGAATAGGTCATGATCTTGGCCACGGCCAGCACACACATGATGGTAATGATGGTCTTGCTCATCTGCTTGACGGTGGCCACCAGCGTGTCCCACATGAGCCGCGCCCCCGCCTTCTGGGCACAGCCCCCAACGACCGCCGCCAGAAAAATCAGCACACCGGGGGTATTGATCCAACTGAAGGAGGTCAAGCCCGCACTCTCCGCCGTGGAAATTTTGAAGGAACTGGAAAAGGCGGACAGAAAGCCGTTCACCGGAGGCGCCAGCTTGGAGGTAAGCAGGAGCAACACAAAAATCAGGATAAACGGCAGGCAGGCGGTAAGAGGAGGCATATTCTTACCCGCAGACTTTGCGGGCTGGGATGGTTCATCCATGTCATACTCTGCCGGGACCGGCCTGCCGGCACGCATACGCGCCAGCGCCAGGGTAACCGCCAGAGAGACCACGCTGCCCACGATGACCGCCAGCTCGGGTCCCAGAAAACCGGCCACCAGAAGCTGGGGCAGCACAAACGACACCCCCGCCGCCAGCGTCAGGCCGGTGACGCCGCTGAGCGCCTTCACGCCGCCCCCCGCGATCACCATCAGGAAGGGAATCAGGAGCATAAAGGGTAACATCTGCACCACTGTGATAAAGGCCAGCGGCATGGGGTCCAACCCGGTGACGCTGGCCAAAGTCACGGTAGGGATACCCACCGAGCCAAAGGCTGTGGGGAAGGCGTTTGCCAGCATGCACACCAGGCAGGCGGTCACCGGCTCCATGCCCATGACCACCAGCATGCTGGCCGGGATGGCGATGGCCGTTCCGAAACCCGCCATGCCCTCCAGGAAGCCGCCGAAACACCAGCCGATGAGCAGGATGATAACTCGCTTGTCCCGGGACACCCCCGCCAGCATCCGCTTGATTACGTCCATGGCCCCGGTGCGCAGGGACAGGTTGTAGGTGTAAATCGCCGCAATGATGACCAGGATAATCGGCCACAGGGCGGCGGCAAAGCCCTCCAGAGCCGAGGTGGCACAGTCTGCAACGGGCATCCTCCACAAGGTGAGCGCCAGCACGGCGGCAATGGCCAGCGCGGCCAGACAGGCTTTGTGCCCGGGCAGCTTCAGCACAGCCAGAGCCACGATGAGCCACACGATGGGCAGCAGGGTGAGAACGGATTTCAGCAACATGGAAACCAGACCTCCTTTTGACTTTCCCCACCCTCGGTACGGACTTTCTCAAAATTGGTTCTACCATATTTTGTCCAGAATATTCCCTGTGGCAGAACACAAAACTCCGCTTGAAAAGTCAGCCTCAATCCTGGATGGGATTTTCTGATTTTTATTATAGCTTTGTTCGTCAAAATGTCCATGGTTATTTGAGTAAAAAAAGTTTTTTAGTTAAAATACCATAAAATCAATCTGGGTTTTTGTGGAAATAGGAGAAATCCAAAAAGGGGGTTGCATTTCCTCCCAAATATGTTAAGCTGAAAGCACAGCATAAATTGGTCGAACCAAAATCTATCCGTTCGCAGCCTTTCTGAGATTGGTTCGCCCAATCCAGCAATCAATAGATTTCCTTGCGCCCACGCAATATTATCGGGAGGTGTTTGACAATGGCCCTTATTATTCCCTTCGGGAAAGCCGGTATGGAGTTCCATGACCGTCTCACAGGCGCCGAGGTCCTGGAATCCCGCATCGGCCGGCTGACCGCATCCGGCTCTGAGGACGATCTGGTCCGCGCGGCCATGGCCGCGCCCATCGGCTCCGCCCCTCTGTACGAATTGGCCCGGGACAAAAAGACTTGCACCATCATCATCAGCGATCACACCCGGCCCGTCCCCAGCAAGCACATCATCCCCTTCATGCTGGAGGAGCTGCGCCGGGGCAGTCCCGGCATCCAGGTGACCCTCCTGGTGGCCACCGGCTTCCACCGCCCCACCAGCACCGAGGAGCTGGTGGATAAGCTGGGACGGGACATCGTGGACCAAGAGCGCATCGTCATCCATGACAGCCGGGATCCGGAGTCCAACGTGAAAATCGGCGTGCTGCCCTCCGGCGCGGACTGCGTCATTGACCGTCTGGCGGTGGAAACCGACCTGCTCATCGCCGAAGGCTTCATCGAACCCCACTTCTTCGCGGGTTTCTCCGGCGGGCGTAAAAGCGTACTGCCCGGCGTGTGCGATCAGGTGACGGTGCTGGGCAACCACTGTTCCAAGTTCATCGCCTCCCCCTTTGCCCGCACCGGCGTGCTGGACGGCAATCCCCTTCACGAGGACATGGTGGCAGCGGCGAAAATGGCCAATCTCGCTTATATTGTCAATGTGGTGATTGACGAGGAGAAGAAAGTGGCGGCGGCCTTCGCGGGCGACCCCTTTGAGGCTCATCGCCGGGGTTGCAACCTGCTGCTGGACTACTGCCGGGTAAAGCCGGAGCGGCGCGGGGATATCGTAATCTCCAGCAACGGCGGCTATCCCCTGGATCAGAACATCTACCAGAGCGTCAAGGGCCTTACCGCCGCCGAGGTCGCTGCGGAAGAGGGCGCGGTACTCATCATGGTCAGTTCCTGCTCCGACGGCCACGGCGGAGAGAGCTTCTACAAGGCGCTTCACGAGTGCGAGTCTCCGGAGGCTCTGACCCGGCAGATTCTGGACACCCCCCAGGACAAGACTCTCCCCGACCAGTGGGAGTTTCAAATTCTGGCGCGGGTGCTGTGCAAGCACCATGTGATCTACGTCACCGACCCCGCCCAGCGCGCCACCATTGAGGACATGAAGATGGAGTGGGCCCCCGACGTGGACGAGGCTCTGAGCCGGGCACGTCAAATCAAGGGCGCGGACGCCCACCTGGTGGTCATTCCCAACGGCATCTCTGTGATGGTCACAGAGTGAGCGGTTGTCTTTCAGAAAAACAATGAATATTCTGCAATTATAAAAGGAGGCGCCCCCATGTCACAGTATAATCAGGTTACCCCCGAGATCATCGCCCTGCTCCAAGCCGCAGCCCCCGGCCACGTCGTGGTCGGCGAGGACGTCAACCCCGACTACGCCCGGGACGAGATGCCCATCTACGGCGTGAAGATGCCCGAGGTGTCCATCGACGCCACCAGCACCGAAGAGATCGCCGCCGTGGTAAAAATCTGCTACGACAACAACATCCCCGTCACCACCCGGGGCGCGGGCACGGGCCTGGTAGGCGGCTGTACCCCCATCTGCGGCGGCGTGGTCATCTGCACCATGAAAATGAATAAAATCCTCGGCTACGACCTGGAAAACTTCGCCGTCACCGTTCAGCCCGGCGTGCTGCTCCAGCAGCTTGCGGATGACGCGCTCACCCACGGCTGCATGTATCCCCCCGATCCCGGCGAGAAGATGGCTACCCTGGGCGGCAATGTGGCCACCAACGCGGGCGGAATGCGGGCAGTCAAATACGGCGCTACCCGCGACTATGTGAAGGCTATGACCGTGGTACTCCCCACCGGCGAGATCACCCGGTTCGGCGCCACCGTGTCCAAGACCTCCTCCGGCTACAGCATGACCAACCTGATCTGTGGCTCCGAGGGCACCCTGGCTATCATCACCGAGCTGACCCTGAAGCTCATCCCCGCCCCCAAGGCCACCGTCAGCCTGATGGCCCCCTTCGAGGATCTGAACGCCTGTATCTCCACGGTGCCCAAGGTGTTCATGAACCACCTCAAGCCCCAGGCCCTGGAATTCTTCGAAAAGGAGATTCTCATCTCCTCCGAGGAATACCTGGGCAAGCAGGTGTTCCCCCGGAAGATCGACGGCGTGGAGGCCGGCGCTTACCTGCTGATGACCTTCGACGGCGACACCACGGAAGAGCTGGACCCGCTGGTGGAGCGGGCCGCCGAGATGCTGGTGGAAGAGGGTGCGCTGGACGTGCTGGTAGCGGACACCGCCCCCAAGTTGAAGGACACCTGGGCCGCCCGCTCCTCCTTCCTGGAGGGCATTGAGGAGCAGACCAAGCTGCTGGACGAGTGCGACGTGGTGGTGCCCGTGAACAAGATCGCCGAGTATGTGGCCTATGTGGCTGCGGAGGGCGACAAGTACGACTTCCAGGTGAAGTACTTCGGACACGCCGGTGACGGCAACCTGCACATCTACACCTGCTCCAATGACATGGAAAAGGATGAATTTGAGAAGCAGGTGGAGCAGTTCTTCACCAGCATCTACGGCAAGACCGTGGAGCTGGGCGGCCAGATCTCCGGCGAGCACGGCATCGGCCTGGGTAAGGTGAAATTCCTGACCCAGGCGGTGGGCCCGGTGAACATGGCGCTGATGGAGGGCATCAAAAAGGTCTTTGACCCCAAGATGATCCTCAACCCCGGCAAAGTCTGCATGACCCTTTGATGGGCGTTTCCCCGTTCACTTCCCTTCCAAAACAGGCCGGCGGCAGTGTAAAAACCTGCCGCCGGCCTGCTTTGGATAAAAAGCATTGTCTTTCCATTTGCCGAAAAATACTTGTACAGGCCCCCAAAAAATGTTATGATATTAACAATCAGGCAAAAGGAGAATTTTTCCATGGAAGAACGAAGCGAACGGGCCTATGAAAAGGTCATTGAACATATTAAAAACGAAATCTGGCAGGGTACACTGAAACGGGGCGAACGTCTGCCCCCGGAGCGGGAGCTGGCAGAATCTTTGGGCGTCAGCCGCAATTCCGTGCGGGAGGCCATCCGCACTTTGGGACTGATGGGGTTTGTGTCCAGTACCCAGGGCGCAGGCAATTTTGTCACCTGCGATATTGAACAAAATTTGCGGGAGAGCCTGCACATGATGATGCTGCTGGGCGAGACCAATTACCTCCAACTCAGCCAGCTACGCTGTGGGCTGGAGAGCGAGAACGCCCGGCTGGCAGCGGAGCGTATTCAGCCCAGGCAGGCGGCGCGGCTCAAGGAGCTGGCCCGGCTGATGCGGGAGGAGGCAGACCCACAGAAAGCGTCCCGCTATGACCAGGAATTCCACAGCCTGCTGTGCGAGGCATCGGGCAACCGCCTCATCAAGTCGCTGTTCCGGGCCATGCTTTCCACCATCAACGATTTCATCAGCACAATGTACGTGCGTATCGTGGAGGCCCCCGCCCAGGCCGAAGCCCTGCATACCGCCCACCAGCGATTGGCGGACGCCTTGGCCGCGCACAACGCCGACGCTGCCGATCAAGCGATGAGGGCCCATTTTGAGGTGGTCGATTCCTCCATCCGGCGAGAAAAGCTGCTGTAAACGGCGGATGGACAGAGTCCTGCCAGCAGCAGGATGGGGAACACAATCCCTGCCAAAACACCCTGTTCAGATTATCTCCCAGGGCGCTGGGGCACCATACCCATCAGGATGAGGCCGCCGGAGCATCCCATATCTCCCGCCAGGGCCATCAGCGCGGACATGGCCGTACCGCCCCGTGCAGACCAGACCGACGCTTTGCTGAACGTCCCCGGCCACATAACGCCCGCCGACAGGCCGGACACCGCGTTCTTTACCTGCATATGATGTTATGTAGAACATTGATTTTGAGGAGCATCCCATATGAACCGATCATCATCTTGCAGCCATTCCCGGTCTCAACTTTTTTCGATCCTGCACGGCCAGCCGCAGGCGGTGGCCAGCGTCGCAGGTAATATAAATTACCCTGACATAACAGGCGCCGTGCGATTTTACCAATCCAATGAAGGAGTACTCATCCTCGCTGAAATCAGCGGCCTGCCCCAATCAAATGCCCCTTGTGAAGAACGTGTCTTCGGATTCCATATCCACGAGGGGACCGATTGCAGCGGCAATATGGACGATCCATTTGCGGATGTTATGTCCCATTATGATCCGGGCAATTGTGGGCACCCATACCATGCCGGGGACCTGCCGCCGTTGTTCGGAAACAACGGACGTGCGCTCTCCCTGTTTTTGACCAATCGTTTTTCCATAGATGAGATAATTGAAAGAACCGTTATCATCCATGATCTTCCCGATAACTTCAAAACCCAGCCGTCCGGCAATTCCGGCACAAAAATTGCCTGTGGCGTGATTCGGCGGATCACAGGATCTTGTTTGTGAACTATTTGCCCGCAACCGGAAATCAAGTGCCTTTTACCTGTTGCGTCGCGCCGCTTTTCACCAAAAGCGGCGCGGCCTGCTTTTAACTCCAATTTATTTCTTTCACATTTATACGTTTCGTTTCGACGCTCATGCCGGAAATTTCAAGAGCGCACCGGGCTGTTTTGACCCGGTGCGCTCTCTCTTTTTCTATCTGAATTTTACACCGCCTTATCATTATGAGCTTATGAGAAGTTCATCAGCTCAGTCCAGTGCTTTCTTCAGTGCGTCCAGCAACGCCTCTCGCGTGAGCGGCTTGAAAAGCACCGCTTGGGCGCCGATACTATAGAGTTCCTGAATCATATCGTCACAGCCCAGGGAAGAAACCATGACGATCCGGGCCTCGTCGTGCTCATACATGAGAACCTGGGCGGCTTCCAGCCCGTCGATTCCCGGCATGATGATGTCCATGGTCACCACATCCGGCCGGACCTCCTCATAGCGGGCAATGGCCTCCTCGCCGTTCTCGCAGTAGGCGGCCACCTCAAAATCAGTGCCTTCCAACAACTTTCGGATTTGAAGCTCTATAACTTTGGAGTCATCCACTACCATGACTTTTTTCTTCATACCATCAGTTCCTTCTTTCCAGTCCACTTCTAAAACATGGCTACATCACGATGATCTCGCCACAGACCATTTTG
Source organism: uncultured bacterium (assembly GCA_947571605.1). Taxonomy (GTDB): domain Bacteria; phylum Bacillota; class Clostridia; order Oscillospirales; family Oscillospiraceae; genus Enterenecus. The sequence continues at coordinate 92,922 of CANOYV010000004.1, read as the reverse complement.
GCGATACATTGCCGTTCCTCCCGCTGAAGGCGAATTGCTTCTTCTCCAAACCGGATTTCCGTTCCCGCATAGGCTATCCCGCATTCCAACCGCCCGTCGTCCTCCTTGCTGCCCAGAGTCTCCTTGATATTCTGGAGGTCCTCCTCCAATTGCTGGAGCCGAAGCTCCGTGGTGGACAGTTTCACTCGAACCTTACTGAGCAGGCTGTCCTTTACCGGGCTGTCCATCTGGCACTCCAGCCGCTCATGCTCGATCTCCAGCTCCTTCAATTCCCGCCGCACCTGCTCTCGCTCGAAGCTGGTGCAGGGCATTCCCCCCAGGACAATGGACGTCCGGCGCTCCGATTTGGACCCCACAGTGGAGGCGCTCACCTTCTTCGCCGCCCAGACCCGGCCACCCATGATGACGCCCCGCCCGGACCGAACCAGCACCTCCCCGTCACAGTAAACACCGCCGTTGATGATGGCATCGGTCTGGAGGTTCTCCCGCACGTAAATGGTGGCGTTCTCAATATATTTGGAAAACACGCACCGCTGGGCCCGGACGGTGGTGGTACCGTCCCCCAAAATGCCCTTGACTACAGTGAGGTCGCCCCCGGCCTCCACGGTGCTGCCCGCCTCGATGACGCCGCCCACCCAGATACTGCCCATAGCACGAACGGTAAAGCCGGTGAGCACGTCGCCCTTAATATTCACATCCCCCAGGAATTTGATATTTCCGGTGGAAAAATCCACGTTCCCTGGGACATCCAGTACAGGTTTGACCTGGAAGCTGCGCCCGGTGAACTCCACGTGGCCGTCAGCCAGGGCCACCAGCGCGTCCCCGTCCTCGCTGATCTCAGTATTGCGCCCCTTAGGCAGGGAGACGGACTTGCCGCTCTTGGCCGGGATTTCCTGGTCCAGCACCGTCCGGCCCGGCTCGCCCTCGGTGGGCCGGATCAGGCGGCAAATCTCCTGGCCCTCCTTTACGTTGTGGATCAGATTTAACGCGGTATAGTCCACCTGGTCGTACTCGTCCACCGTCAGCACCCGTTCCAGCACACGGGGAAAGTAATCCACGATGTTGCCGTTTTTTCCGTCAAAGGCGGGCTTGCCCTGGGCGATCAGAAACAGGTTGAAATACCGCTGGTCGCCATGGGCCAGCCGGTCCGCCAAACGCTCGTTCACACCGAAGGCAATCCCCTGGTCCTTTATGGCGTCATAGAGCATTTCCCGGGTCAGTTCCCGGCCCTTCCCCATGGGCGGGAACACCATCACCCAGGCATAGAGCTTATCACCGGAGATGAAGAACCAGGGCAGGGCGTCCAACCCTTGAGGCTCACGCTCAGCCTCCTCTCCATCTTTTTTGCGTCGGTTTGCATTACTCTTCGTGGACTTCAACCGGAAGTTGCACACATTTTTCAGAGTGGTCTGAAGCCGGCCCTTTTCCCGGCGGATCAGCTCCTCCGGCAGCGTTCCTTCCTCATCCATGCAAAGGCGCGGCGCGGGCAGGGGTCCCGCCTCCCTCCGGCGCAGACCGTAGAGCTGGAGCAGCGGGTGCTCCCCCGGAAGCTTAATCAGTGCCGGGTCCTCCGCGGCTAAGGACGGGGCCTCCGGGCTCTCATCTTCCAACTGCCTCCGTTCCGTGCCGGGTTCCTCCACAGTATCCTCGTCTTTCGCTTTTGCCCCGAACAAAATGGATGCGATTTTGTCCTTGATTGACATGCCCCAGCGCCTCCCTTCCACATAGTAGCATAGGCAAAACTATTATACCAAGGCTTCGGCCTGTTGGCAAGATGCAGATGAACCGCTCCCCTCCATGATTGCCGCCGGGCGGCGGCTCCTCATTTTAGTTGAAATCCACGATACAAAATGCTATAATATCTCAAAACCTGATGGAAGGAATGAGAATCATGGCAAAGCGGTTTTTTCTTCTGGCTTTATCCGCCTGTTTGTTCGTTCTGCTTGCCGCCTGTGACAGTCAGGCCCCGATTCCGGATGAGAGCCGGCCTGTAATAGAGACCGTCTCCCTGACTGTATGGGGCGCTGAGGAGGACGAGGCGCTGCTTCAGCAAATATTCGCCTCGTTCCGGGAGCATTACGCCGGACAGGCCGACTTCCGGATCACCTACCAGCCCCAGAGCGAATCCAACTGTAAGGACGTGCTGCTGGGTGATCTGGAGGGCGGCGCGGACGTATTCGCCTTTGCCGACGACCAGGTGTCCGCGCTGGCCGCTGCCGGCGGTCTGGATCCTATCGCCGACGAGGCCGCCGTCCGTAATGCGTCCCTCCCCGCCGCAGTGGAGGCGGCCAGTGTGGAAAATACCCTGTACGCCTACCCGCTGACGGCGGATAACGGCTATTTTCTGTACTATAACAGGGCCTATTTTACCGACGAGGACGTCCAAAGCCTGGAGCGGATACTGGAGGTTGCGGCCCAGGCCGAACGACTGGTAACCATGGACTGGTCCTCCGCGTGGTACGTCTACGCCTTTTTCGGCAACACCGGGCTGGAGGTGGGCCTCAACGAGGACGGTCTGACCAACTACTGCACTTGGAACAGCGCCGACGGCCCTGTCCGGGGGGTGGACGTGGCCCAGGCCATGCTGGACATCGCGGCCAGCCCCGCCTTTTCCAACCGGACGGACCCGGAATTCCTCGCCGGCGTGCAGGACGGCACTGTGATCGCCGGTATCAGCGGCGTGTGGAACGCCGTGGCTGTGCGGGAGGCCTGGGGCGATGACATGGGCGCGGCCAAGCTGCCCACATACACCTGCGCGGGGCGGCAGGTCCAAATGGCATCCTTCTCCGGCTGCAAACTCATCGGGGTAAACGCCTACTCCCAGCACCCGGATTGGGCGGCGCGGCTGGCACAGTGGATCACCAGCGAGGAGAACCAGCGCCTTCGCTTCGAGGCGCGGGGGCAGGGCCCGGCCAACGTCAGCGCGGCCAACTCCCCCGAGGTCCAGTCGTCCTTGGCCATCGCGGCTCTGCTGGAGCAGTCCAACTTTTCCCAGCCCCAGCGGATAGGCGGGAAGTTCTGGGACCCTGTGGCGGAGTTTTCCACCAGCATGGCCCAAGGGAATCCCTCCGGCGCATCCCTTCAGGACCAGTTGGACCGGATGGCCGAGGGCGTAACCGAACGCTAATACATTTATAAATCGGGAGGGAGCCGCATGAAAGGCAGATTGACACTTCAGCAGCGCTTGATCCTGCCCATTGTTCTGCTGGGCCTGATTACCCTGCTGTCCAATATCCTGGCGGTATTCGGCATCAACAACGTCCACGCCAACGCGGGGAGCATCGTGGACAAGAGCATGGTCAGTGAAGAACGTTTAGAGGACATCCGGCGGTCCGTCATGGACATCCACCGCCTGGCCCTGTCCCACATCGTGGCGGAGGATCACGCCACCATGATCCGGCTGGTGCAGGAGATCAAGGCGGAGGAGGCGGCTCTGGATGAAAAGCTGAGCGCTTACGAGGGCTTTGTCTCCGGGGAAGACGAGGAGGCCTACCAGTCCCTTCTCAGCAGCTACGCCGGATTCAAGCACGCCCTGATCGATCTGGTCAGCGCCAGCGCCGACAGCAAGACCCAGGAGGCTTACGCCACGGCCAATGGCGACGTAGCCCGCTGGGGCGAGGCGGCCGAGGCAAATATCGACGCGCTCTCCGCCTCTGTCAGCGCTCAGGTGGGGGTGGCCCGGGGGCGGCTCACGCTGGTCTATATCATCTCTCTGGCCGCCAGCGCCGTCACCCTGACCGTGGGCGTTTTTCTGGTGGCGGCGGCGTTCCGGATCATCCGGAAATATGTCCTCACCCCCATACGGGACACAATGGTCACGCTTCAGGACAGCTCTGAGCGGATCGGCGACGTGGTGGGAGAGGTGCGGCGGCGGACAAAGAACTCCAACGACAGCGTCCGGAGCCTCTCCGATCTGACGCAGCGGCTTTCCGCCGCCCTGGAGGAGATCGCGGGCAGCGCCGCATCCATTACGGCCAGCGCCGACGGCACCCGGGGAGACACCCAAAGCATGGCGGAGGAGTGTTCCGCCATCACAGCCTACTCAGCCGGGATGCGGGAGCGTGCCGAGGAGATGGAACGCACCGCCCGCACGGAGACGGAGGAGGTCCGGAAAAAGACAGCGGATATTATGGCCATGTTGGATCAGGCCATTGAAAAAAGCCGCAGCGTAGAGCAGATCAGTATCCTGACCGAGGACATCCTCAATATATCCTCCTCCACCAACCTCATTGCCGTCAACGCCTCTATCGAGGCCGCCCGGGCGGGTGCGGCGGGGTCCGGGTTCTCCGTCGTGGCCCAGGAGGTCCACAAACTGGCCGACTCTTGCGCCGAGACCGCCGGCCATATTCAGAAGGTCAGCGGAGTGGTTACGGGAGCGGTGGACTATCTGGCCGGCAGCGCCCGCGAGCTGGCCGATTATCTGAGCCGGATCATCACGGACCAGTTGGAGCGGTCCGTCCAGGCTGGGCAGCAGTATCGGGAGGATTCAGACTACATCGGGCACGCTATGGAGGAATTCAACGGCCAGGCAGAGCGGCTGAAAAACGCCATCAGTCAAATCGCCGTCTCGATTTCCAGCATCTCCGCTTCCATTGACGGAGCGGCCTCCGGTATTAGCGGCGCCGCCGGCAGCACCCGCATCCTGGTGGATGACATGGAGGGAATCACCGGGCGGATGGACGCCAATCAGGAAATCGTCGGGGAGCTTCAAAAGCAGATGGATATGTTCGCAAACTTGTAAGCATGAGGCCGCGCTTCACCTTTCCGAAACTTTTCAGAAAGGCCGGTTTTGGGTGGAGGACTCTCTTTTCATATGATATTTAATCCGAAAAAGTCTGCCGGTAGCAGATTCTTTCAACAGATGAAAGGCCGCTGATTTCAGCGGCCTTTTGTTGTCCCTCTCCCCACCCTCCCCGGCCCCGCCTTATGGTCACATTGCACAAAATCCAGCCCGTGGAAGTTCCATTTCCACCAAAAAAACAAACACCAATTGACAGCGGTAAATCTATGGTGTATAGTTAAATTGTCGATGCGGTAATGATAACGCAAAAACATTTTATGTGCATTATGCCGTCAGAGGAGCGATAATGCGTGTCTTCCCACAACCCGCCCCCACACGACATACTGAGCTTTTGCAGCGACCAGCACAGCGCCGGCATTCCGGGCGCCATGGGTGACCCCATCGTCCGAACCCCAAACCTGGACCAGATCGCGGCCTCCGGGATGCTGTTCGGCAACGGCGACACCCCCGTGCGGGAATATGACCGGCAGGTCGTATCCACAGCGCTGGAATACCTCTCCCAGAATCATGACCGGCCCCAAATGATGGCGGTGGGCAGGATGATCCACCGCCATGGTAAAAAACTGATCTGCTACAGCGGCCCCAGGGAACACGCCCTGCTGTTTGACACCAGGGCGGACCCGAACGAGAAGCACGATCTATCCGCCCGGCAGCCCCGGCTCTTCCGCTATCTCCGGCAGACGCTGGAGCGCTCCCCCGCCGGAGCGGACCGGAGCGCGGAATACCTGGACTGCCTGGAGCGTTGCAGGGTACTGGCCCCTCTGGGCGCAGAGCACCCCGAGTGGAACCCCTACACCTACCTCGCTTCGGAGCGGGTCAGGCGGATACAGCCGGACTGGAAACAGCCCGCATCCCAGGCGGAGAGAGGAGGATTCCCCAATGGCTAAGCTTACAATCAAACAGATTGCGGCCCAGGCGGGTGTCTCCATCGGCACAGTGGACCGGGTGCTCCATAAGCGGGGCCGCGTGTCCAAGGAGACGGAGGCCCTGGTCCTGGAGATATGCCGGCAGAATGATTACGCGCAAAACATCGTCGGAAAAGCCATGGCCATGCAGCGAAAGACCAGCACCGTGGCCGTCGTGGTCCGCTCCCGGGATATGAACAGCTTCTCCGCCCAAATCTACGACGGCCTGCGCGCCATCGAGAGCCAGATCCGGGATTACAATATTATTTTTGAATACAGGGATATCGCCGCTGGCACCGCGGAAGAACAGTTGGATATTCTGGACTCGCTGCGGGAGATGGACCTGTCCGGCCTCATCATTTACCCCATGGACACTCCGGAGGTCCGGACCGCGCTGGACGGATTCTCCCAACGCGGCGTCCCCGTGGTCCTGTGTACCGCAGACGTGCCCTCCGCCAAAAAGTTGTGCTTTGTGGGGCAGGACCACCATCAGGACGGAAGGCTCATGGCCAACGTCTTGACCAAATTCACCCGGAGCGAGCCGCTGAAAATCCTTATGCTCACCGGCTCCCTCCAGATCAGCAGCCACCGGGAGCGCATCAACGGCTTCCTGTCCTATCTCCAGGATTGGAACGGGAATTACCAGATCTCCGGCCTGCGGGAGACTACCAGGGACCGCGGCGAGATCTACCACACGGCGCTGGACGCCCTGAACAGTTGCCCGGATATAAACGCCCTCTATCTCAACACAGCGGAGCCGGAGCCTTGCCTGGAGGCGCTGGCGGAATACGGTCGCTTCAGCGGTATCCGTTTCTGCTTCGGCCACCGGCTGAAAACCGGGCCGCTGATCCGCTCGGGACAGTTGGACTTCGCCATCGCCGAGTCGCCCTTCGCCCACGGCTACCGGTCGGGCGAGGCCCTGTTCCACTATCTGCTCAGCCAGGAGGTCCCGGCGGCAGACCGATTTGTGTTCCATGGGGAGATCCTGCTGGAGGAAAACAGCCAGCGGCCCCCCTTGAATGAACAAAATTTTTTGAGAGGTGGATCCAAATGAAAAAGAAGCTCATGTCATTGGCCCTGACCGCCGCGTTGCTGTTCTCCCTGGCCGCCTGCGGGAACAGTGCCGACACCCCTCCTGAGAGCACCGCTCCCACGCAAAGCGCCGCGCCTGCGGAAAGCCAAACCCCCGCCGAGAGCACCGCGCCGGGGCAGATCACTGCGGACTCCTTCTCCCCCAGCAAAGATTTCAACGTGCGCGTCCCCTTCGCCGCGGGCGGCTCTGCGGACACCATCGCCCGCATCATCGCCCAGGGCCTCCAGACGACCTATGGAAAGAGCGCCGTGGTCAACAACCTGACCGGCGCCAACGGAGCGGTGGCCGCCGCCGACCTGAACGGGACCGTGCCGGACGCCACTGAGCTGATGGTGGGCGGCATCGCCATGTTCACCCTGGCCCCCCTGTTCAATCCGGACGTGACCATGAAGCTGGAGGACTACCAGTTCGTGTGTAACCTGGTATCCGACTGCCAGATTCTGTACGTGGCGCCGGGCAACAGCGGCCTGGAGAGCTGGGAGGACCTGAAGGCCTACGCTGAGAGCAACCGCCTGCTCTTCGCTTCCCAGGCGCCGGGCGACGCCAGCCACATGCTGCTGACCATGCTGTTCGGCCAGGCCGGTATCGACGCCGAGGCCGTTACCACCGATGGCGGCGCCAAGAGCCTGCTGTCCCTGGCCGGAGGCAACGTGTCCTGCGCCATCGCCGTCTCCACCGTGGGCGCGCAGTACGTGGAGGAGGGCACCCTGGTGCCCATCATGGTGTTCTCCGACGAGCCCTACCGCGGGTATGACGGCTTTGAGGTTCCCACCGCCAAGTCCCTTGGTTACGACATCGTGTTCCAGACCTGCAACTTCCTCATGACCCGGAAGGACGCCAATCCCGACGACGTGGCCGCCATCTACCAGGCCATCCTGGATTACAGCGAGACCGACGAGTTCAAGGAGCTGGCCACCAACGCCAACTATGTTCCCGACCTGGCCGACGGCGAGACCATCCAGAAGATCATCGCGGACACCGTCTCCATGTGCCAGAGCGCCTACGATACCTATTACGCCAAGTAAGCTCCCGTCCCAACGGGGACAAAAAGGGAACGGCCTCAGCTTTGGACTGTCCGACGCTGAGGCCGTTCTCTGACCAAAGCGGCTGCCCTGCGGCAGCGGGAAAGGAAGGACGTCATGAAGATTCGTTATCGTTCCAACGCGGCGGCGGGCGCGGTGAGCATCGTCCTGGGCGTGATCTGCCTGATCCTCATTCCCCGGCAGATCGGCGAGGACTACGCCGTGACCTATGGGATCACCTCCCGGACGGTCCCCTATGCCGTCACGGTCCTCTGGATCGTATGCGGCCTGGCCCTGCTGGTTCAGAGCCTGCTGCTGAAAAAGGATGAGGTCAAGGAGCTGGACCTGAAAAAAGAGGGCAAGGCCCTGGCGTATATGGGCATCCTGCTGGTGTACGCCATTTTGTTCAATAAAAGTTTCCTGCTGTCCACGGCGTTTCTGGGGGCCGTCACCCTGGTGTTCGTGGGCTGCCGGAAAAAGCTCTTTTATGCAATTGTGCTGGCCCTGGTGACGGCGCTGTATCTGTTGTTCTCTCAGGTACTGCATATCCAGATGCCTTAACTGAGACGGGAGGGATATTTTATGGGAGAGGTCATCCTCGCCGCACTGGGCAATCTTCTGACCATCGAGAACTTTATTTTCGTCAACATCGGGCTGTTTACCGGCATCATCTTTGGCGCCATTCCCGGGCTGAACGGGAACCTGGCCATCACCGTGTTGCTTCCCTTCACCTTCCAAATGGGCACCGTGCCCGCCCTGCTCCTGCTCGCCGCCATTTTCTTCGGCTCCAATTTCGGCGGCTCCATCAGCGCCATCCTAATCAACACCCCGGGCACCAACGCGGCGGCGGCCACCCTGATTGACGGCTACCCCCTGTGCCAGCACGGCCAGCCGAGGCGGGCGTTGGATATGGCCCTGGTAGCCTCCACCATAGGCGGCCTGGTCAGCGCCCTGTGCCTGCTGTTTTTCGCACCTCAGATCAGCAAGGTGGCCATCACCTTCGGCGCCCCTGAGTATTTCGCCCTGGCTATCTTTGGGCTGTCCGTCATCGCCTCGGTCAGCGGAAAGAGCATCATCAAGGGCCTCATCAGCGGCGGCCTGGGCATCCTGCTGGCCACCGTGGGCATCGACAGCGTCAGCGGCCTGTCCCGGTTCACCTTTGGCAATTTCCGGCTCTACAACGGGGTGAAGATGCTGGCCGTGCTGCTGGGCGTGTACGCCATCGCCCAGATGATCGGGCGGATCAACCAGACGGAGCCTGTGACGGTATCCGAGCTGAAAGACGCGGAGGCGGGCGACCACATCACGGCGGCGGACGTGAAAAAGACGCTGCCCACCATGCTGAAGTCCGCCGGCATCGGGGCCTTCATCGGGGCCATCCCCGGCACCGGCGGCGCTATCGCCTCTTTCCTGGCCTACAACGAGGCCAAGCGCTGCGCCAAGCCGGACGAAAAATTCGGGCAGGGCGAAATCAAAGGCATTGCCGCGCCAGAGGCGGCTAACAACGGCGCCACCGCGGCCACCCTCATCCCGCTGCTCACCCTGGGCATTCCGGGAGACGTGGTGTCCGCCACCCTGCTGGGCGCTTTCACCATGCACGGCCTGGTGGTGGGTCCCAAGCTGTTCTCCACCTCCGGCCCCACGGTATACGCGGTGCTCATCGGCTGCGTCATCGCCCAGGTCTTTATGTTCGCCCAAGGCAAATATCTGCTCAAGCTGTTTGTCAAAATAACCCATATCCCTCAGGACCTGCTCACCGCCGCCCTGGTGGTGATCTGCTGCACCGGCGCCTTCGCCATCTCCCGCTCGGAGATGGACGTATACGTCATGCTCCTGTTCGGCGCAGTAGCCTACGTGATGCAGAAAATGGACTTCCCCCCGGTGCCCATCGTACTTGGTATGGTGTTGGGTCCCACGGCAGAGTCCAACCTGCGCAATTCCCTGGTCATGTCGGGCGGTTCCTGGAGCATCTTCCTGACGCGGCCCATCTGCCTGGCGTTCATCATCCTCACCGTCGTGCTGGTCATCCTGCTGAAGCGCGGCGACGCCAAGCAGCGCAGCGCCACCAAGCAGTTCATGAATGACGAAGAGTAAAGGAGCCCGCCTATGAAAAAATTATGGACAGACCTGCACAGTAACATCCACCACGGTCAGATCGGCGAACTGGACCGGTGGGTGGAGCACGCCAGACAGGTCCTGGACTTCTGGCCCATCGCCTACTACCCCTTCCAGATGGTGCGCACGGAGACGGGGGCCAGCCTGGAAGACCTCTGCCCCGCTCCGGATATCGCGGCGGACTGGGAACTCGTCCGGGAGAAAACCCGCCAGGTCAACCGGGAAGGGTATCCCATGTTCATGGGTTATGAGTGGCAGGGCAGCGGCCAGGACGGCGACCACAATGTGTTCTTCCGGGACAACGACGCAAGTATGGAGCACCCCATGCGGTATGAAGAGCTCCGGCATATCTACGAGGGGGTGGAGACCATCGCTATCCCCCATCATGTGGCCTATCAGCTTGGGAGCCGGGGCAAGAATTGGAGCACCCACGACGAATCCTTCTCCCCCTTTGCGGAGATCTACTCCAGCCATGGCTGTAGCGAGCGCGACACCGGCCCCATGGATATGGAACGCCACCTGCATATGGGCCCCCGCACCGGGGAGACCTGTTATGAGCGCGGATTGAACCTGGGACTGCGGGTTGGATGCATCGCCTCCGGCGACAACCACAGCGTCCCGGCGGTGTATGACCATGGCAGCATGTGCGTGCTGTCGGAGGACTCCACCAAAGAGGCCATTTGGGCCGGGATGCGTGCCCGAAGGGTATACGGCGTCAGCCGGAGCCGCATGGATATCGACTTCTCCATTGGAGATGCCCTGATGGGCGGTGTGGTCCCGGCGGGAGAGCACCGGCTGCGCTTCGCGGTAAAGGCCGCGGACGCCATCGACCGGGTAGAAATCCTGAAGGATAACATCCTGGACGAGATGGCGGTCCATTCCGGCACCTGGGAGCGGGCGCCCATTGGAGAGGACGAAATCATCCGGGTGAAATTCGCCGTGGAATTCGGCTGGGGCCCCAATCCGCGCACCTACCAGGACATGCTGGCGCGGGAGTGGGACGGCAGCCTGGAGGCCCCCCGGCTGGTGAGCGTGGAGCGGGCCTGGAACAGCTTTGGTCAGAGGCTCTTCGACGTGACGGACCGGGGCTGCCGCTTCCATATGACCACCTACATGTCCACCACCACGGGGCACTGGATGGGTCCCAGCACGGTGGTGAAGGAGGGCTTCGTTTTCGAGGTCGAGGGGAAGAAGCGGGACAGCGTGCTCCTCACCGTCGATGGCCACGAATACCGGTTCACCATCGCAGAGCTGATGGAGACCTCCCGTATTATGGCCCAATACCAGGAGAGCGTGGAGTTGGCCCGGAAAACTTTTGGGAACGTCGCCCACTACCGGGACGACCTCTACTGGCATAACGCCTACAAAACCAGAATCCGCCAGGCCGTACCGGAGCGGGCCTATACGATGGAGTTCGAGAAGACCGTCGTCATGGAACCCGGCTGCCAGTACCGGCTGCGGGTTTGGCTGAAAAACGGCGACACCGCCTGGGTCTCCCCTATTTTCGCACAACGATAACAGCACCCTGCACCTGGGCTCGCTTCCATTCAGAAGCGTGCCCAGGTGCGTACACACAGGAAAAATATTACGGCGGCTTCCAAAAAGCTTGGAAGCCGCCGTTACATAAGCAGGGTGAAAATATGATCCCGAAAATCCCGCTCCTCAAATCGCTCAGGATCCGGCCTCCAGTTCGCTGACAAGGGGCGGGATCTGAGAAATCATATTGTCAATATCCTCAAACATCGCGCTTTTTGTAGTGCCCAGATGGCTCGCGGATTCAATGTGCTTGACGACCTCCTGATACTGCCCATTGATCTTCTCGAAAAACAGGCGCAGGGCCTGTAATTCCTGCTGGGATACCTGGATGACGCCGGATATGTCGGCCTGCACGGTCACCGCACCCTCCGCCGCCGTCGTGATCTTCTCAAAGCTCCCCTCCGTCTGGGCCAAAATACCGGCGTTTTGGCCCAAGGTCTGCTTGGAGACGGAAATACTTTCGCTGAGCTCATTGGCGCGGCCCTCCACCTCGTTCACACCGCTGTCCACCTCGCCTGCCAGCGACTTGATCTCCTCCGCCAACTGTTTGACTTGGGCGGCTACCACCGCAAAGCTCTTGCCCTCGGTTCCCGCCCTGGCCGCCTCAATGGATGCGTTGATGGCCAGGAGGTTGGTCTGCTCCGCGATGGATACGATCTTGCCCATAGACTGCTGGATTCCCCGGATCGCCGCCTCCAAGTAGGAAAATATCTCCGCCATAGTATTATAGGACTGCTGCACCTGCGTAGAGGTCTGCTCCAGAGCCGCCATCTGCCCCCTGGCCTCGGACACCGCTTGTCCGATTTCCCCCCGCACATGGCCGAATTGCTCCGCCGTCTCATTGATGTTGGAAAAGGACTCCCCCAGGTCCTGAAGCTTTGTCTGGAACATCTCCCCTTCCCGCAGCACACCGGTAAAGGAGTCGCCGATCAGGTTCAATTCCCAAAGGGAGGCGACCTCCTTCTTGACCAGCTCCTTTTGGTATTCCTTCAGGCTGTCCGTCATATGCAGCACTGGGTAGAGGCTCTTTTTCTCCTGGACCTGGTCGGGCTTCCGGCTCTTTTTTCCCAAAAACATAACTGCCCCTCCTCTATTCAAATACCACGCAGGTCATGGACTGGTTGACAAAACGGTTGTTATAGTGCTCCCCGTACCCCACAAAACCGGCGTGATTACCCAGCGCCGCCATATCGCGCAAATAGTCCTGCATATAGCCCTGCTCAGAGAACAGCTTGTACCGGAACAGGCAATTCACCGAGAAAATGGCCGACCGGCGGGGGAAGTCCCGGCAAATCTGCCGGATGGTATCCTGCACAATGGCCCGGTAGTCCCCCAACTCCAGCAGGATGAGCACGTCGGAGTCGTTTACCTGGCGGAAGCAGGCCAAGGAACTACCCTGGACCTCCTTGATGGAGATGATGCAGGTGTCGTTCCCATTCAGCTTCCCGAAGGGGTTTTGGAACGTCCGGGTAAGGATCTCCTCGTCGGTCACATGGAGGATATCCTTGTAGACCTGCTTGGCGCTCTTACCGTTCAGCGTCCCCAGGATATAATTGGCCCGGTCCGTGTTGGCGGCCACAAAGCGGTAATCCCCCATCTGGTGGTAGATGTTCTCCTTATACGTCTTGATCCGGCCATTCTGGTTCCGCACCAGGGCGTAAGCCACCGCGTCCTCATAAATCCGCCCGTTCGCAGACACTTTTCCCTGGTCCCCGGTGCCCCCCACCAGGGAAATGCCCCGCTTGTTCAGGGCGGTATTGATGGTGGTAAGCACGCAGGCGTCGTTGCCGGAGCAAAAGTCGATGCAGACGGTGTCCCGGTGGTCGCCGCCCAACGCCTGCATATCCCGCTCCAAACGCTGTATGTATTTGATCGGCATGATGGACGCCTGCTCCAGCACATTGGAAACAGCGGCCACCCCGTCAGAAAAGGCGATGATTCCCACGCCGTGCTCTACCACGCTGATTTGATAACTCATCCCAATACACCCGATACTGGGCACCCCGGGAAAACGCCGCTCCAGCGCCGCCACATGCTCCTCAAACTGGTCGCCGTTGGACAGTAGCATAATAAACTGCGGACGGTATAGGCCCTGTAACGCCTCATCCAGATTCCCCCGCTGGCTCATGCCGAAAAACTGCTTCATTCTGCCGCCTCCTTGATATAACCTATCGAGTTATTATACGGTAAAGCCGTCCATGTGTCAATATGAATGCGCCAAGCCGGCAGTATTGCCGGCGCAGTTAAAAACACGACCGGGGCATTGGGACCATTCAAAACGGATTGCCCAAAATACCCCTGCAAGTGAAAAAGCCGCCCCGTTTAAGGTTGATTCAGCGCCGTATCCTGTAGCTCGTCAAAGGCCGCCATACACTCCTCCACCGACGCGCCACCCAGCAGCAGCCGCACGATCTGGCAGGTATTCCCCCATTGTTCCACGTTCATCCCCGCGTTGGAACCCAATACATAGACCCCCTCCTCTATCCTGTCATTGAGGGGTTTTAAGGCGGGAACACACTCCACTTTTACATTCTCGGAAGGGGAAATCACCCGGTTGACCTCCGAATAGAGCTGGAGCGCCTCATCGGAGATGATGACATCGAGCATCTTCATCGCGTCCTGCGCGTGCTCTGCGCCGGAGCACACGGCCCATCCGGTCATGGGCATCACCGGCATCTGCCCCTGGCTGCTGGGAAACCCGATGACCTCCATGGTAAAGTCCGTCTTGCCATAGGCGGTCTCCGTATTCGCCGCGCCCCAGTAGGCCATGACGATGGGGGTTTTCCCCGCCAGAAAATCGGGCCCCTCCGCCTCGATGGCCTCGCTGACCAGGGCCTTCTCCGCGTCGATATAACCCCGGTCGATCAGCGTCTGGAGGAACTCAAAGCCGGGGCGCATATAGTCGCTGTACCTGGCCTCCCCGCTGTTGAGGGCCTCAATCTCCGCCTGGGTATTTCCGCCGTTGTACAGATCGGCGTAGGCCTGGGCCAAGACGAAGGTCTCAAGCCACCAGCGGTTGGCGCCGACGGGCGTCTCGATCCCGTTCTCCTGAAACACCCGGCAGCACTCCAGAAATTCCTCCGGCGTTTCCGGCAGGTCCAGGCCATACCGGTCGAACAGGTCCTTATTGACGAACAGGCCGTAGGCCACCACCTCCTGGGGAATAGCCACCAGCTTCCCGTCCACCGTGTTGGCGGTACGGATGATCTCCCGCAGGTTTTTCGCGCTGTCCAGCCCCGACAGGTCCTCCAGCTTTCCCTCCGCGCCCAACGCCATGATCGCATCGGGGTTAAGCAGGTAGAGGTCGTCCATGTCATTCCGGGCCCGGTCCAGGCAGACCTCGTCGTAGGTCTTGTCCTGATAGTCCTCCGCCGTATAGGTCCGGTATACCATGGTCATGCCCAGCGCCTCCTCCGCCATGGCCACTGTTAAGTCCGACGCAGTCCGCGCCACGTTCTCCGCATCCGGGTCAATTTTTTCCATGGGGCTGAACAGGTTGACCGCCCGTTTTTCCCCATCCTCCCGTGAAATCAAGTTTTTGGGGTCCTCCTGGGCGCAGGACGCCAGCGACACAACCGCCAGCGCCGCCAGGCAGATGGAAAGCCATTTGTGCTTTTTTGCCGTATTCATCCCGTTTCCTCCCGTTTGCTACATTGTTCGATTGCCTTTTTCAAGAGCTCCATGCTCAGGGGCTTGGGCACATGGACGTCCATACCGGCGCTCAGCGCGGCCTTTTCATCCTCGGCAAAGGCGTTGGCCGTCATGGCGATGATGGGGATGCGCCCCGCGTCCTCCCGGTCCAGGGCCCGGATAGCCTTTGCCGCCTCGTGGCCGCCCATCACCGGCATCTGCACGTCCATCAGAATCGCGTCAAACTCGCCCGGCTCCGAGCGCTGAAAGCTCTCCACCGCCAGGCGTCCGTTGGCGGCGATCTCGCAGGAGGCCCCCTCGATTTCCAAAAGCTCCGTCAAAATTTCCGCATTGATCTCGTTATCCTCCGCCGCAAGAAAATGCATCCCCGCCAAGCTGCCGGCCTCTTCCGCCTCCGGCACGCCGGTCCCGTCCGTTTCATTCCACAGCTCCCCGGCCTTTGCCCGGAGGGCGGAGACAAAGAAGGGCTTGGCAAGTAAGTCCGTGTGGTTGAGCCTGAGCGCCTCCTCCCTGCCCTCCGCGTCGAATTCCGCCAAGATCAGCATGGGCACGGATTCCGGAAGCGCCTCCCGCAGCGACTGGGCCCCTTGGAGGCCAAAGTCCTCCCAGTCCAACAGGGCCATCTGGCAGTCCCCGCCGCCGCGCAGCCGTTCTACCGCCTCCTCCACCGTGGCGCAGGCGTCCAGCCGGACGCCCGTGTCCTGCATCAGGGCCGTCATGTTCTCCCGGCTTTCCCGGCTCCCTGTCACCGCCAGGATGCGGGACACGCCCCGCTGCTCCCAGAACCTCCGGTCGGCCTCCTCCTCAAGGATACGCAGCTCCAGGTCCACCCGGAAGAGCGAACCCCGGTCCACCTCGCTGAACACTTCGATGGTCCCGCCCATCAGCTCCACAATGCTCTTGGTGATGGCCATACCCAGGCCCGTGCCCTGCACCTTGTTGGTGGTGCTGTTCTCCGCCCTGGTGAAGGCATCGAAGATGGTTTTCAAATACTCCGGGGTCATGCCGTAGCCGTTGTCCTCCACCTCAATGCGGATATGCTCATACTGGCTGGAGCGCTGCTTGAGGCCAATGATGCGCAGCCGGATTTGCCCGCCCTCCGGCGTGTATTTCACAGCGTTGGAGAGCAGGTTAATCAGAATCTGGTTGATCCGGGTCGCGTCCCCCACCAGATATTCATGCCGGACTCCCGTCACCTCCAGGTGGAAGTCCTGCCCCTTCGCCTTGACCATGGGCTGGATGATGGCGTCTATGGAGGAGATCACATCGTTGAGGGCAAACTTCTCCAGGCTGAGCACCACCTTCCCGCTCTCGATCTTGGACACGTCCAAAATATCGTTGATGAGGCTGAGCAGGTGCTGCCCGGAGGCCGTAATCTTTTGGGTGTATTCCCGCACCTTGGCCGGATTTTCCGCGTCCTTGGCCAGGAGGGTCGTAAAACCCAGCACAGCGTTCATGGGGGTGCGGATGTCGTGGGACATATTGGACAGGAACGTCGTCTTTGATTCGCTGGCGATCTGCGCAGCCCGCAGGGCCTCCGCCAGTTGCTGGCTGTGGAGCCTCCGCTCCTCCTCCTGCTCCCTTCGCAGCTTCTCCTGCTGCCTCCAGTTCAGGTAGTACAAGATGATACACAGGAAAAATGCCGCCAGCAAGGAGGCCACGACGATCATAATGCTCTGGTTGACGGTCCGGCCCTCCTTCTGAATGGCCTCCACCGGCACATAGCCCACCAGGAAAACAGTCCCTCCATTGACCGCCCACATATAATTGAGGGCGTTGACCTCCCGGATTTCGTGGTAAAACAGGAGGTTCCGCCCGGCGCTCAGGCACCCCTCCACCTCCGCCCGGATCTCCGGGTCCTGAATATTGTTCGCCCGGTAAAAATCCGCCAGATTCAAATGGCCCGCGCTGCGCTGCCCCATCCCTTTGGGCTTCAGAACGAACCGCTGGCTCTCCGCGTCCATGATGTACAGCGACGCCTCTTGGTTATAAAACCCGTCCGGAAGGGACCGGTCAATGGCATCGTAGACATACTCGGCGTAAAGGGTCCCGATCTCCTGTCCGTCCCGCTCAACGGGGCATTTGATGGTGTAGGACCAGGTTCCCATATAATTCAGGTAGGATCGGGAGACCGGCAAGCCGAAAACCGTTTCTCCTGCGGAAAAATCCAGGCCCTCCTCGGTAAACCGTTCCCCGGTATTGGAAACCCCTTCCGTTTCCCCCAACAGGATCAGCGACAGCTTTGCCATCGTCTGGTTTTTCTCATAGGCGCGGATATACTCCTCCGGGTCTTCCGCCCGGGCAATCTCCTGGGCGATCAGCGTTTGGAATTCCGCCTCGCTGCGCAGGATCGCCTCAATGGTGCTCTGGATCAGGTCCAGGCTTTCACTCAGGCTCTGGATGGCGGCATCCGACATCTCCTCGGCGATCCTGCGGGACACCGCGAATACAATCGTCCCAAAAATGCCAAAAATGATAACAATGGAAAAGAGCAGGGAAAGCCCTTTCCGTTTTTTCTGCTTATTTGGCGTTCCTTTCATCGACGCTCTCCATTTCAACGTTTTGAGAGGACGTGTGGCCTCAACGAAAAAATACCTGTCCGTTCCGCGCCGGCCAATGCGCCGACCATATTTACATTATACTATTCTCCTCCTTTTGGTGTCAATAGCTGTCAGACGGCGCGGCATCCGGCCATGCTGTGGCACACCCCCATTCCCCGAACCGAGCCAAAGCAACTTTTGGGGAAGAACGGGAATGCTCCGGGCAGACGCGGAGTCTTCCGGAACAACTCCTCATTGTTCCTAATTTTAGTAAAACAGATGATTTTATAAGCTTTTTCCACGCCGGTATAGTGGAAAAGAAATATTTCTTTTGGGTCGGACATATGATATCATTTTTATGATCAAGTAACGGAAAGAGGGAATCCATATGGGCGGTCGGATCGACATGGCAAACGGCTCGTTAGGAGACAAGATCATCAAATACACCATACCGCTGGCCGCAACGGGAATTTTACAGCAGTTGTTCAACGCGGCGGACCTGGCGGTGGTCGGACAGTTTTCCGGCAAAGCAGCCATGGCGGCGGTGGGAAGCAACTCGCCCATCATCGGGCTGCTGGTCAATCTTTTTGTCGGGATTTCCCTGGGGAGCAACGTCATCATCGCCAGATCCATCGGTCAAAGGGATACCAAGAAAATCGCCAAGGCCGTACATACGTCGGTGATCGTGTCCCTGCTGGGAGGACTGTTCCTCACCGTGCTGGGCGAGTTCGTGGCGCCTCGGGTCGTGGCGCTGCTGGACGTCCCGGACGACGTGTTCCCGCTTGCCGTAAAATATCTCCGGATTTACCTGGCCGGAATGCCGGTGATCCTGCTTTATAACTTTGAATCCGCCATTTTCCGGAGCTGCGGCAATACCAAAACGCCCCTGATCGCCCTGGTGATCTCCGGGGTGCTCAACGTCATCCTCAATCTTATCTTTGTCCTTGGCTTTGGTATGGATGTGGACGGCGTGGCCACCGCGACGGTGCTGGCCAACCTCATCAGCTCGGTGATTCTGTTCCTGTCCCTGATGAAAACAGACCTGGCTGTCCGGGTCGATCCCCGGAAGCTGCGCGTCCACGGCGACGTGCTGGGGGAAATCCTGAAGATCGGAGTCCCGGCGGGCGTGCAGGGCATGATTTTTTCGTTTGCCAATATTATCGTCCAGTCGGCGGTCAACAGCCTGGGAACGACGGTCATGGCGGCCTCCTCGGTGGCGTTTAACCTGGAGGTATTCTCCTTCTACATTATGAACTCCTTCGGTCAGGCGTGTACCACCTTTGTCGGCCAGAACTATGGCGCGGGGAAAAACGACCGCTGCCGGAAGACGCTGCGGCTGTGCCTGCTGCAAAGCGCGGTGAGCACCGCGGCGGTCAGCGGGCTGATCCTGCTGTTCAGCCGGCCCCTGCTCAGCATCTTTAACCAGGACCCGGAGGTCATCGCCGCAGGGCGGATACGGCTGGAATATATGTTCTTCGCATACGCGTTCAGCTTCGCTCAGGAGGCGCTGTCCGGCTACCTGAGGGGCTTCGGCGTTTCCTTCATCCCGGCGGCCTGCGCGGTCATCGGGATATGCGGAGTGCGCCTGACCTGGATCTTTACGGTGTTTCAGCGCGCCCCGTCCTTTGCCACGATCATGCAGGTATATCCGCTCAGCCTGGGGATTACGGCGGCAGTCATTCTGGCTGTGACGCTGCTGGTCAAGCCGTCGCGTAGATATGTGCTCCAGCCGGGCGTTCAGGCGGAGCATTCATGAGCGTTTCTCCCCTCGCTCCGTACAATAAAGAGCTACGCGGGCCGGTATCTTACCTAAAAGATACCGGCCCGTTTTTTCTCGGGGACCCCGAGGACTACCAAAAGCGCCGTCACAAGCCGTCGGTCCAGGAAGGCCATCGTTCAGCCGCTTGCTTTTGTCACCTGGTCAGCTATCTTCCGGGCGCCACGGAAACCCGCCAGGACCTCACCGTCATGGACAACGAGTTCATCACCTTCGGCGCCAGCCGCATCATGGTGGTCAACATCGCCTTTGACCGGGCGGACGCCCTGGACCGCCTCATCGACCGGGCCATCAACAATGCCCCGCGCACGGGGGACGATGTGTCCGCCCTGCCGGAATCCATGGGCAGCTTCACCGACGACGCCCGGGACAACTCCCGGCAGATGCTGAAACGCCTCTCCGATTTTACGGACGACAATATCGGCTCGGTCAACACGCTGATGGCCGACCTCACCAACGCTTTACCCGCCCGCGCCGCTACCTTATTCCAACGCGCCGAAGTCAATTTTTCGATCCTTGAAATAATACTCCCGGTCATGCTCATTGACCTCCCGCATCACCCGGCATGGATTGCCCACCGCCACCACGTTGGAGGGCAGGTCGTGGGTCACGATACTCCCGGCCCCCACCACCACATTGTCGCCGATGGTGACGCCCGGCAGCACGATCGCCCCCGCGCCCAGCCAGCAGTTTTTCCCGATCCGCACCGGCATGTTGTACTGATAGCCTTTTTCCCGCAGCTCCGGCAGGATGGGGTGTCCCGCAGTGGCAATCACCACGTTCGGGCCGAACATGGTGTAATCGCCCACGTAGATGTGGGTGTCGTCCACCAAAGTCAGGTTGAAGTTGGCGTAGATGTTTTTTCCGAAATGCACATGCTTGCCGCCAAAGTTGGAGTGGAACGGCGGTTCAATGTAGCACCCCTCCCCGATCTCGGCAAACATCTCCTTCAACATGGCCTGACGCGTTTCCTGCTGGGTGGGGCGGGTCTGGTTGAACTCATAAAGCCGGTCCAGCCGTTTGAGCTGGTCCGCCATGATCTCCTCGTCTCCGGGAAAATAGATTTCTCCGGTATGCAGTCTGTCCTTCATCGCGCCCATGACGCATTCTCCTTTTCGTTCTGATTTTGACCTATTGGTACTTCTATCGCTCTGTGAAACAGCAACCGCAGCCGCAATCGGAACACCGGCAGCCACAGCTCCGATTCCCGTTTCGCCTGTTTTTCCGGAGGATCGCGACGGCCAGCAAAACCATCCCTCCTACCGCGACCACCACCACAAGATCGGCGAAGTTCATCCTAATCCCTCCCGGTTTCCACAGATTCTAAAGACCGGCGGCCAGACAGACACCCCGCACGAAAAACGCCACGATCCAGGCAACCACACATTGCCAAAGCACCACGCCGATCGCCCACTTTCCCCCCAGCTCCCGGCGGATCGCGGCGATGGAGGCCACGCAAGGGGTATACAAAAGGGAAAACACCAGCATTGTCGCGGCGTCAACCGGAGACAGCGCCGCTTGGATGCCGCCGCCGAACAACAGCTCCATGGTGGATACCACGCTCTCCTTGGCCAGGAAGCCGCTGACCAGCGAGGTGGCAATGCGCCAGTCGCCCAGGCCGAGGGGCGCCAAAATCGGGGCGAGCCAGCCCACCGCCACCGCCATCAGGCTGTTGGAGGCGTCGGACACCATGTCCAGGTGTAAATCAAAGCTCTGTAGGAACCATACCACAATGGTGGCCAGCAAAATGATGCTGAACGCCCGGTTCAAAAAGTCCTTGGCCTTTTCCCACAGGAGCTGGGCCACATTTTTCGCCCCCGGCATCCGGTAATTGGGGAGCTCCATGACAAAGGGCACCGCTTCGCCCTTGAACAGGGTTTCTTTAAAGAGCAGCGCCACCACGATGGCCACCACAATGCCCAGAAGGTACAGCCCGGTCATAATCAGCCCGCCCCGGCCGGGGAAAAACGCGCCCACAAAAAAGGCATAGATGGGCAGCTTCGCCGTACAGCTCATAAACGGCGTCAGCAAGATCGTCATCTTCCGGTCCCGCTTGCTGGGCAAGGTCCTGGTGGACATCACGGCGGGCACCGTACAGCCGAAGCCGATCAGCATGGGCACGATGCTGCGTCCCGAAAGCCCCAGCTTCCGCAGCAGCTTGTCCATAAAAAACGCCACCCGGGCCACATAGCCGCTGTCCTCCATGATGGAAAGGAAGAAAAACAGCGTGACCACGATGGGCAGGAAGCTCAGCACGCTCCCCACGCCGCCGAAGATCCCGTCGATCACCAGGCTGCGAAGCGCCTCGTTGACGTGGGCGGCAGTCATCCAGGCCTCCGCCACGGAAGAGAGCGCGTCAATCCCCGCCGCCAAAAGCTCCTGAAGGAATGCGCCGATCACATGGAACGTCAGGTAAAAGACCAGCCCCATAATGGCAATGAAGCAGGGAATGGCCGTCCATTTCCCGGTGAGGACGCGGTCAATCTTTTCCGAGCGGAGGCGCTCCCGGCTCTCCCGTGGCTTTTGCACCGTGCGCTCGCAGACGTATTCGATAAAGTCGAAGCGCATATCGGCAATGGCGGCGCTGCGGTCCATCCCGCCCTCCCGCTCCATCTGCGTGACGATGTGCTCGATGGCCTCCGTTTCATTCCGCTCCAGCTTCAACTGCTCCAGGATCAGCCCATCCCCCTCGATCACCTTTGTGGCGGAAAACCGCAGGGGCAGGCCGGCCTGCTCCGCGTGGTCCTCCAGGATGGATTCCACCGCGTGGATGGCCCGGTGGATGGCGCCGCCGTGATCGTCCTTGCTGCAAAAATCCTGTTTCTTCGGCCGCTCTTGATACCGGGCAATGTGCAGGGCGTGGTCGATCAGCTCCCGAACCCCTTCGTTTTTAGCGGCGGAGATGGGCACCACCGGAACGCCCAGCATGGCTTCCATCCCGTTGATGTCGATGGAGCCGTTGTTGCTGGTCACCTCGTCCATCATATTGAGGGCCACCACCAGGGGAACATTCATTTCCAGAAGCTGCATGGTCAGGTACAGGTTGCGCTCAATGTTGGTGGCATCCACAATGTTGATGATGGCCCGGGGCCGCTCGCCCAAAACGAAGTTCCGTGAAACGATCTCCTCGCTGCTGTAGGGCGACATGGAGTAGATCCCCGGCAGGTCGGTGACCTGCGTGTCCGGGTGTCCCTTAATAGGGCCGTCCTTCCGGTCCACCGTAACGCCCGGAAAATTGCCCACGTGCTGGTTGGCGCCGGTCAGTTGGTTGAACAGGGTGGTCTTGCCGCAGTTCTGGTTTCCCACAAGGGCAAAGGTGAGCTGCGTCCCCTCCGGCAGCACCTCGCCGTCCCCCTTGGCGTGGTATTTCCCGTCCTCCCCCAGCCCCGGATGGGCCGTGGGGTCAAACCGGTCCACATGACTGTGCTGATTCGTCCTCTCCCGGATGGGTCTGACGGCGATCTGATCCGCGTCCGCCAGCCGGAGCGTCAGCTCATAGCCGTGGATTTGCAGCTCCATCGGGTCGCCCATGGGCGCGAACTTCACCACCGTGACCTCCGCGCCCGGGATCACGCCCATATCCAGAAAATGCTGCCGGAGCGCGCCCTCCCCGCCCACCGCCGTGATGGTGGCGCTCTCTCCAATCTTCAAATTCTTCAAAGTCATATCCATAAGCGCCTCTCTTCTGTCATTGGCTGAATTGTACCATAGCCCGCAGGGAAAATCCACTGTATTTTGAGCGACCGCTTTTTCCCAAAGTCCCGGACCGCGCGCGGTCCCCGACGCGGCAGGCATTTGAGCGGAGCAATTTCCCTCCATCCCTTGACATTTCATATCTTCTCCGCTATGATGTTTCATATGAAACAGTTGCAGATAAAACAAAGCAAACGGAGGATTTACACGTATGCCAAGCATGGAGAAAGAGAGACAGCAGCAGCGCGAAGATATGATGCTCAAGGGTTCCCTGCCCCGGATCATTGGAAAAATGGCCCTGCCGTCCATCATTTCCTTCCTCATCACATCCATCTACAATCTGGCCGACACCTATTTTGTCAGCAGTCTGGGCGAGAGCGCCCAGGCCGCCATCAGCGTCAACGCCTCTTTGGATCAGATCATCATGATGGCCGGGTCCATGCTGGCCGTGGGCGCGGCCAGCTACATCTCCCGCCTGCTGGGGGCCAGGGAGAACGAGAAGGCGGACCGCGTGCTGTCCACCGCCTTCTTTACGGCGGTCCTCTTCGGCGCGGTGGTCACTCTGCTGGGCGTTGCCTTTATGCACCCCATGGTCCGGCTGCTGGGCGCCACCGACACCTGCGAGCAATACGCCGTGGATTACGCCACCTATGTGCTGCTGGTTGCCCCCTTCATGGCGGCGAATTTCGTGATGAACCAGTGCCTCCGTGCGGAGGGCAACGCCGTGCTGTCCATGTTCGGCATGGGCTTCGGCGGCATCCTGAACTGCTTCCTGGACCCCATCTTCATCTTCAATCTTGACATGGGCGTGGCCGGGGCCTCGCTGGCCACCGCCATCTCCAAGCTGGTGAGCTTCGCCATTCTGGTGTTCCCCTATATCACCCGGCGCAGTGTGCTCCGCCTGTCCATCCGCCGGTTCCGTCCCGCCCGGGATATTGTCACGCAGGTGTTTACCGTGGGCTCCTCCTCCATGTTCCGCTCCGGGCTGGCGGTGGTGTCCGCCATCGTGCTCAACAACATCGCCGGCGGCATCTCCGACGCTGTGTTGGCCGGCATCGGCGTATCCACCAAGGTGATGATGTTCCCCTTCGGCGTAATTCTGGGCTTTGGCACCGGCTTCCAGCCGGTGGCGGGCTTCAACTGGGGCGCCAAGCGGTACGACCGGGTGAAGGAGAGCTACCGCTTCGCCTCCCGCGCCGCCATCGTAGGGGCGCTGGTCATAGGCGTCGCCCTGGCCCTGTCCGCCAACCAGCTCATCGGCGTGTTCGCCAAGTCGGACCAGTCCGCCGAGATGCTGGCGGTGGGAGCGCTGGCCATCCGCCTGCAATGCCTCGTGCTGCCCATACACGGCTGGGTGGCGGTGGTCAACATGTTCTGCGCGGGGCTGGGCGACGCCCGGGGCGCGCTGCTGCTGTCCACCGCCCGGCAGGGCACCTGCTTCCTGCCCATCGTCTACCCCATATCCCACTTGTGGGGAGCCAACGGCGTGGCCTCCGTCCAGGCGGTGGCGGACCTGCTCACCCTGCTTCTGGCGGTGCCGCTGATCCGCCGGGTACACCGGAGGATTGAGACAATGGAGCAGGCCCAGGCCGCGCTGGGAGGGGACGAGTTATGACAGACCCGGTAATGTCCAGCCTGCTGCGGATCAACCGCCAGCGCCTCTACTTTCTCCAGCGCACCATTCTCAACTCCCATGGGTACGTGGGCGCCATGCACCTGATCGTACTCCGGGTCGGCCGCTGCCCCGGCGTCAGCCAGGACGGCATCGCAAATTTCTTCTGTCTGGACAAAACCAGCGTGGCCCGGGGAGCCCGGCGGCTGGAGGAAATGGGTCACCTCCGCCGGACACAGGACCCGGAAAACCGCAGGCAGTACCAGCTCTTTCTCACCCCGGAAGGAGAGGAAATGCTGGAGAAAATCGAGCACGCCTATGACCGCTTCCAGGAAAAGCTTGCCGACGGCATCTCCGTCGAGGATTGGACGCTGCTGTCTTCCCTGCTGCGCCGATTGGAGGACAACAGTTGCCGGGAACCGGACAGCGGTGAAATAAAACGGTGAAAACGCCCCGCGTTCCAGGCGCTTGGAACGCGGGGCGTTTGATCCATCGGGCCTGATTTGCGGGCCGTGACTGGAACGCCTCCGGTAAGGGTAAAATGCTTTTTAAGCATGAATATAAAATGCCTATAGAGTATTGGACATTGCCAACAAGATACGATAATCTGTTAACAGAAGAATTGTCTTATCAAAAACAAAATTTTCCAAAAACTGTCCATTTTTAGAAAGGGTTGATGAAAAACATGAAAATGAACAGCTCATTCCTATGGGGCGGGGCCACGGCCGCCAACCAGTGCGAAGGGGGGTATTTGGAAGGAGGCCGGGGACTGTCCAGCGTGGATGTGATTCCCTTCGGTCCCGACCGCATGAAGGTCGCCCGCGGGCTGATGAAAATGCTGGACTGCGACGATCAGCATGAGTATCCGGCCCATGAGGCCATCGACATGTACCACCACTACAAGGAGGACATCGCGCTGCTGGGCGAGATGGGGTTCAAATGCTACCGTCTGTCCGTCTCGTGGACCCGTATTTTGCCCAACGGAGATGACGAGACGCCCAACGAGGAGGGCCTGGCGTTTTACGATTCCCTGTTTGACGAGTGCGCCCGCTACGGAATCGAGCCTCTGGTCACCATCTGCCATTTTGACGCGCCCATCGCCTTAATTAAGAAATACGGCGGCTGGAAGGACCGGCGCATGGTGGACGCCTACCTGCGCCTTTGCCGGGTTCTGTTTGAGCGGTACGGGAAAAAGGTAAAGTACTGGATCACTTTCAACGAGATCAATATGCTGCTCCATATGCCTTTTATGGGCGCGGGCATCTACTTTGAAGAGGGGGAAGACCCGGAGCAGGTCAAGTATCAGGCCGCCCATCACGAGCTGGTCGCCAGCGCCAAGGCGGTCCAGTTGGCCCATGAGATGATCCCGGGCTGCATGGTGGGCTGTATGTTGGCCGCCGGTAATTTCTACCCCTATACCAGCAATCCGGCGGACGTCTACAAGGCCATGGAGTGCGACCGGGACAACTACTTCTTTATCGACGTTCAAGCCCGGGGAAGCTACCCGGTCTGGGCAAAGAAGCGCATGGAGCGCGCGGGCGTCCGGCTGGAGCTGGCCGGCGACGACGAAAGGCAGCTCGCGGCAGGCACGGTGGATTTCATCTCGTTCAGCTATTATTGCAGCCGGTGTATGTCCGCGGACCCCGAGATCATCAAGAACCACAGCCGGGGCGGCAACGCCGTCATCAGCGCGGTGGTGAACCCCTACCTGCAAAGCTCCGAGTGGGGCTGGCAGATCGACCCACTGGGGCTGCGCGTCACCTTAAACGTGCTGTATGACCGGTACGAAAAACCGCTGTTCATCGTGGAAAACGGCCTTGGCGCGGCGGATACTGTGGAAGCGGACGGCAGCATCCACGACCCCTACCGCATTGATTATATGCGCGAGCACATCAAGGCTATGCTGGCTGCGGTCAATGAGGACGGCATCCCCCTGCTGGGCTATACCTGCTGGGGCTGCATCGACCTGGTGTCCGCTTCCACCGGGGAAATGCGCAAGCGCTACGGCATGATCTACGTGGACAAGCAGAACGACGGCTCCGGAACGCTGAAGCGCATGAAAAAAGACAGCTTTGAGTGGTACAAAAAAGTGATCGCATCTAACGGCGAGGATCTGGGTTGAGCTTCCGGGGACCTGCCGAAGGAGAAATACTTGTGAGAGGAGAGTTCAAATGGATTACAAGAGCTTAGCCGGAAAAATTTTGGAAAACGTCGGCGGAAAGGAAAACGTGAGCGGGGTTGTCCACTGTGCGACCCGCCTCCGCTTTACCTTGAAGGACGACGGAAAGGCAAACACGGACGTCTTGAAAAAGACCGCCGGCGTGCTGTCCGTGGTGAACGCGGGCGGCCAGTACCAGATCGTAATCGGGCCGGACGTTCCGGTGGTGTATCAGGAAGTGGTCGCCCTGGGCGGCTTTGAGGCCGCGGGCGCGATCCAGGACCCGGAGGCTGAGAAGGAAGACAACCGCTCGAAACTGAGCAAGGTGTTGGAGGGCATCGCCAGCATCTTCCAGCCCATCATTCCGGCCATTACCGGAGCCGGTCTGCTCAAGGCGTTCATGGCGCTGTTCTCCGCTATGGGCGTGCTCAAGAGCGGCACCCAAACCTATATCATCCTGAACGCGATGGCGGACGCGGCGTTCTATTTCATGCCCATCCTTCTGGCCGCGTCCTGCGCCAGGAAGTTCAAGTGCAACCAGGGCACCGCCATGGCCCTGGCCGGCATCCTGGTGTATCCGGCGTTTATCAGCCTGCTGGGCGGCGAGGAGGCGGTCACCTTCCTGGGCGTCCTGCCGGTCACCAAGGCAACCTATACCTCCTCGGTCATCCCCATCATCCTGGGCGTCTGGTTTATGTCGGTGGTGGAGCACTTCATGCAGAAGGTCTCCCCCAGGGCGGTCAAATTCTTCTCGGTGCCCCTGGTGAGCCTGCTGGTGGGCGGCACCGCCACCATCGTGGTACTGGGCCCCATCGGCGCGTGGGTGTCCAACCTCATCAACGTATTCTTCGTGTGGCTGAATAATTTCGCCCCCTGGATCGTGCCCACCATCGTCGGCATCTTCACCCCGCTGCTGGTCATGACGGGCACGCATTACGGCCTGATCCCCATCGGCACCAACAACCTGGCCACCGTCAAGTGGGATACGGTGGTGGGCCCCGGCATGCTGGTGTCCAACGTGGCCCAGGGCGCTGCGGGCCTGGCGGTGGCCATCCGCTCCAAGAACCCGGACACCAAGCAGCAGGCCTCCTCCGCCGGCCTGACCGGCGTGCTGGGCATCACCGAGCCGGTGCTGTACGGCGTCAACCTGAAATTCACCTTCCCGTTGTACGCCGCCATGCTGGGCGGCGGCGTCGGCGGCCTGTTCCTGGGCATCACCCGGGTCGCCCGTTTCGCGGGCGGCTCCCCGGGGCTGCTGGTCTTGCCCGCGTATATCCCCACCGAGGACGTCATCCCGCTGGGCTATACCATGAGCAATCTGATTTTCGCTGTCATCGGCGTCCTCATCGCCATGGGTGTCGCCTTCGCCGCCAGCTACGTCATGTTCGGCATCTGGGCGAAGAACGGCAAGCTGGACCCCGCCGAGACCGGTGTTGTGAAACCGGTTAAGGAAACCCCGATGGTTGCTACGGAACCCGGTGTTCTGTACGCCCCCATCGCCGGTGAGGCCATCGCCCTGGACCAGGTGGAGGATGAGGTGTTCTCCTCCGGCGTTCTGGGCGGCGGCGTGGCGTTCATCCCTTCGGTGGGCGAGGTCTGTGCGCCCTGCGACGGCGTGATCTCCACCTACGCGGGCCACGCCATCGGCGTGACAGCCGCAGACGGCGCCGAGCTGCTCATCCACGTCGGCATGAACACCGTGGAGCTGAACGGAGAGGGATACACTCCCCTGGTCAAAGAGGGCGATCGGGTCAAGCGGGGCCAAATCCTGCTGAAGTTCGACATCGACTTTATCACCAAGAAGGGATATCAAGTGGTGACGCCCTTTGTCATCACCAACGGCGACGAGGTGGGCGAGCCCGTGCCCTCCGCTTTTGGAAAGGTAACAACAAGCGACGTTGTCATGACCTACAAGAAGTAATTGAAAATGATAGCATAACGTCTAAGGGGCGGCCCCCGTTCAGCGGGGAGCCGCCCCGTTCCTTTGAGGATTTCCGCTTTAAATTTCACCAATTCCGGTATATAATGGAAGAACAAAAGAGAAAATGCAGGTTTTTGTCACATTTTTCCACGAAAAATACGTCGGCGCAACAGCAGTCGCCTTTTGCTGAATCAGCGCATCATTGCGGAAAGCGGGATCACGTTATGATCGAGACAAGGCTGCTCCACTATTTCCTGACCGTGGCACGAGAACAAAATATCACCAACGCGGCCAAGGCGTTGAATATCACCCAGCCCACCCTGAGCCGCCAAATGACTTGTTTGGAGCATCAGATCGGGGCTAAACTGTTTCAGCGCGACAGCCGTCCCCTTGTGCTGACGGACGAAGGTGTCCTGCTGCGCCGCAGAGCGGAGGAGATTCTGGAGCTGCTGGAAAAGACGGAGGCGGAGGTAACCATCCGCGAGGAACAGGTCGAGGGGACTGTTTACATCGGCTGCGGCGAATTGGGCGCTGTCCGCGTCCTGTCCGATTTAATGACAGGGTTTCGCCAGCGACATCCCCGCGTGGTGTTCGACGTCTATACCACCGGGACGGATCGAATCAAGCGCCGCATGGATGAGGGGCTGACCGACATCGGCCTACTGCTGGAGCCGGCGGATATGGAGCGGTTTGAATATATCCGTATGCCCCACAAAGAACGCTGGGTTACCGTCATGCCCGCCGGTGCGCCGCTGGCAAAACAGAAAGCCGTCACAGCCAGGGAGCTGGCGGACGTCCCTATTATCGTACCAAGCCGGCAAAAGGTATTCGATGAAGTGGCAAACTGGTTCGGCGAGTATTACAATAAACTGGATATCGTGGCCGCCAACAATTTGGTGTCCAATTGTGTTCTGCTGGCGCAGTCCGGGATCGGCTACGCGCTGGCTGTGGAGGGCGGGCTTCCCTTTTTGGATTCGTCGGAGCTATGCGCCCTCCCATTATCGCCGGAACTGACCACAACCTCTGTTTTGGCGTGGAAACGCAACAAGCCCCTTTCCTCTGCCGCGCTGCAATTCAAAGAATACGCAAAACGTGCCTTGGACATGGACCGGAGTTGAATCGCCCTCCGGTAACGCCATCCGGACCGGGGAATGCTTCAACGGCATTTCCCGGTTTTCTGAAAGTCTGTTTTCTCTTGCGCCGAAGCCCGCAACGTGATAAAATTGTGTCAATATCAAAAAATGAGGAGAAGCTGCATATGAACAAACAGGAAAACAAGTGGGTGCTTCCGCTGGACCTAAACGAACAGACGCTCCCGGCCATCGAACAAATCACGGATGGAATGCCCGGCGGCTTCTTCATCTATCACGCGGACGGAAACGAGGAGCTGATCTACGCCAACCAGGCCATGGTCAACATACTCGGCTGCGACAGCCTGGAGGATTTCAGGGCTTACATCGGTAACAGCTTCCGGGGACTGGTCCATCCGGAGGAACTGGAGCAGGTGCAGAAAAGCATCCACAGCCAGATATCGAAAAGCAGCAAAGGGCTGGACTATGTGGAGTACCGCGTCACCCGCAAGGACGGCGTGATCCGCTGGATTCGGGACTATGGCCGCTTTGTCCACACCAGCCTCTACGGGGACGTGTTCTATGTCTTTGTGGAGGATGCCACCGAGCGCCACCTGCGGGAGATCAGCGACGCCCACGCCGTCCAGGCGGCCCGGGAACGGCTGGAGGTACTGAAGCAGTTGGAGCACGAGACCGCCGCACTGCGCATGGTGAACGAGCTGTTCAGTTCCAGCATGTGGTCGATGGAGTTCAACGAGCTGGGCGAGATGATTCGCGTGAACTGGAGCGACGAGTTCCGCGCCATGTTGGGCTATCAGAACGAGGCAGATTTCCCCAACACATTGGAGTCCTGGTCGGATCTGCTCCACGAGGAGGACAAGGAGCATGTTTTACAGGAATTTTACGGCGCCATCGCCGATTACACAGGAAAAAAGACTTACTCCGTGCAGTACCGCCTGCTGACCCGCGACCGGGGGTGGCGGTGGTTCCAGGCGGTAGGCAACCTGTCCCGCCGGACGGATGGAACGCCCATCACCTATGTGGGCATATTTGTGGACATCACCCACCAAAAGCTGACCGACGAGGCGTTGGAAACCCAGCGCAAGCTGCTGGAGGACGCCTTGAGGCAAACCCAGCGGGCCAAACGGGCCAGAAGTATCTTTTTCAGCAATATATCCCACGACCTGCGCACCCCCATGAACGCAATCACAGGCTTCACCGCCCTGGCCAAGCTGTCCGTCAATAATAAACAAGCGGTCATCAACTATCTGGACCAGATCATGTCGTCCGCCAACGATCTGCAAACCCTCATCGGCAACCTGCTGAACATCAGCCATCTTGAGAGCGGGGACATCAGCATCGACGAAGCCCCCTGTGTACTGCCGGATATCCTGTGGGCGCTGGAGGCCACCGTCCGCGCGGAGGTCCGGGCCAGGCAACTGAAGCTGTCCGTGGAAAGCGAGGGTTTGGTCCACAGCAATGTCGTCTGCGACCGGCGGCAGATGCATCAGGCATTGATGAACATCTTGAGCAACGCGCTGAAATTCACTTTGCCCGGAGGACAGATCAGCGTCCGCCTGACCGAGTCCCGGGACGCCCCCGCGGGATATGGCTTCTACATATTCAAAATCAGGGATACGGGCATCGGCATGAGCCAAGACTTTTTGGAGCACATTTTCGATCCCTTCCAGCGTGAGCGCGAGATCACCTCCTCCGGGACTCAGGGCATAGGAATGGCGATCACCCAAAATATCGTGGAGGCAATGGGCGGCTCCATCAGCGTGGAGAGCGAGGAGGGCCAAGGCACCGAGGTCTCCATTTCCATCCAATTCCGCCTGGCCGACGGCGACGCGGACAAAACAGGCCACGCGCAAAGCACCTGAAACCGACCGGACAAAGCATAAAAACCGCCCCGGACCACACGGTGGTCCGGGGCGGTTTTGCCTTTGAAAACAGGATAAGACGCCGGAGGCCGGCGGGACATTCCAGGATTTACATATGAGTAATTTACTAAAAAAGGTAAAGCCGGGCCTCTTTGTGGACGAATGAGACAATTGCAGGGATTTGTCTGCGGCTTTTCTACCACGGCCGCGCACCCCTCCCCCGTTCATCCCGATCCACGCCGCGAACAGAAAGGAAGGTTTCCACCATGAAAAAACGATTTGCCGCCGCCACCCTGGCGCTGTGCCTGACGCTCTCCGCTCTCACCGCCACCGCCGGCGCGGCCTCCTACTTCCCTCGGTATACCGGCAACAGCGTATCCATCGCCGTTGCCCTGAACGCCCTGGGAGTCGATCCGTCCTACTCCAACCGGACCGGAATCGCCGCCGCCAACGGCATCAGCGGCTACCGCGGCACCGCCGCCCAGAATACCCGGATGCTACAGCTTCTGAAACAAGGCGTCCTCATCGACCCCTCCGCCACCGGCGGGCTCACCGCCGCCAACCTGAGCCGGGTGTCCTTCCTTCGACAGGACAAGAACACCTGCAAAGCCACCGCGGCGGCGATGGCGGTCAATCTCATCATGGGCGGCAACCGGTATTCCACCGCCGATATGATCTACAGCGGCGTCCTGTGCCGGAGCCTGAACGGGGAGCTGTACACCGGCTCCGACGGGAACACATACCGGGCCACCTACAAGACGGACAGCTACGTGGGCAGCAGGAACGAACTGAACGCCGCGGTGGACGCCGCCCTGTCCAACGGCCTCCCCATTGTGGCCGCCGTCCACTCCTCCACCACCCGCCACCACTGGATCGTGATCGTGGGGCGGGACGCTAACGGAAATTATCTGGCCGTGGATCCCGCCCGAAGCGGCTCCGGCGCCATGGCCTCTCAGGCAAAGACCATGGCCTCCATGGGCTATTCCTTCGGCCTCACCGATTATGCCACGCCCCACTACGGCTACATTAGCTTTCAGCAGCGCTGATTTGCGCCCTCACCCCTTCTCCACGTCCACCATCCGCACATAACGGCGCAGGGCGTACTCCCCGTCGTGGGCCTCCCCGGGAAAGGAGGCGGACATGCCTCCCGCCCGGGTAACCCGGGTGAGGCCCGCCCGGGCCAGCAGGCCGGTGAGGGCCTCACGCTTCTCCGGGGCGCAGACCAGCCCCGCCGTCTGGAGCCGTCCCTTCCGGCGGCGGAGAGCGGAAAGCAGCTCCTTTTGCGGGAGCAGCTTCACCAGCACATTGCCCTCCATGGGGGAAAGCTCCAGCTCCCGGTCGGGCCGGAGGATTACCGAACAGCCTTTACCCCGGAATATGGTTTCCCCCTCCGCCCTTCCGTCCACGATGCGCTCCAGCAGGGCGGTGTGGCCGCTGAGGGAAGCCGGGGCCCCAGCCCCCGGCCCAGGGCGTTGGGCCGCCGCTTTCTCCAGATAGGGCAGGAACTCCCGGCAAAAGGCAAGCCCCTCCTCACGATCGTCGGTGTCCAGAAAAATCACCTGGCAGGAGGAACACAGCCGCTGGCCCGTCTCCACGATGTGGGAAGCCAGAGCGGACAGCTCGGCCTCCCTGTCCTCGTAACCGGAGAGATAGGCGAAGCTGAGCCGGTGGCCCCACTCCATGAGCTTGCATCCGGGCCCGGCCAGGGTCCGGGCAGCTTCCACGGCCCCGTCGCCGCCCCAGACCACCAGCCCGTCGGCCAGCGCAGCCAGGACTTTCATGTCCTCCCGCCGACCGGAGGGTAGGTCAAAGGCGTAGATATAAGGGGCCAGCCGGGGTTCCTGCTCCACCAGCAGGCCAAAGGCCGCCAGGGACAGGCCCTTATCCCCGTGGGGCAGCTTGACCAGATTGATGTTGCCGGTGAGCAGTCCCTCCAGCGCGGTGTAAACCGGCAGCCCCGGCATATTGCCCGGCGCGATGTGGAACAGCACGCCCAGGGGCAGGACCCGGGCGGTGGTTTTGGCGAAATCCTTGGATACGAAAGGCTCCGGCCCCAGCTCAGCGGTCAGCTTGCCCTCCAGGCTCTCCCGGCGCAGCAGGGGGAGCAGCTCGTCCAATCCCATCCCGGCGGGCAGGAACCGGGACAGCAGCGCGGCGAACTCCCCGTCCTCCAACCGCTTGCCCAAGGCGTCCACGGCGGAAATCACCGTCTCCGCCTCCAGAGGCGGGGCAGTGCGCACAGCGTCCAGTTGGGCCTCCAGGCCGTCCAGGACGGCCTTTCGCTCCGTATCAGGGAGCAATTTCCCATTGGCAAAAATCAAAACGCTTCCCCCTTTCCCAGCAGCTCCGATGCCCCGGCGGCGCAAGTCTGAATGTCGCTCATCCCCACCCGGCCCAAAATGGTCAGATATGGAGTTTGAATGCCGCAGCCGCACTTCTCCCCGGTTGTCAGATAACCCAGGTCGTCGGTCATGACGCTGAGGGTCGGCGTGGCGCACATCAGGGGCGAGATCAGGTTGATGAGGCCCACCCGGCCCATGGGCAAGGGTTCCAGGGTGTCCGGGTCCCGGATGATGATGCGGCCATAGGCGGGTATGTGGAAATGGTGGCGCTTGCAGGTGTTGTAAAACACCGGGTGCTCCACCGCGCCGAACAGCTCGTTGATGTTCTCCTCGGGGACACCCAACGTCTTTTCCACCAGGGCGTAGAGGGTGCCCTTGTCCACCTCCTGGTCGGAGTGCTGCTTCCAGCCTCCCGCCAGAATGATGCGGGATCCCTTTGGCAGCTTTACCCGCAGCCCCAGCTCCTCCATCCGTTTCAGGCCGAACCACAGGTAGGAGGGAAAACCGATGACACGGGTGGGAAAGTGGGAGCGCTCGAACTTTTTCAGGGCCCTGGCCACAGAATCCAGGTTGGGGACATAGCCCCCGTCCACCATATGCAGGGCGTAGGTACGGCTGAGGGGTGGGGAAAAGTGGGTCAGGCCGAACATGGTCCGGGTGACCCCGGTATGGTTGGACTTGTGGGGCTTGTAGCCCAGGATGACACAGTGGGCGGGCTTGGGGGACACCAGATGGTGGCGAAACCCCAGGTTGATGACCATAGGGGCCTCCGCCAGGATGGAGCCCCAGTCGAACCCGATGCGGCTGTACTTCCCGCTGGTGCCCGAGGAGGTCACCTTCATGGCCATACGCCACTGGGGCATGGAGAACAGGGCTTTCCGTTTGAAAAAGAGCGTGGGGATTACGGGAATCTTGGCCAAATCGTCGATGGTCCGGAGCTGCTCCGGGGAAAAGCCCAAGTGCCTGCAAATGGCGGCATAGCCGGGACAGTGGCAGATATGATAGGCGCAGTTGTCCCGGCAGGCCCGCAGGAAGGCCCGGTCGGAACCGGGCAGGTCGTAGGGCCGCAGCCGCCAGAACAGCCGTTGACGGGACAGCATAACCTCGCCTCCTTTGAAAAATGTGTTGAAAAGCGCTCCTTCACCTGTTAAAATGAAGAAATGCACAGTTGCGCCGTTGCACTGTAACGATACAGATAGATTGGAGCATAATATGATTGGCTACACAACAAAACTAGGCGCCTGCCTGCTGGGCGATTCTATACAGTTGCTGGCGGAGTTGGAGGACGACAGCGTCAATCTCGTCGTCACCTCTCCCCCCTTCGCGTTGCTGCGAAAAAAGAGCTACGGAAATAAGGAGCAGGACGAATATGTGTCATGGCTGTGCTCCTTCGGTGAAATCGTGTACCGGAAGCTCCGCCCCGACGGCAGCTTCGTCATCGACCTGGGCAGCGCGTACCACCGGGGAACCCCCACCTACAGCCTGTACCAATACCGGGTGCTCCTGCAAATGTGCGACGGGGTCGGCTTTCACCTGGCGCAGCCGTTTTACTGGCACAATCCGTCCTCTCTGCCCGCGCCCATCGAATGGGTTAACAAAAGAAAGCTCCGCGCAAAAAACAGCGTGGACACGGTATGGTGGCTGTCCAAAACCGAGTGGCCCAAAGCGGACGTGAGAAACGTGCTCACCCCCTACTCTTCCCGGATGCAGCACCTGATTTCCAAACCCGAGGACTTTGTGAAACAGCCGGGCATCCACAGGCCCTCCGGCCATGTGATGGGGAAAAGCTCCTGGGCCAAGGACAACGGCGGGGCAATTCCCTCCAACCTGCTGCAATATTCCAACAGCGACTCAAACAGCCAGTACCAGCGCTACTGCAAAGCCCTTTCGCTCAAGCGGCACCCCGCCCGTTTCCCCATATCGCTTCCGGAGTTTTTCATCAAATTCCTGACGGATCCAATGGATATGGTCGTCGATATCTTCGGCGGCTCCAACACCACCGGTCAGGCCGCCGAGGCCCTTAACCGGCAGTGGAAAACCTTTGAAATCAATCAGGAATATGTCGCTACCTCCACCCTGCGGTTCTCCGATTCGGTGGACCAGGCCCAGCAGCATTACGAGGCCATTATGAACGGCGAATTAATTGAAATTCTGCCGAGTCAAACCTCGTTAAACCTCAACAAGTAACCCCCCCTTTTACCAGTTGATGCTGTCCGGGTCAATGGGGTTGTCGGGATCAATAGGGAACACCTTCAGGCCGTTCGCTCTCACAAAGCTCACCGGAATTTTCGGGTTGTTGAGATGCGAGCGGCCGTCTCGCAGCCGCTCCTCCCAGTGCCGGTAGATCGGTTCGAGCTGCGAGGGCGTCATGACGTAGATTTCCTTTAGTGTGATACCCTCATAGATCGAAAACGTCCACGGCACCTTTCTGTACTTGGCGATGATGTCATGATTTGTGTGGTGGTTGGTGCTGAACCCGGAAGTCAAGAGGATGTTCACGGATTTCATCTCCCACTCCGTCCCGGATTCGGAGATGCTGTCATTCCCCTCCCTTCCCGGCAAAAAATCCATGTTCAGGTACACCAGCTGCTGCATGACCTTCAAACCGTTGTCCTGCAACATGTCCTCAATGCCGTACTCCTTGCACAGCTCGGCAAGGGCATGGAGATTTTCCCACAGCTCCTCCATCCTTTCGATTTTCGCCCTGTGTTTTTTTCCATAGAATTTTGACATAAGTACCCTCCTTTACAATAATTCTCACGATTTTACCGCCCGCTCATATGTGGAAACGCCGTCGGGCCTCCTTCCGAAGCTTCGGAACCCGGCGCACCACCATCAGCGGGATTTCCAGCGCTCCGGCGACGATCAGCACCACCAGCGACCAGGACGGCTCCCACCCCCCATGGAAATACAGGTCCCCCAGCAGCTCCAGCCCCGCCACAAACACCGCCACGGAGGCGATGACCACCGCCATGGTGGAGAGGATGCTCAGCCGCCGCTTCTGGAACAGCAGCACCTGGGCCAGCAGAATGGCCGCCAACAAAATCGTGGCGGGCAACGCCAGATGGAGATACCAGTCCAGCCCATCCAGCTCCCACGCAATCAGCAGCACATACAGCCCCACCGCCGCCCCGTCCAGCAAGGTCGCTGCGGGCAGGGGCAGCTTCCGCCACAGCAGGGGCGGCACGATAAAGACCCAGAGCATGGCCGCCGCCCCGATCACGTACAGGGACCAGGGCTGGCTGGTCAGCAGGAAAAACAGGTTCAGCAGCCCGCAGCATAGGGCCGCCGAGCCCAACATGGCGGAGATCAGGACAGCCACCTCCCACCTGGAGTCCAGGGCCACCTCGCCCCGCTCCGTGGGAAAGGGGGTGGAGCCGTCCCGGTCCACCGGCCGGGCGGGGTTATACACCGGCGTCCGGCACAGCGGGCACATCTCCGCCGTGCCGTCCAGCTCCACGCCGCAGTTGACACAGTATGACATCAGCGCACCTCCTGTTGGCTCCGGTTGGAAATGACCTTGACCGGGATTCCCTCCCGGACCAGATGGGTGAAAAAGCGCCGCTCCGTCTCGCTGGAGGTCCCCGTCCCGGCAAAGGTCACCTCCATCACGTCCCCGCAGCTTATGGCGGCACAATGGGGCGACGGCCGGGTAGCCTGCCCCAGGATCACTTCCATGCGCCGGATATGGGGCTGCATGGAGTCCGGCAGCCGGACGGCCCCCGGGTTGGTGAAGGTGGCGGTAAACGGGCGGACCGCCACCAGCCAGTAGGAAAAGGCCATAATGGGCTTTTTCAGAAATAGTGGGATGATTTTCAGCAGTTTGTTCCGGGTAAATTTCACATTTCCCGTGACGACGGCCCGCATCTCCGCCCGGTTCAGGGACAAGCCCATGAAATGATGCACGTAACGGATCAGGTCCTCCAGCGTGTACTCCCCCAGGGTTGGGTCCACACAGGGGCGCAGCGTCAGCATAAAATTCCGCAGGGTCCCCGAGGGAAACCAGGCCCGGAGATTCACCGGGATGGCCAGCGCGATGGGCTTTTCCCGGAACGGGCGCTCCGCGCGCTGCTTTTCCAGCAGGGACAGCAGCAGCACCGCCGTCAGGTACTCCGTGATGGTGGCGCCGTACTCCTTTGCCTTGGCCTTGAGCGCCGCCACGGACATGAGCCCCATGGTCACGTTCAGGGTATAAAAGGGCTCCGGGGCGCTGGTATTGGCATAGGCGGTCTTTTGAAGCCTCTTCCGGAGCGCCCGCTTCCCGGCATACCTGCCGTAAGCGTCCTCCAGCTCTTCCGGGCCGGGCGGCTGCGCCACGTCCGGCAGTAGGGGGTCCGGCGGGATATCGATCCCCCGCTCCCGCAGGTATTCCGCCAACACCGCCCGGAATAAGGCCAACGCCCCACTCCCGTCGGACACGGCGTGGAACGCCTCAAAGGAGATGCGGCTCTCGTAGTAGTAAAACCGGATCAGCCAGTCGTTGTCCGCCCTGTCCCGGATGGGCTGGCAGGGGTTGGAGATATCGGGCCGCACAAAGGGCCCGGGCTTGGGGTTGGGCTCAAAATAGCACCAGAAGGCCCCCTTGCGGATGCGCACCCGGAAGGTGGGAAACCGGGGCATGGTCCGGTCCACCGCCTGCTGTAGCGCCTCCGGGTCCACCCGCTCCGTCATGATCGCGGAAAAACGGTAGACCGGGGCATATTTCTCTTTTTTCAAAGCAGAGTACAGCACGCCGGCATTGTCCAGCCGGTACCAGTCCTGTTCCCGCGGCATAGGCGTCCCTCCGTCCCGTCATGAGAACAGTGTACCACAGTCTTCCGGAAAGTACAAGGACGCATGGGGCGGCGGACCATTGAAAAAGGCGGAAGCCTGTGGTACAATGAATCGCCGACGATACAAAAGGGGGATTCCTATGGAGCGGAAAACCATGCGGCTGCGCGGCATCAGGTCCGCGGAAAAGAAAGCGCAGGCGGAAGAAAAGCAGCTCGCGCGGATGATGCGGGCCCTCAAGGCCATCCATTCCGTCAGCTCCGCCGAGTCCATGGCGCCGGAGGACCTGGCCCGGCAGCGGGCCGCCCAGGAAATCCTGGGGCGGCTGGCCTCGCCCATGATCGGGATGCGCTGGGAGCCCTTTGATCTGGACGGTATGAAGGCCGCATGGGTCCGGCCCGAGTGGGGACACGACCACGACCAGATTATCCTGTACTGCCACGGGGGCGGC
This sequence comes from uncultured bacterium, assembly GCA_947571605.1. GTDB lineage: Bacteria > Bacillota > Clostridia > Oscillospirales > Oscillospiraceae > Enterenecus. The sequence goes on along the minus strand of CANOYV010000004.1, from coordinate 53,582 downwards.
TATACCAGCGGCAACCTGGGTTATTCCCGCCCTCTGGCCTCCAAGCTCTCCCACGCCTCCGGGCGGGAGACGCTGTGCTTCGAATACCGCCTGGCCCCGGAGCATCCCTACCCGGCGGCGGTGGACGACGTGGTCCGGGTTTGGGACTATCTGATGTACCAGGGCTATGGCGCGCGGGACATCACCGTAGCGGGTGATTCCGCCGGCGGCAACCTGGCCCTGGTGCTGCTCCACCGGCTGAAGGCGGAAGGCCGCCGGCTCCCCAGCCGCCTGGTGCTGTTCTCTCCCTGGACGGATATGACCGCCAGCGGGGAGTCCTATACCCAGCGGGCCCAGCTTGACCCCACCATCACCATGGAGTACATTCAGGCCGTGCGCAGCGCCTACGCCGCGGGCGCCGACCTGAGCGATCCCATGCTGTCGCCGCTGTTTGGGGACTTCACCGGATTTCCGCCCACGCTGATCCAAGTAGGGGGCAACGAGCTGCTGTACTCCGACGCCGAGCAGCTCCGGGACAGAATGCGGTCGGCGGGGGTGCTGTGCCGGATGGAGGAGTGGACGGAGATGTGGCATGTGTTTCAACTGATGCCCATCAAGCGGGCCGCCGAGGCCATGGAACACGTGGGGAAATTTCTACTGTGCTGACACGAACCGGTCCGCGTCTATCAAACAATCCGCGCCAGTTTGTCCGAAACGATTTCCAGCCCCGAAAAGTCGTCCAGCGCCACGGCCCCCATTGTCAATCCGGCCCCAAAAAAGCGTCCCCGCAGGGAAATCCTGTGGGGGCGCTTTTCCATGTCAGAGGCCCAGCGCCTCCAGGACGTTCTCCCTGCTGTACTCGTGCCACACCACATCGGGCTTGGCCCGCTGCCGCTGGTCGTAGTCCCGGTACTCCTCCTCAGTGACCTCCTCGTCGCCGATGGAAAACGTAGCGTCCGGTTCGCCCCAGGAGCTGTGCATCCGGGACAGCTCCTTCATCTCCCAGTCGCCGTAATACAGGTCCGGGTAGTGGCCCCAGCCGTTGTCCTGCCCCGTGGGGCTGGACCAGGAAAACGTGCCGTCGGTTTTCAACTTCCAGAAGCTCCGCCAGTCGCTCTTGAAGCCGGTGATCCAGTTTCCATTTTGGTAGAGCACCAGATAGCCCCCCATGTCGCCCGCCACGCCGCAGACGTGGAGCACCATCTCGTCCACGCCGTCCTGGTCCAGGTCCACCACGGCGAAGCTCTGGATGGCCGTATCGGGGTCGTATTTATCGAAGATCTGGGGGATGTCCGCCGCGTCCATGAACTGAGAGCGCTCGCCCTCCTCATAGCAGAAGGACTCGCCCCACAGCAGCACGTCGGCGAAGGTGTCCTGGACGCCCCCCGCCCAGATGGGCTCCTGGTACTCGAAGCCGGTGCACACCAGCTTTCCCCCCTCCAGGTTCAGCAAAGCGTGGATATTGCCCGCTGGGATCTTGAGCGAGCAGACGATCCGCCCGTCGTCCAGATAGAGGGGGAAATAGGCGAAGGCGGGGAGTTCCAGATCGTCCCGCAACTTGTTCTCCAGCGACACCATCCGCCCCCGGGGGATGGTGACCTCAAAGCCGAACTCCGGCGCGGAGAGGTAGAAACAGGTGGGGTCGGAGGTGGTGGTCAGATATCCCCGCACCATGTCCGCCACCCCGGTGGTGTCATACTGCTCCAACGTCTCCGCGTCGAAGAGGTACAGCTCCTCGGTGGGCACGTCCGGGTCCACCAGGGTGATGGCGATCTCGTCCCGGCCGTCCTTGTCCAGGTCCATCAGATAGGCGGTGGGCGGGCCGATACCGTTCCAGTTCTCGCCGCCGGAAAACCGGGTCTGCTTTCCCTGATAGGAGAGCTGCCAGTTTTCCACCCCGGCCATGGCGGTGACCTTGGGGGTCTCCACCGGCCCCAGCCATTCGGTGACGGCGGGGTCCAGCCACGCCTTGGCCTCTTCCGGGTAGCCCCGCGGGCCGGTCCAGGGCTGCCAGGGGGCGTCCTCCTTGGCATCTTGAGCCGCCGTAGCGGCCTCGAACTCCCACCGGGTGGCGGGAACGCCGTCCACGAAGTACAGCTCCTCGTAGTTTTCACCGCTCTCGCACCAGGTGAAGGGCTCGTGGAGCATGCCCTCCACATTAAAGTCCGTGACCCTGCAAAAGCCCCAGTTCGCCGCGCCGCTGGAGATTCTGAACGTTCCGTCGGCCTTCAGGTCCATCATCCCCCGGGGCACCTCGTGGAAACCGTACAACCATTTATCCATCTTCCGGAAGACGTAGAACCCCCCCTGGCCCTCCATCTCCAAGACCAGCTCGGTCTGCCCGTCCCGGTCCAGGTCCAGGATGGCGTACTGCTCCACCTGGAAGGCGAACTCCGTGGTGCTGGCGATGACCCAGGTCAGATTGCTGAACCGCACGGCACATTTCGAGTACATATCGAAAAACTCGAAGTCCAGATCGTCCCCGAACACGGTGGGGTGGAAGTTGACCGCCGGGGGAATCCGGGGAGGGACCGTCTCCGCCGCCGGGGCGCTCTCCTCCGGCTCCGGGGAGGCCGAGGCGGAGGGCTCCGGGGACGGTTCCGCCGGGTCCTCCTCCGGCTCCGCCGCCGCGCCGAAGGCGCACACGCAGGCCAGCGCCGCCGCCAGCACCATGACCGCCGTCGCCCACAGCAGACGCTTGGGCGCGCGGGCGATGCGGGTGATCCGCTCAAAGACGCTCCTCTGCCCGCCGGTCATGGTGGTGGCGCAGGTCAGCAGGTCGCCGGGCCGGGGCTTCCGCGTCAGCAGGAGCAGCAGCGTGCGGCCGTAGGCCACCCGCTCCCCGTCCCCCAGGCGCTTCAAGGCCCCCTCGTCACAGGCCAGCTCGCAGTCCCGGCGGCTGAACACCACCGCCAGCCACACCAGCGGGTTCCACCAGTGGACCGCCAGCGCCACGCTGCGCAGGACGTTCCAGACGTGGTCGCCGTGGCAAAAATGGGTGTGCTCGTGGGCCAGCACATGGCGGAGCGCCGTCGGATCCGCCGCCGTTTCAGGGGTGATGTACACCGCCGGACGCACCAGCCCAAACAGGCAGGGCGAGGGCAGGCTGGGCGCGAGGTACGCGGGCAGGGGGCAGTCCACACCCTCCAGCGGCGTCCGCACCCGCCGCAGGCGACGGGCAAAGCCGGCGTTGGAGACGATAAACGCCGCCGCCATCGCCGCCGACCCCGCCAGCCACAGCCAGCCCAGCGCTTGCAGGGCGGTCAGCGGCTCCTGCCGGACGGCGACGGGCTCCGTGGCGGGCTGATAGACGATCAGCGTCCCGTCGGGCAGCTCCGTGGGCTCCGGCGGGGCGAAGGACTGAGCCGGGGCCGGGACAAGGTCCACCGGCGGAGGCGCCACAAATTGCTCCACGCCGGTCTCCCGCAGTACCGACGTGCCGGTGACGGGGGTGGTGAACAACTGCACCGGCACCAGCAGCCGCACCAGCACCACCGCCCACAGGGCGTACCGCAGCCCCGCGCTCACCCGCTTCCCCAGCAGCGCCCGCAGGAGAACCACCGCCAGAATGAGAAAGGCAGAGGTGAGCACCCATTCAAAAAGCACCTGCGTCAATTTCACACCGTCCATATCGATCCCCCCGTCTACGTCATAGACATTATCATACCACGATAAGTCTACAATGTCAACATCAAAGAAATGACAGAGCGGTTACAGTTTTCAGGCAGATATTCAGCGCGCCTTATCCAGAGCGGTATGCTCCAACCTTTCGTCAAGAATGTATGATTTCTGTATCGGAGTTGTAAATACTGCCCATTTCCCGTTGACATCGGTTCCAGATTGTGGCAGACTGGAAACGGATTACAGCCGTAGTCCAATTGTGTACCAAACTGGAGGAATCATCATGAGAAAGCAATTCGGCATCCTATCTTCTTTTTTCGCCTCCCTGTGCGCCATATGCGCTTACGTCATGCTGGCGGCGGTGCTGTGCGCCCTCAGCGCCTGTACGCCCACCGGGGAGGCGGAGTCCCCGTCCCCCTCCCTCCCGGCGCAGACGGAACAGCCCCCCGCTGTCCTGTCCCAGGAGCCCTCCGCCCAGCCGACCGTCCAGCCCGCCCAGGCGGCGTTTCCCGAAATCCCCCTGGACGACGACAGCCTGAGCATTCCTGTCCCGGACTTTCTGGACCAGGACCAGCAGCTCCTCTACCGGCAGGCTCACGCCATGTATGGCCGCCTGTTCGGCGGGGACACCAGCGAGGTGTGCATCGGATCGGTCCCGGACCTGGACGCTGTGGCGGAGCTCAACGGCATCACCTATACCAAGGCCACCGGACTCTACGCCGCCTGGGCGGACTTCGACGCCATGGTCCACTCTCTCTTTACCGACCGCTTCTGGACCGCCCGGAACGCCATCCAGCGCGGGGAGCGGTTCGTCAACATCGACGGCGCGCTCTACTTCCTGGACGTATCCATGGGCGGCTATTACCGCAACGAAAGATTCCCCGACACCTTCACCCTGATCTCCCAAACGGACGACGAGATCGCCTTCACCCTCACAGGCTACTACAGCTCCCCCTGGCCCAACGAGGGCGAGACCGTGGAAGCCCGGGACCGGCGGCTGGAAGACGGCTGGGATTACACCCTCGATTTCAACCTCAAGCTGGTGCGCACGGCGGAGGGCTGGCGGTTTGATGAGTTCCACGCCACGGCGGCGGACCAGGAGGACCCGGAGACCGCGGCCCTTATCAACGAGGCGGCCGCCCGGTAGCTGCCCGGCTCCGGAATCCCAATCCATACTCAGCGGCCCGGTCCCGCGTATCGACGCGGGACCGGGCCGTTTTTCCGTTCAGGCGCGCTCCGTTGAAAGGCTGTGCATCCACGTTTTCCGCTTGAACACGACCAGGGTCATCACCAGCCGGACCAGCTCCTCCTGGGACAGGATGAAATACACCCACCCGATGGGCAGATGGAACACGAACGCGGTCACCAGCCCCAGCGGCGCCCCCACCAGCCAGGTGCCCGCCATGTCGATGAGCATGATGTAGGTGGTCTTTCCGCCGCTGCGGACGATCCCGCCGCCCAGGATCATGTTGGCCACCTTCACCGGCGCCAAAATCGCAAACAACAGCAGCAGCTCCCTGGCCGTGGCCTGCACGCCTGGCTCCACCTTGTAGAGCAGCACATAGGGGCCCCTCAGCCAGATCAGCAGCGCCGACAGCACAAGCGAGCCCGTGATCCCATACCAGATCAGCCGTTTCGACTCCTGATACGCCTCATCGTACTCCTCCGCCCCCAGGCGCTTGCCGATCAGGATGCCCGCCGCCTGGGCCACGCCGCCCAGCGCCCCGGTGAATAGCCCCTGGATGGGCCCGGTCATGGACATGGCGGCCAGGTCGCCGTATTCCAGGTGCCCATAGATGAAGGTGTTCACGTTCTGCCCCACGCTCCAGAGAAACTCGTTTATCAGGATGGGGAGCAGCATCACCAGGTACTGTTTCCAGCCCCCCGCCCCCAGAGACAGGGAGAAGCGCAGCCCGCCCCGTTTGCGCACCCGGACCCGGTAGAACATGGCCAGGATCAGCAGCAGGTTGACAAGCTGGGAGATCACGCTGGCAATGGCCGCGCCGGTAACGCCCAGCGCCGGGAAACCAAGACGGCCGAAAATCAGCACGTAATTCAGCCCCGTGTTCACCACGGCCGAGGCAATCCCCGCAAACAAGGGCCACACCGCCCGGTCCATACACCGGATCATAACGGCCAGGATGGAGGCCGCCCCCATGGGAAGGTACGTCCAGACGATCCGCACCAGGTAGTCCCGCCCGGCGGCCAGTATGGCCGGGTCATCCTTGATATAAATGCTGACAATCTGACCGGGAAACGCCAGGCACAGTACGGTGAACAGGCCCCCCAGCAGCAGCGCCGCCACCAGATTGACGCACAGGCTGCGGTCCGCCATCTCCTCGTCCTGTTTGCCCAGATACTGGGAGATCATGATCCCGGCGATGGCCGCCGCCGCGCCCACCACTACGGAATAGATGAACGCCGGACGCCCCGCCACCTCCACGGCGGACACCGCCGTACTCCCGAGCTGGCCCACCATCAACTGGTCGATCATGGCAAAGGAAGATTGCAGCATGGATTGCAGGCCCACCGGGACGGCAATTCCCGCCACGGCCCGCAAAAAACGCTTCTCTTTCACAAACATCACCCGCCCTATCCGCTATGATATGGTCGGCGCATTTGAAAATCGGCAACCGCCGATTTTTAGACAGCGGCTGTGCCGCTGTCTGGCAAAGCCTGCGCGCTGACCATATCATAGCGGGTAGGGCGGGTATTTTCAATAGATTAATCGCGTAACCTTACAGGTTAATGGCGTAACCTCCCGGTGCTGTCCCTCCGCACCAGTTGAACCGGCATCATCGCATCCTCCGAGTAGCCGGGCTCCCGCTTCATCCGTTTCAGCAGCCGGAGCGCCGCCTCCGCCCTGGCCCGCCCGTCCTGCCGGACGGAGGTCAGGCCCGGCGTCACCTGACGGCAGATGGCGCTGTCGTCAAAGCCCGCCACAGAGATATCCCCCGGCACCTCCAGCCCCGACCGCTGCAAAAAGCCCATCAGGTCCACCGCATAATAATCGGACGCGGCAAACACCGCACCGTATTGGCGCAGCTCCGGGAGGCGTTCCCGATAGAAGCGCTCCCGCTCCGCCTTCTGCATGGGAATCTCCAGAAAGTCCGCCGGGAATCCCAGTCCCTCGCACAAGCCCGTGTACCGCTCCAGGTCCATGCACGCCCGGTTGTCCGCCACGCACAGCACCCGTTCGTGTCCCAGCTCCCGGAAGTACCGCCCTACCTGCCGCCCGCCGTCCCGGTCGTCAATGCGGATGTTGCAGATTCTATCCCCGTTTTCAAAATATCCGTCGTAGACCACGAAGGGAATACGGATGCTGTCCCGGAGCCGCTGGTACTCATCCGCGCAGAAGCTCAGCAGCACCATGCCGTCCATGTTCCACATGGAGGCAAACTTGGCCGCTTCCATGATATCCGCCGCCTTTTTAATCATCATGAAGTAGCCGTTGCGCTCAATCTCGTCGGACAGGAAATTCAGCGAGGAGGCGATAAACGGGTCCTCCAGCAAGCTGCCCTCGTATTTCTCGTGGTTCTTGACGACCACGCCGATGATCCGGGAATTGTTCTGGGCCAGCAGCGTGGCCGCCATGTTGGGGATATAGCCCCGCTCCTCCAGCTTCTCCTGCACCCGCTTCACCGTCCGGTCGGAGATTTTCTTTGTCTTCCCGTGGATCACGTTGGACACCGTCGCCGTGCTGACCCCCAGCTCGTTGGCGATATCCACGATCCTCACCCTATCTTCTGCCCACATATGCTCCCTCCCATATGCGAAAACGCTGATCCCTGCACACGATCACACCTTGGCGCAGGAACCTTCCTGCCTCCCGGTGAAAAATATGATATACTGTTTTTAAAATCCCTGCAACCTTTTTTGTTTTTTTTTCGTATTTACAGGCAGAACCGGTTCTTGAGGAGGTGAGACCTTGAACGATAAAAAGCTGGCTCAGAAGCTGAAACAGGGCAGCCGGTCGGCCCTGAACCGGGCCATGGACGCATATACCCGCTACCTGTCCGCCGTGGCCTGGAACGCCATGGGTCCCACCGCCACAGCGGAGGACGTGGAGGAGGTGGTCTCCGACGCGTTCCTGGCCCTGTGGTCCCGCCGGGACAGCTTGCAGCCGGAGCAGGGCCTCAAATCCTGGCTGGCGGCGGTGGCCCGCAACAAGGCGGTTGACCGCCTGCGCGCCGCGCCCCCGCCGCCCCTGCCCCTGGACGAGGCGGGCGGGGCGGGCGGCTCCACCCCGGAGGATGAACTGGAGCGGCGGATGTTCGCCGACGCGCTGCGCCGCGCGGTGGAGAACCTGCCGCCCCCGGACGACCAGTTGGTCCTGCGCTTCTACTATGAGGATGAGCCGGTCAAGGACATCGCCCGGGACCTGGGACTGTCCGTCACGGCGGCCAAATCCAGGCTGTGCCGGGCCCGCCGAAAACTGAAAGAAATTTTAATCAAAGGAGGTCTGGCAGATGGCACGGTTGGATAAGCTCTGGCGGAGCGTGGACGGCCCCGGCGTTCCGCCCCAACTGGACAGCAGGCGCGTCAAGGCGCGGGTCAACGCCGCGCTGGATGCCGACCAAGCGGAAAGGAAGATCTATATGAAGCAAAAACTGTGCACGGCGCTGATCGCCGTAGCGGCGGTGGCGGCCCTGACGGGCTCCGCCTTCGCGGCCACCGCCAACTGGAACGGCCTGTCCAACTGGTTCAAGGGGAACCCCGCCCCCGTCCAGGAATACGTGGACAGCACCGTCCGGAGCGTCAGCGACGAAAATTACACCCTGACGGTGGAGGGCTGCGTGGCCGACGAGCACAGCGCCTATCTGACCGTCGCCATCACCGCCCTCAGCGACGAGGCGAAGGAGTTCCTCTGGGACGACCACTTCATTGACATCGACACCTTTGACGCCTTCCCGGTGCTCTCATCCGGCAAAAAGCCCAGCTCCTGGGCCGGTCTCGGCTATTATGACCTGGACGGCAGCACGGAAAATACCCGCCGCTTTGCCATATCTATCAGCGACTTCCCCGATTCCACCACCATGCTGCGGGTCCGCTGCGGGTATATGGAGGAGGGCAAGCAGGTGGAGGTGCCGCTGACCCCCGCCCCCTCCAAGACGGTGAACATCGGGGCCAGCGGCTCCGGCACCCCATCCGTCATCTCCCCCATCGTCCTAGATGACGATACCCTCACCATCAGCAGGATCACCCTCACCCCCCTCACCTGCCACTTCTATGGCCGCTCCTCCGCCGATCTGAATCCCAATATCCGCCTGCGCATGGCGGACGGCGCTATCCTCACCCAGTCCCAGGTGATGGACGGCACCGACGGCAGCTTGAACGAGGCGACCCATCAGTGGGAATACCACTACCGCTTCAAGGAGATTCAGGACCTGGACGGCATCGCCTCCGTCATTGTGTTCGACATGGAGTACCCCCTGGACGGCTCCAAGCCCACCCCCGTGGCACACGACGCCTCCCTGGACCCTATCACCGTGACCCGGATGGAGCGGCTGAATGAGCACAGCGGCTACGGCATTCCCGTCCGGGAGCTGACGGAAAAGCTGGGCGGCGTCTGCACCTGGGACCCCGCCACCGGCGACGTGACCTGCGTCTATCGTGACGTAGCCGTCGTCCTCCACGCCGGGAAGGACACCGCCCTGGTGGACGGCGAGGCCGTTGACCTTCTGGTCGCCCCGGCGGAGCAGGATGGCGTTCTGGTCGCTCACTGCCGCGTGTTCCTGGACGCCTGGGGACTGAACGGATTCCTCCAGCGGGAAACTACCCGGGACGGCGAAACCTCCACCACCGAATACTTCGATTTCTATATCATCCCCTAACGCAAACGCTTCAGATTACGGCAAGGGCGGCCCCGGAGGAACTCCTCCGGGGCCGCCCCATTTTCATCCCCTCAGTCGCACCTTGGCCTCCGTCCGGGCCGCAGGCTTTTCATAGGTGGTCAGGCCCAGCTTTTCCAGAAGCTGCCGCCAGCTTTTGACTCCGTTCATGGCCGCTACCGTGTTCCATGTGGGCAACGCCCGGTCCCGGCGCTTGTTGTAGTCGGCCTGTCCCGCGCAGCCCATGGCGTGGAAATCCTCCCGGAATCTCCGGTTCCACTCGTCCACCCCGTGCCCGGCAAAGGGACTTCCCGTGGGCCCGCCGTCCAAGGGGTAGTAACGGTCCCGAAATTGGCGGGCGGTCATCCCGAACCGGTTTTTGATGGCGGAGTGGCTGGGCAACTCCGGAGACATAAACGCCCGGAGGGACAGGCTTCCGTATTCCTGCACCCAGGTATCGCAGGCGTCAAAGACGGCCTCCCGCGTCCAGTGGGCAAAGGGCAGCTCCCGTTGGCACAGGGCCAGCCCCGCAAGGATCTCTGCTTTTCGTCCCTTCCCGATCCGGGCGTTTGATACGATCTGTATGGCTTCGCGCAGAGCTTCTTTTCGTGTCACGGTGATCTTACTCCTCTTTTTCAACCCAGGAAAGCTGTCGGCACCCCATAAGTGGAAAAACGGACATCCATCTCTATGTTAAAGTTGTCAATCGCTTTGATTAAGCCGATGCACCCCACCTGAAACAGGTCGTCCACGTTCTCTCCCCTGCCGGCGAACTTCTGGATGACAGACAGCACCAACCGGAGATTGCCGGAAATCAGCTCCTCCCTGGCCTGCATATCCCCAGCCCTGGCCCGGCGGAGCAGCTCCATGCTCTCCTCGCTTTTCAGCACTTTCAGCTTGGCTGTGTTGACCCCACAGATCTCCACCTTACCCTGCACCGCAAAACACCTCGCTACTCGGAATGGTTTCTCAATCAGTATTTCCGACCGTCGCCCTTTCATACGGAGGTGGGGCAGGCTATATTTTTTATCGTCAGACCACTTTCGATGGACTTTGCCCTCGGCGGCTTTCTAGCCCCTCCGCGCCGGGATGAGCAGCAGCGTACCCACCGCCGCCTCCTCACCGGGCAGGGCGTTGGCCGAGCAGATGTCCGCCACGGTGGAGCTGCAGGACTTGGCGATGTCCCACAGCGCCTCTCCCCGCTCTACCCGGCGGATGACCACCGACGGCCGGGGACCCGCATCCTCCACCGCGCTGGGCTGGACGCCGGTGACACAGCTCACCTGCTCCTCCCGTATAACGGTCCAGCAGAACTCCATCTCGAAGCGCACCTCCAGCCCGCCGGTGACAGGGACGGCGGTGGCCTCTCCCACCGGGCGGCAGTGACAGGTACACTGGCACCCCTCGGGCGCCTCCACCCGGCAGGTCACGGGAATGTCCGCCTCCACGCCGCACAAGGCGTCGTCCTCGCTGAGATACAGCACAGCGGCGTTTACCTGGGCGGTGAACTCCATGCCGCCCTCCGCAGGGACCCCCGTCAGAGACGTCACCGCCGCAGAGCAATCCAGCACCTGTTTGGCCGGAATGCCCGACTCGCAAAGCTTCCGGCCCATCTCCCGCCGGGCGGACCGCTCCGCCATAGTACACAACTGGACTGGAGTCCGCTCCACGTCAATGGGCTTTCCCACACAATAGGCGTCGCTGATGAGGGTGATGGACCGCCGCTCCCATACCGCCGCCTGGGCCAGCACCTCCAGGGAAACCTCCAGCTCCCCCTCCCGGGCGCGGCAGTCCACGCCTTTCAATGCCATCGTCACCTCCGGCGACCCCTCGTCGGGCAGCTCGCCGATGTCCAGAATCTGGGAATAGGGCAGCTCAAACCGGGCCTGGTTTACCGCCTTGTCGGAGCGGTACACCGCTGAGAGCTGCACGTCCCCCTTGAGCACCAGCTTCTTGCCGATAAACTTGGCGTCCACCGTCCCCAGCTCCGTCCGGCACCACAACAGCTCCTCGATCTCGGGCCGGGACGCGGGGGGACGCAACACGTCGGAAAAGGTGAACGACTTTTCCACCACGCTGGGGATGACGCAGCATTTTCGGGGGACTGCCAGCTTCTGCACTCCTGCCTCCTCACCGGCGGTCAGGTCGGCGGTGAGCTCCTTGCGCTCCTGCTCATAGGCCGCCGCCCACACCGATACCCGCACCCGGGTCAGAATCTTCCGGGGGTTGATCGTCCGGGCGTCCGCCGACGCCGACTGAAGGTCCGCCAGCACCGGGCACCCGGCGCGAAACCGGGGATCATCCCGGACACACTGGATGGGGATGGACACCTCCAGCGACCGGGGCGTCTCTTCCCCTTCGGGTATGTACAGCACGGTCACCCTGGCGGTTCCATTGATCCGCAAGGCGCCCTCTCCCAACTCCTTGTCCTTGAGGAATACTTTTCCGGTCGCCGAGACAATCCGGGCAATATCCGGACAGGCGTCGGGGACGATGCTCTCCAGTGTCTCTTCCTGGGTAAACATTATCTGCGCCGCGCCGCGGAATCCCTCCAGCGTGACGCGCTGCAATTCCATATCCATAAGGCTTCCTCTCCCTTACACGTATTCTGTGTCCACTATATGTGAGGATTGACCCGGATATGCCTGTTCGTCCAAAGCGTCCGGAGGCGCTCCTGATCCATTGGGTAAACGTTCAGTCCATATGGAAAATCTTACGCATCAGGCCGCACAGCGCCTTGGGAAACTTCACCACGACCACCCGCATGAAAACGACCCCCTTTCTCCACGGTGGGATATAATTCAGCATATGTGAAGGAAGGTTGTCCTGTTCATGCAATTTCTACGTAGAAAGCGGAATCCAAGCGGTGCATTTTGAAGGAGAAAAGCACCTAGTATTCATTTTTTCGTTTTTATGCACAAAAAAGATAGGCATTTTTTGGTGATATCATACAAGTCGTCTCTTCCATTTTTAACTGCATAGTAGTATACTAGTTTTGTAAAGGAGGTGATACGAAATGTTCGAGAACAACGGCCTCATCGAGATGCAGGAGCGTACCGGCGCTGACGCCCGCGAGCTGAACATCTTCTGCTACGTCGCCTATTACCCCTATCTCAACACCTGATTCAAGGGGAACTACAACTGAATACTTCCTGAAAATATAAAATTGGAACGATATAGGAACAGAAAGGAGTTGACGCACCATGGTTCTCAGTCCTGTTATGGGAAAGTGCATTTTTATGCTCATCGGCATGGCTGCGACTTGTGTTGCGGCACTGATACACCATATGTTCGTCAAATTGAAGTAAATCCAGCATATGAACGCCGCGGACTTCGGTCTCGGAATCTATTTGACCAAACGCAGGACGGCCTTTCGAGTTTGCTCGAAAGGCCGTCCTCATTTTATTTGTTCTTCGCCAGCTCCCACTCGGGGATCTCCTTGGCCTGCTCATACAGCCGGACATAGCTTTTGTGGCGGCTTGGGCTGATCCTTCCCTCCGCCAGGGCCTCCCGCACGGCGCAGCCGCGCTCCTTCACATGGGCGCAGCCCTGGAAGCGGCACTGGTCCACATAGGGGGCGAACTCCCGGAAGGCGGCCGCCAGCTCCCCCTTGGGGATGGCCTCCATCTGCTCCACGTCGAAGGAGGAAAATCCCGGCGTGTCCGCCACCAGCCCCCCCGCCACCGGGAACAGTTCCACGTGGCGGGTGGTGTGCCGGCCCCGGCCCAGCTTCTCGCTGACCTCGCCCACCTCCAGGCCGAACCCCGGCTGGAGGGCGTTCAAAATGCTGGACTTGCCCACGCCGGAGTTTCCGGTGAAGGCGGACGCCTTCCCGGCGACGGCGGCAGCCAGGGCGTCCACCCCCTCCCCCGTCTGGGCGCTCACCTGGAGGACGGGGAAGCCCGCAGTGCGGTACAGCTCCGCCAGCCCGTCCGCCCGCTCCAAGTCGCACTTGTTGAACACGATAAAGGGCTCGCACCCCTTCCACTCCGCCATGGCCGTCATGCGGTCAATGAGAAACGGATCGGTCACCGGGATAGCTCCGGAACACACGATGACCATCTGGTCGATGTTGGCCACCGCCGGACGCCGGAACTGGTTCTTCCGGGGCAGGACGGCGTCCACCACACCCTTGCCGTCGCCGGTAGCGCTGATCTCCACCCGGTCGCCCACCAGGGGGGTGACCTTCTGGTGGCGCAGCTTCCCCCGGCCCCGGCAGGGGATGGGCTCCCCCGCCCCGATATCCACATAGTAAAACCCGCTGAGAGCCTTGACAATCCGCCCCGTCATGGCTGCATGGAGTAGCTGTTATCCAACGCCCCATTGATGTAAATATACACCATCTGGGGCCAGGAGGCGGTGACGGGCTTACTGAAAATGATGTCCTGGTTGGCGTCCACCGCGCCGTTGTGGACCTCCATCTCGCCCACCACAATGCGCACGTTCACCGAGCCCTCATAGGCGCTCAGGTCCACGGTGATGGTCTTGGTGCTGGTGGGGTTGATGGCCTCAGTGGGGAGCGCGATGGGATCGCTATCCCCCGGCGCGCCACTGGCCGGCGGCTCGTCGGAGGGCTCCGGCTCCGAGGGCGCGGGCTCCGGCCCCTTGCTCACCCACAGTTCGATGACGGCGCCCTTATCCACCTGGGTGCCCGCCTCATAGCTCTGATAGATCACCCGGCCCTCTGGGTAGTCGTCGCTGTACTGCTCCGTCTCCTTCACCTCCAGGCCCATGTCCTTCAATTGCTCCCGCACCTGCTCGATGGACATGTTCACCAGCGGCGGCACCGTCCTCTTGGGGACCTCCGGGCCCTTGCTGATGACAATGGTCACCTCGTCACCCTTCTCCACCCAGGTGTTCTCCTCGAGGCTTTGGGAGATGACGTAGCCCTCGGTGATATTGTCGTCAAACTCCCGTTCCTGGTTCACCTTCAGCCCCATCTCGTCCTGGAGGGTCTTGAGGGCCACCCGGGCTTCCCAAGTCTTTACATCGGGCATATACATCTTGTCGTCCCCGCCGCTGACGCTGACGGTGATGGTCTTCTCGCCCTCCCGGACCTTGCTGTCGGGGGCGGGGTTCTGCTCACAGATCTGCCCCTCAGGGTACTCGCTGCTCTTCTTCACCGGGCCTTCCTGAATGGTGAAGCCGTCCAGAAGCGCCGGATTCTGCTCCAGCTCCTCCAGCGTGTGGCCTAAGAGGTTGGGCACGGTGTACTCCGGAGCGGCGGTGAACATATCCTTGAGCAGCACGTTCAGAATAAACCAGCCGATACAGCCGATAAAGATCAGGATGACTGCCACCGCCACCACCGCCGGAAGGGCGCTGCTCCGGCGGGAGGGCTCGTCGTCATAGTAGTAATCGTCGTTCTCCTGACGGCGGCGGCGCTCCCGGGGCTCCGCACGGGACGACTCCCGGCTCCCCCGGTCCACCGGTACCCGCACCGAGGCGGTTATCACCTTGCTGGGCACCACCATGGTGGGCTCATCCCCCACCTCCGGCTCCACCCGGACAGCAGGCTCAAAGTCCGGGTTTTTACGGAACTCCTTCAAGTCCTCCAGCATCTCGTCGGCGGAGGCGTACCGCTGGCCCAGCTCCGGAGCCATGGCCCGCAGGGTAATGGCCTCCAGGGCCCGGGGCACGTCCGGATTCAAGTCCCGGGGCGGGATGGGAATGGACTTGATGTGCTGGATAGCCACCGCCACCGGCGTGTCCCCCTCGAAGGGAAGCCGGCCGGTAATCATCTCGTACAGCACCACCCCGGCGGAGTAGATGTCCGTGCGGCAGTCCACATGGCTGCCCTTGGCCTGCTCCGGAGAGATGTAGTGTACCGAGCCGATGGCCTCCTGGGTCATGGTGCTCTGGGCGGCGCTGGCCAGCCGGGCGATGCCGAAATCGGTCACTTTCACGCTGCCGTCCCGGAGAACCATGATATTGTGGGGCTTGATGTCCCGGTGGATAATGCCCCGGGAGTGGGCGTGGCTCAGCGCCCGCATGATCTGGATGATAAAATGCACCGCCTCCCGCCAGTTCAGCGGCGTACCCCGGCGCTGCATATATTGCTTGAGGGTCAGGCCGTCGATCAGCTCCATGACGATATAATTCAGCCCGTCCGACCGGCTCACGTCGTAAACCGAGACGATGTTGGCGTGGGACAGCATGGCAACCGCCTGGGACTCGTCATGGAAACGGCGGCGGAAATCGGCGTCGCTGGCCAGCTCCGGCTTCAGGATCTTGACCGCCACCAGCCGGTTGAGCCGGTGGTCCCTGGCCTTGTACACCACCGCCATACCCCCGGTGCCGATACATTCTATGATCTCATACCGATTGTCGAGTATTTTACCTATGTATTGATCCATGGTAAATATCCTCCTCGTTTAGAGCTGCGCCAGCACAACGGTCACGTTGTCCGGCGCACCCCGTTCCAGCGTCAGCTCCAGCAGCGTCCGGCCCAGCTCCTCCGTAGACTCCTGCCCGGCGCTGAGGTTCAACAGCATCTCATCGTCCAGCACATTGGTCAGCCCGTCGCTGCACAGCAGCAGACGGCTGCCGGGGGCGGGTTCCAGCCAGATCACGTCGCACTCCACCTCGCTGTCCACGCCCAAAGCCCGGGTAATCAGGTTCTTCTGGGGATGTACTTTGGCTTGGGCGGGGGTAATCTCCCCCCGCTCCACCAGTAACTGCACCAGAGAGTGGTCTACCGTCACCTGGTGTATGGAAGAATTTGACAGTACATAGCCCCGGCTGTCCCCTACGTTGATAAAGCACACCGAGCCGGACGCCGCCAGGGCAGCCACCAGGGTGGTGCCCATGCCCTCATATTCCCGGTTTTCCAGGCTGAGTCGGTGTACCTTCTCGTTGGCAACCCGGCAAGCCTCGCACAGCGCCTGTTCCCGCAGGGCCAGGTCCTCCGGAATGCCCCCCGCCATGGCGGCCTCCACCGCCTGCGTAAAGGCCTCCACCGCCACAGAGCTTGCCACGCTCCCGGCCCGGGCGCCGCCCATGCCGTCGCATACCACCAGCAGCGCGGCCCCCTCACCGATCCGGCGGATGGCGTAGCTGTCCTGGTTGTCCCGGCGGACGCGGCCCACGTCCGTCACACCGAACAAGTTCAAATCAATCCCTCCTCTGGGGTATGGGTCTCCTCCATGGTCTTCCGCCGCCGGAGCTGGCCGCAGGAGGCGTCGATGTCCCTCCCCAGCTTGCGCCGCACCGTGGCCGTGACGCCGTGGCTCTCCAGCCGCTGCTGGAACTGCCGTACCCGGCGGCTGGGTTTCAGCGGTGACTCCGCCACCTCGTTCAGGGGGATGAGGTTCACGTGCCCCGGCTGCCCTTTTAAAAGACGCGCCAGCCGGTCCGCCTGCTCGTCGCCGTCGTTCACGCCGTCCACCATGGCATACTCGTAGGAGATGCGCCGCCCGGTGGTCTCAAAGTACCGGCGGCAGGTCTCCATCAGGGTGTCCACCCCCACCGCCCGGTTTACCGGCATGAGCCGGGAACGGGTTTCGTCGTCCGGGGCGTGGAGGGAGACGCTTAACGTCAATTGTAACCCAAGTTGGGCCAGTTTGTCAATTTGCTTTACCAGTCCACAGGTGGACAGGGAGATGTGGCGCATCCCGATATTGACCCCGTCAGGGTGATTTACCAGGGCCAAAAAACGCAAAACATGATCGAAATTGTCCAGCGGTTCGCCGATTCCCATCATCACAATGTTGGAAACTGCCTCTCCGCTGTCTTTTTCGGTAAATATTACCTGGTCCAGAATTTCCGCCGGGGTCAGGTCCCGGACCTTTCCCCCCAGGGTGGAGGCGCAAAACACGCAGCCCATGTTGCACCCCACCTGGCTGGATACGCATACAGTATTCCCATGCTTGTAGCGCATCAAAACCGTCTCCACGCAATTTCCGTCCCCCAGCCGCCACAAATACTTGACGGTGCCGTCCAGCTTTGACACCTGTTTGCGCTCCACCTTCGGGACGGTGAGGACGCAGTCCGCCTTTAATTTCTCCCGGAGCGCCTTGGGCAGGTTGGTCATCCCGTCGAAGGACTCCACCCCCCGGTGGAGCCAGCGGAACACCTGCATGGCTCGGAACCTGGGCTGGCCCAGCTCCTTGAAGTACGCCTCCAGCTCCTCGGTTGTCATGGATTTCAGGTCTGTCATGGGGGCTACCCCTTTCTGCGCAGGCGCGCCGCGAAAAAGCCGTCTGTGTTGTGGATATGGGGCCAGAAGGTGATCCGGCCCGGCTGTGCGCCCAGGTGGGGCAGGTCGAAGGACTCCAGCCTAAAATCCGGATGATCGGCCAAGAACCCGTCCACCACCCCGTCGTTCTCCCGTGGCAGGAGGGTGCAGGTAGAGTATACCAGCTCCCCGCCGGGGCGGACATACCGGGCGCAGTTGTCCAACATGGACCGCTGAACCTTTGGCAATCCCTTCAGCGGCTCCGGATCTTTATACCGGATATCCGGCTTTTTGCGGATAATACCCAGCCCGGAGCATGGCACGTCGGTGAGCACCGTGTCAAACGCTCCCAACCACTCCTCTCGGGTCTGGGCGGCATTCTGGAGGGTGGGCTTCATCATGTCCAGTCTCAGCCGGTCCCGGCCCGCCTCCAACAGCTTGATTTTGTGGGGGTGAATGTCGCAGGAGATCAGCTCCCCCCGGTTTTCCATGGCGATGGCGGCGGCAAAAGACTTCCCCCCCGGCGCGGCGCAGCAGTCCAGCACGCGGCTTCCCGGCCTCGGGTCCGCAGCCAGCACCGCCAGCTTGGAGGCCGCGTCCTGGACATAGAAGTCCCCCCGGCGGAAGGCGTCCAGCCGCTCCAGGTCTCCGGTTCCGGTGATCAGCAGGCAGTCGGGAAGCCAGGGATGGGACTGAACCTCCGCCCCGTTTTCCCGCAGTTCGCACGCCAATTTCTCCGCCGTGGTTTTCAACGTGTTCACCTGCACGGTAGTGGGCGGCTGCTCGTTACCGGCCTTCAACAGCGCCTCCGCTCCCTCCAGCCCGAGCCGCCCCACGAACTCCTCCACAAGCCACCGGGGGTGGCTGTACCGGATGGAGAGGGTCTCGATCCCATCTCTGCCTTGGATTTCCGGCGGCTCCTCCCGCAGCAATGCCCGGAGCACGCCGTTCACCAGCCCCGCCGCCCGGGGATTGCGGCTTTGGCGCTTGGCCAGCTCCACCGCCTCGTTCACCGCCGCGCTGGCGGGGATTTTGTCCAAAAACAGGAGCTGATACGCCGCCACCCGCAAATCGCACAAGATGCGGATATCCAACTTGTCCAGCTTCATGGAACACACCCGGCCCAGCCGCCAGTCCAGTAGTAGCTTGTTTTGCAGCACGCCGTAGCATAGCCGGGTAGCCAGAGCCGCGTCCCGGCGGTCCAGCCCCCGCTCCCGGATGGCGTGCTTCAAATGTCCGTCCGACCACGCGCCCTGCTTCTCACAAGCGGCCAGGGTCAGCACCGCCGTCTCTCTGGCCGAGCCCATGCAATCACTCCTGTTTTGTCAATACCGTCCCCACAGGGACGGGATGGCCCAGCAGGAAGGCAGACGCGGCCATGGCCTTTTTGCCGTCTGGCTGGAGCTCCAGAATGTCCAGCGCCCCGCCGTCCCCGCAGGCAATGCGCAAGCCCTTCTTGTCCGCCTGCAAAACGGCGCCGGGCGCTTTACTCGTGGTCTCGCCGGGCAGCGCCGTGCGCAGCACCTTGCAACGCACGCCGTCCAGCACCGTGGTGGCGGCGGGCCAGGGGAACAGCCCCCGTACCTGGTCATGGAGCTGCCGGGCGGTCCGGGTCCAGTCCATGGGGGACTGCTCCCGGCACAGCATGGGGGCGTGGCTGGACAGGGTTTCGTCCTGGGGCACGGGACTGGCCGTACCCGTCTCCAGCTCCTTCACCGTCTCCACCAGCAACCCCGCTCCCAGCTCCGCCAAACGGTCGAAGAGCTGGGCGGCGTTCTCATTGATATCAATGGGCGTTTTGGCCTGGGCCAGAATATCCCCGGTGTCCATCCCCTCGGCCATACACATGATGGTGACGCCGGTCTCGTCCTCCCCGTTGAGGATGGCCCAGTTGATGGGGGCCGCCCCCCGGTAGCGGGGCAGCAGGGACGAGTGGACGTTGACACATCCCAGCCGGGGCAGGTCCAGAATATCCACGGGCAGGATTTTTCCGTACGCCGCCACGGCGATCAGGTCGGGGCGCAGCTCTTGGAGAATCGCCAGCGCCTCCCCGTCCCGCATTCTGGCGGGCTGGTACACGCTCAGCCCCAGCGTCAGCGCCGCCTGCTTCACCGGGGACTGCTGGAGCTTCATCCCCCGGTTTTTCGGCTTATCCGGCTGGGTGAACACGCCGCACACCTCATGCCCCGCCTCCACCAGCGCCTTCAGCGACGGCACGGCGAAGTCCGGGGTCCCCATGAACACGATCCTCATTTGCCGCTCTCCTCATCCGCCTCCATGGCGTCAATCTCCTCCGGGGTATACAACTCGTCGGCGCGCTCCACGAAGAGGTGGCCGTCCAGGTGCTCCAGCTCGTGGCAGAAACAGCGGGCCACCAGCTCCTCCCCGGACACCTCGAAGAACTTCCCATCCCGGTTCTGGGCCCGGACGGTAACAAAGTTGGGCCGCTCCACCCATCCATACTGGTTGGGGACGCTGAGGCAGCCCTCCCATCCCTCCTGCTCCCCGGACTGGTCCACAATCACCGGGTTGACCAGCTCGATCATCTGCTCCTGGTCGTCCTCCACCACCACAACCCGGCGCAGAATGCCGATCTGGGGGGCGGCAAGGCCCACCCCGCCGGCGTTGGCCAGCGTCTCCTTCATATCGTCCAGCAGCCAGTGGAGCTTCTGGTCGAACTTCTCCACCGGGCGGCAGGTTTTGGCCAGGGCCGGGTCGCCCTGGGTCAGGATTTTTCTCAGTGACATGGTGGGTTCCTCCTCGTTTAGTCCAGGGGGTTCAGGTCGGCAAACAGGGCCACCCCCCGGTTCTGTTTATCCGCCTGGGCCTGGCGGAGCAGGTGCGCCGCCAGCAGCCGCATGGCCTTGGTATTTTTCGTGCTCAGAATCAGCCGGTAGCGGTAGCGGTCATTTACCTTGGCCACCGGCGCCGGGGCGGGCCCCAGCAGGCGGTAGGCCGTGCCCCGGTACGGCTCCTGCCCCAGGGCGGCGGAAACGGCCTCCCGCAGCCGCAGCAGCGCCCGGAGCGCCGCCGTCTCCTCCAGCCCGGAGGCGCACAGCACAAACAGGTCCCCGCAGGGGGGCAGCTCCCGTACCTGGCGGGAGCGGATCTCCTGGGCATAAAAGCTGTCGTAATCCTGGGCGGCGGCGAAGCGGACCACGTCGTTGTCCGGGGTGAAGGTCTGGATCACCGCCTCCCCCTTCTTCTCTCCCCGGCCTGCCCGGCCCACCACCTGGGTGAGCAGGGAAAAGGCCCGCTCGGCGGCGTGGATGTCGCCGGTGTACAGCAGTTGGTCCGCCGACACCGCCCCCACCAGGGTGACGTTCTCGAAATCCAGCCCCTTGGCCACCATCTGGGTGCCCAGAAGGATGGGAATCCGCTCCCGGCGGAACTTGTCCAGCATGGCCTCATGGCTGTGGGCGGCGGACACGGTGTCCGCGTCCATGCGCATGACTCGCACGCCGGGAAACAGCAGCCGCAGCTCCTCCTCCACCTTTTGGGTCCCCGCCCCCACGAAGTTCAGCAGCCCGCCGCAGGCGGGGCACCGCTCCGGCAGCGGCTCGGAGTGGCCGCAGTAGTGGCACATCAGGCGCCGGTTGGCGGAGTGGTAGGTCAGGTGGACGGAGCACCGGGGGCAGGTGGGAATCTCCCCGCACTCGCCGCAGGTAACCATGCGGTTCGCCCCCCGGCGGTTGAGGAACAGGATGGCCTGTTCCCCCCGGTCGATCACCGACTCCAGCTTTTTAGCCAGCGGGACGCTGATGGTGCCGCCGTTTCCCCGGCGCAGCTCCTCTTTCATGTCCATAATAACCACCTGGGGAAGGGCCTGTTCATTGTACCGGTTTTTCAGCTCGAACAGGTGATATTCCCCGTTTTGGGCCCGGTACATGCTCTCCACCGACGGAGTGGCCGACCCCAGCACCAGCAGCGCCCCCGCCCTGTAGCAGCGGTAACGGGCCACCTCCCGGGCGTGATACCGGGGGTTCTGCTCGGACTTGTAGGACGGCTCCTGCTCCTCGTCCAGGATGATGACACCCAGGTCAGGCAAAGGGGCGAACACGGCGGAGCGGGTGCCCACCACCACCCGGGCCTCTCCCCGGCGGGCCCGCTTCCACTCGTCGCAGCGCTCCCCGGCGGACAGCGACGAGTGGAGAATCGCAACCTCCCGGCCAAAGTGGGAGGAAAAAATCCGCATGAGCTGGGGGGTCAGGGCGATCTCCGGCACCATGACCAGCGCCGTCTTTCCCCGTTCCAGCAAAGCGTGGATCAGCTTCAAATAGACCTGGGTCTTGCCGCTGCCGGTGACGCCGTACAACAGCGCGGTGGCGCTTCCCTGCCCTGTCAGCGCAAGCAAGCCCTCATAGGCCGCCTGCTGCTCCCCGTTCAGCTCCACCGGCGCGGCCCGACCGCACTCGGGTATCTGGGGGCGGCGGTATACCTCCCGTTTGGTAAGGGCCAACACCCCCATCTTTTCCAGCGCGCGCAGGGTGGCCATGGACGCGCCGGTGAAGTAGCACAGTTCCTTGGCGGAGGTCTCCCCCACCGCGCACAGGGCCTCCCCGGCGGCGTATTGCAACGGAGCCCGGCGGCGCTTGGGCGTCAGCGCCGCCATGGCGTCGTCGGGGTCCATGGCCAGCGCGGCCATGAGCTCCTGCCTGTCGTTTACGCCGCGCTGGGCGCTGGCCTCCCGGACGATGACGCCCTTTTGCGACAGGTCCCGCAAGGCGGGCCCCGGGTCAGACGTCCCGAAGGCGGTGCGTATCTTCCCCAGTTCCGCCCAGCCCTCGTTGCCAAGCAGCAGCTCCACCAGCTTTTGGGCCAGCTTGGACTCCCCCGCCGCCTCATAGGCCGCCGCCCGGTCCACGCCGGGGGCGATGCGCCAGCAATCCTTCAGGGAAAACCATAGCCCCGCCGGAAGCATGGCGCGCATGGCGTCGTACACGGTGCAGAAATACTGCTCCCGCATCCACAGCGCCAACTGAACAGCGCTCTCGTCCAGCAGCGGCTCCTCGTCCAGCAGGGCCAGCACGTATTTCAGGCCTTTCGTGTCGTCCCGTTCTCCCAGGGCCAGCACAATGCCGTCGCATGGCTTGTTCCCCCGGCCAAAGGGCGCCGCCGCCCGCATTCCAGGCCGCAGCGTCCCCGCCAGGGCGGGGGGGACCAGGTAGTCGTAGGGCCGGTCGATGGCATAGGTGGCCGCCGACACGGCGAGCTTCGCGGTCAGCGCCACCCGCTCCACCTCTTTCTATCGAATGTCCAAAGGGCAAGCAGTCCGCCCGCTTGCCCTTTTTTGGGTCTTTACTCCTCCGCTTCGCCCTCAATGCCGGCGGAGTTCTTCTCCTGAGCGGAGGCCAGCTCTTGCTCTGCCGCCTCCACGGTCAGGGTGCCGTTGGCCACCTCCCGGATGGCCAGAGACACGGCCTTCTCCTCCAGCGGTTCACCGGAGGCCTCCGCCTCGCTGGACAGCTTCCTGGCCCGGCTAGCCACCAGGTTGACCAGCATATAGCGGCTGGGCACCTGGCCCAGCAGATCCTTGATGGGGGGATAAAGCAGCATAAAATGATACCTTCCTTTCTGATTGACGCTCAATCCTGGCCGATGATGCTCTGGACCAGATGGAGCCGCTTCCCGGTGCGGCACTGCTCCGATTGCAGGATGGCCCCGATGGCCCCGGCGGCGGATACCACCGTGTCGTTCACCACCAGGTAGTCGTAATTCACGCACTCCCGGCACTCCTGCCGGGCCTTCTCCAGGCGGCGCTGGATGACCTCCTCCTGGTCGGTATTGCGCCGGTGGAGGCGGCGGGACAGCTCCTCAATGGAGGGGGGGATCAGGAAGATGAGCACCGCCTCGGGACAGCGCTCCCTCACCTTGGCCGCGCCCTGGACCTCGATGTCCAGCAGCACATCCACCCCCCGGTCCAACTGTTCCCGGATAACCTTCAGCGAGGTGCCGTAGTAGTTGCCCACGTACTCGGCATACTCCAGCAGCTCCTGGTTGGCGATCATCCGCTGAAACTCCTCCCGGGAAACGAAGTTGTAATTCACCCCGTCCTCCTCCCCGGTGCGGGGCTGGCGGGTGGTGAAGGATACGGAGAAATGGATGTCCCTCCGGCTGCTCAGCAGCTCCGAGATCACCGTGCTCTTTCCCACCCCGGAGGGCCCGGACAGCACGATCAGCTCGCCCCGGTCTTTCTTCATGGCATTCATGGCGTCTCCTCCTCTGTTTCCCTGGGGTCCGGCTCCTCGCCGAACCGGGCGGCCACCTGCTCCGTGGGCAGGGACGACCAGATCACGTGGCCGCTGTCCATCACCAGCACCGACTTCGTCTTGCGGCCGAAACTGGCGTCGATGAGCACCCCCCGCTCCCGGGCCTCCTGGCCCAGCCGTTTCACCGGCGCGGAGTCCGGGCTGACGATGGCCATCACCCGCTGGGCGGAGACCATGCTCCCAAATCCGATGTTGATTAGCTTCATACCGTCACTCCAGGTTCTGGACCTGCTCGCGAATCTTCTCGATCTCCGCCTTCATGTCCACCACGCGGCGGGTGATCTCGATGTCGTTGCACTTGGAGCCGATGGTGTTGGCCTCCCGGTTGAACTCCTGGATGAGGAAGTCCAGCTTGCGGCCCACGGCCCCGCCTGTGGCCAGCAGCTCCCGCAGTTGCCCCAGGTGGCTGTGCAGGCGCACCGTCTCCTCGTCCACCGCCACCTTGTCGGCGAAAATGGCCGCCTCGGTGAGCAGCCGCCCCTCGTCGATCTGGGTGTTCTGGAGCACTTCCCGCATTTTAGACTCCAGGCGGGCACGGTAATCCACCACGGTCTGGGGAGAGCGCTCCTCCACCTCGCCCAGCAGTCGCTCGATGGCGTCCGCCCGGCCCAGGATGTCGGCCGTCAGCCGCTCACCCTCCCGCTCCCGCATGGAATTGAAGTCGGCCAGGGCCAGGGCCAACACCGTCAGCAGCCGCCCCTTCATCTCGTCCAGGTCCTCTTCCCGCTTCTCCACCGTCAGCACATCGGGGAACCGGGCCAGGGCCGTGGGGTCGTACTCCCGCCGGATTTTCCCGCCGCCCAGGTCATAGAGCTGATACAGCGCGTCAATGTAGCTCCTGGCCAGCTCCTCGTTCACCGTGACCACCACGTCGTCCCCGCCGGACCGGGTGATGGTGACGAACACATCCACCTTGCCCCGGCCCACAGCGCCCTGTATGCCGGCCTTCATGGCGTCCTCCGCGAAGATATAGGCCCGAGGCATCTTCACTGTACAGTCCAGATAGCGGTTGTTCACCGAGCGCAGCTCCACGGTAAGCTGGACGCCGTCGTCAAAGGACCGCTCTCCCCGGCCGTAGCCGGTCATGCTTTTCACCATTTCACACACCTGCTTTTCAATGGATTGCACGCTGGACACGGGCGATATACACCGCGATCAGCCGGCTGAATCCGTAATCGTACAAAAGAAATGCGACATTGCCCGCCAGATACAGCAGCCACACCGAGCCGCCCAGCACCTCGGGCAGGGAACCCAGCATCGCCGCCGCCATGGTCAGATAAAGCGCTGTGAAAGCGGCGTTGAAAAACGCCAGCTTCGCCAGGTACTCCAGCGGCTTTTTCCGGGGCCGCTCCGCCAGCGACTTCACCACGGGGTACAGCCCGAACAGGGCGGCGAACAGCAGCGCGCAGAATTTATCCGGGGCCAGCAGCAGCATCAGAACAGACGCCCCCGCCCAGCATAAAATCCCCGCCTTCACCCCCACCGAGGCCACCGCCGCCGCCGGCAGCAGCCCCGCCGCCGCCACAATCCCCCACTGTCCCGTGGGGGCCAGGCAGGCCAGGTGCACCAGCATCACCGCCAGCGCGCCCAAAATCGCCGGATAAGCCACCTGAACGGCCTTGCTTTTCCTTCTCATATCAGCGGCAGCCTCCGCACAGGCAATTCATACACATCATGGCCGTACAGCAGTCCATCCCGTCGCACTGGGCCCCCGCCATGTCCGGCTGGTAGCCGTAACCGCCCCGTTGCATCATGCTGAACGCCTGGCGGTACTCCGTGTTTCCGGGGTCCATCTGGACGGCAATCTGGTAGTTCTGCCGCGCCTCGTCCAGCCACCCCCGGCGGTAGGCGATGGAACCCATGAGGAAATACCACTCCCCGTTCCGGGACGCCCCCTGGAGTAACTGCTCCGCCGTGTCCAGGTCCCCCCGGCTGACGGCCTGCCGCGCCTGGCCGTATATCCCGCCTCCGGCGCTCTGCCGCTGCTGCTGGTAGCCCGAGCCATAGCCGTACCCGCTCTGGGTCGCGCCTCCGTAGGAGCCATAACCGCCCCCCGCCCGACCCTTGGTGATGGCGTCGTAGGCCTCGTTGATCTCCTTCATCTTCTCCTCGGCCAGGTCCGCCAGAGGATTATTTACGTAATTGTCCGGATGGTATTTCCGGGCCAGGTCCCGGTATGCCTTCTTGATCTCGTCGTCACCGGCGTCAGGGCTGACGCCCAGCACCTCGTAGGGGTCTCTCATGCGGTTTTCTCCTTATATCTCTCATTTCGTTCCACCGGCCGTCCAACACCGCGCTCTGCACGGCAGGCAGCCCAATGTAGAGTATGTTCTCCACGATGGGGGTCCATTCCCCCAGCTCCAGCAGCTCCGCCGCCGAACCCATCAGCCGCAGAGAGTGCGCCACGGTGGTCTCCAAATACGCCCGGTTCTCCCGGGCCTGTCCCTGAAAACGGGCCTCCAGGGGGTTGTAGCGGTCCTGTTTCCGGTCATCGTCCAGATCGTCCCAGGCATCCATCAGGTACACCCAGCGGCCCAAATGGTAAAGCAACTGCTCCAGCACCCGCCGGGTCCGCTCCCCGGGCACGGCCTTGGCCGAACAGGCCAGTATGCCCGCGAAGGCATCCGCCGCCTGGTCCAACTTGGGGGAACGCTCCTCCTCCAGCTCCCGCAGGCAGGCCAGCCCAGAACGCACCCGCGCGTCAAACTCAGGCTGGGCGGCAGACGCCAGGCGGTAGGCCCGCCCAAACAGGGCCCGCAGGAACCGGTAGGGCAGGCCAGTGAAAAAACCGTGGTCGTCCACATCGTCGGACAGCTTGTGCCAGGTGAGGATCACGCTCTGGTCGGCGGCGGCGTCCATCCGGCTCCCCGCCGCGCAGGATCGGGGCCTCCGGAACGGGTGGACGGGGCAGCGTTTGCACACTCGTTCCCTCTCTCCCGCCCCCGCCATCAGCAGGATGGCCAGGAAGGTGAAATCATATTGCAGCGTCAGCCGGGCCAGCGGGCCGTGGCGCTTTCCCAGCGCGTGGCACAGCCCGCAGTAGGCGCTCTGGTACGCGTCTTTCTGCTCTTGGTTCAGCCGGTCCAGAGCAGGGCGAACATATCCGAACATCTTACCCTTCCCTGGTAATGGACACCACGATGGTGTAGGCGTTGGGGTTGACCACCCCAACGTCGGTCACCGACTCCACCCTGTCCAGATAGACGTTGGCGGAAACGGTGTACTGCCCGGGGGATTCCTTGACGTCCTTCAGGTCGGCCACCACCCGGATGTTCTCCTCGCTGAGCTCGTCCAGCAGGGCCTTGCTGCCCCGAACCTTCACCCGCAGCTCCCGGGTGACGATGCCGGGCTCCCAGCCCTCGGGGGCGTTGATATAGCTGATGCGGGTGGCGTTGAACTCCCGGGTCTCCACGTTCCGCTTGGACACCTTGACGGACACCTTCACTTCCGCGATGCCGCTCAGGTTCTCCAACTGGTCGTCCAAGGGGATGGGGATGGTCAGCTCGCCGCCGTTCTCCACCATGTCGTCGTCCAGCGTGGCCAGGTCGATGGTGGTCAGGATGATTTCCCCCTCGCTCATCAGGCCGTCCACCGCCTCGCGGCTGCCCGCCACCACGATGGACTCGGCGCTCAACTCCAGGCGCACATCCTTCTCCCCGCTCAGCCCGCCGCCGTCGATGAGCTTCACCTCCAGCGGAATCTCCGCCGTGGCGCGGATGGGCAGGGTCGCGTAAATCATGTCCACGTCACAGGTTACGTCCAGCTCCAGCGGGTCGCCGCTGGCGCCGATGAGCTGGAAGGGGAACTCGCCGCTCACCGCCTCCGTCTGGTTGTCCCCGGTGACGATCACCTTGGCGTAGGCCACCTGGTTCACCAGGTCCGCCCGACCGCTGATGGTCAATGTGCCGGGGCTGAACCGGAAATCGTCGTTGTCCCCGGCCAGGTAGCCTTCCGCCGCCGAGCCCTGGAACTCGCCCCGGATTTCAATGCCCTCCCGGCGGAGGAACCGGGCCACCTCTACACTCACCGCACTGCCGCCCAGACCGTAGTCGATCTCCACATCGCTGGAGCTGACGCCGCCGGGCAGCGTCACGGTATAGTTCACGGAGTGGGTGCCCTCCAGGTTGATATTGGACACGCTGGCCACCAGCTTGGGCGGGGTGTCCTTCAGCGTGGCCAGGATTCTGGGGTTGGCCCGGATACTGATGCTGGCGGTGACGTTCTGGTTGACGATCATCAGGTTCCGGTCCTCCAGAATGTCCACCCCCTCGAAGGTGATGGGCAGGTTGCTGAACCCCCGGCGCTCCCGGTTCTCGTCCTTGGAGGTCACCCAGAGCCACAGCGACAGGGAGATGAGGACGGAGAGCACTACGTACAGTATTTTGCTGTCAAGAATCTTCTTTCCCATTGGAATTATCTCCCTTGATGCCCTTGAATACACTGGTGAGGCGTGCGGCGGCGGTGGGCTTGCCATCCCCCTCCGCGGCGGGCATCAGCTCCAGGCGCAACGCCCGCTCCAAAGTCTCCGGCGACAGGTGGCGCTTGAGCATACCGTTGATGGCCACTGAGATGGACCCCGTCTCCTCGGACACAATGGCCACCACCGCGTCGGAGTTCTCGCTGACGCCGATGCCCGCCCGGTGGCGCATGCCCAGGTCCCGGCTCAGGTTCACATTGCCCGACAGGGGGAGCATACAACCGGCCCCCACAATGCGCCCGTTGCGTACAATCACCGCCCCGTCGTGGAGGGGCGCCTTGTTCCAAAACAGGTTTTTCAGCAGCTCGGCGGACACCTGGCAGTCCAGAGTGGTGCCCGTCTTGAGCACATCGTCCAGCAGGGTGCGCCGCTCAAACACCATCAGCGCCCCCACCTTATCCCGGGACAGGGACGCATACGCCTCCACCGTCTCGGTGATGGCGGTGTCCAGGTCGGTGCTGTAGTTCTCCGCTACGAACAGTTCCTTGAGCTTCCCGCTGCCCATCTGCTCCAGAAAGCGGCGTACCTCCGGCTGGAAAATGACCACCAGGGCGATGACTCCCAGCTCCACAGCGCTGTTCAGCACGGTTCGGATCACCCGCAAAGGGATCAGGTTGGCCAAGGCCATGGCCAGCATGATAAGGACGATGGCCTTCACCACCTGGCCGGACCGGCTGCGGCGGACAAAGCGGAACAGGTGGTAAATCACAAAGGCGATGATGGCCATATCCAGAATATCGGTAAATTCGATGAGCCCGAGGTATTCCGGCGCCATCTGCAGCGTCTGTAAAATCGCATCCATTTGCGCCCACTCCTTCCTTTACCGAAATATGCGCATGACAACAGATTGCCGCATTGCGGCATTTTGAACATTATATCCCATCTGGCTGGGGTTGGCAAGTGAATCAGGGAGAATTTAGAGAAAATTCATTCACAGGTCACAAAAAGGGCGCGGCACAAGCCGCGCCCTCCGTCTCATTTTTTCGCCGTCCCGGCCAGATTCCGGATCACCGCCGCCACCCGGTCCACCTGCTCCGGGCGGTTGAAGGCGGAGAAGCTGAGGCGCACAGTGCCGGTGTCCTGGGTGCCCGCCGTCATGTGGGCCAGCGGGGCACAGTGCAGGCCGGCCCGCACCGCGATGCCCCGGCGGGCCAGCTCCTCCCCCACCTCTTCGCAGTCCATACCGCCGATGACAATGGAGCACAGGCCGCTCTGGCTGTCCCCCCGGAACACCGTCACGCCGGGGACCCGCCCCAGCCGGTCCATCATGCGTTCGGCCAGAGCGCACTCGTGGGCGTGGATGCGGGCGACGCCAGTCCGGCTGACGTACTTCATCCCCGCCAGCAGCCCCGCCGCGCCGCAAACGTTGTGGGTGCCCGCTTCCAGCCGGTCAGGCAGGAAGTCGGGCATATCCTGCCGCGCCGACAGGCTGCCCGTGCCGCCGTAGAGCAGGGGCTGGGCGTCCCCGCCGCACAGCAGCAAGCCCGTGCCCTGGGGGCCATACAGCCCCTTGTGCCCCGGCATGGCCACAAACGCCGCCCCCCAGCCCTCCAGGTCCACGTTCAATACCCCGGCGGACTGGGACGCGTCCACAATGAGGGGCACGCCCCGCTCCCTGCACAGCCGGGCGATGCGGTCCACCGGCTGGATGAAACCGAACACGTTGGACACATGGTTGCACACCACCGCGTCCACCCCGTGGGTGAGCTCCCGCTCAAAGGAGGCGTACACCCCGTCGGCGTCAAACAGTGGCCCCGCCGCCACCTTCACCTTCACGCCGGGGATGGCGTTGAGGGGCCGGGTAACGGCGTTGTGCTCGTAGCCGGAGATCACCGCCGTCCCCCCCGGCCCCACCAGGGACCGGATGGCGATGTTCAAACCGTGGGTAGCGTTGTAAGTCAGCACCACCCTCTCCGGGTCACTGACGCCGAACAGCCTCGCCGCCTGCTCCCGCATGCGGTACATCAGGTCCGCCGCCCCCATGCCCGGGGCGTGGCCCCCCCGGCCCGGGCTGGCCAAGCGGGTCATGGCCCAGGCGGTGGCCCGGGGCACCTGGGGGGGCTTTTCCAGCGTGGTGGCGGCGCTGTCGAAGTAGATCATGATTTCACCTCGCTGTACTCCCCCTCCGCCGTCTGAAGGAACACCTGCTTGGGGGACATGCCCTCCCGGCGCAGCACTGTCAGCGCGTCGGTGAGCCGCCGCTCCGCAATCCGCACGCAGTAGCCGCAGCCCTCCTTGGAGATGAGCCGGGGCGCGCGCTGGACGGAGCCGGAGATGCCCACCCGCTCCAGCACCTGAGCGGTGCGCTGGGCGTAGGTGAGCGAGCGGCAGATGATGAGATAATAGACCATGGGCCCACCATTCCTTTCCCCTGTTTTTCACGAGGGGCGCGAAAACGCTCCTCACAGGTATCATATGCCCTGTGGGGAGCGCTGGTGCAAAAAACATCTGCCTGGGAGGGGGCACACCGCGTCCCTCGAACGAGTGCCCAAGCCAGCTACGGCGGTTGGGCGCACCCGGTGTCAAATTACATATTGCAAATAAAGGGGGACTGGCTTGGGCCGAGAGAAAGGGACGCGGTGTGCCCCCCGGCGCAGCGGCTCTTATTTTTCTTCGATCAGCGCCACCGCGTGGGCGGCGATGCCCTCCCCTGTGCCGGTGAAGCCCAGGCCCTCCTCGGTGGTGGCCTTGACGCTGACCCGGCCCATGTCCGTTCCCATGGCCTGGGCAAGCTTCTCCCGCATCAGCGGGATGTGGGGGGCCAGCTTGGGCCGCTGGGCCAGCACGGTAGCGTCCACGTTGCCGATTTTATACCTGTTTTCTGCCAGCACCTCCGTCACCCGCTGGAGCAAAATCAGGCTGTCCGCCCCCTCGTAGGCGGGATCGTTATCCGGGAACAGCTTGCCGATGTCCCCCAGCGCCGCCGCTCCCAACAGGGCGTCCATAATGGCGTGGGCCAGCACATCCGCGTCGGAGTGGCCCAGCAGCCCCTTCTCAAAGGGGATCTCCACGCCGCCCAGAATCAGCTTACGCCCCTCCACCAGGCGGTGTACGTCGTAACCGTGTCCAATCCTCACAGCAGCGGCGCCTCCTCCTCCAACAACACCTCGCCGATGAGCAGGTCGGTAGGGGTGGTCAGCTTGATATTCCGCTCGTCCCCGGCGGTGAGCGTCACCTTCATGCCCAGCCGCTCCACGGCGGCGCAGTCGTCGGTGAGTTCCATTCCGTCGTCCAGCGCCTTTTGCAGCGCCGCCCGGATCAGATCCCCGTCGAACACCTGGGGGGTCTGCATGGCGTACAGTACGCTCCGGTCCAGAGTCTGCTCCACAACGCAGTTATGGGCCAATTTGATGGTGTCCTTCACCGGCACGGCGGGGGCGGCGGCCCCGCTCACCGCCGCCTGGGCGACGGCCTCTTCAATCACCCGGGCGGTGACGAAGGGCCGGGCTCCGTCGTGGATGGCGATGAGCCGGGCCGTGGGGTCGCACTCCAGGGTGCCCAGCCGGGCGGACTGGGTGCGGTTCTCCCCGCCCCGGATGACCTTCACTACCTTGGTCAGGCCGTAGTCCTGGCACAGGCGGGCCACGTCGGGCACCAGCTCCGTGCGGGTAACCACCACGATCTCGTTTACGCCGGGGGCCTGCTGGAAGCTCTGGAGGCAGCGCACGATAACGGGCACGTCGCCTACCTCCGCCAGCACCTTGTCAAAACCCATCCGGGTGGACGCCCCCGCGGCCACCACCACCACGGAGCATCCGGGACCGGCCTCTTTCTTTCGTCTGCGGAATAAACCCACAAAATTCCCCCCCTTTGCGCAAAAAGGAGCCTTGCGGCCCCTCTCGCTGAAACATCATAATCTTCCTCGATCAGTGGCTGAGCACCATGTCCACGCTGCTCTCCACCGTCTCATAGGGCAGGCTCTGGGCCAGCACCAGCTCGGAGATGAGTATCTGCTTGGCGGTATGGAGCATCTTCCGTTCGCCGTTGGACAGGCCGCGCTGGCCCTCCCGCTGGCGCAGGCCCTTCACCACCCGGGCCACTTCCAGCAGGTCGCCGCTCTTCAGCCGCACCATATTCTCCCGATAGCGCCGGTTCCAGTTCTGGGTCATGTCCACCTCGATGCCCTCCATCTCGGACATCAACTCCTCCGCCTTGTCCACCGACACCACAGGACGCATTCCGATCTCCCTGGTATTATCCGTGGGGACCATGACGACCATGTTGCCCACGGACAGCTTCAACTGATAATATTCCTGGACCTGCCCGGCCACCTTGCGCTGGACAATAGAGTCGATAATGCCCGCTCCGTGCATGGGGTGCACTACCTTGTCTCCAACCTGAAACAATCCTCTCACCTCCAAAATATGTATATCTTTCCATAAATATTATACCCTTTTTTTAACGGGAAATCAACGTCTTTCTTTAAAATTTTTCACAAAAAAATGTCACATGCAGGGATTTCAAAGCAATTTTATACCAAAGAACCCCATTTTTGTCATTTTTATTCTCCAACTCCGGGGGATGGCCGCCCTCCGAAAAAAAAGCCGCAGCCGCCCTTCCGGGCGCTGCGGCGCTTTTCGTCCTCGCAATTGCCTTGTCGTGCTTGCCTTGTCCGTTACTTGTAGAACGCGTGGTCGCCGATGGTGGCGACATAGGTGCGGTTCCGGGAAGCGTAGCTTCTGGCCCCCACTGCGTTGAAGAACAACGCATCGGTAACCCAAGCGCCGTCCATCACCAGCTTAGCCGCCACAATGGACTCTCCGTTGGGGTCGCGGTAAATAGAACCAGTAGCCGCCGGGGTGAATTGATTCTTCTGGAACAGCACATCATAGATGGTGTCGGGGAACCGGGAATCGTTCACCCGGTTCATCACCACGTTGCCCACGGCGATTTTGCCCAGCAGGGGCTGGTTACCGCTCTCGCAGTAGATGATGCGGGACAGCCAGTACAGAGTATCGCTGTCATAAGCGTCTTCACCGCAGGTCAGGTAGGGGTCGGCGCCCTCCTGGTGGTCCAGCAGCACCTGACCGGTGAGGCCGTCATAGTCCACCGTCAGGTTGAACACCCGGGCCAACTGCCGCACCGGGACGGCCACGGAGCCGTTCAGGTCAATCAGGCCGTCGTCCACATACAGGTAGCGGCCATTGGCCCAGAAATAGCCCTCGCCTACGGTGGCCTCCAGATTCAGGTCAGCGGTGACCACATTGGCGGTCTCGGCCTCCTCAGCCTCCTCGCCATCCTCAACGGGTTCAGCGGCTTCACCGGTCTCGGGGAACTCGTCGGACTCAGCGTCTTCCTCCAACTCGGCGTTCTCGTCAGTCTCGGCCTCCCCGGATTCCATACTCACGGGGATGATCTCAGTGACGGTGGTGGCGTTGACGAAAACAACTCCGTCCTCCTCCTCCACCATGGCCTCCGGATCCAGCATAGACACAAAGGAACTCACCGTGACGTAACACACGCCGCCGCGGATCTCATATTCAACGGAATCAACAGGCTCGCCATCCAAGCAGATGGCGTTTTCTACCTCCTCAACATTCTCTGCGCTTGGGGCGTCGGACTCCGCAGCCAGCGCAGGCAGGACAAGGCTCACGACAGCGAGGGCGGCCAGCAGGAAACTGGTAGCTCGTGTTTTCATGAAATCTCTCCTTATTACAATTTGTTCTCAAATTGTAACCATATTGTAACTTATTTAAAACCGTTTTGCAACCTTTAAAATTCGGTAAAATAACCGAACCTCTTGTAATTAAAGGTTCGGTTATTATGCATTTCACACACTTTTGATGATTTTAGACGGAAGCCGACTGGGGATTTATGGAAGCTCACTCGTAAAACCAATGGCATCCAATGGTGGTCACATAGGTTTGATTCTCCATGGTCCAGTGGTTATCGGTCAGATGCGGGGCAATAAAATACAAGCTGTCCCCTGCGGCCCGTGCCCCCTCCAGCACCAGTTTGGCCGCCAGCACGCTCTCCTCCGTGGGTTCGTTGTAGATGGTGCCGTTGGCCACTGGCTCGAACTGGATGCCCCACTTGCGGTCAAAGATCACATCATAGATGGTATCGGGAAATTCCTCGCTGGCCACCCGGTTGAGCACCACCGTGCCCACCGCCAGCTTGCCCAGCAGGGGCTCGCCCCGGCTCTCGGCGGAGATGATGCGGCTCATCCAGTACAGCTCCTTCTCGGTATAGGGGGCTGAGCCGGGCACGCCGCTGCCTGGGGTCAGGGTGACTCCGGCCTCCCGGTCCCAGTCCACTTCACCGCCCAGCGCGGTGGCCAGCGCCCGGATGGGCACGGTGGTGACGCCGTTCTCCAGCCTCACACCGTCGGGTAAGTACAGCGCCCGACCGTTCACCGTCAGCCACTGCTCGCCAGGGCGGGCGGTCAGGGTGAGCCCCAACCCGCGCACGCGCGCCTCGCCGTTCTCCCAGGCCACCTGAGCCTCGGGGGCCAGCAGTCCGGTCACCGCGCGCAGGGAGACATAGGTGGTGTTCCCCACCATGCGGGCTCGGGCCTGCTCCCATAGGTTCCGACCGTTGACATTTAACGTTTCCGCTGCGGAGGCGGGCAGGACCAGTGCCGCTGTCAGCGCCAGGCCCAAAAGGGTATGTTTGATTTTCATGTCCTGTCACTCCTTGGTTTCAAGCTGTAATCACATTGTAACCGATTTGTAACCATTTGGCAAGGCACAATGGTTTCCAGAAGAGGCAGGGCTTTCCAATAACATAAGAAGGTCCCCGCCGGCGGCGGGGACCTTCCTTCACGCATATTCGGGACTTTAACGGGCGGACTTCAGCGCCTGGGCCAGTTGATCCGGGCAGGAGGTGGGCTTCATGCCGCAGCGGATGCCCTCCATCCGGGCGATGGCGTCCTCCACGCCCATCCCCTTCATCAGGGAGGCGATGCCCTTCAGGTTGCCATTGCAGCCCCCCATCACCCGGACGGCCTGGATCACGCCGTCCTCCACGTCGATCTCCATCTTCTGGGAGCACACGCCCCGGGGGGTATAATTGATGGTTTCCATATTGTTTCTCCTCTTTCTATATATAATTTTATAGTACGATAAGGCCATAGGTCCGGGTAAGCCGGTCCAGTTCCTCCCGGGCAATGTCCCCAGTACCGTCGTAGAACGCCCGGCCCTGGTACACCCGCAGGGCCTCCTCCAGCAGCTCGGGCACGTCGGAACACAGGCACAGCGCCTCCCGGACAGCGTACTGGTGCTGGGCAAACACATCCACGTCGTCCTGGCTCTGGATGGCGATCTTGACCGCCCCCACCGGGTCGTCCTCGGCGGCGATAATATCCTCCAACAGGTCCGGGCCGCACTCCAGCTCCTCCCCCACGTCAATGGTGCGGCTGATGAAGCAGGGATCGGCGCCGGTGGCGCAGGGAATGGCGTCCGGGTCCCGGGGGACGGGCCTGTAGGGGTAGGGCTCCGACCTGCCCTCCCTCACCCGGAACAGGGGAATCTGAGCATAGGCGGCCAGCTCGGCCAGGCGCCGGTCCACAACCTCCTCGGGGCAGTCGATGCCGAACCCTGCGGCACCCATCCCTTCGCACACGAACAGGGCCGCCAGCATGTGTACCCGGGTGGGGGACTCCCCCTCTTCGTCACACACCCAGCTCACCCAGGGCGCGCCGCACCCCAGCCTGCTCACCGCCAGCATGGCGGCGCGGCACTCCGCCATGGCGGTTATGCCCTTGATGTGGACAGGTCCCTTTCCCGCCTCCAGCCGGACGCGGAAGGCCGCCGTCAACTCCTCAAACCCGCACTCCCCCGCCGGAGCCACGTCCAGCCCCAGGGAGGCCAGGGTCTGCTGAAATATGGGCACAGAAGCGTCCATGATGCAGCTTCACAACTCCTTTATCATAGTTTGTAATTTGATATTATAGCAAAGCACGGGCCGGTTGGCAAGTGCCTTGTCCGGCTTGCGCCAAATGTCCATTTACAAATTTCGTCCGCGCTGATATAATATGCTTGACTTATACCCGCCGTCCGCGGGCATACTCTGAGGAGGGACCATCCATGAAGCGAATCATCTGTCTGTTCTGCGTCCTGCTGCTCCTGCCTTTGGCAGGCTGTCACGCCGAGAGCCCGGACCCGTCCCCGGACCCCGTCCAGACGGCCTCTGCCGTCCCGGAGAGCCAGGACCCCCTCCCCACCCCCACGCCCATCCCCTTCTACCACCCCCTCACCGGCCTGCCCTGTGACCAGGACCTCTCCGGCAAGCGGCCGGTGGCCGTCATGCTTAACAATTTGAAAAGCGCCCTGCCCCAGCAGGGCAACGGCCAGGCGGATATCATCTACGAGGTGCTGGCCGAGGGCGGTATCACCCGGATGCTGGCGGTGTACCAGGACCCGTCCCAGCTCGGCCCGGTGGGCTCGGTGCGCTCCGCCCGGCAATACTTTTGGGAGCTTGCCCAGGGCCACGAGGCGGTGTTCATCCACGCCGGGGGCAGCCCGGAGTTCTATAACACCAGGGACCGGCTGGGCCTGTTCACCGTAGACGGGGTCAACGGCTACTACTCCGGCAAGGACGCCGGGATGTTCTGGCGGGACCGTGAGCGCGTCGAAGGCCACTACTACGATTACGAGCACTCCTTGCTCACCTCCGGCGAGGCCATCACCGGTATGCTGGCCTCCCGTGGGCTGGAGGAACACAGCGGCGGCTACGCCTATGCGATGACCTTTGCCGACGACGGCGCCCCGGCGGGCGGGATCAGCGCCGCCACCGTCACCGTCCCCTTCTCCACCTATAAAACCGGCGTGTTCCGCTACGATGCCGACCGCAGCGCCTATCTGGTGGAAGAGTACGGTGCGCCCTACATAGACGGCAACGACAGTGCGCAGGTGTCGGTCACCAATGTGCTGGTGCTCCAGACCAGCATCGTAGTGCTGGACGACGCAGGCCGGATCCGGGTGGATCTGAGCTCCGGCAAGGGCTGGTTTGCCTGCGGCGGTAAGATGATCCCCATCAAGTGGGAAAAGGGCGGCGCAGACAGCCAGCTCCGCTACTTCACCGAGAACGGCGAGCCTCTGGCCCTGGGCCGGGGCAAAAGCTACGTGTGCGTGACCCCCACCAGCCAGACCGTGACGGCGAAGTAAGAAGCGGCAAATTTGTTAAAAAATTTCCAGCATAGCGGACCGAAGCGGGCGCAAACTACCTCTGTGACCACAAAAACGGGCGGAACGCGAAAACGCTCCCCCCGGTCAAAGAAGGAGGTTCGTACCGTGTTCCTGGATAAGATTGCCTTAGTAGTGGCTATCATCGGCGGGCTGAACTGGGGGTGCATCGGGCTGTTTAACTTCGACCTGGTGGCCTTCATCTCCGGCGGCTCCGGCACCTGGCTGGCCCGGATCATCTACACCATCGTGGGCCTGGCAGCCCTGTGGTGCGTGACCATGCTGTTCCGCACCGAGGAAACCCACACCCGGCATAGCCACGCGTAACAAAAAATCCCGGCGCGAAATCATTCGCGCCGGGATTTTTTCATTTTAACGCCGTGCGGAACTTCCCGGAGGATACCAGGATCACCCCATAGCCCGCCCGGGCATGGATTCCCCCGGCGGAACCCGGGTTGAACAGCCACACGCCCCGGTCGGGCATGTTCAGCGCGTCGTGGGTATGGCCGAAACAGGCCACGTCCACTCCCTTCTCCCGGGCCGCGTAGGCCAACTGGTCGGTACCACCCTTTACGCCGTAGCGGTGGCCGTGGGCGAGCAGGAACTTCACGCCCCCCGCCTCCACAATCAACTCATCCGGGGCCTTGTCCCAGTCGCAGTTTCCGCGCACCAGCTCCATGGGGATGTCCGGGTATGCGTCCGCCAGGGCCTGGCCATCCCGGTAGCAGTCCCCCAGGAAAAATACCCGCTGGGGGCGCTCCTTCTCCACGGCGTCCAACATCAGGCCCAACCGTCCGTGAGAATCTGAAAACACTAAAATCTTCATGTAGTTCACCATTCCTCCCGGCAAACATATACTGACAATGAACGGAGGGATCACCTATGCCGAATTTTGACGAACTGTTCAAGGGAAAAGAGGCCAGCCGCCTCATGAAAGACCCGTCCAAGCTGGAAAAGCTCCGGGACGCCCCGGAAACTCAAAAGATTTTCTCAATGCTCAGCCAGAGCGCCGGGGACCTGGAGTCTGCGGCCCAGCGGGCCGCCAAAGGGGACACGGCCCAGCTCACCGACGCCATCCGCCACCTCATGCAGGACCCGGAGGGGGCAAAGCTCATCCAGAAGATGAAGAAAAACTTTCAGTAAAACACAGGCCGAATGCCGCGCCAGGAGGGGAATGTCATGGGCGAACTGGAGGAAAAACTGGAAAATATCCTGGGCAACCCCCAGGCCATGGCTCAAATCATGTCCCTGGCCCAATCCCTAAATCTGGGCGGGCCGGGTCCGGCGGACTCCGGTCAGGCCCAGCCCCAGGAACAGGGCCAGGCGAATCAGACCCCGGCGGACCAAGCCCCGCCGCCCCAAGCCGGGGACGCGCCTGCCCCTCCATCCCCCGCCCCCCCGGCGGCGCACGCCGCCTCCGGCGGGCTGGGGGGGATGCTGGGCGCGTTGGGTAGCCTGGACCCTGGCACCCTGTCCGCCGCCGCCAGCCTCATCGGCCAGTTCAACGACGGCGGCGACGATCAGCGCACCGCCCTGCTCAACGCTTTGCGCCCCTTTGTAAAGGAACGGCGGTACGCCAAGCTGGACAAGGCGATCCAGATCGCCAAGATGTCCCGGTTGATCCGCTCGGGGCTGGAGCTGTTCCGGCAGCGCAAGGAGGACGGCCATGTATAACCGCTATCTGGACGATATGGACAACGGCGGCTTTGTCCTCCTGGAGCCGGAGTCCCAGGGTCCGTCCCAAAACCACCAGGGCCAGCAGAGCCACGGTTCCAATCCCAATTACCCGAATCAGAATCAGAACCAGCACCGTCCCAACGCGCCCCATTCCGGCGGGCCGGACCGGCCCATGCGCTCCAAAAACGACCTGCTCAAGGACGTAACCGGCGGGCTGAGCCAGCTTTTGGGCGGGGTGCTCAAGCACTTCTCCCTGGAGAATTTTGACACCGGGGACATTTTGCTGGTGCTCATTATCCTGTTCCTCTACCTGGAGGACGGGGATAATCTGGAGCTGGTCATCACCCTGGGCCTGCTGCTCCTGCTGGGGTTGGACGACGGAGAAGCGCAAGGGTAGGCCCTACTCCTCCTGCGTGCGCAGCAGCCTGCCGTCAGGGAGGGCAAAGACGCCGTCAGTCTCCTCCAGAGGGCTTACCACGTCCCGGGCGCTCATGGCGTACACCACTTCCCCGCCCTTCTCCGTTTCCGCCGCCACCAGAAGGCCGCTGTTCACCGACACCCAATAACGCTCGGTATAATCCATGGCGGTTTTTGCCTCCACGTAGACGCAGGGCTGGCCGTCCCGCTCCTCATAACCCGCAGCGGTGATGCCGCTTTTGTCCAGCTCCAGCACATCCTCATAGGTGGGCAGGCGCTGGGTCAGGTCGGCGGCCTTTTCTGCCGCCGGGCCGGAATACACCTGCGGCCCATTGTCGTACCACAGCCACAGCGTTCCATCCCCTACCACGGCGTTTTCCACCACCCCGGAGCTCAGCACGGCGGAAGTGCGGGTCCACCCCCCGTCCACCCACACCTGGGCTGCCACCGTCCCCAAGGACTGGCCCGCGGACAGGTATTCCACCGTCACCGTGCGGCGGTAGCTCTCGTAGCGGTCAAGGGAGGCGACGAGGCTCTGCACCGTCCGGGGGGTGACCTCCACCACAACGCCGTCGGATTGTCCGCTGTCCCGGGCCACCGGGTCAAGGCTCTGGGAGGCGTCGGGGTTGGCCAGCTCCAGGCGGGGCGTGGGGGCAAACAGGTTGAGAAAGAAGCTGTACACCACTGCCAGCAGCACCACCGCGATGATGATTACCGCCATAATCGTGCGTTTTTTGTCCTCCAAGCCCTGTTCCCCCCTGCGCAGAAATCGGATTTAACTGTTGAACGGCTCCGGCGGCCGGTCTGTCCGGCCGAAGTGGTACAAAATGCCGTCAGCGATGCGGCGGCAGGCTTTGCCGTCCCCATATGGGTTGACGGCGTGGGCCATCTCCTGATAGGCGGAGGGGTTGTCTAACAGCTCGTCCGCCAAGCGGACAATCTCATCGTAGTCCACCCCGGCCAGCTTCACCGTTCCCGCATCCACGGCCTCTGGCCGCTCGGTCTCTTTTCTGAGGACAAGCACCGGCTTGCCCAGCGCGGGAGCCTCCTCCTGGAGCCCGCCGGAGTCGGTCATCACCAGGTAGCTGCGGGCCATCAGGTTGTGCATCTCCTCCACGTCCAGGGGCGCAATGAGATGGACGTTTTCGATACCGTCCAGATGCCGGTGGGCACACTCCTGCACCACCGGGCTTAAATGCACCGGGTAGACCAGCTCGGTCTCGGGGTGGGTCCGGGCGATGTGGGCCAGGGCGGACATGATGTTCTCCATGGGCTGGCCGTAGTTCTCCCGGCGGTGGCAGGTGACCAGAATCACCTTCCTGCCCTCATAGTCCAGATCGTTCAGCACCTCTTCATCAAAGGTGAACCAGTCCACCACAGTGGTCTGGAGGGCGTCGATCACCGTGTTGCCGGTGACAAACAGCCCGTTCCTGATGCCCTCTGCCTCCAGGTTGCGCCGGTTGGCCGCCGTGGGGCAGAAGTGCAGGTCGGCCAACCGCCCCACCATGGAGCGGTTCATCTCCTCCGGGAAGGGGGAGTATTTGTCCCAGGTGCGCAGACCAGCCTCCACATGGCCCACCGTAATCTGCTGGTAAAAGGCCGCCAGCGCCCCGGCGAAGGTGGTGGAGGTATCCCCGTGGACCAGCACCAGGTCGGGCCGCACCATCCGGAACACCTCTTCCAGCCCGAGCAGGCACTTGGAGGTGATGGTAGACAGCGTCTGGCTGCGCTCCATGATGTCCAGGTCAAACCGGGGCCTGATCCGGAAGATGCTCAGCACCGTATCCAGCATCTGCCGGTGCTGGGCAGTGACGCAGCACAGGCTCTCGAACTCCGGGCGGTCCTCCAGCTCCTTCACAAGCGGGGCCATCTTGATGGCCTCGGGCCGGGTGCCGAAAATGGTCATGACCTTCAGCTTATCCATGCTCGTCCTCCCCCTTCTCCCCGGCCGGGGCGGACGGCCCCTCCGGCCTGTCGTGGCCGGGGCCGGCCAGGAACACCCTCCATGCGATGATGGCCGCCGCCCCCATGGCCAGCAGGAACACCATGGCCTTCACCGCGCCGCTGGCCGCCAGCACCACGGCGGACAGGCCCAGAATGGCGGAGATGACGTACAGCACCCCCACCGCCTGCTTCTGGGAAAAGCCCATGTCGATGAGCCGGTGGTGGACATGCCCCCGGTCGGGCGCCATGGGGTTCTGCCCGTGGGACACCCGGCGCACCACCGCGAAGCACACGTCGAAGATGGGCAGACCCAGCATGAGGAAGGGCACCACAAAGGAGATGATGGGGTACTG
Organism: uncultured bacterium; assembly: GCA_947571605.1. Lineage (GTDB taxonomy): Bacteria > Bacillota > Clostridia > Oscillospirales > Oscillospiraceae > Enterenecus. Next base: position 11,713 of record CANOYV010000004.1, on the reverse strand, counting down.
CTTGAACATCCCATTTACCGACACTGTGGCCATCACAAAGCCCAGGAACGTGGAGCCGGTGTCCCCCATAAAAATCTTGGCCGGGTTGAAGTTGTAGGGCAGAAAGCCGATGCACGCCCCCGCCAGCGCCGCCATCATGACGGCCACGTCCGGCTCGCTGACCAGCAGCGCGATGACCAGCATGGTGGCCGCGCTGATGGTGGACACACCGCAGGCCAGCCCATCCAGCCCGTCGATCAGGTTGACGGCGTTGGTGATGGCCACAATCCAGATCACCGTAACGGGGTAGGCCAGCCAGCCCAGCTCCCACACCGGGTTGGGGCTGAAGATGTTGGGGTTGGACAGCACGTCGATGCGGTTGCCCGCCATCACGGCGATGAGGGCGGCGGCGATCTGCACCACAAATTTCAGCTTGGCGGACAGGGCGTTGATGTCGTCGAAGATACCCAGGATGACGATGATAACCGCCCCCAGCAGCATTCCCTTCTTGGGAGTGTCCAGGGGAACGAACAGCAGGATGGCAAACAGGAAACCGAAGAAAATGGCCAGCCCACCCATCCGGGGAATGGGGTGGTCGTGCATCCGGCGGTTGTCCTTGGGCACGTCCACCGCCCCCATCTTCACCGACAGCACCTTCACCAGGGGCGTACAGGCGAAGGACACCAGCGCCGCCAGCAGCAGCGCCAGCAATACGTACCAGATATCCTGGGACGCCAGGACAGTTCTAAAATCGTTCAAGTGAATTCCGCTCCTTTTCGGCCCGCTGAGCTTGGATCAGCCGGCCGTTTCCCCGCGCGCGGCGCGTTTTCTCTTTACCTGGGCAGGAAGCCCACCTTTTTGTACACCTTGCGCAGGGTCTTGCTGGCGATATATTCCGCCCGCTCCGCCCCGGCCCGGTACACGCCCTCCAGATAGGCCTTGTCGGCCAGCAGCCGCTCGGTCTCCTCCCGGATAGGGCGCAGAGTCTCCACCACGGCCTCGCCCACGGCGGGCTTGAACTTGCCGTAGCCCATGCCGTCGAACTCCCGCTCAATCTCCTCGTAGCTCTTGCCCGTGGCGGCGGCGTAAATCTGGATCAGGTTGGACACGCCGGGCTTCTCCGGGGCGCGGCGGACGCAGCGCTCGGTGTCGCTGTCGGTGACCGCCCGCTTGAACTTGCGCATGATGTCCTCCGGCTTCTCCATGAGGAACACGCAGCCCTCGGGCTGGGACTTGCTCATCTTGCTCTCCGGAGCGCTGAGGCTCATAATGCGCGCGCCCACCTTGGCAATGTAGGGCTCGGGCACCTTGAACACGTCGCCGTACACGCCGTTGAAGCGGTTGGCGATGTCCCGGCAGATCTCCACATGCTGCTTCTGGTCCTCGCCCACCGGCACGAAATCCGGCTGGTAGAGCAGGATATCCGCCGCCATCAGCACCGGGTAGGTGAACAGCCCCGCGTTGATGTTGTCCGCGTTCTTGGCGGACTTGTCCTTAAACTGGGTCATGCGGGACAGCTCGCCGAACATGGCATAGCAGTCCAGCACCCAGGCAAGCTGGCTGTGGGCGGGGACATGGGACTGGATGAACAGCACGCACTTTTCCGGGTCCAGCCCGCAGGCGATGTACTGGGCGATGAGGGTGAGCACCCGCTTGCGCAGTTGGGCGGGGTCCTGCCGCACGGTGATGGTGTGCAGGTCGGCCAGGAAGAAGTAGCAGTCGAACTCGTCGATCATCTCCGGCCAATGGCGCAGCGGCCCCAGATAGTTGCCGATATGCAGCTCGCCGCTGGGCTGGATGCCGGAAAGCATCACTTTTTTATTGTTGTTATTCTCCATCGCCGTCACGCCCTCACTCGGCTTGCGCCGTCAGATACTCGGTGGTATCCACCGGGTCGGCGTCCGACCACAGGTGCTCCAGGCCGTAGAACTCCCGGCCCTCCTCGGTGAACACGTGGACTACCACGCTGGAGTAGTCCATCAGCGTCCAAAGGCCGCCCCGGTGCCCCTCGATATGGTGGGGCTCCTCGCCGGCTTTGGACATGGCCTCCTCCACCGCGTCGGCCAGGGCCCGCACTTGGGTGTTGGAGGCGCCGTTGCAGATGATGAAGTAGTCCGCCAGGTTGGTCTGGTCGGCGGTGTGGAGCACCTTGATGTCCTTGCCCTTCTTGCCGTCCAGCGCCTTGACGGCAATGGCGATCATTTCCTTCTCGTTCAGCATGAAGCTCTCTCCTTTTCTAAATGGATTATTCCGGGGTATTGCCCCAGTCAGTCACGTCGGTATCTCCGCCGCCCGTACCTGTGTCAACCGGGTCCGGGTCGCTGACGGGCCCCACAGGGACGTCAGGCCCTGCGGACGGGCCCGCCGGGGGCGGGTCGTCGGTCTGGGCGGGGATGGGGTCGGCGCCGACCGGCCCGCTCTCCAGCGGGTCGCTGCCCACGGGATCGCTCTCATTGGGCCCGCCGCTCTCCACGGGGTCGCTCTCATCCGGTCCGTCGGTGGCCACCACCGGCGGATATGCCAGGGACGGCTCCGCCAGCCGCCCGGTGCTGGAGCGCAGCCCGCCGTCGCCGGTGGGACTCATCAGGTCAAGCTGACGGATGGTCACCTGCTCCTTATAGGGGTTCAGCGACTGGTTGATGAGCGTGAGCAGCTCGCCCTGGATGGGGTAGACGAAGCCCCTCCCGCCGTAGCTGCCCAGCGCGTTGGGCATGGTGCAGAACTCCACGTCGTCCACCTGAAGCCCGCCCATGACCGCCTGCTGGGCGAACCAGAACATGTTCTCCACGTCCAGGTCGCTGTTCACCCGGCTGTTGAACAGGTCGATGAGCTGGCCGATCCGGAGCAGATTTTGAATCTGGAGGGTCTGCTTCAGCACCGCCTTCAAAAAGTCGTGCTGGATATTCAGGCGCTCAATATCGCTGATGGCCGTGCCGTCGTTGCTGTGCCGGAAGCGGACGATCTGCATGGCGTCGTCGCCGTCCAAAAACCGGTAGCCTTTCTCCTGGTAGATGTTCAAGTCCTGGAAGGGATCGTAATACTCCATGTGGCGGGGAACGTCAAACCAGACGCCGCCGATGGCGTCCACCATCTCGCCCACCAGCTCCCAGTCGATCTGCACATAGTAGTCCGGGACGAACCCCACCAGCTCGGACACCTCGTTTCTCAGCGCCTCAATGCCCTTATCCCCCTGGCCGTAGACATTGTACACGGCGTTGAGCTTCTTGGCGTCTATGCTGGGCCGGGCGCTGGAGTTGATGAGGGTGTCCCGGGGGATGGACATGACGGTGGCATGCTGGTTGGTCACGTCGTAGGTGGCCACCATCATGGTGTCCGTCAGGCCGGAGGTGGTGTCGGAGCCGAAGATCAGGACGGTGAAAATCTGTTTGCTCTTCCGCTCCCCGCCCACCTTGGGCTCCACGGCGTCGAAATCCAGGGTGGGCTCGCCGGTCTCCACCGCCGGAGCGCCGGACTGGTTGGGCGAGGCGGACTGGCCGGGCCCCGGCCCCGGCAGCTCCGGCTCCTTGAACCAGCGGTTGAAAAACAACACCGTTGCGGCGGCGATCACCATGACCACCGCCAGCACGATCATAACGATCATTATGGTCTTTTCTTTTTTCTTCTTGGCCTGGGCGGGGGTCAGCACCGGTTTGGTCTTTTTCTCCAGCCGCTTCCCCGGCGCGCTGTGCGTTTCTTCATTGATCTTTCTGGACTGGTCGCTCATGCTTGTTTTCCCTTCCCATAACATTCATAGGCTCCCTGGGTGTCGTGGTGGAGCTCCTTGTCCCGCTGGACCATCTCCTGCATAGCCAGGGACGCGCCCATACCCACCGCAGCCTCCAGGTCAGTATACGCCAAGCGGCGCAGCTCGCCCACCTCGGGAAAATCCCGGTTGGGCTCCATGTAATCGGCGACGTACAAAATCTTTTCCTCCAGGCTCATCCCCGCCCGGGCGGTGGTGTGGTAGAGGATGGCCTCATAGACGCCGTCGTCCACGCCAAAGACGTGCTTGGCCAGGGCCGCGCCGCTCTTGGCGTGGAGCAGCTTGTCGGTGGCCCGCTCCAGAGGGCACAGCTCCACGCCGTACCGGTCGCAGATATCCAGATGCTCCTGAAGGCTAAGGTACTTGGTGCAGTCGTGGAGGATGGCGGCGCGGCGCATCCGCTCCTCGTCGGCGCCCCAACGGTTTGCCAGCCGGGCGGCCTCCTCCTCGCAGCCTTTGATGTGGGCCAGCCGCTTGGCGTATACCATGGAGTAGGACACGCACCGCAGGTCCTCCAGGTTCAGCCGCTTCAAATTGGCCCGGGTCCCATATAGTTTTTCCCGTAAAATGTAACCGTACACCGCTTCCGGCAAAAAATCCCGGCCTTTTCCCTGGTGCAGCAGTTCCCGCAGCCGGGTAGAGGACACGTCCACCAGGTCGGGGATGGAAATGGTGGCGATTTTTGCGCCGTAGGTCCGGCTGAGATAGTCCCGCTGGGGGGCGAAGACCTCCTCGCCGTCCTGCTCGGTCCGTCCAAAGGCGCACACCCCCGCCAAGGCCAGGATTTTCTCCGGCTCCATCCAGTGGTGGAGGGTGAGAAACATGTCCGTCCCCATCAGCAGCCAAAGTTCATCTCCCGGCCAGCGCCGGACGGCCTCCTCCAGGGTATCGGCGGTGTAGCTCTTGCCCTCCCGGTGCAGCTCGGTGTCCCACACCCCGGCAACCTCGGGCATCAGAAGCTGGTCGGCGGCAATCCGCGTCATCTCCAGCCGCTGGGCCCGGGTGGGGCTGCCGGGCGCCAGGTCCTTGTGAGGGGGAACCCCCGCCGGGACGAATACCAGCTTGTCCAGCCCCAGCACGGGCGCCGCCGCCCTGGCCGCCGCCAGATGACCCAGATGGGGGGGATTGAAGCTGCCGCCGTAAATGCCGATTTTCAATGGGACCACCCTCTCTAAAAAGTTTCGGGATGCCTATTTTACCAGCTTAATTCTCTTGTCGCGGGGCTTGCTGTGGGTCTCTCTGTATAAGACGAACTTGGTACCGATGACCTGCACCACCTGGCTGCGGGTGGCTTTCGCCAGCTCCTCCGCCCCCTCCCGGGGGGACAGGGGGCTGTTCTCCAGCACCTTGCCCTTGATGAGCTCCCGGGCCTCCAAAGCGTCCTCCACCTGTTTCGTCAGGTTGGGGCCGATGCCGTCCTTGCCGATGTGGACGATGGTGTCGATGTCATTAGCCAGCCCGCGAAGCTGTGAGCGCTGTTTGCTTGTCAGGTCCATGGGTCCTCTCTCCGTTTCTTTTTGGTCTCCTCCGGGGATTTGGCGGGCTGTTCCCGCTCCTGGCGGGCCTTCTCCTTGTAGTAGGCCAGATCCGCTCCAAATTTTCGGTCGGATTCCTCCGCCTGCCTCAACTCTTCCCAGTGCTCCCGGCCGCCCATGCGCTCAAACGCCTCCAGGTCCAGCCAGCTCTCCAGATAGCCGCAGCGCATGCACAAATAGCGCCCCACCGGCAGCGGGTCGCCCACCTTCCACGTCCTGTAGGCGTCCGCCGACGGGACGGAAATAACCTCCCGCCCGCCGCACTTGGGACAGATTCCGCTGTTCTTCATTTCAGATACTCCCCCAGCTTGGCCTGGAACGCCTCCAGCGCCTTCCCCCGGTGGGAGATGGCGTTTTTCTCCTCCGGCGAGAGCTGGGCGAAGGTTTTTTTCAGCTTGGGTAGGAAGAACACCGGGTCGTAGCCGAAGCCGCCCTCTCCCATGGGGGCAAAGGCGATGGTGCCGGGGCACTCTCCCCGTGCGGTGAGCACATCGCCGTTGGGGAAGCAGCAGGTGATGACAGAAACGAATTTGGCCGTCCGGGGCTTGCCCGCGGGCATACTGGACAGCAGCAGGCGGTAGCGCCCCGCGTCGTCCAGCCCCTCGCCGCCGTACCGGGCGGAGTACACGCCGGGGGCGCCGTTCAGCGCGTCCACGCACAGGCCGGAGTCGTCGGCGATGGCGGGCAGGCCGCTGGCCTCCATCACCGCCTGGGCCTTGAGCCGCGAATTCTCCTCAAAGGTGGTCCCGGTCTCCTCCACGTCCACGTCAACGCCCGCGTCCGCCTGAGAGCACACCTCCACCCCCATGCCGGACAAAATTTCATTCATTTCTTTCAGTTTTTTCGCATTCTTACTGGCCAGCACCAATTTCATCCCAATACGCCTCCATTTTGATTCTTTTTATCATACAACAACCCAGCGCGGAAATCGTTGCCAGAGTGTAAATATTGTCATACCAGTTCTTCATAAAACGATGCAAACGTTTTATGAGGCCGCATACTGCGGCCTGGCGGCGCAGCCGCCAAGAACGTTGTCAATACTTTTTCTTGTGCGCCGCAGGCGGGGCGGCGTGTAACGCCGCAATAAAAAGATTTCAAATCTTTTTATCAAGAAAAAGTATTACAAAAGCGCCTGGGTGAACTCCGCCGCGTCAAAGGGCTGGAGGTCGTCCACACCCTCGCCCACTCCGGCAAATTTCACCGGCACGCCCAGCTCCTTGGCGATAGCCACCACGATGCCGCCCTTGGCCGTGCCGTCCAGCTTGGTGAGCACAATGCCTGTGACCCCCGCCGCCTTGGAGAACTCCTTGGCCTGGATCAGCCCGTTCTGCCCGGTGGTGGCGTCCAGCACCAGCAGGGTTTCCCGGCTGGTGTCTGGGCACTCCCGGTCGATGATGCGGCTGATTTTGTTCAGCTCGTTCATCAGATTGGCCTTGTTTTGCAGCCGCCCGGCGGTGTCCACCAGCACCACATCGCTCTTCCTGGCCCGGGCGGCGGACAGCGCGTCGTACACCACGGCGGCGGGATCCGCTCCCTCGTGCTGCTTGACGATATCCACCCCGGCCCGTTCGGACCAGATGGTGAGCTGCTCGGCGGCGGCGGCGCGGAAGGTGTCCCCGGCGCACAGCAGCACCTTTTTGCCCTCCCGCTTCCATCTCGCGGCCAGCTTGCCGATGGAGGTGGTCTTGCCCACCCCGTTGACGCCGATAAACAGCACGATGGCGGGGGTGCTGCTCATGTCCACCGACAGGTCGCCAATGGACAGGTATTCCGCCAGAATATCCCGCATGCACTGGCGGGCGCCCTCGATGTCCTTGATCTTTTCCTGCTTACAGCGGCTTTTCAGCTCCTCCACCGCCTCCATGGTGGTCTCCGCCCCCAGGTCGGCCATGACCAGGGATTCCTCCAGCTCCTCGTAGAAGTCGTCGGTCAGCTCGGAAAAACCGTTGAAAATGCCGATTTTCTTGATCTTGTCAAAAAAGCCCATTGGGACCACTCCTTATATATTGCTTGATATCCCCCACAAATTGATTGCCGCACCGGGCCAATTCGCCCAGAACACGGTCTATTCCCGTTTCACTGTCATGCCAATTATCTTTGGTGATGTTATAGCAATGCACAGGGCACACTTTTATGTCCACGTCAGGAAAGGCCATTTGGTATAACATAAGACACCGCCGAGCGTGAAACGCTTTGCAGACAATCAGCGCCGTTTTGATATCAATCCCCCGTTCGTCAACTGCTTTTCGTGACAGGAAGGCATTATCACGGGTGTGGCCGGACTGATCCTCCCCAATCATTGCGGAGGCCGGCACGCCATTTTTCAGCAGTACATCCGTAAAGAATTCACAATCAGATTGATAATTACCGCTGTATATATCTGCTTTTGAGCGCACTCCCGGCCACTTATCCCGTTTCACGCTGAGCCCACCCGAAGGAATGAGCCACTTTGCATATCCTTTCCGGTATAGTTCAGCAGCATATTCTGGCGGCTCAGGGTGTGAGCCGCCGGGCAAAAAAATAGCATCAACTTTTTCAGGCTCATCCGCTACAAATATGAACGTTGCGATATCAGTCATGATGCGATCATTCATTTGATATTCAGCTCCTTCTCCACATCATTGAGGTTGATGGTGAGCATTCGGCTCACACCCTTCTCCTGCATGGTGACGCCATAGAGCACGTCGGCCTCCTCCATGGTGCCCCGGCGGTGGGTGATGACGATGAACTGGGTCTTGTCGCTCATGCGGCGCATGTACCGGGCGTAGCGCACCACGTTGGACTCGTCCAGCGCCGCCTCGATCTCGTCCATGACGCAGAAGGGGGTGGGCCGCACCTTCAAAATGGCAAAGTACAGCGCGATGGCGATGAGCGCCCGCTCGCCGCCGGACAGGGAACTCATGTGCTGGATGGTCTTTCCCGGCGGCTGGGCCTTGATCTCGATGCCGCAGTTGAGCACGTCCTCCGGGTCGTCCAGCAGCAGCTCCGCCTTGCCGCCGCCGAACAGCTCGGTGAACGACTTGCGGAACTCCTCGTTGATGAGGCCGAACTGTTCCTTGAATATCGCCGTCATTTCCCCTGTGATCTGGGCGATGATGTCCTGGAGCTCCTTCTTGGCCTTGGCCACGTCGTCCCGCTGGCCGGTGAAATAGGTGTACCGCTCGTTTACCCGGGAAAACTCCTCCACCGCGTCCGGATTGATGCTGCCCAGAGCGGAAATGGATTTTTTCAGCTCGCCGATGCGCCGCTGAGCCTTCTGGACGGATTCCAGCTCCACCCGCTGGGCCCTGGCCGCCTCGTGGGACAGCTCGTAGCTCTCCCACAGCTTGTCCAGAATCTGGCTCTCCTCGATGGTGGTAGCGGCGGCTTTCTGCTCCAGGAAAGAAACCTCCCGCTCCATGGTAATCAGCTCGTTGTTCTTGTCCCTGGCCTGTCGGTCGGCCTGGTTTCGCTTGCCCTCCAGAGCCAGCTTTTCGTCGTTCAAACGCCGGATGGCGGCGGAGCCCTCCTGGCTGGCGGCTTTCAAGGCTTGCAGCCGCTCCTCCTCCTCTTGGATGCGCCGGGTCAAATAATCGTTTTGCTGCTCAAACTGGCCGATCATGGCGGTGCGGCTGGCGGTGTCGCCGGACAGGTCGTCCCGCAGCCGCTCCAGCTCCTCAATGCTCTGGCGCAGGGCGGACTGCTCGCCCTCCAGCCCCGCCATGCGGGCGCTGTAGCCGGCGGATTCCTCGTTGAGTTGGGCCACCTTATCCTGCAAGGCGGTGCGGCCCTGGGCCTTGGCCTCGCTCTCCGCCCGCAGCGCGGCGGCGGAGCCCTCCAGTTGTTCGATCCGGGCCTTGGCTTGGGCGGTGTTGACCGTGTTCTCCTCCATACGGCGGCGGACCTGGCCGCGCTCCCCGGCCAGGACCTGGCGGCGCTGCTCCACATCGGCCAACTGGGTCCGGGCGCTGTCCGCCCGCTCGGAGTACTTCAGCACCGCGTCCTCCGCTTCGCGCAACTGCGCCGTGGCGGCGTCCAGCTCGTACTGGGCGGCGGTGACCTCCCGCTGGGCGCGGGCCAGCTCCTCCGCCGCGGTTTTCAGGTCGGCGGCCAGGCCGTCCTTCTGCCGGTTCAGTCGTTCCAGCTCGTTGGCTCTTGACAAAATGCCCGCCGACCGGGACACCGAGCCGCCGGTCATGGAACCGCCCGCGTTGAGCACCTGGCCGTCCAGGGTGACGATGCGGAACCGGTGGCCAAACTTCCGGGCCATGGCCATGGCCTTGTCCATATCACGGGCAATGACCACCCGGCCCAGCAGGTTGGAGAAAATGTTGGCGTACTGCCGGTCAAAGGAGATGATCGCGTCGCCCATGCCCACAAAACCGTCCTCCTGTTCCACGGCCTTGTCCCGAAAGTCGGCGGGGCGGATGGTATTCATGGGCAGGAAGGTGCAGCGCCCGCCGTCCCGGCGCTTGAGGTAGCTGATGGCGTTTTTGCCGTCCTCGTCCCGCTCCACCACCAGGTTCTGCATGGCTCCGCCCAGGGCGATTTCGATGGCCACGGCGTACTGGTCGGGCACGTGGACCAGGCTGGCCACCGGCCCCCGGATGCCCCGCAGTCCGTTGCGCGCCCCCTCCCCCATCACCAGCTTTACCGCCTTGGAATAGCCCTCGTACAGCTTCTCCATCTCGGCCAGCATTTTGATGCGGGAGTTCAGATTGTTCTCGTCCATTTGCAGGCGGCGGCGCTTCTCCTCGGCCTGCTCCAACTTCCGCTGCCGGGATTGGAGCCGCATCTGGTAGCCGGAGATCACGTTGCGGGCCGCGTCCCGGTCCTCGGTGACCTTGTCCAGCTCCTTTTGGGTGCCGTCCAGCGCCTCCCGGGCCTGGGACGCCTTGTCCTCCTGCTCCTGGAGCTCCTGGCTCAGCTTTTCCTCCCGGTCATACAGCTCCTGGGCGGCGGCGGCCAGGGCGGATAGCAGCTCCTTAGACTCCCCGGCAGAGGCGGCCTCCAGCCGCTCCCGCTCCCGGAGGAGCTCCAGCTCCTCGTTCAAGCTGCCCGCCGAGCCCAACACCTCCTGGGTGCTTTTTGCCAGCGCGTCCAGCTTTTCCCGGCTGGCGGCTATGTCCTCCTCGATCTGGTCCAGGCGGCCCCTGCGCTCTTCAATTTGTGCGGCGATGGAGCCCGCCCGGCCCTCCTGCTGCTCCAGCTCCTGGCGGATGCGTTGGGCGTTCTCGCTGTTGTTCTTGATGTCGTTTCTCAACAGAGCGATGCCGTTCTCGCAGGTATGCACCTGCTCGTCCATCCCGGACTGCTTGCCCCGCAGCTCCTCGGCCTGGATGTCCTTGTCCCGCATCTGGTTTGCCAGCTCACCGCTCTCGGCGTACAGCCGCTCCACCTCGTCGTGGGCCTCGTCCCGCTGGCGGGTGGCGGCGTCCAAGTCGGCGCGCAGCTTCACGCTGCTGGCCCGGATCTTCTCCAACTGCTCCAGCCAGACGGATATCTCCAGCCCTTTCAGCTCGTCCCGGAGAATCAGGTATTTTTTCGTCTTTTCCGCCTGTAAGCGCAGGGGCTCCACCTGCAATTCCAGCTCGTCAATCTTGTCGTTGATGCGCACCAGATTCTCCTCGGTGCGTTCCAGCTTGCGCTCGGCCTCCTCCTTGCGGTGGCGGAACCGGGAGATGCCCGCAGCCTCCTCAAAAACCTCCCGGCGGTCGGCGCTCTTAACCGACAAAATTTCGTCGATACGCCCCTGGCCGATGATGGAATAGCCCTCCCGGCCCAGGCCGGTATCCATAAACAGCTCGTTGATATCCTTCAAACGGCAGGCCCGGCGGTTGATGTAGTATTCGCTCTCCCCGGAGCGGTAATACCGGCGGGTCACCGCCACCTCCGTCTCCTCCATCTGGAAGATGCGCTCGGTGTTGTCCAGCACCAAGGTGACCTCGGCAAAACCCAGGCCCTTGCGCTTTTCCGTGCCGTTGAAGATCACGTCCTCCATCTTGGCCCCCCGGAGGGTGCGGGTGGACTGCTCCCCCATCACCCAACGGATGGCGTCGGAGATGTTGGACTTGCCTGAACCGTTAGGCCCTACCACCGCCGTGATGTCCGAGCCAAAGACCAACACCGTCTTGTCCGGAAAGGACTTAAAGCCCTGAATTTCCAATGCTTTTAGGTACACAGAACCACCCCTTTCTTCTCAAATCTTCTCAAAGCGTTGCGGCGCAACGGTTTCGCGGTTTTCGTATTTTTCATATCTTCTCAAATCCTGGCGTATTTTCTCGTTGAATTGGTGTAAAAACTGGTGTAAAACCGGTGGGTGTTTCTTTTTACACCACAAAAACCCGGAAACCGTTGGGGCTGTAAGGCTGCGGGGTTTTGAACGGGCGGTCTGCGAACTTTTGAGAACCTATGCCGGGTAGCGGCGGATGCCAGACACTATCGGCACGACTCTCAT
>CANOYV010000003.1:0-106842 GCA_947571605.1 uncultured bacterium | reverse complement strand
AGGGCCTTGAATGGGTTGAAAACACTGGCTTGACGGGCAAGATAGCATTTTCACCCTGTTAAGTTGGTCGCGGGGCCGGATTTGAACCGACGACCTTCAGGTTATGAGCTGCGGCTGGCGGTGCTGGCGGCGGCTTTTTGGCGCTTTCGGGGCGTGTTTGATTCATGTGAGGATGCTTTCCGGCCCTGTTCTCTCCACTGTTTCCGCCTGCTTTTTTCCTGTTCTGGGTCTGAATCTGGGTCGGCGCTCCTACTCCGGCAGCACATTCCGTTTCAGACTGGTATAGGCCAGCAGAATATAGACCCCGTAAATGAGGAAGAACAGCGCCAGCGCGATGCCCACAATGGCGGCGGGACTGCTGGCCCCCACCATGACCCCCGGCTCCGGGGCGCGGGCCAGATGTACGATGAACGGCACGCCAATCAGCATCGGCGGCACGGCGGGCAGGGCGTAGTAGATGGCAAACTGCGTCCGCAGGGCCTTTGCCATCTCCCGTCGATCCATGCCCAGCTTTTGGAGCAACTGGAACTGCCGCTTGTAACGATCTGCCTCACTGAGTTGTTGGATGGTAAGGATGGTGGCGGCGGTCATGGTCAGCGCCAGGGCCAAGTAGTACAGGGGGAACACGATTAGAGCGGTCTGGGCGGCTGCTTCCGCCTCCGCCTGGGCCCGGGTGGCCACCTGCCACTCCAGGGCAGCCTTGTCCGCCAGATCCGTCAGATTGTAAAAGTCCTCATAGGGCACGGGCTGGGCCGTTTGGGCGGCATAGGCCCAATGGTAGACGGCCAGCCCCTCCGCCGCCTCGTCCGGCACCACCAGGATGTACCAGGTCCCGTTGGACACACCAAAACCCTGCATCAAATGCTCCGTGCAGACACCGCCTGGGGCAAGCGTGCGGCCTCCCAAGGTAAGCGTCCCACCGTAGTCCCCCAGCGCCCCTTCCAGATGCGCCTGGGCGTGGATGAGGTACTGCCCCTGGCCCAGTTCCACCGGCGGATAGCCCGCAATGGAGCGCAGGGCGGCATAGTCGCTGTAGCGCAGCACTGGATCCTGGGTATAGTCATAGTGAAAGGCATCCTCTGTCAGTCCCAGATACTCCAGAAGCTGGGCGCCCTCGCTCCGATAGACGTTGTACAGCAGAGAATCCTCCACCGGGATGTGCTCCCGGACATAGTCCAGAGGGGCGTCGGAACTCATCTGCTCCTCATCGAGGGCGAGATATAGGTCAAAGCAGGCATCCTCCGCCGCCCGTCCTTCGAACAGTCCCCGGAACACCAGCCCCGTGCCCTCGGAGATCAGGGTGGCAGTGAAAATCAGAGAGATGGTTGCCATCAGCACCCCCATGGCGCCCAATTTGGCCGTCAGGGTGCGGAACACCAGCAGATTCTGCCCCTTGAACTTCCGGGCGGGCCGTTTGTCGAAGAAGGCGGGCGCCCCGGAGGCAAAGCTGAGGAAGAATCCAAACAGGGAAACGATGACGCACCCCGCCCCGGCAACGGCCAGGGCCAGGTTGGGTATCATGAGCAGCGCCGTGCCCACCACGCCCAGGACGATGGACAGGACAAATGTCACCCGCCGTCCCCTGCCGGTCTTGACCACCGCGCCCTCGTTCCGGCGGTCAAAATAGATAAGGTCATAGATTTTCATTTTGCGGATGCGCTTCCGGCTTTTGCGCAGGGCCCGGAGGTAGATGAGGGCAAAATAAACAACCGTCAGAGCCAGGGCCGGGAGGGAGAAGCCAAAGGAAAAGTGATAGACCGTGCCGAACAGAGCCAGTACGATGGCCCGCAGAGCCTGGTACAGCAGCCCGCCCAGCAGGATGCCAATGGCCAGGGCGCAGCCCCCCACCGCCAGATTCTCCAGGAAAAACAGCCGGGCCACCTGTTTATTCTCCAAACCGATGAGGATATAGGTGCCCAGCTCCCGGCTGCGGCGCTGGAGCATGAAGCCGGTGGCGTAGGCAACCAGCCAGCCGAATACGCATACCACCACGATGCTGGCCAGCACGATCATCATAGGCAGCATAGCCATGCTTTGGGACAGGGTGCTGATCTCCCGGGAAAACACCAGGGCGTTGAAGGAGTAGAGCAGGGCGGCGGCCATGACCACGGTGGCAAAATAGACCAGATAATCCTGGGCCTGCCGCTTGGCGTTGCGCAGGGACAGCTTAGATAACGTCACTGACGTCACCCCCCAGCGCGGCCAATACGTCCAGAATCTCGTGGTAGAACACCGGGCGGTCCCGCTCCCCCCGGAGCAGCTCGTTGAAAATGCGCCCGTCTTTCAAAAACAGCACGCGCCCCGCGTAGCTGGCGCTGTAGGCGTCGTGGGTGACCATGAGGATGGTGGCCCCCATGTCCCGGTTCATCTTCGTCATGATTTCCAGCAGGTTTTTGGACGCCTTGGAGTCCAGGGCCCCGGTGGGCTCGTCGCACAACAGCAGGGACTGCCCCGCCACCATGGCCCGGGCGCAGGCCGTCCTCTGCTTCTGCCCCCCGGACACCTGATAGGGAAACTTGGGCAGGATGTCGCTGATGCCCAGCTTTTGGGCCACATCCGCCACCTGCCGCTGGACCGTGCTGGGGTCGGCGTGGTTCAGGGCCAGGGCAAGCCCGATGTTCTCCTCAATGGTCAGGGTATCCAGCAGGTTAAAATCCTGGAACACAAAGCCCAGCCGCTCCCGGCGGAACCGGGCCAGCTCGCCTTCGCTGAGGGCTGCGATGCTCTCCCCGTCCAGCAGGATGTCCCCGGCGCTCACCGTGTCGATGGTGGAGATGCAGTTGAGCAGGGTGGTTTTGCCGCTGCCCGACGCGCCCATGATGGCGATGAATTCTCCGGCGTCCACGTCAAAGCTCACCCGGTCCAGGGCGCGGGTGACGTTGTTTTTGCTGCCGTAATATTTTTCGATGTTTTTGACCTGTAGCATAGAGCTGCCTCCTTTGCTGATGGCCCTATGATACGCCCAAAGCGCGGCCGTTTGTATCGAATTGGTATCGGTTTTCCTTACACTTTTGTAAGGTTCTCCCGGGAGGGAAAGGTGAGGGTGACAGAGGTACCTTCATTTACCTCGGAGGCGACGCGCAGGCCGATGTCCAGGCAATCCGCCAGTTTTTTGCACAGGTACAGCCCCATGCCGGTGGAGCCGCCCTGGGCCCGCCCGTTGCTGCCGGTAAACCCCCGGTCAAAGATCCGGGGCAGTTCGTGGGCGGGGATGCCGATCCCGCTGTCGCTGACGGTGAGCTGGACTTGCCTGCCAAGCTGCCGCCCAGATAGAGTGACCAGTGGTTGGTTTCCCCGGTAGCGGGCCGCGTTTTGCAGCAGTTGGCCCAGGATAAAGGCCGCCCATTTGCCATCGGTGAAGACCGTCTGCTCCAAGTCCTCCGTCTCCACCCGGACACCGCTCTGGATGAGCAGGGTCCGGTGCTGGCCCACGGCCTGGGATACGATATCAGATAGATTGGACTCTCGGAGGATGAAGTCTTTTTCCAGACTCTCTGCACGGGCGTAAAACAGGGCCCGCTCTACATGGGCCTCAATCTGGGCCAGCTCCTGCGCCAATCTGCGCCGGAACTCCGGCTCGGCGTTCCGGCAAATGAGGCCCGCTGCCGTGATAGGGGTCTTGACCTCGTGGACCCAGCTCTCCACATACTCCCGGTACTCCCGCTGGGCGGCCTGGGCCTCGGACACCTGGGTGGCCATGGCACGCCCTGCCCGGCGGCAGAAATCCAGCAGCCTGCGTTCATAGACGGTGCGGCCCCTGGGGGCCAGCTCGGCAAACAGATATTGCTTGTCCAGGCTGTCCATGATGCCCTCCAGCTCTTGCAGGCGGGCCCGCTGGCGCAGATAGTCCACAACCTGAGACGTGGTGAACACCAGCAGCCATACGATGAGCAATAATACTGCTACCCCGGGGGCGGTTCCGGTGGCCAGCAGGAACAATACCGCCGCCCCGGCAAAAACTGCCCGGAGCAGGAGCTGTCCCATATGGTCGGCGAGAAACTCAGACATCCTCATAGCTGATACCCCATTCCCCGGCGGGTCTTGATGGCGTCAGGCAGGCCAATCTCCGCCAGTTTTGTCCGAAGCCGGGTCATGTTGACGCTGAGGGTGTTGTCGTCGATATAAATCTGATTGTCCCAGAGCGTTTCAATCAAATCGGCGCGGGAAACGATCTGGCCTGCGTGGGCCATCAGACAGGCCAGGATTTGCAGCTCGTTCCGGGTGAGTTCCGCCGTCTGACCACTGACCGATACAGTTCCTTTGGTAAGGCTCAGGCAAAGGCCCGCTGCCTCCAGTACGTCCGTCCCGTCGGTTGCCCCGCTCCGGCGCAAAACGGCCTTGATCCGGGCCAGCAGGACGGGGATGCTGTAGGGCTTGGTGATGTAGTCGTCCCCGCCCAGGCTCAGCGCCCGCACTTCATCCAGGCTGGAGCTGCGGCTGGTGACGAAGATCACCGGGGCCTTAACAGACTTTCGCAGGTTTGCGCACAGGGAAAAGCCGTCCCGTCCGGGCAGACCCACGTCCAGCAGAACCAGGTCGGGGCACTCCCGACCGGCCTGCTCCAGGATGGTGGAAAAATCCTCCCCAACGATGGGGGCGTACCCCTCGTTTTCCAGCAGCAGGGCCAGTTCCTCCCGGATGGCCTGGTCGTCCTCAACAATCATGATCTTCTGCATTTACACATCACCTCGGCTGATTTTTATCTTAGCACAGGGAAGCGGGCGGTGTCTACTGGTTTTGGCGGGGAGATTCGATAGGTACGCTCAGGATGGAGAAATCCTATGCCTCACTTGACGGAGAGGGGGCTCCCCAGAATTTAGGGAGGAAATAAATGAACAAGACGCATCACAACAAATAACAGGCTTCCTGATGAATGAAAATCTTCTAAAAAGTTCGATCCGACAGAAAACGGAGCGGGAAAAATTTACCACACCGTAACCATATCAAGCCCAGCATCGGGAGATGAAAACCCTTCCTGTCGAGCAACTGGCAGCTTTCCTCCATGAAGCCAGAGAAAGCGGCGTGTTTGAGATTACTACATGGAGCTGGCCACCGGGCTTCGCCGGGGCGAGCTGCTGGGCCACTACAGTGCCGGGTTCACGCTGGGCACCTACCCCACGTCACCACCCAGGCACAGCGTCAGGCGGCGAATACCATGGCGAATATCCTCTCCGATACTGTTGAGAACTAAGCGGATATTTCCCCGTATGGATCAGAACCTGGGTCAAAGCGCTGACCCAGGTTACTTTCCAACAAAAGCAGAGAAAAAGCCCTGAAATCTTGCGATTTCAGGGCTTTTTTGGTTGCAGAGGCCGGACTTGAGCAGACGACCTTCGGGTTATGAGCTGCGACCGGCGGCGGCTTTTCGGCGCTTTTGGGGCTTGTTTGCTACAGGGGATTTCCTTTTTCCTAAAATCCGGTCTTTGGCAGGCCGAAAGCGAGTATGATTTATGTAATTCTCGCCCATCATATGCGCCAACACATTGATTGCAGTTTTGGCATAAATGCTTGAAGTATAGGACCTGTTTGAAAAATAAATATTGCACAAATCGTTGGCAAGTGCAAAAATAGGGATATGAACGATGTGAATTGGCTAAAGAACAATGGGATCGCACAAAAGAGCTGCTGCCGCCGGAAAGAGAGGGGAAGCGAGGCCGGCCTCGAAAGGATGATCAGAGAATGCTCAATGGGATGCTCTGGATCGTCCGGAGCGCAGTGGCGGGAATTGCCGGAGGCGTATGGCCCCTGGCAGTCTGTGTATGCCCGATTTGCTAAAGGCGGGACGATGGTATATTGGAAACCATATTTCGCGCATTGTCCGCAGATGCGGATATGGAAAACCTGAGCTCGGACTCTGCCTGCATCGATGAGATTAGGAATTCAGCGTTTCCTGAAAAACGCTCCGCACTGTGAGCGAAGAGCATTTGGAGGGCCTCCCGGCCCCTATATCACAGGTCGAACAGAGCGTACAAAAAACGCCCCGTAATCCCTGGGCCGCAGGGATTACGGGGCCTGTCAGCGCTTCCCGCAAATGGGGTCAATGCCGGCCGCGGTACCGGCATCGGAGATTGCGCGCATGTTTTTGCCACTATACCGGAACGCGCGCTTTGCTGCAACTTGATTTTGCGGGACTGTCTAGAGGAGATAGCGCGCGCGGGGCCCATACTGCCGCTCCCAGCGTGCGTTTGCCGCGTCGCCCTGGGGCAGGTTCGCACTCAGGAACACCGGGGGCTCGACGCCGCTCTCCTGAAGCTCCTGCACCGTGGCGATGACCAGCAGATTCATAACGAAGCAGCTACACAGGGTGGAGGATGAGCCCACCTCCTGGGCAAAGCCGGGCACCTGCCCCACCGCGTCGCCCAGGGGGACCTGACTGTCGATGAGCAGATCGACCTCTTCGAACAAATTTTTCCTGCTGGGGTGGCGGATCGGGCTGTCCGCCGGGGTGGACCTGCCGTAAGCGGGCGAGGTGATGCCGATGGTATAGACACTGCGTCGGCGGCATTCCAGCGCCACATCCAGCGACATGGGATCAATGCCGTAGGCGTTGATGAGGACCATGGTCTCGCCGGGCGTATTGCCCACCTGGTTTGCGTTGAGCACGCCGACGCCATAGCCGGGCAGCCGCTCAAAGCTGACGCTCCGCTTCGCGCCGTGGACCAGGCTGGTGCCCGGGTCCAAAATAGGGTTCCAGGCGGCCAGCCCGCCCGCGCGCCACAGCACCTCTTCCACCGCCAACTGGGAATGGGCGCCTGTCCCCAGGATGTGGATTCTACGGTCCTCCTGGATGGCGCGGCTCAGCCGCCTGGCCGCCTGCTGAAGCGCGGGCTGCTGGGTGGACAAGATGTTCTCAAACAGTTCGGTGATACAGGCTTGATATGCCCGCAGGGGTTCATTCATCCCGGTATACCTCCTAATTATAGCCTGAGCGGCGCCCGTGACGGCAAATCACGGGCGAAACGCGTGCGCCTCTTCAATCGCCCAGCGCATGTTTTCCAGCGGCACATGGGCTGGGATCGTGCAGTCCGCGCCCAGCATGATATCTGTGGGGGCGTCTTGCAGCACCCGCCTCACCTCCGCCCGGATCTGCTGCTCTGTTCCGGCGGCGATCACGCCGTTGTTGTCCAGCCCGCCCATGACCGGGCAGTGAAAAAGCTCCCGGGCGGTGCGCAGGGTCAGGCCGTTGCCCTCCATGGCCAGATTGACCAGGTCGGCCGGGTAGTCCATATAGTCATCAAGGCGCATACCCACGCCGCAGATGTGTATAAAAACCAGCTTTCCGGTGGCCTTGAGGGCGTTCAGGAAGGCGATGTCAACGGGTTTGAACCAGGTGTTGAAAAACTCCTGGGAGTAGCGGCCCCGTTCCCCGCCCTGCACTGAAACATAAAAGCCGTCAATGCCGGTCTCCGCGATCTGGACCGCGAACTGGCTCAGCCGCGCGTGAATCTTCTCCAGACCGGCCCGCATCGCCTGGGGATTTTCCGCAAAATGGGGCGTGACGACACTGTCCCATTCCAGGATGGGGCTCACCGCGCAGCCCGCGCTGACGAAGGGGGTAAAAATAGTCTGGAACACCGGCGTCTCCCCACCCACAGCCTCAACCATCCGGCGGGCCAGGTCGATTTGCGTGGTGAACACCGGGTCGTCCGCCCGGAATTCCGGGATATCGCGCCAGTCCGCCGCCTCTTTGACGGTGGTGATCTTGGGATAGATGTCGTCGAACATCAGCTTTACCATATCCATCCCGGTGCTGCGGTAAAAGTTCAGTTGGGCGTCCAGAGCGGCCTGACCATGGCGGGCCGCCGGGCTGAAGTGCTGGAAGAACGCCGCAGGAACGCCGTTGGAATAGGGCGCGCCGGATAAGAACTGCGTAAAGCGTTCTCTAGAGTTCACAATGTCACTTCCCTTTTCTGTGAATTGTCGGCGCCCGCGCCTGTTTTTTGCGAGGGATGTGTAAAGCGCGGGCGCCGGGGTTCTTGGGGCAGGCCGAACCGTGGTTCAGTCCACCATCTCTTCAAAGTGACTGACCAGGATGGGCGGCACCCATTCGTCCGGCACCCGGTCGTCGGTATCAAACTTCGCCGTGGTTTTGGAGAGCGGCTCGCTGGCCTCGGCATACGCGTCCGCCAGCGGGCTGAAGTCGTCACATTCAGTCCCGCCCCGGCCCACGGTGAAGGGGTAGAGCTGATACCGCTCAAAGAAGCTGGTGCCCGCTGTCATGTGCATCACCCGCTGGGGATTATTGGAGGTAAAGGTATAGATGATGGGGCGGGAGACATAGAACCAGGGGCCCCAGTGCAGGTAGTAATAGGGTTCCCACTCGATCAGGCCGGCCTCCCGCCGCACGCCGCCGAACTCCAGGTTGAGCACGCCCAGGGCGTTGCCCTTTTCGCGGTTGTAGAACGCGAACCAGGGCGTGCGGGCATCGAACACCATCCCCTTGGTCGGGTGGCGGGGCAGGTCGGTGATGTGGACGTTTTTGACCGTGTGGTCCACGTCCATCCAGACAAAGTCCCCCGTGGTCTCCTTGTTGAGCACCACCGAGCCGTTGCGCAGCGCCACGACATCCAGGTCTTTGGTTACGTCAATGCTGCTCTCCACCGTGATGCCGGGCCGTCCGCTGTAGAACAGATAGGTGAGGGAGCAGTCCACCTCCTCGTAATCCACAATGGGGTTGAAGCGCTTGATCATGATGAACACCGGACCTGCGATGACGGTGAAGTTCTCGGGATGGACCCAGTCCGAGGCGTGCATCCAGGTTTTGGGCGGCGCGTAAATGCCTGGGTTCCACTGGAGCGCGCCGTTGGTCTCCAACTGGTGGCAGTAGGTCAGCCCGGGCTGGTCCTTGGGGAGGATTTCGTCAATGGAGCCGCTGTCCTTGTGCAGTTTTACCGTGTAGTGCTGATTTTCAATGGTCAGGCCATAATCCTCGCCGGAGAGTACGAGGTCCGTGGGATACAGCGGCCGTTCCGCGTTTGGATTGCCGTAGAAAATCAGGAACACCTTGCTGGTATTGGCGGGCACATCGGCCAGGAAGGCCACCTGAACGGTGGTGGTGGGCTGGCAGTTGATGTTCTGCCATTTGTCCCACACCGAGCTGGAGTAGACCTGACTGCGGATCTCCCGGGACTCTCCACTCTCAGAGTCGATTTCCACGACGCGGATCTCGGCGTTCGGGTCCTGAACGCGGTCCTCATACAGGCCCAGCACGGTGTGTACGGGTTCCTGCACCCGGGCGCGGCCGCCGGTCTCCCGCAGCACATAGCTGGCGTAGTAGCGCCATGCCTTGTTCCAGTAGCCGTGGTCCTCGGTGGCCGCACACTGGAGCCGGAGGGTCTGGGAACCGCCGCTGTCCGGCTTGATATCGGCCTCGATGTCAAATTGGTCGCCGGCGCTCCAATCCAGCCGCAGATAGAGCAGACGCTCTGCGGCCCCCGCCCGCCAAAGGGCGGGCGCTGTTTTCACGCCGTCATTGACGGCGGTGAAGTCCCGGCTGCGCCGGCCGTTTACCCGCACCTCGGTGACCGCGGCGTCCGCGTCCAGAGGACCAATGAGGGCCAGCTTCAAAAAGTAATACGGTACGTCGGGGGTGGGGTGGCTGAAATAGCATTTTTCCAGGTTCATGATCAATTCCTCCACAATTATCACGCGCTTCCGCGCGTTTCTCAAAATAGGACGTGTCCGCCGTCAGCCCTTGGTGGAACCCGCCATGAGATCGGCGATATCGTACCGCTGCAACACCACAAAGGCGGCCAGCAGGGGCACCGTGGCGATGGCGATGCCCGCCATGACAACCGGCCAGGGGGTGGACAGCCCGTCGCTCACCGGAAGCTGGGAGATGGCGACCATCAGGGTCTGCTTTTGGGGGTCCCGCAGGAAAATCATCGGCAGCATAAAGTCGTTCCAGCGGGCAATCAGCGAGATGGCGCCCCAGGAGGCCAGGGCGGGGGTGATGCCGGGCGCCACGATACGGCAGAAGATCGAGAATTCCCGGCATCCGTCGATGCGGGCCTGTTCAATGATCTCGGTGGGATACTGGGAGATATACTGCCGCATATAGAAGATGCCCACCGCCGTGGCCGCCCGGGGGATAATCAGCGAGAGCATGCTGTCGATCCATCCCAGCCTGCGCATCACCACGAAGAGGGGGACGATACATACCTCTTGAGGGATGACCATGGTGAACAGCAGGAGAAGGAAGAGCATATCGCGGCCGGGGAACTGGAACTTGGCGAAGGCGTAGCCCGCCAGCGCGCAGAAGAACAGGGTAAGCACAGTGCCCACCACCGACACCACCACGCTGTTCCAGAAATTCTGCCACAGGGGGATCAGCTCGGAGACCCGCTCGAAGTTCCGCAGGGTGAAGCCCTTGGCCAGGATGTCCGGCAGGACAAAGCTCACGCCCTGGTCGGTGGGCTGAAAGGCGGTCAAAAAAACCCAGCACAGCGGAAACAACGCAATGACCGAGAAAAACACCATGCACAGGTTAGGTACCAGTTGAGCCGCCCATTTTTTTCGCCGCTCCATAGATCTCACTCCTCACTTTGCCGGCGAAGGCTGATGAAATAACCGACAGATACCACCAGCAGCACCAGCGTAAGCATGTAGCCGATGGTGGAGGCGTACCCGAGCTGGAACGAGTCGAAGGCCGTGGTGTAGAGGTACTGCACCACCGACAGGCTAGACGAGCCCGGCCCGCCCTTGGTCAGGATATAGGGCTCGGTAAAGATCCGCGCCGAGTCGATGGTCAGGTTGATGAGGCTGAACAGCAGCACGGAGCGGATGGAGGGCAGGGTGATATTGACCATGCGCTGCAGCGCGTTGGCCCCGTCCATCACCGCCGCCTCATACAGGTTGGCGTCCACGCTGAGGATGGCGGACATCACGATCAGCATATACCAGGGTGTGTTGCGCCAGATGGAGAGGATCATGACCGGCACCTTGGACAGCTCCATGCTGGTAAGCCAGGGAAGCGGCTCCAGCCCCAGGGAACTGAGCATCCCGTTAACCACGCCGATGTTTGTGTCGAACAGCATGCTGAAGATCAGTCCGGCCGCCGCCGTGGAGGTGATATAGGGCAGGATCTGGACGGTTTTGTGGAGCTTGCGCCCCTTTACCGCCCTGGTGCATAGCAACTGGCCCAGCAGCACCGACAGCGGCAGGATGAAAATCAGGTTGGCCGCCAGATACCACATGGTGTTGACCATAGAGTCCCAGAACATCTGGTCGGTGAGAACACGCTGGTAGTTTTTCAGCCCCACAAAGGTCTGCGGACCGATGCCGTTCCACTTGTAAAAGCTCAGCACCAGCGACCAGATCATGGGATAGAGCTGGAAAATCAGGAACAGCAGATAGAATGGCGCGATAAAAAGGTAGGGATAGGCCAGGTTCCGCCTGCGCCCTTTGCGCGCGGGTCCCGGCGGAGCGCAATTTTGTTTCATGGCGAAGTCCTCCAGCGGTGAGGTGGCGGCGGGAAGCGGGGGAGAGCCGCGCCCGCCCTTTCCAGGACGCCCCTCCGCAGAGTTCCGATCCGCGGAGGGGACCTGTCACAAATCAGGAGAGCCCCAGCTTTTGCCGCAGCAGCGTGCCGATGTTGGAAATGGTGGTATCCATGTCCTGGGAGCCGGCCACATATTTCTCCAGCTCGGAAGAGATGATGCTGTCCGCCTCGGCGTCATTCTCGGTGACGGGGAGGTTGTCCGACTGGTTTTCATAGGACAGCGTCACCATCTGCTTGTAACTCTCGCCCCCGTAGTAGTCCGACGGCTGGCTCCAGTAGGGGTCCGCCAGCAGGTCCTTGGTGATGGGGTGCTCGGTGGGAAGGCCCTCGGCGAGCATCTCATCCGACCAGGCGTTCCGGGCCTCGGTGTTGAGGTTGAAGTCCAGCATCATGTCCACGAACAGGTCGGTGTACGGGTCGTTCTCTTTGTTGATAACGCAGTACATGCCGATGGCCTGGGCGCCGGCGGTGCCCACATCCTCAAAGACGGGGGCGGGCATACTGCGCCAGACGCCGCTCATATCGGCCAGGTTGCTGCGCAGGTAGGAATCCCAGAAGGATTCTATATAGAACGTGGCGATCTTGCCCTCCCGGGCGGCCTCATATTGCGCGGGCTGGAAGGTGGCGGCATTGTAGAGCATCCCGCCCTCAAAAAGCTGGGCGAAGGTGTCGAAGGCCAGCCGGGTGCCGGGATCGGTGTCAAAGACCACGCTGTTCCCGTCATCGCTCCAAATTTTGCCGTTGGCCTGGGGCATGAGGCCGCGGCGGAACCAGTAGCGCCAGGTGTAGCTTCCCGGGTCTACATAGGACAGCCGGACCTCGCCGCCGCTCTTTTCCAACAGTTCCCGGCCCACTTCAACGTATCCGTCCATGGTGGACATCCGAGCGGGATCAATGCCGTATTCCTCAAAAATATCGTTGTTGTAGAACAGCATTTTGGGCTGCAGCGCGTAAGGGATGCCGTAGATGCGCCCATTATAGGTGGCCTGGTCAAAGGCGCCGTCGATGAACTGGTCCAGATACGGCTCCACCTGGTCGGTGATATCCTTGAGCAGGCCGTTCTCCGCCAGCACCTGCATGCTCACCGGGAACGTGGAGATCGCGGTCGGCAGGTCGGCGGTGGAGCCCGCCGTCAGCGACATCATCACTTGCTGGCGAACCTCGGCCTCACCCGAATAGTTCACCATTTCCACCTCGACAGACTGCGCTCCGCTGTTCTCCCGCTTTGCGTAGCCGTCAAAATAGCGGCGCATGTATTCCGGCATGCCGTAGGTCCAGAAGGTCATCTTGCCCGCAGGGTATCCCTCGTCCGGGACCTTTTCCGACTGGCTGGGGGCGCTGGACGGGGCGGCTGGGGCTTTGCTCTCAGCGGGTGGTTTGTCCGCGCAGCCGTTTAAGAGCAGCGACATCACCAGGACGATGGTCAGGGCCAGTGCCGATGTTCGTTTCATTTCATTTCCTCCTTATAGTTTGTCTCCCGCGCCGCCGTCCCTCCGGTGCTCCCGGGGAGGGCACGACGGCGCAATGTGCGAATTCGACCAAAAGCCGAGCGAGAAGCAGAATTTCCAGCTTTTGGCCCGTGACAACTTTGGGCCCCGCATCTCCGACAATTCGCCCCAAATTTCTCGTCGTTTATGCGTAATTTATGCCCAAAATCTCTGAAATTATTGGGACAGATTTTTGCAAAGTCACCAAATTATGTGGGGGCTTGCTTTCTTGACGTGAATCCATTATAATGCTCATAGGACATATTTTGAACACGAAAAAGGACATATAACATGCAAAAGCAACCACACCTACAGTCTGAGCTCAGATTCTGCCGCCTGGACCTTCCCCCGGAGTTTCCCATCGCGCTGATGCCGGAGGACAAATGGTATTCCGCCCTTCCGGCCGGAGCGATGCTTCATTTTCACAATTGCCTTCAGGTGGGGTACTGCCAGGAGGGACAGGGCTATACCATCATTGACGGGGTACTCTACCCCTATGAAAAGGGCTCCGTTTCCATAATCCCCACTAAGGTGCCCCACTTCTGCACCAGCCACCACAATGTTGTGAGCCACTGGAAATGGCTTTACCTGGACCCCCTGGCCCTGCTCCCCCGCTCCGACCACGGGAAAGAAAAGGCCCTGCTGGCGATCCTGTACGGAAGAGATAAACTGCCCTATACTATAAACTGGACGGACAGCCCCCAAATTATTCAAATCGTCCAAAGCATCATCCTGGAGCTGGAGGGGCAGGGGCAGGGGTATCACACGGCGGTGCGGGGGCTGGTGCAGGCGCTCTCGGCCATTTTGGTGCGCATGGCCTCCTCCGCCCCATCCAAGCCGGAGGGCAGGCTGTGCACAACACTTCAGCTTATCGCGCCCGCAGTGGAGTATATCACGCTGCATTACCCAGAGAGCATCACGGTGCCCCAGTTGGCTGAGCTGTGCCATATCAGCCCCACCCATCTCCGCCGCATGTTCCGGCAGATTATGGACTGCTCCCCACTGGAATACCTCCAGCTCACCCGGATGGAGGCCGCCTGCGCCCTGCTGATGCATACGGATATCTCCGTACTGGAGGTGGGCAGCCGGGCGGGCTTTGCCACCAGCACCTGCTTTACCAGGCAGTTCAAAAAGACCTTTGGCACCACCCCCGGCCAATGGAGGCTTCAGAGGGTGCGCCGCAGCGTATAAAATCCCCTTTGGCAGGGCCAAAGGGGGAAGAGGGTCGTATCTGCATCTTTTTCGGTTTGTTTCCGCACGCGCGGCCGCGCGGGACGCTCTATAATGGAAACGGGCTTGCGAGGGGGCGTTCTCCGCTCCCCTTGACGTTGTGAGGCCGGGACGCGGCCTCACCAGCAAATACGGAAAGGGTGTACAACATGGAACATCCATATCTTCTGATCCTGCGGCGGGAAAATGTGCCGGCGCTGGGATGCACGGAACCGGCCGCTGCCGCCCTGGCGGTGGCGAAGGCCAGGGAGGTTCTGGGCCGCTCTGTGGAGACGCTGCGGCTGTGGGCCAGCGGCAACGTGCTGAAAAACGCCATGGGCGTGGGGATTCCGGGCACCCGGCAGTATGGCCTGCGGACAGCGGCGGCGCTGGCTCTGGCCGGCGGGCGTTCCCGGGACGGGCTGGAGGTGCTCCGGGACGTCACCGACGGACAAAGGGCGGCGGCCCAGCGGCTGCTTTGCTCCGGTGTGATTCAAATTGAACTGGACCCCCGGCCAGAACCGTTGTATATCCGGGCGGAATGTTATGGCGGCGGGGAATCGGCGGCGGCTGTGATCCTCCGAGAGCACAGCCGTTTTCACAGGGTCGAGCGCAACGGCGCATCAATCCTGGAGCCCCGGTCCTCCGGCGAGGAGACGGACTGCGGGCCGGAATGCGGCGCTTTGGAGCTGCCGGAGATCTGGAGATTTATTCAAAGCGTGCCCGCCGGGGCGCTGGCCTTTTTGGAACGCGGGGTCGAAATGAACCGGGCCATCGCGGAAGAGGGGCTCCGACACCGGTATGGCCTTGGCGTGGGCCGGGCGTTGTACGCTAAGGCCGCCAAATCACAGGACCCCGCGGCGCTTTCCACCGCGCGGGCCGCAGCGGCCGCGGATGCCCGAATGGCGGGCTGCCCCCTTCCGGTTATGAGCACAGCCGGAAGCGGCAATCAGGGCATCGCCACCATTCTGCCTGTGGTTTTTTATGCGGAGCAGCTTGGCGCGGAAACGGACCGGGTGCTGCACGCAGTGGCGCTGAGCCAGCTTGTGACACTGTACGCCAAGCAGTATACCGGGCGGCTGTCCTGCCTGTGCGCCGCGGCCAACGCCGCGGCCATGGGCACGGCCTGCGCCGTAGTATACCTGCGCGGCGGCGGGGTTGACGCAGCGGAGCGCGCGATACAGAACGTGGCGGCGGACACTGCGGGAATCATCTGTGACGGGGCCAAGTCCGGCTGCGCCCTCAAGCTGGCTACCGGCCTGCGGTCCGCTTTTTTGGCGGCCGATTTGGCGATGGATGGGATTTGCGCGTCCGGCTTTGAGGGCATCGTGCACCAGGACGCAGGGGAGACCATTCGCGGCATCGGCAGACTGTGCAAGGAGGGCATGTGTTCCGCCGATCCTGTTATTTTGCGCATGATGCTGGAAAAGCAAGCCGCCCTGTAGGCCTCTGTAAGAAAAATGACCTGGACTCGGCATTGTGGTTGACACGGGACGTTGGGGCCGGGGATTGTGTTGAATCCGTTTGGGGAATCGGTTTCAAGTGGAGCGGGTCGAGTCCAGGAATCAGCCTACGGGGTTGAGTGCCAAAACGGTGCGCAATATCAGCCAGGTGATCTCCTCCGCCATGGATTTTGCCATCGACCAAAAGCTGATTACCACCAATCCCACGAACGGCTGTGCCCTCCCCAAACCGGAGCACCGGGAGATGAAACCATTTCTGAACATTTCCCCGTATGGGTCAGCGCTTGGGTCAAAGCGCTGACCCATTTTTTGATTCGGATAATTTTTCAACAAAAAACAAAAGAAAAGCCATGAAATCTTGCGATTTTTTGGGTTTGGCGGAAAAATTTGTGTACAGTCATTGCAACAACAACTGACCAAATAACCTCTTAATCACAAATGCTCTACAGAAACAGATGAAATATGAGCGACCTTTTCTCGACATTTCATCTGTTTCTGTGAGAAAATGACATTGTCAGTTGTTGTTGCTTTTTAACATTTACACAACTTTGTCTGCCCTCTCCTTCTTTACGAAGAATGCCCCTCTTGGCGATAAGTTCCGCCCATTTGTTCAAATGTAGACTTTTCCATGATGCTTTCCTCCGATGTGTTGAATATCCCTGCAATTCAATCACTTTCGGCTGTCTGCAAATAGTAAGGGAGAGGTAACTTCCTTACGTTACCTCTCCCTCGGACGGGGGAGCTTTTTGCACGTTTACGCCCGGGGCTGCTCCGGTGGGCGGCTTTGCGGACCCATTTACGCTCTCAAATGTTCCGGTGGGCGGTACTGTAACGCCTCTGCCAGGTGGTGGGCCTCAATGCTCTCCGCGCCGTCCAGGTCGGCGATGGTGCGGGCCACCCGGAGGATGCGGTCGTATCCCCGGGCGGTGAGGCCCAAACGCGCGTAAGCCCCCCGGATGAGCTGCTGGCAGGGCTGGTCCAGTTGGCAGAAAGTACGCAGCTCGCGAGGGCCCATCTGAGCGTTGCAGACGGGGCCGCCGGGGCCGAACCGGGCAATCTGGAGGCTGCGGGCGGCGTTGACCCGCGCCCGGATGGCCTCCGAGCTCTCCGCCGGAGGCGCGCTGCCGGACAGCTCGTCGTATTCCAGGGAGGGCACGTCCACGCAGATGTCGATGCGGTCCAGCATGGGGCCGGACAGCCGGGACAGGTAGCGGTGGATTGCCTGCTCCGTGCAGGTGCATCGCCCGGAAGGATGGCCGTACCAACCGCACTTGCAGGGGTTCATGGCGCACACCAGCATGAACCGGCTGGGGTAGGTCACCGAGCCGGACACCCTGGAAAGCTGAGTTTGCCCGTCCTCCAGGGGCTGCCGGAGCACCTCCAGCACATCGGAGCGGAACTCAGGCAGCTCGTCCAGAAACAACACCCCGTTATGGGCCAGGGAAATCTCGCCGGGCTTGGGGTTGGACCCGCCTCCGGTCATTCCGGCGGTGGAGATGGTGTGGTGGGGGGAGCGGAAGGGGCGGCGGCGCACCATGGGGTGCTCCTTGGAAGTGAGGCCCATGACGGAGTAAATCTCCGTACAGGCCAGGGCTTCGGCCCGCGTCAGGTCGGGGAGAATGGAGGGCAGACGCTTGGCCATCATGGATTTGCCCGAGCCGGGTGAGCCGGACATGAGCACGTGGTGGCCTCCTGCGGCGGCAACCTCCAAGGCGCGCTTGGCCTGTTCCTGGCCTTTTACCTCGCTGAAATCCGGGCCGTGTACCGGGACGGTCTCTTCCCGCCACACCGGGGCGGGGGGGATAGGGGCCGCCCCGGAGAGGTGGTCCGCCAGCTCCCGCACCGTGTGGATGGGGATGACCTCCAGCCCGCCCGCCAGGGTGGCCTCGGGGGCGTTGTCGGCGGGGACGAACAGCCGCCGCACCCCCGAGCGTTCCGCCGCCAGCGCCATGGGCAGCGCCCCGGACACCGGCCTCAGCCGCCCGTCCAGGGACAGCTCGCCCAGGAAGGCGGAGTCCGGTTCCCTTTTCAGGGAGAGCTGCCCGCCCGCCGCCAGGATGCCCAGCAGGATGGGCAGGTCGTACGCCGTGCCCGCCTTGCGCCGATCGGCGGGGGCCAGGTTCACCGTGATGCGGGAAACGGGGAAGTCGAAGCCGCTGGACTTGACGGCGGAACGCACCCGCTCCCTCGCCTCCTTCACGGCGGCGTCGGGCAGCCCCACCACGTCGAAGGCGGGCAGTCCCCCGGACAGGGCGCACTCGGCGGTGACGGAATAGCCCTCCACCCCCCGCAGGCCCAGGGAAGTCACGTTGCACACCACGGCGGATCACCTCATTTCTCTACGCTTTTCAATTGTGCTTACTATACCACAATTTGACCTTGTTCGCAAGGGCCGTGGTCCCCCGGCGATGGAAAAAACACCCAGGCGTGTGCCGGGAGGTGGGCGGCAGAGGGGAATATCCATATTGTGCAGAAACTTTACCGAAAAAATGAGCTTTTCCAATTGCAAATTCGGCGAGAATGTGATAGACTATTCAGCGCGAAACGGAACGAAACCGTATGGGTGCACGTTCTCATATGAAAAGGAGGAAAAACGCCTATGGCACGCAAGTTCAAAACCATGGACGGCAATACCGCCGCCGCCCACGTGTCCTACGCCTTCACCGAGGTGGCCGGCATCTATCCCATCACGCCGTCCAGCCCCATGGCCGACAACGTCGATCAGTGGGCCGCCGCCGGCCGGAAAAACATCTTCAACCAGCCCGTCAAGGTCATCGAGATGCAATCCGAGGCCGGCGCCGCCGGCACCGTCCACGGCTCCCTGGCCGCCGGCGCCCTGACCACCACCTACACCGCCTCTCAGGGCCTGCTGCTGATGATCCCCAACATGTACAAGATCGCCGGCGAGCTGCTGCCCTGCGTGTTCCATGTGTCCGCCCGCACCGTGTCCAGCCACGCGCTGAACATCTTCGGCGACCACTCCGACGTCATGGCCTGCCGTCAGACCGGCTTCGCCATGCTGGCCGAGGGCAACGTGCAGGAAGTCATGGACCTGTCCCCCGTGGCCCATCTGGCCGCCATCTCCGGCAAGGTCCCCTTCATCAACTTCTTTGACGGCTTCCGGACCTCCCACGAGATCCAGAAGGTCGCCGTCTGGGACTTTGAGGACCTGAAGGACATGTGCGACATGGAGGCGGTGGAGGCTTTCCGCAAGCACGCCCTGAATCCCGAGCATCCCTCCACCCGCGGTTCCCACGAGAACGGCGATATCTTCTTCCAGCACCGCGAGGCCTGCAACAAGTACTACGACGAGCTGCCCGCGGTGGTCGAGAAGTACATGGGCAAGATCAACGAGAAGCTGGGCACCAACTACCAGCTGTTCAACTACTACGGCGCGCCCGACGCGGACCGCGTCATCATCGCCATGGGCTCCATCTGCGACGTGGCCGAGGAAGTCATCGACTACATGAACGCCCACGGTGAGAAGGTGGGTCTGGTCAAGGTCCGCCTGTATCGCCCCTTCGCCGCCGATAAGCTCATCGCGGCCATTCCCGCCACCGCCAAGAAGATCGCCGTCCTGGATCGCACCAAGGAGCCCGGCGCTCTGGGCGAGCCCCTGTATCTGGACGTGGTTTCCGCCCTGGCCAACGCCGGCAAGAACGACGTGAAGGTCATCGGCGGCCGCTACGGCCTGGGCTCCAAGGATACTCCTCCCTCCAGCGTGTTCGCTGTCTATGAGGAGCTGAACGCCAGCCAGCCCCGCCGCCAGTTCACCATCGGCATCGTGGACGATGTCACGGGCCTGTCCCTGCCCGAGAAGGACGCCCCCAACACCGCCGCGGAAGGCACCATCGAGTGCAAGTTCTGGGGCCTGGGCGGCGACGGCACCGTGGGCGCCAACAAGAACTCCATCAAGATCATCGGCGACCACACCGACAAGTATATCCAGGCGTACTTCCAGTACGACTCCAAGAAGACCGGCGGCGTGACCATCAGCCACCTGCGCTTCGGCGACCAGCCCATCCGCGCCCCCTATTATATCAACAAGGCCGATTTCGTGGCCTGCCACGTGCCCGCCTATATCGTCAAGGGCTTCCCCATGGTCCGGGACGTGAAGGACGGCGGCACCTTCCTCATCAACTGCCAGTGGTCCGACGAGGAGCTGGATAAGCATATGCCTGCCGTGGCCAAGCGCTATATCGCCGAGCACAACATCCAGGTCTACACCATCAACGCCATCGACCTGGCCATCGAGATCGGCATGGGCAAGCGCACCAACACCATCCTCCAGTCCGCCTTCTTCAAGCTGGCCAAGGTCATGCCCGAGGAAGAGGCCATCGGTTATATGAAGGACGCCGCCACCCACTCCTACCTGAAGAAGGGCCAGGACATCGTGGACATGAACCACAAGGCCATCGACATCGGCGCCACCGCCTTCAAGAAGTTCGACGTGCCCGCCTCCTGGGCCACCGCCACGGACGACGACAAGGGCGAGAGCCTGGAGGGCCGCGCCGAGCTGGTCAAGCAGGTGAAGGACGTCATGGAGCCCGTGAACCGCATGGACGGCGACAGCCTCCCCGTGTCCGCATTCGAGAACTACGTGGACGGCACCTTCCAGCAGGGCGCCGCCGCCTATGAGAAGCGCGGCGTGGCCGTCAGCGTTCCCGCCTGGAACCCGGACACCTGCGTGCAGTGTAATATGTGCTCCTACGTCTGCCCCCACGCCACCATCCGTCCCTTCGCGCTGACCGAGGAGGAGGCCAAGAACGCCCCCGACTGCGCCCAGATCGTGGACATCAAGGCCGGCAAGGGCAAGGGCGTGTACAAGTACTCCCTGGCCGTGTCCGCCATGGACTGCATGGGCTGCTCCGTCTGCGTGGGCATCTGCCCGACCAAGAGCCTGTCCATGGTGCCCCTGGAGAAGGAGGCCGTCCGTCAGCCCGCGTTCGACTATATGGTGGCGAAGGTCGCCCCCAAGGCCGACATGGAGGGCACGGCTTCCGTCAAGGACAGCCAGTTCAAGCGGCCCCTGCTGGAGTTCTCCGGCTCCTGCGCCGGCTGCGCCGAGACCTCTTATGCCCGCCTGGTGACCCAGGTTTGCGGCGACCGTATGTACGTGTCCAACGCCACCGGCTGTTCCTCCATCTGGGGCGGCCCCGCCGCCACCTCTCCCTACACCGTCAACCACGACGGCAAGGGCGTGGCCTGGGCCAACTCCCTGTTCGAGGACAACGCCGAGCACGGCTTAGGCATCCACCTGGGCCAGAAGGCCATCCGCAACGCCCTGGCCGACAAGACCCGCGCCCTGCTGGCCATCGACTGGACCTACGCGCCTCTGAAGGAGGCTGCCCAGAAGTGGCTGGACACCATGGATGACGGCGAGGCCAACGCCGCGGCCACCAAGGCCTATATCGCCGCTTTGAACGACGGCCTGTGCACCATCGACGAGGTGACGGCCTTTGCCAACAGCCCCGCCGCTAAGGACGCCTTCGGCGACAAGCTGGCCGAGATGCAGGCCCACGCCAAGGAGCTGAAGGACTCCGGCGCCAAGTTCTGCGACTGCGACGCCTGCAAGCTGATCCAGGAGATCCTGGCCCAGAAGGAGTACCTGAGCAAGAAGTCCGTGTGGATCTTCGGCGGCGACGGCTGGGCCTACGACATCGGTTACGGCGGCCTGGACCACGTGCTGGCCTCCGGCGAGGACGTGAACATCTTCGTGTTCGACACCGAGGTGTACTCCAACACCGGCGGACAGGCGTCCAAGTCCTCCAACATCGGCCAGGTGGCGCAGTTTGCCGCCGCCGGTAAGACCATCAGCAAGAAGTCCCTGGCGGAGATCGTCATGCAGTACGGTTACGTGTATGTGGCCCAGGTGGCCATGGGCGCCAACCCGAACCAGACCCTCCAGGCCATCCGCGAGGCAGAGGCCTATCACGGCCCGTCCCTGGTGATCGGCTACAGTCCCTGCGAGATGCACTCCATCAAGGGCGGCATGGCCAACTGCCAGAGCGAGATGAAGAAGGCCGTGGCTTGCGGCTACTGGAACCTGTTCCGGTACAACCCCGCCAACAAGGCCGAGGGCAAGAACCCGTTCACGCTGGATTCCAAGGCCCCTGCGGGCGGCTATCAGGAGTTCCTGAAGAACGAGGCCCGCTACAGCTCCCTGACCCGTTCCTTCCCGGATCGTGCTGACAAGCTGTTTAAGGAGAACGAGGAGGCCGCCATGGAGCGCTGGGAGCACCTCCAGAAGCTTATCGAGCTGTACAAGTAAGAATTTCCCGTCCGTTCGCACCGGCAGCCCCCCTCGAAAGAGGGGGGCTGCTTTTTCGTTGGCACGCAGGAAGGAAAGAGCCGCCTGGGGACAGGGTCGGAGGAAGGGCGCCTCCAACCCTACTATGAACGCTCGATAGAAAATTTTTTGCCCACCCCCTTGACAACAGAGATACAATGCGCTAATATATGAGCAGATGTTCATATGTTTGCCGAATGAGAGGAGTGAACCCATGACGGACAACAATGAGATCGAGCGCTGCGGCTTCCTGTGCGTCCACGAGGAGGCGGTGGAGCAGGTGCTGGACGAGATGCCGGACGACGAGACGCTGTACGACCTGGCGGAGCTGTTCAAGGTGTTTGGCGACTCCACCCGGATCAAGATTCTGTACGCGCTGTTTGAGGCGGAGCTGTGTGTCTGCGACATCTCCAAGCTGCTGGGGTTGACCCAGTCCGCCGTATCCCATCAGCTTCGGGTGCTGAAAAACAGCCGCCTGGTGAAGTTCCGGAGGGACGGCAAGACGGTGTTTTACTCCCTGGACGATGACCACGTCCGCAAGATCATCGCCCAGGGTATGGAGCACGTCAAGGAATAGGGGTTCTTTCCCCAATCTTATTTGAATTTATTTTGGAAAGGGAGTCATTACTATGAAAAAGACCTTCAAGCTCATCGATCTGGACTGCGCCAACTGCGCCGCCAAAATGGAAACCGCGATCAAGAAGCTCCCCGGCGTCACCGACGCCACCGTCAGCTTTCTCACCCAGAAGATGACCATTGAGGCGGACGATGTGGACACCGTCATGAAGGACGTGGTGAAGTGCTGCAAGAAGGTGGAGCCGGACTGCGAAATTGTGCTGTGAGCCGCACCTTTTGGGACCGCGTTGCCGGGCTGTATGACCTGTTCGAGTGGAGCAACCGGAACGTGAATGCCGCCGCCAGGGGCCGGGTGGGGGAACTGGTCCCCGCCGGCGCCCGGGTGCTGGACTGCGCCGCCGGGACGGGGGAGTTTTCCCTGGCGGCGGCGAAACGGGCGAAGTCCGTGCTGTGTACCGACCTTTCCGAGTCCATGCTGGCTCGGGCCAGGAAAAAAGCGGCTAAGCGGGGGCTTGCCAACATCCGGTTTGCAAGCCGGGATATCACCGCCATGCCCGACCCAGACGGGAGCTTTGACGCGGTGATTGCGGGAAATGTGCTCCACCTGCTGGCTCAGCCGGAGCTTGCGGTCCGGGAGCTGTGGCGGGTCACGGCCCCCGGCGGGCGGCTGATTCTGCCCACCTACCTGCAAGGGAAGGCGGGGGTGGCCTATGGCAGCATGATTAAAATTTATCAGGGCGTGGGCTTCCACTATGAGCACGCCTTTACCCCGGAGACCTACCGGGAATTTTTGGAGCGCTTAGGGTTGGGGTCAGTGACGCTGGAGGTCATTTCCGGCGGGGTGCCCGAGGGTATCGGGATACTGGAAAAGCACTGAGCCGCTTCAAGCAAGCGGCCTTCAATGGAGCCCCCGCAAAGCCGTCCTTTGGATTTGCGGGGAGAGGAGGGGCAGCGGAATAAGCGATTTTTCGCCGCAGGCGGAAATAAGCGATATGCAGCTTGCCCCAACGACGGACTGTACATCCGTATTTAGGAGTTGATTTGTATGACTAGGAAACAAAAAAAGACGCTGATTCGTATTATCGTGGCGGCGGCGCTGCTGATTGCTGCGGTGCTGTTGAACCGCATGGACGAGGGATATTTCTATCTGGGGGAAAACAGGCCCCCGCTGACGGTCCCGTTTTTGTTTGAGGCACGCCCCGCCCAGGATACCGCCGGGAATGGGACGGTGGTTTATTTGCTGCGCCTGTGGTGGCTCTACTTCATCCCCTACTTCGTCATCGGCTGGGATATCCTGTGGAAGGCTGTCCGCAACATCGGCCACGGGCAGGTCTTTGATGAAAACTTTCTCATGTGCGTGGCCACTATCGGGGCCCTGGTGCTGGGGGAGTATTCCGAGGCCGTGGGCGTCATGCTGTTCTACCAGGTGGGCGAGCTGTTCCAGAGCTACGCCGTAGGCAAATCCCGGCGGTCCATCGCCCAGCTCATGGACATCCGGCCCGACGTGGCCAACGTGGAGCGGGACGGCCGGATTTTGGAGGTTGACCCCGACGAGGTGGCGGTGGGCGAGACCATCGTCATCCGCCCCGGCGAGAAGATCCCGCTGGACGGCGTTGTGCTGGAGGGCGCCTCCTCCCTGAACACCGCCGCCCTCACCGGCGAATCCGCCCCCCGTGACGTGGGCGTGGGGAGCGAGCTGCTCAGCGGCTGCGTCAACATCACCGGGCTTTTGAAGGCCCGTACCACCCGCGAGTTCGGTCAGTCCACCGTGGCGAAGATTCTCGACCTGGTGGAAAACGCCTCCTCCAAGAAGGCCAAGGCGGAGAATTTTATCACCAGGTTTGCCCGGTACTACACCCCCTCCGTGGTGCTCGCGGCCCTGGCGCTGGCAATTATCCCCTCTCTGGTCACGGGAGAATGGTCCGTCTGGGTACACCGCGCCCTCACCTTCCTGGTCATCTCCTGCCCCTGTGCACTGGTGATTTCCATCCCCCTGTCCTTCTTCGGCGGCATCGGCGGGGCCTCTTCCCAGGGCATTCTGGTCAAGGGAGGCAACTACCTGGAGCTGCTGGCCAAAACCGAAACCGTGGTATTTGACAAGACCGGAACCCTGACCCAGGGCGTGTTCGAGCTGTCCGCCCTGAACCCCGCCCCCGGCGTGGACGAACGGGACCTGCTGGAAACCGCCGCCCTGGCCGAGCGCCACTCGGGGCATCCCATTGCCCAGTCCCTGCGCCGTGCCCTTGGCGGCGAAGCGGACCCGGACCGGGTGACGGACGTGCAGGAAATCCCCGGCCACGGCGTGTCCGCCCTGGTGGACGGCAGGCGTGTGCTGGCGGGCAACGAGAAGCTGATGAAGCGGGAGGGGATCAAATCCCTGCCCTGCGGCCAGGCGGGCACGGTGGTCCATGTGGCCAGAGAGGGAAAGTATCTGGGTTGCGCCGTAATCTCCGACCAGATCAAGCCCACCGCCCCCGCCGCCGTCAAGGCCCTGAAACAGCGGGGCATCCGCACCGTTATGCTCACCGGAGACAGTGAAACGGTGGGCAAGGCCGTGGCGGAGCAATTGGGGTTGGATGAGGTCCATGCCCAACTGCTCCCCGGCGACAAGGTGGACCGCCTGGAGGAGCTGCTCTCCCGCCGGAGCGAAAAGGGCGTGCTGGCCTACGTGGGCGACGGCGTGAACGACGCGCCAGTGCTCTCACGGGCCGACGTGGGCATCGCCATGGGGGCCATGGGGTCCGACGCCGCCATCGAGGCCGCCGACGTGGTACTCATGGACGACGACCCGGCCAAGCTCACTGCGGCGATGGACACCGCCCACAAATGTATGCGCATCGTGAAGCAGAACATTGTGTTTGCCCTGTCCGTCAAGGCGCTGTTCCTGATTTTGGGGGCTTTGGGCAAGACCACCATGTGGGGGGCGGTGTTCTCCGACGTGGGCGTGGCGGTGATCGCCATCCTGAATGCCACGCGGATGCTGAAAACAAAATGAGCGCCCGAGCTCTCTCCGGGAGGGGGGAGCGGGTGAGCGCAGTTTGTGCCGACAACGTGTCAAGAATATACAAAGCCCCCCCGCCTGGGGGGGCTTTTTTGGCCTTTCTGGTGATTGACAGAACGGGAAAAGAAAACATATAATGTATAATACGCTAAAGTAATAAATTTGAAGCGGATTTGAGGAGGAAGAGACCATGGGTACTGAGCGCGTTTACAACTTTTCCGCCGGCCCGTCCATGCTGCCCCTGAAGGTGCTGGAGCGCGCGGGCGCTGAGATCACCAACTACCAGGGTTCCGGCATGTCCGTGATGGAGATGAGCCACCGCTCCAAGGTGTTCCAGAAGATCTTCGATGACACCAAGGCCAACTTCATCCGGCTGTTCCACGTGCCCGACAACTATAAGGTGCTGTTATTGCAGGGGGGCGCTTCCGGCCAATTCTCCATGGCGCCCCTGAACCTCATCGGCAAGACCGGCAAGGCGGACTACGCCGTCACCGGCAACTTCTCCAACATCGCCTACAAGGAGGCCAAGAAGTACGGTCAGATCAACCTGGCCGCCTCCAGCGAGGACAAAAACCACACCTATATCCCCGCCCAGGACCAGCTCAAGCTGGACCCCGAGGCCAGCTACTTCTACTACTGCGCCAACAACACCATCTACGGCACCGAGTGGCAGTACGTGCCCGATACCGGGGACGTGCCCATTGTGTGCGATATGTCCTCCAACTTCCTGTCTCGCCCGGTGGATGTGTCCAAGTACGGCGTCATCTTCGGCGGGGCCCAGAAGAACCTGGCCCCGGCGGGCCTGACCATCGTCGTGGTCCGGGAGGACCTGGCGGGCCATGAGCTGCCCTACACCCCGCTGATGATGAGCTATAAGACCATGATCGACAAGGACTCCATGTACAACACCCCGCCCTGTTGGTGCATCTATATGCTGGGGCTGGTGCTGGAGTGGCTGGACGAGCAGGGCGGCGTGGAAGGCATGGAGAAGATCAAGCACAACAAGGCCGCTTTATTGTATGATGTATTGGATAGCTCCAAGCTGTTCACCTGCGCGGCGGAGAAGGCCAGCCGGTCCGATATGAACGTCACCTTCCGTTCCACCAGCGAGGAGCTGGACGCCAAGTTCGTCAAGGAGGCCGCCGCCGCCGGGTTCACCAACCTGAAGGGCCACCGCAATGTGGGCGGTATGCGGGCCTCCATCTACAACGCCATGCCCGTGGAGGGCGTGGAGAAGCTGGCGGACTTCATCCGAGCGTTTGACAAGGCCAACTGATATGGCCGACAAAATGCTGGAGAGCAACGAGCGGGCGCGGAAGCAGGCCCAGGAGGTCTACGACCTGGCCCGGAAGGTCACGGCGGAGATCCACGCTGAGCACCACCGCCCCGCTGTCCGCTTTACACTGGAGCCGGGAGAACCGGGCATTTTCGAGAGCAAGGCGGGCGGAACGCCCTATCTGCCCCACGATATGCCCTGGCCGCTGGATTCTAGTGGACAGGGTCTGTCCCTGCTGGCACAGGTGGATTGTGCCGGTTTGGCCGGCCTGCCTGATTTTCCCGCCGCTGGCCTGCTCCAATTTTTTGTGGCTTGGGGCGATGTGTGGGGTCTGAACTTTGACGACCAGACCGATACCGCCGGATTCCGGGTGTTGTATCACGAAACCGTCGACTTCTCTGTGACCGCGGAGGAGGTGGAGGACAAACGGCCTCCCAAGCCGGAGGGCGCAGACGATTGGTTCCCGCTGTTCAAAAACTGCCGGATCTGGTTAGGCACCCTCACGGAACAGGGCATGAATGAGAATGACGGTCGCTTCGATTCGCTGTTTGCGGAAAAATGGAACAAACTGCGGCCGGAATCTCCAGTTGAAGGCACATGGGATATGCACAAACTGGTGGTTGAGCGCTTGCGGGACTACGACGCCACCTATCAGCCCGGCTGGCGGCCTGCCTATCATCAGCTGGGCGGCTACCCCTACTTCACCCAGGAGGATCCTCGGAATGGGACAGAGTATGAGGACCTGGACGTCCTGCTATTTCAATTGGACACGGACGGCGGCAAAGAGACGGGCGACCTGGTGATGTGGGGCGACTGCGGCGTGTGCAACTTCTTCATCAACCGGGAGGCGCTGAAATGCCGGGATTTCTCCCGGGTGTGCTATAATTGGGACTGTTGCTGATTTCTCTTTATTTTGTAATGAGGTGAACAAACCATGTTCAAGATCAAAACCATGAACAAAATCGCGCCGGTGGGCCTGGAGCGCCTGCCCGCCGAAAACTATACCGTCAGCGACGATATGCAGGGCGAGGACGCCATCCTGGTCCGCTCCGCCAAGCTCCACGACTACGACTTTCCCGAGAGCCTGTGGGCCATCGCCCGTGCGGGCGCGGGAGTGAATAATATCCCCGTGGAGCGCTGCTCCGAGTCCGGTATCGTGGTGTTCAACACCCCTGGCGCCAACGCCAATGCCGTCAAGGAACTGGTGCTGTGCGCCATGCTGCTGGCCTCCCGGGACGTGATCGGCGGCGCGGAGTGGGTGAAACAGCAGGCCGGCACCCCTGGCGTGGAGGTGGCCGACGTGGTGGAAAAGGGCAAGTCTGCCTTTGTGGGTCCCGAGGTCTACCGCAAGACCCTGGGCGTGGTGGGCCTGGGGGCCATCGGCGCGCTGGTGGCCAACATCGGCCTGTCTCTGGGCATGGACGTATACGGTTACGACCCATACCTGTCCGTGGATGCCGCCCTGCGCCTGGACCGGCACATCAAGGTGGTTAAGGACCTGGACACCCTGTACGCCAACTCCGACTATATCACCCTGCACCTGCCCTTTATGGAGGCCACTAAAAACACCGTCAACGCTGCCGCCATCGCCAAGATGAAAGA
This sequence comes from uncultured bacterium, assembly GCA_947571605.1. Taxonomy (GTDB): domain Bacteria; phylum Bacillota; class Clostridia; order Oscillospirales; family Oscillospiraceae; genus Enterenecus. The sequence goes on along the minus strand of CANOYV010000003.1, from coordinate 78,439 downwards.
TGGGGTCCGCCTCATCAACCTGGCCCGTGGCGGACTGGTGAATGACGATGACCTGATCGCCGCCCTGGAGAGCGGCAAGGTGGCCTGCTATGCCACCGACTTCCCCAACAACAAGCTGGTGGCCGCCCCCCACGTGGTGGCCCTGCCCCACCTGGGCGCCTCCACCCCAGAGAGCGAGGACAACTGCGCCGTCATGGCTGCCAACCAGGTGAAGGACTTCTTGGAGAACGGTAACATCAAGAACTCCGTTAACTTTCCCAACGTGGTGATGGAGCGCTCCGGCGTCCAGCGCCTGTGCGTCATCCACCGCAACGTCCCCGCTATCCTTGCCAGCATCACCACTCAACTGTCCAAGGACGGGGTCAACGTGGAAAACCTGACCAACAAATCCAAGGGAGAGTATGCCTACACCCTGGTGGACACCGGCTCTGCCGTGGAGGAGAAGGTCATCGAGGACATCCGCAAGGTGGCCGGCATCATCCGCCTGCGGGTGATCTGAAAAATGTGAGCCATGCCGTCCCGCCACAATACTGGCGGGACGGCCTTTTCTGGTCTTGCATGTTCCGGGGGGATCTGATAAAATAGGTCAAGCGTGTTGAAGACGCTTTGCACAAGAAAGAGGGAGGACGTCGTTTATGAAGAAAAACAGATGGGTATCCGCGCTGCTGGCGGTGATGCTGGCCTTTGCCCTGCTGCCCGCAGCGGCCTGGGCGGCTGAGGTCAAGACGGCGGCAGGAGCAAATCTCACCGGGGCGGAGCGGAAAATCTATGAGGCGATGGCGGAACACATTGCGGAGGTGGCTGCGGGACGCACTACCGGCACCCGGATCACCATCACCTTTGAGGACGAGGAACTGGGCTGGACGGCGCAGGAGCTGGGCCTTTCCAGGGTTGACGACCATAGTGTGGAGGCTCCGCTGCACGAAAAAGTCGGTGAGATTCTGGACAAGATCTATACCTGCCTGGAGCTGGACTATCCCTTCGAGATGTTTTGGGCGAACAATTATTGGAACTGGATGTGGAATCAGCAGCACACCGACGGCAAGGTCTGGATCACCAGGATGGATTACTCCATCGACGTGACTCCCGCCTACCGGGGCGGCAGTATGACCACGACGAACCCGGACAAGATCGCCCAGGCCGGTAAGTCCCTGGAGGCGGCAAAATCCATCGTGCAGGCCAACGAGGGCAAGACCGACTATGAAAAGCTGACGGCCTACCGGGACGAGATATGCAGGCTGACCTCTTACAATTACAAGGATTATGAGCTCTCGATGAAGGACGCGGACCGGTTTGGAAGAGATCATACATATGGCGACCCGTGGCAGTTGGTCTATGTCTTTGACGGCGACCCCAACACCAACGTGGTGTGCGAGGGCTATTCCAAGGCGTTCAAGCTTCTGTGCGACCTGTCCGATTTCAACGGGGACGTGACCTGTTACCTGGCAGAGGGCAAGATGGACGGCGGCGACCACATGTGGAATGTGGTCAAAATGGGAGACGGCGAGTTCTACCTGGTGGACGTGACCAACAGCGACACGGGCATGTCCGGTGAGCGCGGCGGGCTGTTCCTGGCCGGCGCGTCCGGGAGCGGACAGAAATATGTCGTGTCCAACGGCAACTGGCAGATTACTTACGTCTATCGGGAGGATCAGGAGAACCTGTTCCTGGACGGCTACCTGCCTGTCAGTTCCACCGCCTACTCCCCGGAGAACGACCCGGCGGGCGCCGTCCCCGCCTTCACCGACGTGCCCGAGTGGTGCGCTAAGGAAGCCGCCTGGGCCTCCTTTGAGGGCATTACTAACGGCTACGGCGGAAGCACCACCTTCGCCCCCGGCGTGGAGTGCCCCCACACCCAGATCCTGACCTTCCTGTGGCGCGCGGTGGACGAGCCCGCCGCCGAGAAGTCCCCCTTCACGGTGGCCGAGCCCTATCAGGGCGCGGTGGATTGGGCCTATGAGAAGGGGCTCATCGACGATGAATTCAACCCGGACGCCCCCTGCACCCGCTCCCAGGCGGTGCGGTACATCTGGCTGGCCCTGGATTCCCCCAAGGCGTCTGAGCCCGCCAGCTTCTCCGACGTGGACGCCGGCGCCCCCTATGCCGAGGCGGTGTCCTGGGCCGTGGAGAATGGTGTGACCAACGGCGACGGCAGCGAGGACACCTTCGCGCCGGACAAGGTGTGCAGCCGCGGCCATATCGTCACCTTCCTCTACCGGGCGTATCACAACTAAACCACCCATAACAGGGGCCCCGTTCCGGCGCGCTGCGGATCGCCGGGGCGGGACAAAAAAACTGAAAAAATACCCAGCCCCGCTTATGCGGGCGGGAGAGCGGACGATATAACAAGTAAGCGAAAGGAACTCGCGCAAATAAATGGAAGAGGTGCAGGGATCGCACGAAGAAAGCGAGGAACTTGATATGGACATGAGGACAGGGGCGATCTGGAGCGGGACGCGGACCGCGGCCCAGGGCATCCGGCCCGCCGCGGGGGCCGGGACGGCGGTCAGCTTCGCCGCGCAGATGGCGGAGCTGACGGACAGCTTGGCCTTGAACGACCCGGCGGGGGATCCCACTCTGAAGGCCGCCTATGACCAGCTCTCTGATGCCTCCAAGGGCGTACTGGAGCGCATGAAGGCGGGACAGGGCGGCGTCAGCAAGGAGGAGTGGACCGAGCTGTGCCGGGAGCTGAAGGACGCGGGGATGATCAGCGAGTCCGACTTCGCCTGCACGCGGGCGGACCTGCGTGCGGTTCCCCTGCCTGTGGCGGGCATGAAAGACGGCTGCACTGTCCTGCATGGGGATGAGGGCGGTATGCTCTTGTCTCCGGTGAAGGACCCGGAGTGGTCGGGCGCCCCCCTTGAGTTCCTCGACCAGTGGATGGAGGAGCTGCGGGAGATGCGCGCCCATGTGGCGGGGATGCGCCAGTCGGACGGTTCCCGGCCCATTCAGTACATGAACGCCTTCTCGAGCTGCATCTCCTCCTGCGAAAAGGTCAGTGGCCTGGTGCGGGACCTGATGCAGGTGTGCTAAGGGGGGTGCTGGGATGAATATCAGCGGCCTTTTGAACTACCAGATGATCCCGTCCGTGCGGATGATGGATTGCGGAACCCGAGGCCGGACCTCCTCCTTCGGCGAGATGCTGTCCAGCGCGGGGCAGGCGGCATCCATCCACTTGTATCTTCCCAAAGAGGGCGCCATCTATTCCGGCGGGAGGGGCAGCGGGAATACGGTGTATGCGGAGTACACCGCAGAGTCCACTGCCGAGGATCCCGTGGTGCGCATCAAGGGCGAGGCGACCGGAGAGGCCTACGAGTTCACCTGCCATATCAACGACATCGACCCCACCAGGGCCTCCTATGCGGAGCTGTGCGCCCTGTGGGGCCACCTGAAGGAGACGGGGCAGAGCGGCGATGTGGAGCTGGGCTACCCCTACACGCCGGTGTTACCCTACGGCATCGACGTGGGCGACGTTCTCGCGAAGCGGAACTATGCGTCCCTGATCCAGGGCATGACCACCTCCGCCATGTTTGACGCCTCCAACCGGCGCACGGCCCAGCAACTGCTGGAGCTCTACCTCAACTGGAAGGACGCGGGATGATGTGAAAAGGGCCGTCTCCCACCCGAAAGGGCGGGGGACGGCCCTTGACTTTCTGGAAAGCCGGTTGTAAAATAAATAGAAATTCTAAGTAAAGGAAATGATCCTTCAATGGCAAAAATCGACATCGTATCCGGCTTTTTAGGGGCCGGCAAGACCACCCTCATCAAGAAGCTGCTGGCCGAGGCCTTCCAGGGCGAGAAGCTGGTGCTCATCGAGAACGAGTTCGGCGAGATCAGCGTGGACGGCGGCTTCCTCAAGGACACCGGCGTGGAGATCTCCGAGATGTCCTCCGGCTGCATCTGCTGCTCCCTGGTGGGCGACTTCGGCAAGGCGCTGGCGGAGGTGGAGGAGCGCTTCCACCCCGACCGCATCCTCATTGAGCCCTCCGGCGTGGGCAAGCTGTCCGACGTGGTGGTGGCGGTGCAGGACACCGCAAAGGACGTGCCCGCCCTCCGGCTCAACTCCTTCGTCACGGTGGCGGACGCCTCCAAGGTGAAGATGTATATGAAAAACTTTGGCGAGTTCTACAACAACCAGGTGGAGAGCGCGGGCACCATCATCCTCTCCCGCACCCAGAACCTGACCCAGGAGAAGCTGGAGGCGGCGGTGGAGCTGCTGCGGGGCAAGAACCCCAAGGCGGCCATCCTGACCACCCCCTGGGACCAGTTGGACGGCAAGACCATCCTGTCCGCCATTGAGAAGACCTCCCTGGAGGAGGAGCTGCTGGCCCACATCCGGGCGGAGCACGAGGCAGAGGAGGCCGCCCACGCCCATGACCATCACCACGGCCACGATGAGGACGGGGAGCAGGGGCATCACCACCACGACCACGGCGGGCACTGCTGCCATGACGACGGGGAGCATGAGCACGGCCATTGCCACCGGCATGACCATGAAGATCACGAGTGTTGCCACGGGAAGCACCGCCACGATCACGGCGAAGAGTCCTGCCATCATGACCACGAGGAGCACGAGCATCACCACGGCCACGGTGAGGAGTGTTCCTGCGGCTGCCATGACCACGATCATCACCACGCCGACGAGGTGTTCAGCAGTTGGGGCAAGGAGACTGTCAAGCCCTTCGCCAAGGAGGAGCTGGAGCACATCCTGGCCGAACTGGACCTGGGCGAGTGCGGCGCCATCCTCCGGGCCAAGGGCATCGTCCCGGCGGGCGACGGAACCTGGCTCCACTTCGACTATGTCCCCGAGGAGCACCAGGTGCGCACCGGCCCGGCGGACTACACCGGGCGGCTGTGCGTCATCGGCGCAGAGCTGAAAGAGGACCGGCTGGCCGCCTTGTTCGGCCTGTAAGGTGCCGTAATGGACATCCCTGTATATCTGTTCGCCGGTTTCCTGGACGGCGGCAAGACCACCTTCATCAATGGCATTCTCCAGGACGGTTTCGCCCTGCGGGACCGCACGCTGCTGATCTGTTGCGAGGAGGGGACGGAGGAGTACGACCCCGAGGTGCTGAAAAACGTCACGGTGGTGAATGTGGAGGAGGAGGCGGACCTGACCCCCGCCTTCCTGAAGCAGTTGGAAAAGAAGCACCGCCCGAAGCAGGTCCTCATTGAGTTCAACGGCATGTGGTCCATGGGCAGATTGTACCAGGAGGCGCTGCCCGACAACTGGGTGCTCTACCAGATCATGACCATGGTGGAGGCGGGCGCCTTCGACGTATACGCCAAGAACCTGGGCCAGATGATGATGGAGAAGCTGACCAATGCGGACCTCATCGTGTTTAACCGCTGTGACGGGGCGTTGCGGGACTCCCTGCGCCAGCGCAATTTGAAGATGGTGAACCGCCGGGCCAACATCTACTTGGAATACAACGACGGCACCAGCGAGGACTATGCCGACGACAGCGTGTGCCCCTTCAACCTGGACCAGGAGGTCATCGACATCCCGGACGACGACTTCGGCGTGTGGTACGTGGACGTGATGGAACACCCCGAGCGGTACGAGGGCAAGACCATCCGGGCCAAAACAGTGGTTTGCCACCTGCCCCAGTACCCGAAAAACACGATCCTGGGGCGGTTTGCCATGACCTGCTGTGAGAACGATATCACCTTCCTGGGCCTGGTGGCCGCAGGGGACGGTTTCGGCGCGTTTGAGAACCGCTCCTGGGCGGACGTGTCCGGCGTCATCCGCCTGGAGGCTCACAAGGCCTACGAGGGGGAGCGGGGGCCGGTGCTCCACGTGGCCGCGGTCAGCCCCGCAGAGAAGCCGGAGCAGGAAGTGCTGTCGTTCTGAGGGCGCAACGGGAGGAATATTCTATGACAAAGAGAGAACAACTGGAGACGGAGCGGCGGGTATTCGATATCTACAGCGGCATCCTGCTGAACAACCTGGAATTTTGTCCCGGGCCCGCCGTGCCGCCCGACTATGAGCTGGACTGCCCGGAGTACGAAACGCTGCGGGAGAAATACGGCCTGGACAGGCTGGCGGGGAAGGGAAGCGCCTTCCAGCGGGCCAAGAGGCTGCTGCACCACCTCGCCCCCCGACTGACCCACTCGTCCTATTACGACAACCACGTCCCCTGCGACGCCCTCTCCTTGATGGAGTATAGCTATGAGCGGCCCGACCAGGGCATAAACTGTCTGAATAAATCCAAGATTCTGGCGGAGTGCTGCCTGGCGGTGGGGATTTACGCCAGGCGGGTGGCGATCATGCCGTACTCTCCCTACGACAACGACAACCATGTGGTCGCTGAAATCTACGACCCCGAGCCGGCCAAGTGGATCATGCTGGATCCCACCACGGACGGCTGGTTTGAGGCCGAAAACGGCGCTCCCCTGTCCGTTTTGGAGATTCGAGAGCGCTTTGCCCACCGGAAGTTTACCACGTTCGTCGCGTCCACAGACCGGAAGGGCGACCTGCGGCGGCTGTGGGACAGGCACATGGATTTGAACAGCTATATCTGCAAAAACCTGTTCTGGCTCCGCATCGAGCGGCATAATGGGTTCAGCAACAAGGGGGAATGGCTGAACTTTATCCCCACGGGCTATGACCTGAGGCTCAACCAAATCGCCATGCTGGAATACCGCCTCAGCATCCTGCCAGATCAGGGGTTGCCTCCTGAAGAGCTGCAAAAGTATCAGCGGATGTTCCGGGATTCCCTGGAGCGGCTACAGACCGCGCCGGAGGATCCCTGCTATGATCTGTCTGTGATGGCCGCCCCGCCGGAAGGCGGGGGCGGGAAGCGCTGAGCGTTTGGGCGCAAAGAAAGGCCTCGCGTCTGCGGACGCGGGGCCTTTTTGCGCTGTTGCTTCTAAAACATGAAAAGGCCCCGCCCCGCATAAAGTGGTACAAATCCAGCTTTGGAGGGGTCAACTATGAATGGGACCAAGATCATTTACCTGCGCAGGAAACTCATCGCCGTCGGGGCCTGCGCCCTGGCTGCCGTAATGATGTTCTGGGTGGTGAACCACCCGACGGTGGTGGGGGCGTCCGCCACTACCCGGCAATTGCCCATCTATTGTGTACAGAAGGACTACAAGGTGCTGTCCATCAGCTTTGACGCCGCCTGGGGCAACGAGGACACCCAGCAGCTCATCGATATCCTGGGCAAGTATGACGTCAAGGCCACCTTTTTTGTGGTGGGCGAGTGGGTGGACAAATACCCGGAGTCGGTGAAGGCACTGTCCGATGCAGGCCACGAGGTGATGGGCCACTCCAACACCCACGCCCACTTTAACAGCCTTTCCTCAGAGGAGATCATTGCCGACCTGAACGCCTGCAACGACAAGATCGAAGGGGTGACGGGGGTGCGGCCTACCCTGTTCCGCTGCCCGTACGGCGAGTACGACGACCATGTCATCAACGCCGTGCGGTCCCTGGGCATTGAGCCGATCCAGTGGGACGTGGACAGCCTTGATTGGAAAAATTTAGAAGCCCCGGAGATCACAAAGCGGGTGACCTCCAAGGTCCAGCCCGGGTCCATTGTGCTGTTCCACAACGCCGCCCTCCACACGCCGGAGGCCCTGCCCGGCATCATTGAGGCGCTTTTGCAGCAGGGTTACACCTTTGTACCCATTTCCCAGCTCGTCCTGCCCGGCGCCTATGGCCAGGACTATACTATTGACCACACCGGACGGCAGTGTCCCGTCGGGACGTGAACAGGAGCGTGCCATGGGGCGCGTCAGAGGAGTTCCTGCAATATTTGTACAAAGGGGTTGAAATTTTGGAGGGAGCGTTGTATAATATACACAAATCCGAGAGGTGGGAAAGATCATGACGGCCGTTTACGGCGTATCGGGGGAGGACGGACGGCGGCTGGCGTGGCCGCTGCTGGAGCGGGCAGTCGGCCTTTGCTGGGGCTGGACGGCCCTGCCCCCGGTGGAACGCTCCCCCAGAGGCAAGCCGGCGTTCGTGGGCCGGGAGGACAGGTGGTTTTCCCTGTCCCACAGCGGCGGGCTTGCCCTGTGTGCCCTGTCCGAAGCCCCGGTGGGGGTGGACGTGGAGCTGATCCGCCCCCGGCGGGCCGGTTTGTTTACCTATGTGCTGAGCGAGGGGGAGCGGGCCGCGTTCGACGGCACCTGGGAGGACTTCTTCCGCCTGTGGACATTGAAGGAGAGCTGGTGCAAGCGGGAGGACGGGCCGCTCTATCCCCCAAGGGCGGTGGAGACGCCGCCCCCCTGCCCCCACAGAAGCTACGCCGGAGCGGGCTGGCGGGTGGCGGTGTGCTGTCACGACACGCCCCCGGAGGCCGTTGTCTGGCTGGATATCAATGAACTGACCGAGAAAAAGGAGGGTCCCATATGAGGAAACAGATCATCACTGTCAGCCGGGAATTCGGTTCCGGCGGCCGGTCCGTGGGCCACCGCGTGGCGGAGCTGCTGAACGTGCCCTATTACGACAAGGAGCTGGTGAAGCAGGTGGCGGTGGAAACCGGCTTCGATGAGAAGTTCATCGAGCACGAGGGGGAGTACGCCTCCCCCTGGCAGAGCCTGTTGTCCTACGCTTTCGCGGGCAACGGCTCCCGGCAGCATATGAACGGCCTGTCCACCGCCGACTTCCTCTGGGTGATGCAGTGCCGGGTGATTATGGATCTGGCGGAAAAGGGTCCCTGCGTCATCGTGGGCCGGTGCGCCGACTATATCCTCCGGGAGCGGACGGATGTGCTCAACGTGTTTATCCACGCCCCCATCGCCTTCCGGGCGGACCGGGTGGTGCGGCTGTACGGCGAGTCCGACTCGGCCCCGGAGAAGCGCCTGGAGGAGAAGGATAAGCGCCGCCGGGCCTATTACAAGCACTACGCCGACCGGGACTGGGGCATGAGCCAGAATTATCATCTGTCCCTGGACTCCAGCCTGGTGGGCATCGAGCGGTGCGCCCAGCTCATCCTGGACGTAGTCTGTAACCCGGAAAAGCCGGAATAAGGAAACGGCCTGAGAGTCAAAGGACCGCCTTCCCCAGCGGGGAGGGCGGTCCTTCTGTTTCAGTGATAGGCCCGGTAGAGGAAGGTGACGATCTGCCCCCGGCTGCAAATGCCGCCGGGATCAAAGGTGGTGGCGGTGGCGCCGGTGGTGACGCCCTTGTCCAACGCCCAATCCACCGCCTGGGCGTAGACGGCTCCGGAGGCCACGTCGGTGAAGGAGGACGCCGTTGCGGAGGGTTTATCAAAGGCGGACCAGATGTACCGCACCGCATCCGCCCGGGCGCAGCTTGCCCTGGGGTCGAAGTCCTCGGACAGCATCCCCAGCCCGGCGGCCCAGCGGACGGCGTCATAAAAGTAGTCGCTGTCCCGGACTCCATCGGGCGCGCTTCCTGTGGCCGGGGGTTCCCCGGCCGCCCGCCAAAGGAAGGTGAGAATCTGGCTGTGGGTACAGGGCAGGCCGGGGGAGAAGGTGGTGGTGGAGGTGCCGTTGGTGATCTCCTCTTCCACAGCCCAAGCCACGGAGTCGGCGTAATAGGCGTCCGCCGACACATCGGTGAAGGTTTGGGCGGAGCCGTTGCCGGTGGGCTCAGGGGGCTGGGTAAACTGGGGAGGATCGATGGTAATGGTGACAGGGGGCCTGTCCACATAATCGCCGCCGCTGATGGCAGGATAGCCGTCAGTGAACAGGTCCGCTTGATTCGCCCCATAGGTGTAGACCGCGTGGCAATATTCCTTGGAGACGGTGTAGGTCTGGCCGCCATTGCTGCCGGTAGCCCCGGAGAGGAACAGCTTGCCGTCCGAGCCGATCATGCCGTTGTCGCAGTTGGTCACGTCCACCAGGTAGTTCCGGCCATCCCCCATCCGAACCACGTTCCACATGTGGCTGCCGCCGTTCATGGTTCCGCTGGCGGTGTAGCATGTGACGTCGCCGCGAAAGTCCGACAGGTCGCACAGGTACTTGAACGCCTTGGCGTAGCCCTCGCACACCACGCTGGTATCCGGGTCGCCGTCGAAGACGTACACCAGTTGCCAGGGGTCGCCGTAGGGGGAATCGTTCAGGTAAGCGTCCATGTCGTAGGAGGTCAGGCGGCAGATCTCGTCCCGGTAAGCGGCCAGCTTTTCAAAGTCGGAGCAGTCCTGATACTTGGCTACGATGGCTTTGGCGGTCTGGGCCGCCTGCTTGGCGGCTGATACCCTGGCGGCGCTGACGTTAGTGCTGTCGTCTCCCTGGTAGGCCTGGGCCGCCTGGAGATAGACGGTGAAATTTTTGATGCTGGCCTGGTTGCCCTGGCGGACGGAGGAAAAGCCCCAGGAAAATCGGTTGCTGGCCCAATACAGCTCATAGGGGCAGTCCGCCGACAGGGCGAAAAAAACCCTGCTCATGTGGACAGATTCGCTGAACTTCTGCTCAAGCTTTGCCAGCACGTTCTCCGCGCTGCCTCCGGACATACCCAGCTCCTCCAAGGTCCAGGACAAGGCGGCCTGGTCCGGAATGCGGATGGTGGTGGAGGTCCTGGCGCCGTCGGCGATCTTGGCTACTTCGGCCCGGAGTATGTCGTATACCACCCGGTCCGTGCCGGTGAGGCGGGCGCCCGCAGAGTGGTCGGCCTGGGCGGCGTGAGCAGTCCCGGGCAGCAGGGCGGCGGTCAGGAGCAGCGCCAGCAGCGCGGCTGTCCATCGTCTTTTCATGTGGTGTTCCCCTTTGTCTTTTTCCGGTCGGAAAGTATTCCATATGATTGTAACAGATCGGCCGAAAAATGACAAGGGAATCCACCCCCTCCCAGGCAGAAAATGAAAGGAAAGTTTTACCGCTTCAGCCGCCGGATCACCGCCTCTTCCAGACGGTCGCCATATTTCATGGCCAGCAGGAACGCCGCCAGCCCCGCGACGCCCAGTAGCGCCATGCCCCACAGGGGAATGGTCACGGTGGCGCTGCCCACCGCGCAGGCCACCAGCAGCCCCCAGGGCCGGGCCAGCACCGTCAGCAGGAAAAAACGCCGGAAGGGGATGTCCGTCAGGCCGGCCAGAATGCACAGCAGGTCATCGGGAAAGAAGGGGAACAGGAAGGCCAGGGCCAGAAAGGTGTCCCGCTTGCGGCGGATCAGGTCCAGGTACTTCTCGGACAGCTTCTCGCTGACGAATTGCCCGGCGAACTGCTGCCCCAGGGCCCGGGCCAGGGTAAAGACCAGGGCGGAGCCCAGGCTCACCGCCGCCCAGGTCAGCAGGAAGGAGGGCCACAGCCCGAACAGGTACGCTCCCGCTGCGGCGGTGATGTTGCTGGGGATGGGGGCGACGATGACGGACACCAACTGCACGCCGAAGTAAGCCAGGTGGGACCAGGGGGCGCAGCGGGCGATATACGCACCCATCCGCTCCGGGGAGCCGGCGGCCTCGAAAAAACCGGTGGCGTACAGCGCCCACACGCAGCCGCCCAGAATGGCGGCGGTGAGCGCCCACAGCATGACCTTGCCTCGTTTATCTTCCATGGGACATGATCCTCTCTTTATCAACTGGACGTTAGTACTAATGCCATTATAGCGGTAAATCAGAAAATGGCAACAAAGGTCCTCTTAGGAAATTTTGAAGATTCCTTTTAGGTTTCTCCCGAATGAAGCTGAGACGGCAGGTGTGAAAAAACCCCCGGAGCAACGCTCCGGGGGTTTTCATGACGTTTTAGTCAGTGACATAGGGCAGCAGGGCCACATGACGGGCGCGCTTGATAGCGTCGGTCAGTTGGCGCTGGTGCATGGCGCAGGTGCCGGTGGTGCGGCGGGGCAGAATCTTGGACCGCTCGGACAGGTAACGCTTCAGCTTCTGGGCGTCCTTGTAGTCGATCTGTTCCACCTTGTCCACGCAGAACGCGCATACCTTGCGGCGCTTGCGATTGCCGCGGGGCTTCACATTATCCATAGCCATATTGGCAGACCTCCTTATGTTGAGATGGCCCTTCCTTCGCTCAGAAGGGCAGTTCGCCGTCGTCGTCGGCCAGGTCGGAGAACTGGTCGCCGCCGGACGGGATGCCGTAATCGGCAGGGGCGGAGGGGGCAGAAGGACGTCCGCCGTAGCTTCCGCCGCGGTCGCCGTAACTGCCGCCGTAGCCTCCGCTGCGGTCGCCATAGCCGCCGTCGCCGTCCCGCTTGGAGTCACCGAAATAGACGTTGTCCGCCACCACTTCGGCGGTGGTGCGGCGGTTGCCCTCCTTGTCGGTCCACTCCCGGATCTGGAGACGGCCCTCCACCACGGCCATGCGGCCCTTGGAGAAGTAGCGGCTGACAAATTCGCCGGTCTGACGCCAGGCCACCACGTCGATCCAGTCGGTGGCGCGCTCGCCGGTATTCTTGTCCTTAAAGTCCCGGTCCACGGCCAGCCGGAAGCTGGCGACGGGGGTGCCGGACTGGGTGTGGCGCAACTCCGGGTCACGGGCCAGACGGCCCATGATGACGATATGATTGAGCATGTTTTTCTCCTTCTCAGGCGTCCTTAGCCACGATAATGGAACGCATGACGCTGACATTAATGCGCATCAGACGGTCCAGCTCGGCGGGGAACGCGGGGTCGGAGGAGAAGGTCATCAGGACGTAGTAGCCCTCCTCCAGGTCGTTGATGGGGTAGGCCAGACGGCGCTTGCCCCACTCGTCCACCTCGGATACGGCGCCATGGCCCTCAGCCAGCTCCTTGAAGCGGGCCACCAGGGCGGCGGTCTCCTCCTCGCCCAGGCTGGGGTTGAGGACGTAGAGCACCTCGTAATTTCCACTCACTTTTGCCATTGTGTTTTGCACCTCCTTATGGTCTTATGGCCTCCGGTCTCGCCGGAGGCAAGGATGGTTTGCCGCGATTCCTGTTTTTTTCATCAAGCGGCAGACTAAACTATGATACAGGATCATTTGCGAATTGTCAAGGGGCCGATGGGCGTTTTATGCCAAAATTTTGGCTTTATTCCGGCTTTTCCGGGGGCTGCTCCGACCCAGGTGGCTCAGGCCGCCGGGGCATCCCCCAGAGGTAGCGGAACACCAGCCGCTGCACGGGACTGAGGACGATGCACAGCCGCTCCCGCTCCCGGTCCACCAGGGTGCGCAGCTCGTCCAGCTCCTCCCCGGTGAGGGTGTGCGGACTGAATTTCGCCTTTTGGGCCAGCTCCACCGCCCGCTGGTCCACCCGCCCGCCCCAGCGCTCCATACGGAGCAGGTAGCTGTAGCCGTTCAGGGCGGCGCGGTTACGGTCAGGGGCGGACAGCTTTTTGATCCGGACTCGCTTGGGCAGGTACTGCCCCAGCCAGAGCAGGGCGGCCACGCCAACGGCGGCGGCCAGCGCCTTGGCGATGTTGATTAGAATAGCCGGGTCAAGCCCGCCCGCAGGACCTTCCCCGTCGCCGCCCTGGGGCTGGCTGGGTTCGTCGGAGGGGGCGGGGTCGTCGGAGGGAGTGGGGGTGGGGGTGGACTCCGGGCCGTCGCTCTCCTCCACGGGATCGGAGGGCAGGTCGATGGGGGCGAGCTCCCCCTGTTGATACCACTCAAAGGCGGCGGGCGGGGTGACCTCCACGGGATACCAGCCGAAGCCGTCCACCCACACCTCCACCCAGGCGTGGGCGGCCCGGTCGGGCACGTCCACCGTCCGCCCCGGCCGGGGGACGGCGGTGAAGCCGCTGACATACCGGGCAGGGACGCCCAGGGAGCGGAGCATCAGCGTGGCGGCGGAGGCGAAGTGCATGCAGTATCCCCGGCGGCTGTCGTTGAGGAAGTAGAGCACCGGGTCCTCCCCCTCTGGGGCGGCGGGGGTTTCCGGATCGTACTCGCACAGCTTGTCCAGCAGGGCGGCGACGTCCAGGGCGGCCTGGATGGAGTCATAATTTTCCCCGTACCGGGCCGCGCCGGCGGCTCCGCCGTCCACACAGAGACGGGCCAGATATTGACTCAGCTCCGATTCCATATCCAGATAGTGGGCGAGTACATAGTCCCGGTATTCGGCGAGTAGAGCCGGGGCGAAATCCTCCGGAAACAGCCCCCGGCGGGGGTCGATCTGCATGAAAGTCATGGTATGTTGCCGCTGGCCCTGCCTCCGGGCAAAATAGGCGTCCTCCACGGGCAGCATTCCCCACTCGTCCCACTGTGCCTGAAACAGAAAGTAGGGGGTATAGACGCAAGTCCCCGCCGTCCCCACGTCGTCCACTGTGGCGGTGTAAGGTCCCCCCGCTCCGTCTTCGCCCATGCCGGCAAGCGCGGGGAACTCCAGCGGAAACGAACTTGCGTCCTCGCCCGCCCGGTCCAAGTATTCCTGATAGGTTCCCTGGGGCAGGGGCTGCCACACCCCTTCCTCGTAGACGGCCAGGGAAGCCCCCCGGAGATAGAGCCGGTCCGGGCAGTCGGAGGACACCCGGAGCACGGTGCGCCCGGAGTAGTTCAGCGGCCCGGCGTGGGCCAGGTCCGCCTCCTCCGCCGCGCCCACGTAGGTAACGGTATTATGGAAGGGGCCGTCGAATTGGGCGAAGAAGTCCGCCAGGCGGATTCCCGTGTCGCTGAGCCGGACCTCCGCACGGAGGGCCCAGTCGGGTCGGGTGTAGCCCTCCCGGGGGAAGGCGAAGGTGATGAGGGCCAGCGCCAGCCCCACGCAGGGCAGCATGGCCAGGGTGAGGACGCCCCGGCGGTCGGGGGCGGCCCACTTGCACAGGTCGGTGAGCAGCATGACGCACCAGCACAAAGCCAGGGCCATAAAGGGAGGCCAGTCCGGGTACAGGTCGGCCAGCAGGCCGGGGAGCAGGGGCGGCAGGGTGAGCGCCAGCACCAGCCACCACCGCCGGGCCCGCGCCACCGCCCAGCCCAGGGCCAGGGCCAGCAGCGCCAGGGCCAGCATCAGGAACAGCTTGGCAGCGGCGCCCTCCTGGGATGGGGTGAGGCCGGACTCATAGGCGAAGGCGCGGCCCCAGCTCACCTGCCGGGTGAACAGGTCGGAAATGATGCGCACGGCGATTGCCGCGCCCTGGACCGTCCGGTCCCAGTTGAAAAAGAGCAGCAGGCCCCACAGGGCGGCCAGCCCGCCCGCCGCCGCCCACCGGAACCGGGGCAGCGACCACGCGCACAGCGCCGCCAGGGCGAACAGCACCGCCGGGCCCAGCAGGATGCCCGGCTGGGTGGCGCACAGGTCCAGGGCGGTGGTTGGGGTGGCGATGAATTCGTCCAGCCGCTCGCCGCCGTACAGGGACAGAAAAGACAGGGTGAAACCCGCGATGGCGCAGAGGAGCAGCAGGCCGTCCCCCAGAACGGTGAGGGGGGAGAAACGGGCGTCGCGGTCAGTCACGGGTATCGCCCCCCTTCAGAGTGACGTGGATGCGGAACACCGGGCCGTCGGGGCCCCGGAGCAGCTCGGGGTGGTCGTCCAGGGAGGGACCCGCCGGGGGCGCGAAGGAGCCCATCAGGTCCAGCAGGCATTCGGTCTGCTGCTTCTCGTCGGACACCACGCGCAGTTGGGGTTGCCCGTCCTTGTCCAGCCACAGCAGGGCGTGGGGCCGCTGGACGGCCAGCAGGGCGCGGCTCATCCCCAGCGTCCGGTCCAGCAGCAGATCCAGCGCGTCAGATTCGCCGAACCGGTCCAGGGTGAGCAAGGGCAGGGGGATCAGGGTCTCGGCCGGCTCCCGGACGACGAGCTCGTCCCACTTGGAGGACAGCTTCCAGTGAACCGAGCGCATGGGGTCGCCGGGGCGGTAGTCCCGCAGCTCATAGTCCTCCCCGGGGCCCGAGCGGGCGGCGCTGACGGGGGAAGGGCGGGCGCCCTGCGCCTCCGGCAGGGTGGGCAGCTCCACCGGGACGGGAATGGGGCGGCACAGCATCCGGGCGGGTTGCGGCCGGGCCACCCGCAGGGAGAACAGCCCCAGGTAGTCGTATACGCGGGCCCGGTCCACCCGCAGCTCCAGCAGGCCGCAGTGGTCGGTGGACACGGTCAGCTCCACCGGGCGGCGGCGGGCCACCCCGGACAGCACCAACCGGCGGTGGTCCCTCTGGCCGTTGAGCAGGTTCTTACAGCGCAGGTGGATGGTGAGCCGGGACAGGGGCAGGCCGTTGGGGGTCTTGATGGAGGCCTGCCAGCGGCCGTCCGCGCCCCGCTCCAGGGCGGGAGGGAGAGAGGACAGCTCCAGCCTGCACCCCAGCATACCCGGCAGGGACAGCGCCAGCGACAGCAGGGGCAGGGCGACGCACAGGCACAGCAGGAACTGAGCCAGGTAGTTTTCGTTGGTGATGTGAAACAGCAACACCCCGACGAGGGTGAGGCCGTACAATATGCGGCGGAGGATCATGGCGTCAACGCAGGCGGGGGGCACGGGTGGCGGCGAGCACCTCCGAGGCGATGTCGATGGCCCGCTGCGAGCCCCCCGCCGACCCGGCGGGGAGGACCAGACGGTGGGCGACGGCGTCCACCCAGACGAGTTTCACGTCTTCGGGGATGACGTAGTCCCGCCCCCGGAGAAAGGCGCAGGACCGGCACAGCGCGGACACCGAGATGGCCGCCCGGGGGCTGGCCCCCTGGGCCAGTTGGGGATGGCTCCGGGTGGCCTGGATCAGCCGGAGGATATAGTCCAGGATGGCGTCGTCCACAAACACCCGGTCCACTTGGGCGCGGAGGGCGGACAACTGCTCCCGGTCCGCCGCCTGGCACACCTTGTCCATGAGGCCGCCCCGCATTTTGCGTTGAAGCAACTCCATCTCGTCCGCCGGAGCGGGGTAGCCCATGGTCAGGCGCAGAGCGAAGCGGTCCAACTGGGAGTCGGGCAGCATCTGGGTGCCGGAGGCCCCGGTGGGATTCTGGGTGGCGATGACCAGGAAGGGATCGGGGATGGGATGGACCGCGCCGTCCACCGTCACCCGGCCCTCCTCCATGGCCTCCAGCAGGGCGGATTGGGTGCGGCTGGTGGCCCGGTTCAGCTCGTCGGCCAGGAACAGGTTGCACAGCAGCGCGCCGGGCTGGTACTCCATCTGCCCGGTGGCCTTGTTATAGAGGGAAAAGCCCGTCAGATCGGAGGGCATTACGTCGGGGGTGAATTGCACCCGGTTGTATTGCAGTCCCAGGGCCTTGGAGAAGGCGATGGCCATAGTGGTCTTGCCTACGCCGGGGATGTCCTCCAGCAGGACGTGGCCCCGGGCCAGCACCGCCATGAGGGTCTTGGCCACGATCTCGTCCTTGCCTACCACAGCCTTTTTCACTTCGCCCACCACCTGGGCGGCCAGTTGATTTTCGTGCATGGCGTATCACTCCTTGGGACAAGTTTCATCGTATTATATCAAAAAACAGGGGGCTTGAACAGCCCCCTGTTTCTGGTGTTGTCGCGCCCGGATTGGGCACATTACGGGACGGCTTCCCTCCGACTCGGAGAAAATCCGGCTCCGCTTCGCGGGCCCTGGGTTTTACTCCTCGTTCCGGTCCATCCGTCCCTATGTGCCTATCCTCGCGCTTCTTATGCCAGCTTGCCCTTGGCCAGCTCGGTGAGCTGGGTGAAGGCGGCCTTGTCGTTGACGGCCATCTCGGCCAGCATCTTGCGGTTGATGCCCACGTTGGCCAGCTTCAGGCCGTGCATGAAGGTGGAATAGTTCATGCCGTTCATCTTGCAGCCGGCGCTGATGCGGGCGATCCAGAGCTGACGGAAGTCGCGCTTCTTCAGCCGCCGGCCCACATAGGCGTATTGCAGGGACTTCATGACCTGCTCGTTGGCCATCTTGTAATGCTTGCTCTTGGCGCCCCAGTAGCCCTTGGCCAGCTTGAGGACCTTATTCCTTCTCTTGCGCGTCATCATTGCGCCTTTGACTCGTGCCATTGTTGTTCAGCCTCCTGTATTGAGTAAAATATGATGCCGTTCCTTATTTATAGGGAACCATGCGCTTGATGGTGGCCGCGTTGGTCACGTCGGCATAGCCGCCCTTGCGGAGGCTTCTCTTGAGTTTGCGGGTCTTGCCGTGGCCGTTGAGCAGGTGGCTCTTATTGGCGTGGGCGCGCTTGACCTTTCCGTTCTTGGTCAGATTGAAACGCTTCTTGGCACCGCTGTGGGTTTTCACTTTAGGCATGGCGGTTGTCTCCTTTTCGTAGTTGATGATGTCACGCTTTGCACGCGGCCGGACCGCCTGCTCCGCGCTTCTTACTTGTTGGTTTTCGCGCTTTTTGCAGACAGGAAGATGCTCATGTGCCGGCCCTCCAGCTTGGGCTCCTTGTCCAGCACGGCCAACTCGCCGCACTGCTCGGCGAAGTCCAGCAGCAGCTTCTTTCCAATGTCGGTGTGGGCCATCTCCCGGCCCCGGAAACGGACGGTGACCTTCACCCGGTTGCCCTCGGCCAAAAACTTCTGGGCGTTGCGCAGTTTGGTATTGAAGTCGCCGATGTCGATGCCGGGGGACATCCGCACCTCTTTGATTTCCACCACGTGCTGGTTCTTTTTGGCCTCCTTCTCCCGCTTGGCCTGCTCAAAGCGGTACTTGCCGTAGTCCATGAGCTTGCACACGGGGGGGGTGGCGGTGGGAGAGATTTTGACCAGGTCCAACCCGGCCTCGTCGGCGCGGACCTGGGCCTCCCGGGCGGACATGACGCCCAGCTGAGCGCCGTCGGCGCCGATGAGCCGCACTTCCCGGTCGCGGATTTCCTCGTTGATTTGATGAGCCGTATTAGCTATGGTCACGCACCTCCAAAAATAAAAAACGTGAATGCGGCAAGGCACCCACGTCCACAACGAAACACGCACTTTCCGTGCGAATCTCACCATGTTGACCCCTTCGCCTGCGGCGGGAGGTGAGGACGGCGGCGCCATTCCTGCTTCCTTTTGCCCAAGTATCATACCAGATAGGGGAAGGTTTGTCAACAGAATTTTTCGGTTTTTTCTTTTGGCGCAGGGAGAATTTGTTCCACACCGCAGTTGCCCCGGAGGATGGCGTTTGTTATAATGTAGAAAAACCGCGAAAGGGGGTCCCGCCATGCTGGACCTGCTGTACGCCCGGGCCGGGCAGGACATCCGGGGGGAGCTGCTGGAGCGGATGGGCCGTTCCCCCGCCCGCCGCCGGCTGCTCATCGTGCCCGAGCAGTATTCCCATGAGAGCGAGCGGGCCATGTGCGCCGCGCTGGGGAGCGGCGCGTCCATGAAATGCGAGGTGCTGTCCTTCACCCGGCTGGCCGGGCGGCTCACCGACGCCGCCGGGGGCGGGGCCGCGCCCATGCTGGACGCGGGCGGGCGGATGTTGCTGATGTACGCCGCGCTGCGGCGGGTGTCCGACGCGCTGACCACCTACCGCGCGCCCTCCCGGAAGCCCGCGTTCCTTACCGGCCTGCTGGCCACAGTGGACGAGTGCCGCTCTTACCGGGTGGAGCCGGAATCGCTCATCTCCGCCGGGGAGGAGCTGGGAGGCCGCCAGGGGGACAAGCTCCGGGACCTGGGGATGATCTACGCCGCCTATCAAGCGATGGAGGCTCAGGGGGCCGCCGACCCCAGGGGCCGTCTGGACCGTCTGGCGGTCCAGCTTCAGGACACCCGCTGGGGGGCGGGGATGGCGTTCTATGTCTACGGTTTCACCGACTTCACCCCCCAGGAGGAGCAGGTTTTGTCCGCGCTGATGGCCCAGGGGGAACTGACGGTGGCCTTTGTGTGCGACGCCGGGGACGACCAGTTGGGTGTCTTTCAGCCCGCGTTCCGGGCCTCCCGGCGGCTGGTGCGGCTGGCCCGCGAAAACGGTGCGTTTCTCCTGGAGGAGACATTGGACCGCCCCCTTGCCCGCCATCCCTCCCTGGTTTTTTTGGAGCAAAACCTGTTCGGCTCCATGCCCGAAGGCGGCTGGAACGGGGAGTGCGCCGTGACCCGCGCCGCCGCCGCCACCCCCCGGCAGGAGGTGGAGTGGTGCGCCGCCGAGATTCTGCGCCTGCTGCGGGAGGAGGACTGCCGTTGCCGGGAGATCGCCGTATGCGCCCGGAAGCTGGACGGGTACGGGGAACTTATCGAGAGTGTATTTGCCCGGTACGGGGTGCCGGTGTTTCTGTCCGCCATGGAGGATGTGCTGGAAAAGCCGGTGCTGGCGCTGGTCACCTCCGCCCTGGCGGCGGTGGCGGAGGACTACCCCTACGAGGAGCTGTTCCGCTACCTGAAAACGGGGCTGACGGGCATTACGGACGAGGAACGGGACCTGCTGGAGAACTACGTCCTGACCTGGGACTTGAAGGGCTCCGCCTGGACGAGAAAAAAGCCCTGGGATATGCACCCGGAGGGCTACGGCCAGACCTTCCGGGAGGGGGATGCCGAATTTGTGGCCCGGCTGGATGGACTGCGCCGGAAGGTTGTCGCGCCGCTGGAAGCCCTGCGCAAAAACAAGGACAAAACGGGCAAAGGCCGCGCCCTGGCCCTGTACCGGCTGTTGGACGACATCGACTTGCCCACCCGCCTGGCTCAGCGGGCAGACAGCCTGGAGGCCCGGGGGGACCGGAACGGCGCCGCCCAGTACCGCCAGCTCTGGGACATCCTGGTGGGAGGGCTGGAGCAGTGCGCCCTGTTGCTGGGGGATGCCGAGCTGGAGCTGGAGGAGTTCTCCCGGCTGTTCTCCCTGGTGCTGAGCCAATACGACGTGGGGGCCATCCCCGTGTCTTTGGACGCGGTGACGGTGGGGGACGCCCCCCGCATGGCCCACAAGGAGGTTAAGGCCCTGTTCCTGCTGGGGGCGGACAGCAACTCCATCCCGGACTGCTCCGTCTCTCCGGGATTGTTTACCGACCAGGACCGGGATGTGCTGGCGGCCATGGAGGTGGAGCTGGCCCCCCGGCAGGAGGACAAGCTGCGCCGGGAGATGACCATCGCCTATGAGACCTGCGCCCGGCCCTCCCGGCGGCTATACGTCAGCTATGCCGCCGGGGCGGGGGAAGGCCAGCGCGCTCCCTGTTTCCTTTGGGAGCGGCTGGCGGCGCTGTTCCCGGACGCCCCCGTGGCGGAGGCTGGGGCCCCCCTGGTCCGCCTGGCCGCGCCGGATGCGGCCCTGGAGCTGGCGGGACGGGACCCGGCTGTGGCCGATGCCCTGCGGCAGGTGCCTGGGCTGGCCCCCCGGGTGGAGCGCATTCAAAACGCTGCCCACTGGCGGCGGGGACGGCTGTCCCGGCCGGCGGTAGACGAGCTGTTCGGCACGGTGGTGCCCATGTCGGCCACCCGGCTGGATTTGGTCAACTCCTGCCACTTCAGCCACTTCCTCCGCTTCGGGCTAAAAGCCAAGCCCCGGCAGAGAGCGGCGTTCCGTCCGTCGGACTACGGGACCTTTGTCCACGACGTGCTGGAGAATACCCTGTGTTTGGTGAAAAACGAGGGGATTTCACTGGACGACGCGGATGAGGTGCGCCGCCTGTCCCAGCAGTCCGCCGACCGCTACGAGCGGGAGGTCCTGGCGGGCCTGGAGGACGAACCCGCCCGGTTCCGCTACCTCTTCGGCCGCATGAAGCAGGCGGCGCTGGCGGTGGTACAGAGCGTGTGCGCCGAACTGTCCGCCTCCGACTTCACCCCCGCCGCCTTCGAGCTGGGCTTCGGGCCGGGGAAGGAGCTGCCCCCGGTGGAAGTGGAGCGGGGAGTGCGCCTGCGGCTCACCGGTTACGTGGACCGGGTGGACGAGTGGATGCACGGCGGGAAACGCTATCTCCGGGTGGTGGACTATAAAACCGGCAAAAAAAGCTTCGACTTTGCCGATGTGGAGGACGGGCGGGGGCTGCAAATGCTGCTCTACCTCTTCGCTCTCAGCCGGGAGGGACGGCGGGTATTCGGCGACCAGGAGATTGTGCCCGCCGGGGTGCTGTACGTCCCCGCCCGCACCCCTCTGGTAGACGGCGAGCGGGGCATGTCCGATGAGGAAATCCAAAAATCCAGGGACCGGCTGATGCGCCGCCAGGGGCTGGTGCTGGACGAGCCCGAGGTGCTGTCCGCCATGGAGCACGCCGCCCAGGGCTACCGCTTCCTGCCCGTCAGCACGGGCCGGGGCGGCGCGGACTACCTGGTCAGCGGGGAGCAGATGGACCTGCTGGACGAATACGTCACCGACACCCTGCGCGCCGCCGCCGGGGAGCTGGCCCGGGGCAACATCGACGCGGACCCCTATTGGCACAGCGCGGACAAAAATCCCTGCCGTTGGTGCGATTACCGGGCGGCTTGCCATTTCGAGGAGGGCTGCGGCGACGCGAAACGCTACCGGCGCGGGGTACGGGCGGCGGAATTCTGGAACTGGCTGACCCGAAAGGAGGACGGACATGGCGATTGAGTTGACCAGGCAGCAGCAGGCCGCGGTGGACGACCGGGGCGGGGACCTGCTGGTGTCCGCCGCCGCCGGGTCGGGCAAGACCCGGGTACTGGTGGAGCGGCTGATGGCGCGGGTGGAGCAGGGGGAGGACATCGACCGCTTCCTGGTCATCACTTTCACCAACGCCGCCGCCGCCGAGCTGCGCGACCGCATTGCCTCCGCCATCCATGCCCGGCTGGCCCGGCGGCCGGGGGATAAGCACCTGCGCCGCAACGCCACGTTGGTATATAAGGCCCCCATCTGCACCATCGACGCGTTCTGCCTGGACTTCCTGCGCCAATGGGGCCATCTGGCGGATCTGGACCCGGATTTCCGCCTGTGCGACGAGGGGACGGGGGACGAGCTGCGCCGCCGCGCCCTGGAGGAGGTGCTGGAGGGACGGTACGCCCAAATTGGGGAGGACGCGCCCTTCGCCGCCCTGGTGGACGCCCTGGCGGGGGAGCGGGACGACCAGACCCTGGAGGATGTGATCCTGGACGTTCACCGGCGGGTCCAGGCCCAGGCCGACCCGGTGAAGTGGCTGAGGTCGCGTAAGGAAGATTTCGCGCTGCCGGTGGGCGCCGGCCCGGAGGACACCCCCTGGGGGAAGGCCCTGCTGGCCGACGGCCTTGAACTGGCGGATTACTGGCTGGAGGCCATGACCGCCCTGCGAAACGAAATCGCCTGGGACAATCTGCTGGACAAAAATTACGGCCCCACTCTGGAGGAGACCATCGGCGGTCTGGAAAAGCTCCGCGCCGCCCTGAACGGGGGCTGGGACGACGCAGCGGCCTGCTTCCCTGTCCCCTTCCCCCGGCCGGGGATGAAGCGGGGGGAGTTTAACGAGATGCTGAAAACCCGGATGGCTACCATGAGAGACCAGTGCAAGGCCCAGATCAAGAAGCTGGGGGAGCGGTTCGACGTGACGGCGGGGCAGGCTATGGACGACCTGCGGGCGGTGGGTCCGGCCATGACCGCCCTGCTGGAGGTGACGGCCCAGTTCGACGGGGCGTTTATCCGGCTGAAGCAGCGCCGCCATCTCATCGACTTCGCCGACGGGGAGCACCTGGCGGCGCGGCTGCTCACCAACCCGGATGGAACGCCCTCCGATCTGGCCCGGGACGTGGGGAAGCAGTTCCGGGAGATCATGGTGGACGAGTACCAGGACACCAATGCGGTGCAGAACGCCATTTTCGGGGCGCTGTCGGCGGGGGACAACCTGTTTATGGTGGGCGATGTAAAACAGTCCATCTACCGCTTCCGACTGGCGGAGCCGGGCATCTTCCTGGATAAGTATGAGCGCTTTTCCCCGGCGGCGCGGGCCGAGCCGGGGCAGGGACGGAAAATCCTGCTGTCGGACAACTTCCGCTCCCGTCCGGAGGTGCTGGACGGGGTCAACTTTATCTTCCGCAACGTGATGACCCGCGCCGCCGGGGAGCTGGACTACACCGAGGCCGAGGCCCTGCGGCCGGGGCGGGCGGACCTGCCGCCGGACGAGCGATACCGGGTGGAGCTGAACTGCGTGGACCTGTCCGCCCTGGCCGACGATGAGGGGAAGGAAAAGACGGACAAGGACCTGGTCACCGCCCGAACCGCAGCGCGGCGCATCCGGGAGCTGCTGGACAGCGGCCTGCCCGTGGGGGACCGCCCCGTCCGGGCGGAGGATGTCGTCATTCTCCTGCGCTCGCCGGGGCCAGTGCTGCGGCACTACGCCGCCGCCCTGGACGAGGCGGGCGTCCCCTGGTCCGCCGACGGCGGGCAGGAGTTTTTTGGAACCACGGAGATTTCCGTGGCAATCGCCTTGCTCCAGGTGTTGGACAACCCCCGGCAGGACGTGGCGCTGTTGGCGGCGCTGCGTTCCCCGCTGTTCGACTTCACCCCGGACCGGCTGGCCCGCCTCCGGGGGTTGGGGGAGGGGACAGTGTACGACTGTCTTGCCGCCGGGGCGGACCGGGGGGAGGAGGACTGTGTGGCCTTTCTGTCGCTCCTGGATGAGCTGCGGGAGCTGGCGGCGGAGGAGAGCAGCCACCGCTTGCTGTGGTATATCTACGGCAAGCTGGACGTGCCCAACCTGTTTGCCGCCCTGCCCGGCGGCGGTCGGCGGCGGGCCAACCTGATGGCCCTGTACGACGAGGCGTGCCGGTTCGAGAGCGGCGGGCACCGGGGGCTGATGGCCTTCCTGCTCCACCTGAGCCGGATGGCGGAGAACGGCGTCCCCGTCCCCGTGCCGAAAAGCGAGGCGGGGGGTGTGCGCATCCTGTCCATCCACAAGTCCAAGGGGCTGGAGTTCCCGGTGGTGCTGGTGTGCGGGCTGGACCGGCAGTTCAACGAGGCGGACGCCAAGTCCACCATCCTGTTCCACCCGGAGCTGGGGCTGGGACCCAAGCGCACCGACCGGGCGCGAGGGCTGCGGTACACCACCATTGCCCGGGACGCGGTGGCCCTGGCGCTGCGGCGGCAGCTCCGGGCGGAGGAGATGCGGCTTTTATACGTGGCCATGACCCGCGCCGAGCACAAGCTGATCCTGTTCACCGCCGTCAACGGCCGGGGCGGGAGCTTGGCCGCGCTGGCGGGACAGGCCCAATGCCCTCCGCCGCCCCGTCAGATGGGGGCGGCCCGGTCCATGGCGGAGTGGGTCCTTGTCCCGGTGCTGTGCCGGAGGGACAGCGCCCCCCTCTGGGCGGAGCTGGACGTCCCCCGGCCCGATTTCCCGGCGGACGAGGGCTATCCCTGGGATGTGCATATGCTGTCCGGAGCGGACTTCGAGCGGCCCCAGGGCGCGGGGGGCGGGGTGGCGGAAGCGCCCGCCGCCGCTCTGCCCGAAGATCTGGTGGACCGGCTGAGCTGGCGCTATCCCCACGCGGCTTCCGCAGCCATCGCCTCCAAGCTCACCGCCACCCAGCTCAAAGGGAGGGAAAAGGACGCGGAGGCGGCGGAGGACGGAGTGGAGTTGCGCCCCGCGCCCCCACAGGCCACCCGCCTGCAACCTCCGGTGTTCGAGGGAGAACGGCCCCTCACCCCCGCCCAGCGGGGCACCGCCCTGCACATGGTGATGCAGTATCTGAACTATGACCACACCAATGATCTGCGGGAGATTTCGGACGAGATTGCCCGCCTGGTGGCCGGGCAGTACATTACCCCCCGGCAGGGGGAGGCGGTGAACCCGGCGGATATCCTGGCCTTTTTCCGCTCTGATCTGGGGCTGCGCCTGCGCCGCTCCAGCCGGCTGGAGCGGGAGTTCAAGTTTTCCCTGCTGGCGCCCGCAGAGGACTACTACCCCGGGGGGGAGCCGGGGGAGGAGGTGCTCCTCCAGGGCGTGGTGGACTGCTGGTTTGTGGAGGAGGACGGCACGGTGACGGTGGTGGACTTCAAGACCGACCGGGTGAGCGAGAACACCGTGAAGAGCCGCGCCGAGGACTACCGCCCCCAACTGGACGCGTACACCCGGGCTCTGTCCCAGGCGGCGCAGGTGACGGTGCGCCGCCGGTGCCTGTGGTTTTTTGGCGTGGGCCACGAGGTGGAGCTGTAAGCCCGGCGAAAAGATTCGGAAATTTTAAAAAACCACTTGCAATTTGACGGTGGGCATGATAAGATACGTTTTGCGTTTACAAGGAGAGTTTGCGCTCCTGGACTTTTGATCGACAGAAAGAGGTGAATCCCTGTGAAGGAAGGCATCCATCCCAAGTATCAGCAGACCACCATTACGTGCGCCTGCGGCAACGTGATCGAGACTGGCTCGACCAAGAAGGACATCAAGGTGGAAGTCTGCTCCAAGTGTCACCCCTTCTACACCGGCAAGCAGAAGATGGTGGATACCGGCGGACGCGTCAGCCGCTTCAACAAGAAGTTCGGTTTGGGCTAAAACCTGTCAGTTCAAAGACCCGTTGCAAGCAATTGCGGCGGGTCTTTCTCTTTCTCGCCCCGCTTGCATATACTAACGTATCAAAACAGGAGGTATTCCGCCATGTTTCAAAAAGTCGATCCCAAAACCCTGGACCTCAACCCCTTTGCCGCCATCGGCAGTCAGTGGATGCTCATTACCGCCGGAACGCCGGACCACTGCAACACCATGACCGCCTCCTGGGGCGGGCTGGGGGTGCTGTGGGGCGCGCCCATGGCTGCGGCCTATATCCGCCCCCAGCGGTACACCAAGGAGTTTGTGGATGGGAACGAGTATTTCACCCTGTCTTTCTTCCCGGAACAATACCGTCCCCAGTTGAGCCTGTGCGGCGCTAAAAGCGGGCGGGACATGGACAAGGTAAAGGAGTGCGGCTTTACCGTGGCCGCCGGGGCCGGGAACGCCCCCTATTTTGAGCAGGCGGAGCTGGTGCTGGTGTGCCGCAAGCGGATGGTCGTGCCCATGGACCCCGCCCTCATGCCGGAGGATGTGAAGGAGAAGTGGTATCCCAACAGCGACTGGCACACCATGTACTGGGGGGAGATCGTGGAGGCGTTGAAAAAAGTATAAGGCACGGAAGGACAAGGGGGCAATCGGCCTGATGGATATCAAGCATTTTTACGTGGAAAAGGGACAGGGCGATCCGCTGATCCTGCTCCACGGCAACGGGGAAAGCTGCGCATACTTTCAGCGCCAGATGGACGCGTTTTCGGCCCGGTATCATGTGTACGCTCTGGACACCAGGGGACACGGCAAAACCCCAAGGGGCGAACTCCCGTTTACCATACGCCAGTTCGCGGAGGATCTGCTGGGGTTTCTGGACGAGCATCAAATCCCCAAAACCCATCTGCTGGGGTTTTCCGACGGCGGCAATATCGCCATGGTGTTTGCCATGCGCCATCCGCAGCGGGTGGGCCGGCTGATTCTGAACGGCGCCAATCTGGACGCAGGGGGCGTGAAGCGCACGGTGCAGATGCCCATTGAAATCGGCTACCGAATTGCACGGAAATTTTCGGGAAAAAGTGACCGGGCCAGATTCAATGCCGAACTGCTTGGCCTTATGGTGAGCGACCCCAATGTGCGCCCGGAGGAGCTGTCCAAAATCACGGCAAAAACGCTGGTGATTGCCGGGACAAAGGATATGATCAAAGCGGAGCATACCAGGCTCATCGCCCAAAGCATACCCGGGGCGGAGCTCACCTTCCTGCCGGGAGATCATTTTATCGCCGGCAAAAACCCGAAGGCATTCAACCAAAGAGTTTTGGAATTTTTAACCAAATAAAGAGGAAGCTATGTTTGAAAAAACCGAAGTGAAAGAGATCAACCGGGCCGTGCTGGCGGGCCTGAACGCCCCCTGTCTCAGCCGGGAGGAAAACGCCACGGAGGAGTCCCTGGACGAGCTGGCCGCCCTGCTGGACACGGCGGGAGGCGAGTGCCTGGCCACGGTGCTGCAAAACAAGTCCTCCCCCGACCCGCGCACCTTCATCGGCGAGGGTAAGACGGAGGAGGTCAGGGAGCTGGTGGAGCGCCTGGGGGCGGACATCGTCATCTTCGACAACCCCCTGTCCCCCTCTCAGCAGCGGGTGCTCACCGAGGAACTGGGGGTGACGGTGATGGACCGCTCCGCCCTGATCCTGGACATCTTCGCCAAGCGGGCGCGGACCAGCGAGGGGCGGCTTCAGGTGGCGCTGGCCCAGTACAAGTACCTGCTGCCCCGGCTGACGGGCATGTGGAAGCACCTGGAGCGCCAGGAGGGCGCCATCGGCACCCGGGGCCCAGGCGAGACGCAGATTGAATCCGACCGGCGGCTCATCCGCCGGAAGATCGACAAGCTGGAGGATGAACTGAAGGAGGTTCGCCGGGTGCGGGCTACCCAGCGGGAGCGGCGGGAAAAGAACGAGGTCCCGGTGGTAGCCATCGTGGGCTACACCAACGCGGGCAAGTCCACCCTGCTCAACGCCCTCACCGGGGCGGATATCCCCGCCAACGACCGGCTGTTTGACACCCTGGACACCACCACCCGTATGCTGGAGATTTCCGACACCTGTACGGTGCTCGTCTCGGACACCGTGGGCTTCATCTCCAAGCTGCCCCACCAGTTGGTGGACGCCTTCAAGGCCACCCTGGAGGAGCTCGCCTTCGCCGATTTGCTCCTCCATGTCATCGATGCCTCCGACCCCAATTGGCGGGAGCAGGCGGAGGTGGTGGACCGCCTCATCCAGGAGCTGGGGGCCGCCGAGACGCCCCGGCTGGAGGTGTTCAACAAGTGCGACAGGTTCGTGGGAGACATCCTTCCCCACGGGGCGGACATGGTTTCCATCTCCGCCAAGACTCGCGCAGGGCTGGACGGCCTGCTGTCCGCCATCGAAAAGCGGCTGGACGCCGGAGTGCGCCGGGTGGAACTCCGCCTGCCCTACGACAAGGGCGGTATTCTGGACCAGCTTTACCGGGAAGCCAAGGTGGAACAGGTAGACTACGGCGAAACCATCGAGGTCACCGCCGTGTGCGCCCCTAAGACCCTGGGACGGCTGGGGGAATATCTGGTGGAGCGCTGAACAGGGGAGAAAAGAGCCGAAGGCCGGCACTTTGTAAAAAAGTGTCGGCCTTCGGCTAACTTGTAAAAACTCCGGGGATTTAAATAAATAATTCGTTTTCTTTTCTGGTGGAACAGGCTTTTTTCAGCGCCAAAGCTGCGGCGGTAACCATGGCTTGATTTACGTGGCGGGCGGATTGCGGGCATTTTACCACACAGCGCATACATGAAATGCACTTTTTGCTGTCTGCAACTTTCAAGTTTTCCGGGCTTATCGCCTTTGCGGGACACTGTTCGGCACAAAGGCCGCAGCTTGTGCAGTCGCCGTTTGCTTTCGGCACCAAACCGGCTCCGGACGCTTTTTTATAGGGGCGGTTTCCCGGTACTTGCGGCGTTGTAAGCTGGGCGAGGCTGCCGTTTATTTTATCTAAAATTTTTTGGGAGAAATAGGTTAACTCGCTTTCGTCTTTTGTGTCGGGTCTGCCTGTCGCATACTGATGGATGATAGAATGCTCCGCGATGGCGGCAATAGCGGCGATGACCTTAAAACCGCCCTTTTCCGCAATGTCGTTCAATTCAACCAGGGTATCTTCGTACGCCCGGTTGCCATACACGCAGACCAGGACGCACGGAGTCTGGTTTCCGTGGATATTTGAAATCCTTTGAGCGGCCAGACCGGGAACCCGTCCCCCATAGGAGGGAATGGCAATGATCGCAAGATCTCCTTTTCCCAAGCTAAGGAACGAACCGGCGGTTTGCGCGTTGGATAAGTCAATTTTATGGACGGGCATCCCCCAGGATCTGGTGATGAGTTCCGCGACTTGGGCAGTTCCTCCGGTGGGGCTAAAGGTAATTTGTGTGACGTTCATGGTTGACCTCCTGTAATTTTTAAATTTACATCATTATAGCAAGCGCAAAGTATAATGTCAAGATTTACAGCGACATTTAAATATGGTACACTTGAGCTATAAAAGGAGGAGCGATATGCATATCAGCACAAAATGCTCTGTTGCCATCCATTGCCTGATTTTTATTTATGAATATGGGGAGAAACGGAAGGTAACCAGTGACCTTTTATCGTTATCAACCGGAACCAATTCGGTCACAATCCGGACGATTATCAGTGGTCTCAAAAAAGACGGGATCATATCTGTGAGGCCCGGGACGGGGGGCGCAACGCTGGACTGCCCGCTAAGCGAAGTCACCTTATACCGCGTATGCAAGGCGATCGAACCGGACTTTGCTTCTAAACTCATCGGCGTACACCCGTTACCTTCGCCGTTATGCCCTGTGGGAAAAAATATTTATGACGTATTGGGCTGTTCTTATCAGAAAATTGGGAAAGACTTATGTGAAAGTCTGAAAAGCATTACATTAGAAAATATTCTTTTTGATTACCACCGCATTTTGCAAAAGTCCAATTAAATTTTAACTTGATAGGGAGCTTGATAATGCTGAGGCAATCGCGCGAGCGCCATTGCCTCCAGATATTGGTGCGCTTTCTTGCGTAGCGCACCCGATGTGGGCTTCCTTTTTCCGCTTTAGTGTGATATAATGGGCAAAATATGAGACAGAGAGGGAACGACTATGAAAATCGTGGTCAAAGTGGGCACTTCCACCCTGGCCCACGCCACCGGGCGGCTGAACATCCGCCGGGTGGAGGAGCTGGTGAAGGTATTGTCCGACTTGAAAAACGCGGGGCATCAGCTTATCCTGGTATCCTCCGGGGCCATCGGCATGGGGGTGGGCAAGCTGAACCTCCCCGGCCGCCCGGCGGATATGCCCACCAAGCAGGCCGCCGCCGCCGTGGGCCAGTGCGAGCTGATGTATACCTACGACAAGCTGTTCGCAGGCTATAATCACACTGTAGCCCAGCTTTTGCTGACGGCGGAGGATGTGAACTTCCCCCGGCGGCGGCAGAACTTCGTCAACGCCATGGACCGCCTGCTGGAGCTCAACGCCCTGCCCATCGTCAATGAGAACGACGCGGTGGCCACCGACGAGGTGGGCGTGTCCACCACCATCGGGGAAAACGACACCCTGTCCGCCATTGTGGCGGAGTGCGTGGGGGCGGACCTGCTCATTTTGCTCAGCGACATTGACGGGCTTTACACCGCCGACCCCAGGAAGGATGCGGACGCCGTCCTCATCCCCGAGGTGCGGGAGATCACCCGGTCGCTGAAAACCCTGGCAGGGGCTCCGGGCTCCGCCCTGGGCACCGGGGGAATGGCCACCAAATTGAAAGCGGCGGAGATTGTTATGGCCTGCGGTTGCGACATGGTAATCGCCAACGGACAGAAGCCCGAGCATTTGTACGGTATTGTTGCGGGGAAGCACACCGGCACCCGCTTTATTGGAAGGAGAGAGGGCCAGTGACAACATTAGAGTTGCTCCAACATGCGAAAAACGCCAAGCGCGCCATGGCGCTGGCCACCTCCGACATAAAAAATACTGCCCTGGTGGCCATGGCCATGGCGCTGGAGAAGCGCGCCCCGTCCATTCTGACCGCCAACGCAACGGATATGGAGGCGGCCAGGGGCACTGTGTCCGACGTGATGCTGGACCGCCTGGCTCTCAGCCCTGAGCGCATCGCCGACATGGCGGACGGCGTGCGGAAGGTGGCGGCGCTGCCCGATCCGGTGGGACTGGTGCTCCGCCGGGAGGAGCAGCCCAATGGGCTGGTCATTGAAAGGACCGCCATACCCATGGGTGTGGTGGCCATCATCTATGAGAGCCGCCCCAACGTCACCTCCGACGCGGCGGCGCTGGCGCTGAAGGCGGGCTCCGCCTGCGTGCTGCGCTGCGGCAAGGAGGCCCACCGCTCCGCCGCCGCCATTGTGGACGCGCTGCGGCAGGGGCTGGCCGCCGCCGGGCTGCCCCAGGACGCGCTGGGCCTGGTGGAGGACACCACCCGGCAGTCCGCCAACGAACTGATGACCGCCAGTGGACTGGTTGACCTGCTGATCCCCCGGGGGGGTGCGGGGCTGATCCGGGCCTGTGTGGACAATGCCACCGTCCCGGTGATCGAGACGGGGACCGGCATCTGCCACGTCTACGTGGACAAGGACGCGGACCTGAATATGGCGCTCAGCATCGTAGAGAACGCCAAGTGTTCCCGGCCCAGCGTGTGCAACGCCGCCGAGGTGTGCCTGGTGCATCGGGACTTTGCCGGGGTGTTCCTGCCCCGGCTGAAGGACCTCTTGGTGGACCAGCGGGCCATCCGGGGCATGGCCCCGGTGGAACTGCGGCTGGACGAGCGGGCTGCGGCCATCATCGACGGCGTTCCCGCCGGGCCGGAGGACTTCGACACCGAGTTTTTGGACTATATCCTGGCGGTCAAGGTGGTGGACGGCGTGGACGAGGCCGCCACCCACATCGCCGCCCACTCCACCGGCCACTCCGAGGCCATTGTCACCGCAAATGAGGACGCCGCCCGCCGTTTCACTGCCATGGTGGACTCCGCCGCCGTGTATTGGAATGCCTCCACCCGGTTCACAGATGGAGGCGTGTTCGGCCTGGGGTGCGAGATGGGCATCTCCACCCAGCGGCTCCACGCCCGGGGACCCATGGGCCTGGCGGAGCTGTGCAGTTACAAATATGTTGTCAAGGGAACGGGGCAGGTGCGGTAACGCGGTTCAGGGAGGGCTTCCCGGCTGAGAGGAGCGGTCCCCGTTCTGTTTGGGAGGTGGCTGAAGCGGAAACGCAGCATGGGGAGGGACTGTACCCTTTCTTCCGGAGCGGGCAGCCGTCCCTAAAAAGAAAGGGCACTGGCCCTCTTGGCACACGTGATCTACACCGGAATCGTCAAAAACGTCCTTACTGCGCCGCTGAGATCGGCAAACAGCGCGGCCATGGGCGGGAAGAAAGTAAACCACACGATCAGCGCCCCCAGCAGGGCGGCGAGCCCCACCGCCGCCTTGTCCGTCCCCGGCCACTCGCACAGCGGCCACAGCATTCGAGGCAGCAGGAACCCCACCGCCAGCAGCACGAAGTACAGCGCCAGGTCCATGTACAGGCTCTCACCCCGGAGGGTGATGTGGTAGAGATACCCCGCCGTCAACATGGCGGCGCAAACTACCACGATACTCAGCAGCCAGGGCGTGCGGCCGGCGCCGTTTCCTCCCCGCCCCATCAGCAGGGAGACGGCCAGCAGGGGAAAGTACAGCAGCTTTACGTGCTCCCAGACGCTCTCCCGGACCGGGGAGATCAGCGCCAGCGCCGGGTTGGGAAACCAGTGGAACAGAAAGTGGAGTACGATTCCTGCCGCTGCGGCAGTCAAATAAGACAGGATTAGCTTTTTGGTCGATTTTTCCATAGTCACACCTCGCTTTTGATACAAGGTATGAGGCTGACAGGGCAGACTATGTTTGAAATTGTCCCTTTTTTTCTGCGGAGTTTGTCGAATTTTGTCCAAATTTAACCAGAAAATCCGGCGTTTTCCAGGATTAAAACCGGAATGCCTTGCGGTTCAATATCCCCGCTCCCGGGCCCTGTCAAACCCGCCTTACTTTGCCACGGTGAAAATCCGTTTCTGACGCCATATTAACAAAGCGGGCGTTGGGGCGTTTGCGGAGCATATTTCCGCAGCCGCCCGGATACCTGCCAGTTTCAAGAAGGCGGTGAATGGATTTGAATGAAGAAGCCAGACCATTTATGGGGGCGGCGGTCCTGCGGGGGCTGGGATTGCTGCTGGCGGCGATGCTGACCATGTGGCCCGCCACGGCCTGGGCCAGTGCGCCCGCGGTGATCCCGGTGGGCAGGGCGGTGGGCATCAAGCTCTTTTCCGACGGCGTGGTGGTGGTGGGCACCTCCGATATCGCCACCGAAGAGGGCAACGTGAACCCGGCCAAAGACTGCGGCCTGAAAGAGGGTGACATCATCACCCACATCAATGCCACCGAGGTGGACACCATTGAAGAGGTCTCCGCCCTGCTCCAGGAGCTGGAGGGGGAGACCATGAGCATCCGGGCCATCCGGGACGACAAGCAGGTGCAGCTCACCGCCACGGCGGCGCTGTGTTCCGCCGACGGGGCCTATAAGCTGGGGGCGTGGATCCGGGATTCCATGGCGGGCATTGGCACAGTGACCTTCTACTGCCCTGACACCGGGGCCTTCGGCGCGCTGGGCCACGGCATCAACGACGTGGATACCGCCCTGCTCATGCCCTTGGAGAGCGGTTCCATCCTGCCCGCCAGCGTGGCGGGGGTGGAGAAAGGCGTGAAGGGGGACCCCGGACAGCTCAAGGGCGTCTTTGACACCAGTTCCACCCTGGGCCTGCTCCACGCTAACACCAGCGGCGGCGTGTTCGGCGTGATGGCGGACAGCGGCTGGGTGGAGGGCACACCGGTTGAGGTGGCGCAGCGGGACGAGGTGGAGGCTGGAGACGCCTCCATCCTGTGCAACATCGACCAAGACCAGGTGGAGGAGTATGCCGTGCGGATCGAGAAGGTGTTCCCGGAGAGCGCCGAGGACTGCCGGGATTACCTCATTAAGGTGACCGATCCCCGGCTGCTGGAGGCCACCGGCGGCATTGTCCAGGGAATGAGCGGGAGCCCCATTCTGCAAAACGGGAAGATTGTCGGTGCGGTGACCCACGTTCTCATTGACGACCCTGCCAGCGGTTACGGCATTTGGGTGGGGCGGATGCTCCAACAATGTGAATACTAGATGTAATTTCCAATTTTTTGATTCCAAAACCGGACTGTGACCGGATTTCGACAGTGGATGTCGAAGAAAACTTTGAAAAAACGTGCAAAAATTCCTTGCCAACTGGGGGAATCTGTGGTATTTTAAGGATGTGCCAAAAATTGGAAAAAATGGTAATTCAATACCTCAGGTCACGGACCGGAAAGGAACATGGATATGAGCGAGAAGAAGAAGATCGTGCTGGCGGACGCTTCAGAGGAATTCCGTCAAATGCTGGCTGATATGATCCAGCAGGAGCCGGATCTGTCGGTCTGCGCCCAAACGGGCAGCGGTGAGGAGCTGTTGGAGCTGGTTTCGCGCCACAGGCCGGACATCGTCATTATGGATCTGATGCTGGCGGGGATGGACGGCCTGGAGGTGCTGGAGAGGCTGGAAGAGGATCGGCCCCGTATGTTGGTGCTGTCCGCGTTCAACAATCCGGCGGTGGCGGAGCAGGTCATTGCCCTGGGCGGTGATTACTGTATGTTGAAACCCTGCCGGGGCCAGGCGGTGATCGATCGCGCCCGGTCGCTGGTCAACGGCGCGTCCAACCAGCTCCAGGAGGAGAGCAAGCCCCGGGACCTGGAGCGCCAGATCACCGCCATCATTCACGAGATTGGGGTTCCCGCGCATATCAAGGGCTACCAATACCTGCGGGAGGCCATCGGCCTGGCTGTGACGGATATGGAGATCATTAACGCCGTGACCAAGGTATTGTACCCGGCGGTGGCCAAGAAATTCGGCACCACCGCCAGCCGGGTGGAGCGGGCCATCCGCCACGCCATCGAGGTGGCCTGGGACCGGGGCGACCTGGAGACGCTGCAAAAGTATTTCGGCTACACCGTCTCCAACGCCAAGGGCAAACCCACCAACAGCGAGTTCATCGCCATGATCGCCGACCGGATCTCCCTGGACGGCGCTGTCCAGGCGTAACGGGGACGGGGCCAGCCTTTTTCATTTCAAAGAAAAAGGAAGCGAAAAAGAAACTTTAAACTGCTATCTATATCATTTTCATCATTCAAGGCGGGGCAGAAACCTGGTTGTTTCTGCCCCGCCTTACAATGCTATGATTATAAATTTTTCTATATGGTTGCTTTGGCTTCATTACCGAGCGGAAACAGAATCGTTTTCTCCCTCGTTTGTAACGCTCTAAAAGTTTCTTTTTGCCCACTTTTCTCCTTTCAGGGACGCACTCCACTAAGCTTTTGCTGCGCAAAAGCAAGTGTCGTTGCAGTCTTTTCAAAGAAAAAGCAGGATCACGCATTGGCGCTGTTGAGGTATTCCTCCTGCTCGGGGGTCAGCTTGTCGATGGTCAGGCCCAGGGCGGCCAGCTTGGCCCAGCCGATCTGGTCGTCGATCTCAGCGGGGATATCGTAGAGCTTTTTCGTCAGCTCATCCTTGTGCTTGACCAGCCACTCCGCCGCCAGGGCCTGGACGGAGAAGGACATGTCCATGATCTCCGCCGGATGGCCGTTGCCGCCCGCCAGGTTCACCAGGCGGCCCTCGGCCAGCACGTTGAGCACCTTGCCGTCGGCCAGTTTGTAGCCGGTGATGCCCTCGCGCTGCTCCCACTTCTCCACGGCGTTGTCCTCCAGCCACTTCACGTTGACCTCGCAGTCGAAGTGGCCCGCATTGCTTAGCAGGGCGTTGGGCTTCATCACCGCGAAATGCTCCGGCGTGACGACATCTTTACAGCCGGTAACGGTGACGAATACGTCCCCCAGGGGGGCGGCGTCCGCCATGGTCATGACCCGGTAGCCGTTCATGGTGGCGTCCAGGGCCTTGAAGGGGTCGATCTCGGTGACGATGACGTCGGCGCCCATGCCCGCAGCCCGCAGGGCCACGCCCGCGCCACACCAGCCGTACCCGGCCACCACCACAGTTTTGCCCGCCACCACCAGGTTGGTCATGTGCATGATGGCGTCCCAGACGGACTGGCCGGTGCCGTATTTGTTGTCGTAGTAGTGCTTGGCCTTGGCGTCGTTCACCGCCATCATGGGGCAGGGCAGGGTGCCCTCCCGGTCCCGGGCGCGCAGGCGCAGGATGCCGGTGGTGGTCTCCTCGCAGCCGCCGATCAGGCAGTCGGCGTACTCGCCGCACTTGCCGCTGAGCAGGTTCACCAGGTCGCCGCCGTCGTCGATGACGATGTGGGGGTGGCATTTCAGCGTCTCAATCAGATGGGCCTCGTACTCCTCGGGGGTGGAGCCGTGCCAGGCGAACACGTTGACGCCCCGGGCGGCCACGCCGGCGGCCACGTCGTCCTGGGTGGACAGGGGGTTAGAGCCGGTGAGGTACACGTCGGCCCCGCCCGCCTTCATCACCAGGGCCAGGTTGGCGGTTTTGGCCTCCAGGTGGACGGAGACGGCGGCGCGCAGGCCCTTAAAGGGCTGCTCTTTCACGAAACGGGCCTCGATCTGGGACAGGGCGGGCATGAAATTGCGCACCCAGTCAATTTTGCGGTGGCCGGAGGGAGCCGGGGCGGGGTCACGGATGATGCTCATAATGTAACTTCCTTTCGGATGCAAATTTTTTGGTAGGCACAGTATAACACAGGGCGGGGACGTTTGCAAGCGCGCGGTTATCTATCCCGGACAGTGGGCTAATAAACTGGCGCTTATCAGTCAAAATACTTCCTCTCTTTGCGCAATAGCAGCCACGAAAGCGCATAGCTGATCCCAACAATCACCATAAGGAGGCTGGGAACAGGATCAAATCCGCGGTATAAGTATCCGGCAAAAAGAAAGATGCCAAGCACGCCCGTGAGCGCGGATAAAAGGGAGAGAATTCCAAATATCGTAAACGCCCATTTTTTACGTTTGTAAATAAAGAACCACAAAACAAGGGTCAGTACCAGGGGCGCTCCAACTGCGCCCCTGGGGATTAAAATGATTTTGTCGATCAGAGATACCAGGATATTGAACACCGCAATAGTACAAATTCTTCGACTCATCGTTGTTTTCCGCACAATCAACCGCTTTTCCTTGCAAGCCCTTTTTTCTCAATGCCTCTCCGCCAGCAGCGCGGCCCGCACGTCCCACAGCTTCTGGGACAGGTCCACGTAATAGTTGTGCGGGTACTCGAAGCGCTTCACCTCGTCCCACAGGCTGTCCACCTCCCGCTGGCAGTGGGCGCGGGATTCCTGGATGGTGGGGATTTTGTACACCAGTTCGCCGCCTTGGAAGATGGGCACCAGCAGGGCGCGGACGGTGTAGTCGGTAACGGTCTTGCGCTTCCAGGTGGCCTCCGGATCGAACAGCTCCAGAGGCTGGGTGAAGTCGGGCTGCTCGTTGTGGACGCAGATATAATCAGCCATGGCCTTGCCGGTGGCGTTTTCAAAGAGGCGGTACACCTTTTTAAAGTGGGGGATGGTCACCTTTCCGGCGTTCTCGCTGATCTTGATCTTGGGGATGAGGTTGCCGCCATCGTCCTCGATGGCGGCCAGCTTGTATACGCCGCCGAACACCGGCTCGCTCTTGGAGGTGATAAGCCGCTCGCCCACGCCGAAGGCGTCGATGCGAGCGCCTTGAGTGATGAGGTCCCGGATGATGTACTCGTCCAGAGAGTTGGAGGCCACGATCTTGATGCCGGGAAGGCCCGCGTTATCCAGCATCCTCCTGGCCTGCTTGGACAGGTAGGTCAAGTCGCCGGAGTCGATGCGGATGCCGCCGGAGGTGATGCCCAGCTCCTGGAACACGCGGATGGCGTTGGGCACGCCGGAGTGGAGCACATTGTAGGTGTCCACCAGAAGGGTAGCGGCCTTGGGATAGACCTGGCAGTAGGTCTTAAAGGCGGTGTACTCGTCGGGGAACATCTGCACCCAGGAGTGGGCCATGGTGCCGGTGGCGGGGGTGCCGTACAGCTCGTCGGCCATGGCGCAGGCGGTGCCGCCGGCTCCGGCGATATAGCTGGCCCGGGCGCCCAGCAGCGCGCCGTCCGACCCCTGAGCCCGGCGGGAACCGAACTCGGACACCGGGCGGCCCTCGGCGGCCCGGACGATGCGGTTGGACTTGGTGGCGATGAGGGACTGGTGGTTCAGGGCCAGCAGGAGATAGGTTTCTACAAACTGGGCCTCAATGGCCGGGGCGCGGACGGTGAGGATGGGTTCCCGGGGGAAGATGGGGGTGCCCTCGGGGACGGCCCAGATGTCGCCGGTGAAGCGGAAGTTCCTCAAATACTCCAGAAACTCGGAGGAGAAGCATTTTTTGCTCCGCAGGTACTGGATGTCCTCCTCATCGAAGTGGAGATCCTGGATGTATTGAATGACCTGCGCCAGCCCCGCGGCGATGGCAAAGCCGCCCCCGTCGGGGACGTTGCGGAAGAACACGTCAAAGTAGCACACGCGGTTCTTCAGACCGGTCTGGAAGTAGCCGTTGCCCATGGTCAGCTCGTAGAAGTCAAAGAGCATGGTGTAGTTGATATCGCGCTTCATTTGGAGAATCCCTCCCTCTCTGTTGTGGCTATCATTATATGCTGTCTTGACAGTAAAATCAATCCTAAAATGGGAAAAGGGACCGTCCCTGGGGCGGTCCCTTTTTGGTTTATTTTCCTGCGGTGTACGGCGCCCAGTCCAGGCGGATGAAATAGTCCTGTCCGTGGCGGCAGACGGGGCATGTCTGGGGGGCCAGGGAGGAGGTGATGATTTCCCCGCAGTTCAGGCACATCCACACCGTCTGATGGTTATCCTCACCGAACAGCGTGCCCCGCTCCAGCAGATCCGCCATCATGCCGAAGCGGTCGCCGTGGACCTTCTCGATTTTCGCGATAAGCTCGAACTGCCCGCCGATGAGATCAAAGCCCTCCTCATGGGCGATTTTGGCGAACTGGGCGTAGTCGTGCTCAAACTCCTGGTACTCGTTGTGGCGGGCGGCCTTCAACAAATCCAGGGTCTTGTCCGACAGATCGACAGGGTAGTTGCCGTCAATGGCGATATTGGCCCCGGCAGAGGGCAGCAGCAGGTCGTAGAACACCTTGGCGTGGGCCTTTTCCTGGTCGGCGGTGAACTCGAAGACGCGGGCCGCCACCTCAAGCTTTTCCGCCCGGGCGGCGGAGGCGGCGATGGTGTAGCGGTTGCGGGCCTGGCTCTCGCCTGCGAAGGAGCGCATCAGGTTTTCCCGGGTTTTGCTCTTCATAAAGTCCACGTTGCCTTTGTGGTAGTTTTGATAGGCGTTTGGCATATTATTCCCTCCAAATGTATTGGTGAAAACAGTATGCCCCGTTTTTCAAAAAAATTGCATGTGCATGATGTTTTGCTCAGTCACCTGTCCGGCCGGTGGGGAATACACTGGATTGATGACGAGAGGGCCGGTCGGCCCGGACAGGAGGTTTATCATGCTGCGGGCAAAAAATATTTGGGTAGTGGGGGGCGACCCCCGGCAGGCGGCGTTGGCGGTCCTGCTGGCCGACGACGGTCACAGCGTGCATACCTACGCCCTGGAGCAGGGGGGAGAGATGAAATGTGAGGCGTCCATGGCCGGGATAGACCGGGCGGATTGTGTAATCCTGCCCCTTCCGGCGGCGTGGGCGGACGGGACGCTGAACGCGCCGCTGGCGGCGGAGCGTCATGAGCTGAAGGAAGTGCTGAACGCCCTGCGTCCCGGCCAACTTGTATGCGCCGGGATGGCGGGGAGCGATTTGAAGCGGATGGCGGCGTTGCGGGAACTGGTTCTGCGGGACTATTTCGCACAGGAGGAATTGGCGGTGATGAACGCAATCCCTGTGGCGTTAGCGGTATGGTAACAGTGGGGAGAAGGGGGCGAATGCCCGGGCAGGGCGATCCCGCTCGGGCATTCTTTTAGGTTAAATCGTCTCGTACAGCCTGTCCACCTCGTCAAGCTCCTTCTGCAATCTGCTTGAAATTTCGCTGTCGATGAACTCCTGCTTGACCCGCAGAATGAAGTGGATATCCGTAAACAGGTGAGTGATGGTATTGAGCAGACTGCCAATATCCAGATTTTTGGGATTGGCAGTGATCCCCGCGTGGATGATGGTGCTGGTGGAGGCGATGCTGTTGGAGATTAGCAGGATTTTCCGCGTCCTGCACTCAAACAGGTCTTTGTCCTCGCCTTCGGTACAGAACAGCCCGTGGACGAGGGAGATGACAATATCAAAGAGCTTTGACACGATAAATGATGCGCCCACGATTTTGGCGTCACGGGCAAAGCAAAGGGCATCGTACTGCGACCTATAGAGCTTGCTGGCAAAATTTTCGTTGAGGCTGGAGAGAATCGGAACCGGGAGCCCGCATTTTGTGTACTCGTCAGACTTGAAATGCCGTGCCTGGGCAAAGACTGCCGCAGGGAGGTTGAGAAAGTCATCCTGCACAAGCTGATAGCTCTCCTGAATCATTTGACCAATGGAAACGGGCTCGGGTGTGATAATCATTTTAGGCTTTCGAATGACCCGGTAAGAGTTGAAATTGTTCAATGTGATGACATCGGTTAAAATGTTCATGGTGCCGAAAAGCCAGCCCAGGATCGGGTCATGGCCCAGGGTGTACATTCGGTGATAGCGCCCGCCCATGTTGATGCCCATGGCCGCCGAGCCCTTTGTAATGTCGTATGGAGGCGTTTGATACAGAATGTTGATCCAGTGGCCTGTACCATGGCTTTCCAAACGCTTGTCCCGGAATGCGTCATTAGCTTGCCGGTGCGCACGCTCAATGGATTTGTCATTATGGGCCAGTCTGGTGGCAGGGTCAAAGCTCTCGCCATAGTGGAACATCCCCGCTACATAGGGGAAAATCAGGCTTTTGGCAACTTGCAGGGCGGTGGCGACAGTCAAAAAAGTTAAGTCCGTAGGGTTGACGATGCTGGTCTTTTCCGCAAAGCGTCTGCGGATTTCGTCTCGCTCGTCAAACGCCGCCTGTATCTCGCGGTCGGACATAATATCTTCCAGCATGACAGGGGTGGGGCAATACTCGTTGGCCTGACGGACAATCTCCTCCCAGGGTTCTATTTCGGGCCGGTGCTCCAGGTGCCGGTCTTTCCCATGTTCGGAAACCTCCTGGGCCAGTTTGCCCACTTCTTTGCCTTTTCCAAGAGATTGCAGTAGTTCCAGGGAGGATGCGATGGCGGCGTCGGCTTCTTTGCGGGTGGAGGCCATGCCAGAATCATTTTGCAGAGACTTAGAGATGTCCAAATTCATCTTCAATACTTTATTCAAGTCTTTCTCTTGATCGGAGTATTTAAAATGGCTCACTGATTTACCCTCCAGAAGGATTCACGCTATTCCCAAGTCATGTTTCAAATCTTTGATGGCGGAGTCCAGGAGAATATTGAGGCCGGTAAGATACTCAATTCTCTCCTTATCCGCGTTGGTTTCAAAGGCCAATACTTTGAGGATCGCCGTCTGTTTTTCAATGGCGTTTTTGTATACTAACTCCTTTGCCTCATGGAGCTTTTCTTCCTCCGAAGCAGCGCCGATTGCGGCTCCAATTACGCCCAGGATAACAGCAGGGGCCGCCAATACGGCAAGCCCTGCGGCCATACCGCCGCCGATTAGCCCGCCGGCTGCGGCCAATCCACTGGTGATTCCTACCGCACTTAACCCTACCGTACCGCCAAAATAAAGCCCAGCAAATCCAAGGGCACCGCCCGCACCCGCACCCAGTGCCCCGGTAATTGCCCCACTGATGGCGGAATCCTCAACCCGCAGCGAGGGATCGTTCAGCACCTTGCCCGCTTCGTCGATGACGTTCTGCACAGGAACCAGGGCCTCCTGGCTTTGGAATTTCATGTCCTCTTTTTTTGTGATATATTCTCCCATTTTAAGGATTCCTCCAATACTTTATCAAGTGCGAATCGCTAAGGCATCTTTGCCCAAATCGTGCTGCAAATCCCGGATAGCGGATTGGAGGAGTATGTTCAAGCTTTGCAGATACTCAATTCGATCCTTATCCGCATTCGTCTCCTCTTTCAATGCTCTTACAATGGCTGACTGTTTGGCAACAGCGTCTTTGTAAAGGATTTCTTTCGCTTCGCGCAGCTTTTTGTTCCGTATATGAGAAGCAACACCGATTCCAGCACCGCCTAGCACCACGGCGGGGGCCGCCAATACAGCGAGTCCCGCCGCCATTCCACCGCCAATCAGTCCGCCGGCTGCGGCCAGTCCGCTGGTGATTCCTGCGGCGCTCAGGCCCACAACAGAGCCGCCGAGGTACAGTCCCGCAAAGCCAATGCCCGCGCCCAGACCTACGCCCACCGCGCCCGCGAGGGCATCGGCAATCGGAGAATCAGATATCTTTCTTGATTTGTCATTCAATGCCTGGGCCGCTTCGTCAAGCACGGTCTGAACTGCTTTCAGTGCATCCTGGCTTTGAAATTTCATATCTTTTTTCTTCTTGACATACTCTCCCATAGTCATATCCTCCTGCATTTTTGTGTAGTATGGAGATTGGGCCAAATCCCGGCTGTGTTGTAGTGGCCTATCATGTTAAATATACCCCAAGAGTTCTTAATAGTCAACCCTGTAAGTTTATTTATAACTACAACTTTCCGGGTTAAACTACAGAAGGAACGGAGGGGTTGAATGGACTGGGGCGCGATTGGAAAGCGAATCCGTACACAGCGGGAGTTTATGGGCTACACCCGGGAGCAGTTTGCCGAGCTGCTGGACGTGACGCCCAAGTTCTGCTCGGATATTGAGCTGGGGGTGAAGGGAATGTCCGTCCCAACCCTGTGTAAAATATCCCGTGCCCTCCGGCTGTCTACGGACTATATTTTATATGGTACGTCCACAGTGGAGGAGAGCAATACCATAGCCCTCATGCTTCAAAGCGCCACACCCACGGAGCGGGAGTACGCGGAGCGGCTTCTGCGGACGTTTCTCATGGCAATGGACGCAAAAAAAGATCAGCCAATGGGCGGCTGATCTTTTTCTTTACGGCAGGGCTTTCACCCTCCGATAAAACGTGCGCGGCTTCATGTCCAGCCGCCGCATGGCCTCCACCGCCGTGATTTTCCCCTCCCGCCACAGCGCCGCCACCTGGGGAAACTCAGGGCGTTCGATGGGCTTCCGGCCCTTATAAACCCCCTGGGCCTTGGCAATGGCAATCCCCTCCTGCTGGCGCTGTAGGATGTACTCCCGCTCCAGCTCGGCCACCGCCCCGAAAATGGTAAGCATAAACTTCCCGCTGGGGGTGGTGGTGTCGATGGCCTCCTTTTTGGACACAAACTCCACCCCTTTTGCCGTCAGCCGCTCCACCAGCTCCAGCAGGTCGCGGGTATTCCGGGCAAACCGGCTGATGGATTCCACGATCACCGTGTCGCCCCGGCGCACGTACTCCATCAGCTTTTTTAGCTCCGGCCTGTCTGTGCTTTTGCCGCTCATGCGGTCGATGTAGACCTCATCCGCACCCAGGCTTTCCATTAGCAGCTCCTGCCGGATGGTGTTCTGCTCCTGGGTGCTGACACGGACGTAACCTATTTTCAAATCAGCCACTTCCTTTCAAGCAAGTTTTCTTGACGCAAGGGAATACTTGTAGTACAATAGCACTACAAGGAGGCGGTGGATATGGCAATGGATGCCACCCTGCAAATCAGAATGAACAGTGACCTCAAGGCCGAAGTGGAGGAGCTATACCGCAATTTGGGCACTTCTTTTGCGGAGGCCGTGCGCATTTTTGCCCAGCAGAGCTTGCGGGAGGGTGGGATGCCTTTCCGTCCCACCCTCAAAGCCTGGGAGGATATGACGGCCCAGGAGGTAGATGCCAAGCTGCTCCGAAGCGAGGCCGACATTGCGGCGGGCCGGGTATACAGCCAGGACGAGCTTGACCGCCGCATGAAAGGACGGTTCGCCCACGGCACAGATACCGCAGTATAAGATTGTCTACACCGAAAGCGCCATACAGGACATTGAGGAAAAGGCGGACTATATTGCGGCCCAGTTTCATGATCCAGATTTGGCTGAGGAGTGGTATTTTCGGCTGAAATTTGAGATTCAGAAACAGCTTGCCACTTTCCCGTTCAAGTATCAGCCCTATCATCTGGAGCCGTGGGCAGGGCGGGGTGTGCGGCAGTATGTCACCCGGAATGATGTGGTGCTGTACAGTGTGGACGAGGACGGGCGACAGGTCTTTATCCGGGCCATCTGTACCAGGGGCCAGGATTTGGCGGCGCACCTGGCAGAACAGAAATAAACAGATTGGTGCCAATAGGGCCGGTTCTGGGCGTGGCATATGCCAAAACCCGGAAACCGGCCCTATTGCTATACTTTTCCACTGCGCCGTTAGGGTATACCCCAGCGGCACACTCAGCGCACCCCGTACTCCGCCAGGATCTCCCGGAGGCAGTACGCCCGAAACTGCTTGTCGTAGATCATCTCCTCCAGGTCCATCGCGTCGTACCCGGC
This sequence comes from uncultured bacterium, assembly GCA_947571605.1. Taxonomy (GTDB): domain Bacteria; phylum Bacillota; class Clostridia; order Oscillospirales; family Oscillospiraceae; genus Enterenecus. The sequence goes on along the minus strand of CANOYV010000003.1, from coordinate 33,739 downwards.
GTTAATCAGGAGCCGCAGTTCCCGTTCCGGCACCCCATGACGTTTGCCGTATTCCATCAGGGTTTCCATATAGTCATCTGGTTCCTTGGCGGGTTCATACCAGCCCCAATCGGAGAAGTATCGCTGAGGCCGCAGTTTGGTATCGTCAAATCGGGTGACAGTACGCCGCCCCTGGGGGTTGATTGCCACCACGTCCCCCTGGCCAATGGGGATATCGGTGTAGGCCAGCTTGGAAATCCCCAGCGCGGCCAGCGCCATGTTGAGGATTTCATCGGTGGAGGCGTAGAGGTAACACCCCAGGCTGGGGAACAGCCGGACAGACAGGGGGTTGTTTCCCCGGATCAGGTACAGGGTGTTTTCCACGTCCAGCACCGTGAGAGTGAAGCTGCCCTCCAACTGCTCCGCCATCCGGCACAGGCTGTCCGGGCACAGCTTCCCGGCCTTCTCCAAAAGCTGTACCGCCACATAGCTGTCCGTCTCAATCCCGGTGGGCGGAAGACGGTGGTTGCGCCGCAGCTCCACATCGTTATAGATTACCCCGTTGTGGGCCAGGGCAAAGGGCTGGGTTCCGGCCCTGCCGGGAAAGGGGTGGTTGTTGTAGTTCCTGGATGCCGCCCCCTGGGTGGTCATGCGGGTGTGGCCCATGAGATACCGGGCCTGGGAAGGAATGCGCCAGCGCATTCTACAGGCGGGCCGGGGGGCTTTCTGAATCTGCACGACCCCGTTATGAATATAGGCCACCCCGCTGGCATCGGTGCCCCTCGCCTGGGCGGCATCCGCCAGCGCCCGAAACAGCCCGATCCGCTGGGGCGGGGTCAGCTTTCCCTGATAGTCCAGCACTCCGAAAATGGCGCACATGGTCACACCTCCTCGGGGACGGCCACCGGCTCGTTGATGTAGAGCCGCCGCTCCTTGAGGTACTGCACCAGCTCCGGGGCGGTACAGCCGGACACAAAATCCGTCCAGGTCAGGCCCTGCATCTCCTGGTCGGACAAATACAAAGCCACCTCACAGATGCGGTCAACCATCTGCAAGGTGGCAATCAGGGTATTGAGCTTCAGCGTCCCCCGGAACATCCGAAACTCTATGGTATCATAATTGGTCAGGTTCACCATTTGTACCGTTGGTAGTGCTCCTTTTTGGCGCTGTCCAGCACCGCCTTGGGGTTGTCCTTCCAGCCATACCGGGCCGCCCACTGCTCCATCTGGTCTCGGGTGCGGCGGCTGAACCGCAGCAGCTCGTTCCAATGGTTCTCCACAAAGAACAGGATGCGGGCGATCACCGCCTCCTGGGCCTCCTCGGACAGGCCAAAGGCCGAGCGATTGACGTGGACATGGAGGCCGCAGGTACAGGCTTTATGGCTGGTGTAGCCCATGCGGACGGCCTCGGCCACCACCGCGCCCCAGGGCATCTCGGCGAGGTGATAGCCCAGGGTCATAGGGTGGGTAACAATCTCCATGCCGTCCTCCAGGGAACCGTCATGCTTGATGTAGATGTGCTCCAAACCGTTGCTGTTAGCCGCGTTCACCAACTGCCACGCCCGGTCGCTGCGCTCCCCCGCCCCGTCGATTTCCAGCTCCACGCTGAAATAGCGTGCCCCTTCCCCATAGAAAATGGGGTCCGGCTTGTAGTAATAGCTGTGGATTTCCCCGGGATCGGTACGCAGCGCATAGCAGCCGTGACATAACGGCTCCTCCTCGTCCGCGTCATCGCTGAGGTAGTAGGCGCGGTCCAGCTCCAGTAGCGCCCCGCAGCGGGTGCAGTTGGTGTAATAGCGGTCATAGCAGTTCTGGCACAGGGGCGTGGTATCGTCCCCCGCGTTGTCCTCCCGCAGGATGTGCCGGCCGCACTCGTGGCACACAACGGTTTCCTCCTCCAGGCAGGGGCGGCAGAACTCCTGGCCGTCCACCACCGTCCGATCCTCCAGCGGGTGGACCTCTCCACAGGCAGAGCAAATAAAGGTTTCTGTCATCAGTCTGTTTCCTCCTCTAAAATGTAGTCGATGGCCGCGCACAGACCGGCGGCCACAGCGGCGGCCAAAAGGCTCAGGATATCGTTGCTCAGTTCATCATTGGGGATCGCGCTCCTTTCCGGGTGATAGGTGTTGCTACGCGCAGCAGACGCCGCGGAGCAGACAGACCGCCACTTCGTATAAGACGGCGCGGAGGGCGGACAGGAACAGGTACAGCATGGGGGTTCCTCCTTTCAATTTTTGGGAAAAATCGCGGCTGATTTTTGGATTTTCAGGCGTTTTCCCCGGTTTTTCCGCAAGAAATAAAAACATCCGCAGAACCCGTAAGCGTAAGGAAACGCCGGGTTATGCGGATGTTCTCTTAAATAATGTATCGTTTGGGAATACCAGGATAACGTCAAACAAACTCATAAGGCCCCAATTGGGCCGGAAAGGAGTAAAACCATGTACGATTATGATGATTATGAGGGTTTGGACGAGCGGGAGCCCATCAGCGAGTACCTGACGCCCAGAGAGGTCATGGACTTGCTGTATATCGGAAAGAACACGCTGTACGGGCTGCTCAACTCGGGGGAATTGAAGGGGTTCCGGGTGGGGAAGCAGTGGAGGGTGACTAAAGACAGCCTGCGGGCATTTACAGAAAAATTATAGTACTGTGGGGCGGATGGGCAGATGGGCGGATAAAAACTCTGTCTTTGCATTGGATATTTGGCATCTATGCTGCTATGATTTAAGCCATTTTCGCGGTGCCCATCCGCCCATCTGCCCAAGAATGAGTTGATTTGGGTTGACATTATACTTCTGCCATGTATAATTTTTGTGTGCATCCTTTAATTGAGATTTTTGAATGGGAGGGTATTCATATGGGTGAGGAGTACGAAAGCCTGAGTTCTATTATAGAACGGGTGTATACACGAAAAAAGGAGCATGGGAAGCATAAAAACGATCCGGATCTTGAGAATGCAAAAAAAGAATACCGCGAAATATTTTTTCGCTTTGCAAGGTGATTGGTTTAGATAAGAAAAGCTTTCTTGATAACAGGGGTTATTATTGCTTTGCAGAAAAAGAGAGTATGTACCTACATAGATTCCTACTCAATGCGTCGGATACCCCATTCCGGGAATTGCGTAAAGGACAGTTCGATAGGGTGCCAATTACTGAATTTAAACAGTTAGAGGAATTCATATGCGGATGCATGAAAAACGCGGAAAAAGATTCTGAGAGCATTGAGAATCAAATCGTTGCATACAGGCAGCGAACAGGCTGGCTCTATAGACGGGATATTGACAATGTCCTGAATTCGTCACGCAGTAAACTGTGTCGGCTGTTTTCTCAAATACAAGGGACGCCCTGCTTCAATGCTAACAATAGGCTGGATATGATCTCCGCGATCAATTATTCGCTGGGTAAGCTGCTGGATACATTTTGTGAGCAGTGGAATGATGCGATGGGCGAGGCAAGCGAGAGCCTGAACGAGATTTTGATTGACCATGGGATAAAAATGGGCGATTGCGCACCGCCTGAATATTGGAGCGCTATAAAAGAAATGGAAGATAAAACTATCGGAGATATGCAGGACGAGACGCTTCGCGAGTTGGAGAAAAAGTTGTCAAAGTTGGAGAATGGAACGATAGGCAGTGTGAATGAGGCTGCGAAAGTGCGTCTACAAATAGAAAAGCGCAAAGCGGAAATTGAAAAGGAATGCTTTGAGAGGTATGGCGTTGACCCTGCGGCTGTGGAAGAAGTAGAGAGCATGGGGGCGGCAGGGCATGGGAAAGATGGCTTGGTTATCAAAATAATTGAAAAGACGCTGAAAGAGGTTTTACAGAATGCCGATAACGCAAAAGGCACAGTGGAGGCGGGAACTGCGGAAGATGGGGGTAGTCCATTAACGGATGAAAGAATTGAGGAAGTTCAGAAAGAGCTTGAAAGCAAAATGGATACAAGAGTTTTGAATAATTGGTTTAGGTAAAATATCGGAGGTATTGGGAAATGATTGGCTTCCCAATACCTCCGATATTTTTTGTGGTGCCTATTGACACTGGGGGGGAGGGGGAAAAAGTTTTTTTAATCCCCCCCTACAAGCACACCAGGGGACGTGCTACACTGAAAATGCGAACGGCGCCGAGCAAACACACAATCGACGAGGAGGAGCTTGTTATGAAAAATTTCCAAACCACGACCCTGCTCAACGAGCTTTTTGAGAACCTGAACCTGGGATATCCCAACTGCTTCGGTGTGAAGCGAGAGCCAGACTGGGAGAACCTGCCCACGCTCTACACCCAGCGGCGGCGGGCGATCCTCACCGATCTTTTTATTTCCTTGCGCACAGTTAACGGGCAGCAGATCATGTTCACCAAGGACAGCTTCCGGGGCTTCATGCTACTGGACAATAAGGGCGAACGGCCCAACCGTGTCCGCGTCGTTCTCTTGGACGAGAACGGTACCCCGCTGCTTGCGTCTGACCGCGAACAACTGTGCGGGCAGATTATCGTCATTGCCGACCAAGCAGTTAGCTCTGACCCAAAACTCGTTGAGATCAAAACGGTCTTCGGTGAAGGTGAGGATGGGCCGTCTAGTGCTATACTGTGGGATTGCTCAAGGCAGCTCATCAGGCTTTGGACACTGGAAGCGCAACTGATGGGACAGGAAAGAGGTGCCGTTTGTGAACCTGTCATTCATTTTTGAGCCGGGTCCAATCCCTTGTCCGAGGGGTGAGGTGGACTTGGAGGAGCCTGCCCTGGATTCGTTGCCACTTGCGCCAGATTTCGGCTCGCCGCCCTTCCTTGTCGGAGGGTGGCAGCCGGAGGGCGAATTTGACCTGCCCGAGGACAGTGAATTCACCCCTTGGGAGCTGCCGTTCAAGGGAAACGTGGAGTTGGAGCCGGACATTTCCGTGGATGCCTGGGCAAGGGACGTAAATGGGTTTGAACTCCCAGACAGCGCCAAACCTAAAATCCCAGATATTTCCAAGGGCTTGGGGAAACGCAGGGATCGAGTGGATTTGGTGGCGCTACAGAAGTTTGTTGCCCAATCGCAACGCTTTATACTCCTTGGCGACCAACTATGTGTCTATTACCCACCCTGCTGGAGAAAACTGTCCGACCTGGAAGCCGAGCGAGAAATTCGGGCGCTCATAGAGTCACATAACCAGGGATACTGCCTGACAAACAGGGAGTATGAGCAGCTACGAAAGGGGCTCCTCGGCGATCCAAGCGTGCTGTGCCTGACAGGAGAAGTCACTCCGGCGGCTGGCAAAATCAACTTTTTGGATGGGGCCTTCGATATTGCGAGCGGGCGATTTCTTCCCCATGACCCTCGCGACAACTTCTTTTCAGCAATAAACGTCAAATTCAAAGACGTTCCACGTTGTTCTGGACGAATTTTTGAGGATTTTGTGTCGCATATCTCAGGCGAGAACCCGGATGTGCGGGAGCAACTGCTCCAGCTTGTTGCCCTGACCATTCTGTGCAGACCGCTCAAGCACTTTTTTGTGCTTGTCGGCCCCAGCAACACGGGCAAAACCCAGTTTGGACGTTTTTTAGAGGAACTGGTGGGCCAGGAGCAAACGATGTGTGTCCGTGATGTCCACGATTTTGGTGATCGGTGGACAATCGGCAGTCTGGAGGGAAAAATGCTGGCGCTTTGCCTGGATTTGCCGGATTCTGTACTTCCACCTCGGGCTGTTGGGATTGTCAAGCAGCTTGTGGGGGATGACGCAATCAAGGCGGAGCGCAAATACGAGAACTCGCGTACCTACCACAGTAAACCCCTGCTCTTGATGGCAGGGAATCACCCTCTGCGCATACCAAAGCTCGAACGTGAAGCAGCGCTCCTCAATCGAATGGTCACAATTTATTTTCAAAACCCTGTCGGGGAACGGGAAATGCGGCAGGAATTGTACAAAGATTTGCTGGATGAGGCTCCATATATTGTCGGGGAGGCTATTGAGGCGTATTACCGGCTGGAACAAAATGGGTTTGAGTTGACCAGAGTACCAATTCCTGCGGAATACGCGCCGCAGGACGCCCGCAGCGGCTACCGCTCGGTTGGGCGTTTCCTGGAGGAGTGTTGTGAATTTGCGCCGGGATCTGAAACGACAACCCAAGCGTTGTTTGAGGCGTATTGCACTTATAATGAATCGGCTCCGATTTCGCAAATTGATTTTTCGCGGAAGCTCAAAGAGCAGATGAAGCAAAGGCCGCAGGTATCTTGGCAACCGCGCATTGGTGGCAAGGATCAGCGGGGATATCGCGGCATTCGCCTTTTGCCCCAATTCTAACACACTGAGGAGCTGTTTACAAGCTCGTCGGGTGCTAAAACAGTGGCCAGGAGTATATATTATTTCTGTAAATATATGGAAAGAAGGGCAACTATGCGTCAACAAAACCATGAAAGCAGCGGCCTGGGCAGCCTCATCAAGCAGGGCCTCATCCGCGAACTCTACCGCCAGCACCACATCACCCAGGCCCAGTTTGAGCAACTGATGCGTCTCCAGCGGGCCTGACCAACCGTGGGCGCGGTGTCAAACCCTGGCCCGCGCCCACCCCATTTCAAAAGAAGGAGGTGAACGCCATGCCGCTGCGGGTAGCGGCCTACTGCCGCGTGTCTACAGACCGGGAGGATCAGGCGAATTCCCTGCACAGCCAACAGACTTATTTTACCCAATATATCCAGGCCCGTCAAGATTGGATTTTGACCACAGTGTACGCCGACGAGGGCATCTCCGGCACCAGCACCCGCAAGCGGGAGGCGTTCAACCGCATGATCGCCCAGGCCGAAACAGGCGGGCTGGATCTGATCCTCACCAAGGAGGTGTCCCGTTTCGCCCGAAACACCGTGGACACCCTGGAATACACCCGGAAACTGAAAAGCCTGGGCGTCGGGGTTCTGTTCATCAATGACAACATCGACACGCGGGAGAATGACGGGGAACTGCGCCTAACCATCATGGCCAGCATCGCCCAGGAGGAGTCCCGCAAGACCTCCCAGCGGGTGAAGTGGGGCCAGCAGCGCCGCATGGAGGCGGGGGTGGTGTTCGGCAACAACTCCACCTACGGCTTTGACACCCGAGGCGGGAAGCTGTTCGTCAAGCCGGAGGAGGCCCAGGTGGTGCGGCTCATTTACCACAAGTTTCTCAACGAGGGAAAGGGCACCCACGTCATCGCCCGGGAGCTGTACGAGGCTGGGATTGACCCGCCCAAAACCGCCACGGGGAAATGGTCCTCCGTGATGATCCTGCGTATCCTGCACAACGAGAAGCACGTGGGCGATCTGCTCCAGAAGAAGAACGTCACCCCTGATTTTCTCGACCACAAGAAGGTGCCCAACCGAGGCCAGGAGAAGCAGATCCTGCTTCGGGACCACCACGAGGCCATTATAGACCGGGAGACCTGGGACGCTACCCAGCGGGAGCTTGCCCTGCGCAGTGCCAAGCAGGGGGACAAGTCCAAATACTCCAACCGCTACTGGTGCTCCGGGAAAATCCTTTGCGGGGCCTGCGGAAGCCGCTTCACCCTGCGCAAGCGGAAGCGGCCCAACGGCGATCTGTACATGGCTTGGGGCTGTCACAGCCGGGTACACTACGGGAACTGGAAGCGGGACAGCCGGGGGGAGGCCGTGGGCTGCGACATGCGGATGGTGAACGACAAGAGCCTGACCACCATCGTATCCTTTGTGCTGGGGCAGTTGGAGCTGGACAGCGACGCCATTGTGGCCGAGCTGCTGGCCGATATCCAAAAGCTGCAAAGCGCCCCGGATGACGGCGGGAGCGCAGACCGCCTCCAAGCCAAGCGGACGGCCATTGAGCGCAAGCGGGAAAACGCCCTGGACGCCTTTCTCAGCGGGACAATCTCCGATGGGGAGCTACAAACCATGCGCTCACGGTATGACCGGGAGCTGGCGGCCATCGACCGGGAACTCCTGGCAATTACGGAGGCGGCCCAAACTCTGGAGAGTCAAAAAACGGGGCTGGAGGACATTGTGCGCACCATCCGGGCGGGGCTGAACGGCTCGGAGGAGGTCTATCGGGAGGTCATTGAGAGCGTCACGGTGTTTGAGGACTACATAAACGTGCGGGTAAAGTTTGTGCCCGGAACCTTCCGCATCTGGTACACCACCAGCGGCAAACGGGAGGAATACACCACCACCATCCAGCGGTGGGAGGTGGTGTGAGCGTAGGAACCCCGGCTTCTGTTGTGTTCAGAAGCCGGGGTTCTTCACCCGGGAAAACAAAATTCTCCCATGTGTCAGTTCGATTTGCCTTTTACTTTTTTCTCTGCTGTGCTATACTAAAAATAATACAGATATTTTTTAAAAGAGGTGGGATATATGCTGGCCGGAACCGGGATCAAAGAGCAGGTGCAGAGGGAAATCTGCCGGTTTGCGCAGCGGCATCAGCTGGACAAAGTGGTTCTGTTCGGCTCCCGCGCCAGGGGGGACCACCACCGGGCCAGCGATATTGATCTGGCGGTCTGGGGCGGCAGCGTCGCACGGTTCGCGACGGACATTGACGAGGAGACCTCCACTCTGTTGAAGTATGATGTGGTGGACATGGGCCAGGATGTCTCTCCAGACCTGCTGGCTTCGATTCAAAAGGAGGGACGGGTTCTCTATGAAAAAGCTTGACCATTACCGGGCCAATCTGGAAGTTCTGTCAACGGCGGGCCAGCAGGACCTGGAAAATGAGTTTGTCATAGGCGGAATCATCGACAAATTTATGATTCAATTTGAACTGGGGTGGAAGGTGCTCAAGGAACTGCTCCAATACGAGGGCAGGAGTGAGGCCAGATCCGGCTCCCCCCGGGAGATTTTAAAGGTAGCGTTTCAGGTCTATGACTTTGTGGATGAGGACGTTTGGATTGCCATGCTCCGTGACCGCAATAATATGAGCCATATATACGATGGAAACGCCGCCCGGAGATTGGCGCTGACCATCATTGACACCTATATCCCCGCGTTCCAGCGCATGGAGCGGGAAATTGTGAAGCGATATTCTGCGGCTGACCTGTCATGGCTGTAACACCTCCCCCTCCAGCGGTGGGAGGTGGTGCAGCCGTGTCAGACGGAGATTGAACCCCCGGCCTCCCCTCTCAGGAGGCCGGGGGTTTGCTCGGTGCAAAATTGTCGAAAAAAGAAAAGTTTCTGCACTGTAGTGCAGAAACTATAAAAAGAAGAAAGTTTTTGCAGTATAGTGCAGAAACTCAAAAATCCTGCGCAAAATTTTTCCTGTCCCGCTTGGTTGGCTTGACAGGCACTCAAAGATATGCAGGAAAGTGAAATCCTTTGAGCCTTAGTTCGATTTGTCTTTTACTTTTCTTTCTGCTGTGTTATACTAAATATTGATGATGCGTGTTTGAGGTGATGGTGATGATTACCTATTTGAAAGGCGATATATTCAGCAGTCCGGCGCAAGTGCTGGTCAATACGGTGAACACTGTAGGGGTGATGGGAAAGGGCGTTGCGCTGGAATTCAAAAAGCGCTACCCGGCGATGTTCAAGAGCTACGAGCGGGTATGCGATGAAAAACAGTTGGAAATCGGGAAGCTCCTCCTCTGGAAGGGCCCGGAAAAATGGGTGCTTATGTTCCCAACCAAAAAGCATTGGCGGAGTCCCTCTAAGCTGGAATACATCGAGGCGGGGTTGCAAAAATTCGCGGACACCTATGTGGAAAAGGGAATCGCCTCCATCGCGTTTCCCCGGCTGGGCTGCGGAAACGGCGGGCTGGACTGGGAAGAGGTTCGCCCGCTGATGGAGCGGTATTTAGAACGGCTCTCCATCCCTGTTTATGTTTATGTGGGGACATATCAGGATGGGTGGCTTAATCATGCAGTTTCCGTCCCAATGCAGCAATTGGACGTTTGTAGATGAGATTGATATTGGAACTCAAAGTGTAATTTATTAAACGGAAAAGAGAGATGGCTGGTTGATGGCCGTCTCTCTTTTTTTGCGTTACCATACCGCTAACGCCCTACCCACCGCTGAGGGCGCCATCCAGATCGCCATGGAGGAGCTGCCCATCACCCTCCACGACGCCCGTGTGCTGGTCATCGGCTTTGGGCGGCTGGGCCGGACGCTGGCGCCCCGGCTGCGGGCGCTGGGGGCCCGGGTGTGGGTGTCCGCCCGGCGGTATGAGCAGCGGGCCGCCGCCGAGTGCATGGGCCTGAACAGCGAGGGTATGGATCACCTGAGCGACTGGCTGTGCAGCTACGATATCGTTTTCAACACGGTGCCCGCCCCGGTGCTGGGGGTGGAGGAGCTGGCCGCTTTGAAGGAGCGGGCCCTGGTCATCGACCTGGCGTCTCGCCCCGGCGGGGTGGATATGGACGCCGCCGCCACCCTGGGTGTGCGGGTGATCTGGGCGCTGTCCCTGCCGGGAAAGGTGGCTCCCGTCACCTCGGGACGGTACATCAAGGATACCGTCTATCATATCATGGAGGAATCAGACCTGTGAATCATAAGGAGTTAAAAGTGGGCTTCGCGTTCTGCGGGTCCTTTTGCACCATGTCCAAGGCGCTGGACGCTTTGGAGCAGACGACCGCCCGGTTCGGGCCGGTGACGCCCATCGTGTCCGAGACGGTGGCGTCCACCGACACCCGGTTCGGGAAGGCCCACGACTTTATGCGGGAGATGGAGCGGCTGTGCGACCGCCGGGTGATCGACACCGTGGCCGGGGCGGAGCCCATCGGGCCAAAGGGGCTGCTGGACGTGCTGGTGATCTGCCCCTGCACGGGCAACACCCTGGCCAAGCTGGCCCACGGCGTCACTGACAGCTCGGTGACCATGGCGGCGAAAGCGCACCTGCGCAACGGGAAACCGCTGGTGCTGGCGCTGGCTACCAATGACGGCTTAGCCGGGAGCGCCCCCAACCTGGGGACCATGCTGGGGCGCAAAAACGTGTACTTCGTGCCCTTCGGCCAAGACGACTGCATGGGCAAGCCCACCTCTCTGGTGGCCGACTTCACCCTGGTCCCCGAGACCGTCGAGGCCGCCTGCCGGGGGGAGCAGATTCAGCCGTTGTTGCTAGCGCAAGGATAGCCGCACAAGGGAGCTTGGACCGGAGCGGGGAGGAAAACCCGGTCGCTGCGAAGCGGGGGCGGATTTCCTCCGGGGCGGAGTGAAGCCGCCCCGTAATGCGCCCAATCGGAGCGCAAAAACGCACGACACGAGGGTGGGATGATTTTCTCCTTGCAATCAGGGGAGGAAAAGGATATAATGGATAAAACCGCAACATACATGCGGAAATTGGATGAATAAAGGAAGTGAGATGCGTCGTGTCAGGCGATCCGTTTGGTCGAAGTTGCAACAGAAAAACACGGCGCACCCGCTGAGCCGGTACTTACTGCCTCCCCGTGCGCCCGCAGCCTGTCGGCGTTTTGCCGATGGGAGAATTTTACATGGGTCGCGGGGGGATTTTTATGCCCTCCCGCCGATTCGGGAAAGGTGTGTGAGAGCTATGATGACCATCCACAAGACGGTGGACGGCAAGATGACCCCGCTCAACTCCGTGACGGATGGATGCTGGGTCAACCTGGTGAACCCCAGCGAGGACGAGCTGAAAACCGTGGCCGCCACCCTGGCGGTGGAGCCGTCTTTCCTCCGGGCGGCCCTGGATGAGGAGGAGACGTCCCGGATTGACAAGGAGGACGGCTGCACCCTCATTATTGTGGACACCCCCGCCATGGAGCAGGACGAGACCGGCGTGGTGTACTCCACCCTGCCTATGGGGATCATCGTGACGGAGAGGCATATCATCACCGTGTGCCTGAAGGAGACCTCGGTGGTGCGGGACCTCCAGGGCGGGATAGTGAGGGACGTGCGCACCGAGCAGCGCACCCGATTTATCCTGAATATCCTGCTGCTGGTGGCAAAGCGGTACTTAAGCTACCTGAAACAAATCGACAAGACCTACAGCCATATGGAGCGGCAGCTTTACAAGTCCCAGCGGAACAAGGAGCTGATCCAACTGCTGGACCTGGAGAAGTCGCTGGTCTACTTCAACACCTCCCTGAAGGCCAACGAGGTGACGCTGGAGAAGATCCTGCGCGGGCGGATCGTCACCCTCTACGAGGAGGACCATGACCTGCTGGAGGACGTGCTCATCGAGGTGCGTCAGGCCATTGAGATGGCGCAGATCTACTCCGACATCATCTCGGGCATGATGGACGCCTTCGCCTCCGTCATCTCCAACAATCTGAACGTCATCATGAAGCTGCTGGCCTCCGTCACCATTCTCATGACGGTGCCCAACATCGTATTCGGGTTTTACGGCATGAACGTGGACATTCTGCCTTTTGCCCACAGCTTCTGGCCTCCGCTGGTCATCTCCGCCGTCATTATCGTGGTGGCGGGGGTTATCCTGCGGAAAAAGGACCTGCTTTGAAATGAACAAATCCCCCCTGGATTGTGCATCCGGGGGGATTTTTGCTGCGCATTGCTCACGACGGCTCAGCGCTTATAGTCACGCTCTGCCTGTTCGCGACGCGCGGCTTCCTTTCGACTCGGGCAAAACCCAGTCCCACTGCGTGGCCCTTGGGCTTTTGCCCTCGCTCCAGTCCATCCGCGCTGCTCACGACGGCTCAGCGCTTCCAGCGTTTCAGCATGGGGAAGAACTGGTGCATCTGGGCCTTGGCCTGCTCCTCAGTCATGCCGGGGTTGCCCTGGGCCATCATGGGGGCGCAGAAGTCGATCATCTCCTCCATGGTCATCTCTCCCGCGAATTTCCCATCCTTGTAGCAGTAGCCGCAGTAGTCCGCGCTGGGGGAACCGTCCTCCTCGGTGCCAAGCTCTACGCCGGGGGCGAGGGGCATGCCGCAGGATTGGCAGAATTTCATGTCTTTGTAGTTTTCCATGGTTGGAACCTCCTTTGTTTTGGATGGTCCCATCATAGCATCCGGAACCTGACAAGGTATGTCAGGTTCAGAATGGGCCCGAAAAATTTCCTGCCCCAGGAGGGCAAGACGTTTGCGCAGCGTGTCCGGCGAGAGCACCTCCACCCCCGCGCCGAAGCTGAGCAGGTAGCCGTACAGCCACTGGTCCTCGGGGAACACCGTCTCCACCAGCAAGGAGCCGTCGTCCTGGCGGGTGACGCAGCCCTGGTCGAACTCGTCATATACCCGGTAGGCCATGCAGGGGGCGAACCGCAGCCTGGCCTCCACCCGGAACAGGGGCGGAATGTCGCCGGGAAAGTCAATATCCGGCGGATCCAGGCGGCGGTGGAACACCTCTCCGGTGAAGGCCGGGGACAGGATGCGGGACAGCCGGAAGGTGCGGTAGTCCTCCCGCTCCAAGTCGAAAGCCTGGAGATACCATCCCTGCCCCTTGAACACCAGCCGGGCGGGGAGAACCTTGCGTGCCCGGCTGGAGCCGTAGGAGCCGGCGTAGCCAAAGGCCAGGACCTGCCGTTCCAGCACGGCCCGCTTGAGGAGGCGGAACTTCTCTTTGTCCGCCTCCCCCGCCCCCCAGCGGGAGAGATTCACCTGGAGCCAGTCCTCCGGCCCCCGGCGGAACAGGGCGGACAGCTTGGTCAGCGCCTGCTCCCCCTCCTGATTAGGCAGGCTTTGCAGGGCGGTGAGGAGCTGGCACTGCTCCTCGTCGGTGAAGGCGGCCCGGTCCAGCACATAGCCGGGCAGCAGGGCCACGCCGCCCCCGGCCCCCTGGGTGGTGTACACCGGCACCCCGGCGGCGGACAGCGCGTCCACGTCCCGCAGCACCGTGCGGGGGGAGACCTCCAGCTTTTCCGCCAGCTCCCCGGCGGTCATGCGGCCCTTTTCCAGCAGGAGATAGACCATCTGAAATTGACGGCCGGCGGACATGGCAAGACCTCCTTCCGACGGCGTTCTCCGGGCGGGTTTTTGTCACAGCGACAGGATAAACTGCAATGCGGTGCGGGGCGTCTGGGCTCCGTGGAACCGCTCCCAGGCTACCGCCCGGCGGTGAAGCTCCTCCCGGTCCAGCGCGATTCCGTGCCGATCCGCCAGCATATCCACCAGGGCCAGAAACTCCGTCTTGTTCAGCCCCTGGAACAGCACCCGCACGCCGAACCGGTCGGCCAGGGAGGTTTTTTCCCGGATGGTCTCGGACCGGTCCATCTCGTCCCCGGCCCGCTCGGATATGGTCTGCCGCACCAGGTGGCGGCGGTTGGAGGTGGCGTAGACGGCCACGTTCTGGGGGCGGCGCTCCACGCCGCCCTCCAGAATGGTTTTAAGTACCGAGTAAGTCGGGTCGTCCCGGTCGAAGGTCAGATCGTCGATGAACACGATGAACTTTTGCCGCCGCCCGTCCAGCTTCCGGATCAGGGCGGGCAGGCCGCCCAGGTTCTCCTTGTCCGCCTCAATGAGCCGCAGCTCCTCCATTCCGGGCAGGGTGAGCAGGTGCTTCACCGTAGCCGACTTGCCCGTGCCGCTCTCGCCGTAGAGCAGCACGTTGTTTACGTACCGGCCCTCCACCAGGGCGCGGGTATTGCGCTCCACCTCGGCCCGCTGGCCGTCGTAGCCCAGGAGCTGGTGGGAGGAGGGGCAGTCGGGGCGGGCCACTGGGATCAGCGCGCCGCTGTCCCAGACAAAGGCGCGGTAGCGGGCGAACAGCCCCGCGCCCTCCTCTTGGTAGGCTTTTGCGAGCTGGTCAAAGGAGAAGGGCGCCCCCCGTTGCCACCGGGGCAGGGAGGTAAGTACGCCCTGATAGTCGCTGTCCAGGAATTTTCCCAGGTGCGCCAGCCACTTGTCGCAGTCCACGCTGGCCAGCAGCTCGAAGGCGGAGACGTCCAGCTTGGCCGCCTGCTCCAACGCAGGGTCCCGGTCCCCCCGCTCCGCCAGCAGGGGGTAGGGCCCCTCCGACCACCGCAAAGCGTCTCCCAGCCAGTGGCCCAGCCCCGGCCGTCCCTCCGACCGGAGGCGGTAGAATAGGTCGGTATACGCCTCCAGCCCGCCCAGGCCGTCGCCGTGGGCGGCGCTGGTAAGCAGTCGCAAGGCGGCCTCCATCACGGGCTGGGTCAGAATATCTTTGTACACGGTCACGCCCCGCAGGGCGGCCAGCATGGTTTTCACATTCATGGAAATCACCTCGTTGGGAACATTATAAGGGATTGGGGTCCAAATGACAATCCCTCATTTTATCGGGAAAATGTGACTTTTGGCTTTCTATTTTTTTCCCGCTATGGTAAAATACATAGATATGCGGGAAATACTGACCGGGAGGTAGTTGATATGGAATTGAACGAGAAAACGCTGTCCAGCCGGCAGGTGTTCGACGGTTGCCTGTTGAAGGTGTATTCGGATCAGGTGGAGCTGGCGGGCGGCGGCGCGTCCGTCCGCGAGTTTGTCCACCACCCCGGCGGGGCGGCGGTGGTGGCCCTGGACGGGGACGGGAACGTCTACTTGGAGCGGCAGTTCCGCTATCCCTATCACAAGGTGGTCACCGAAATCCCCGCCGGCAAGCTGGAGCCGGGGGAGGTCCCCTTTGACGCCATCCGGCGGGAGCTGAGCGAGGAGATCGGCGCTACGGCGGGCCGGTGGGACCCGCTGGGCTACATCATGCCAAGCGTGGGCTACACCGACGAGATGCTCTACCTGTATCTGGCCCGGGATCTGGCCTTCGGAGCGCGGCACCTGGACCAGGACGAGTTTTTGGAGCCCTTCAAGATGCCCTTCGGCGAGGCGCTGGCACGTGCCGCCGACGGGCGGCTCAACGACGCCAAGACGGTGACGGCCCTGTTCCGGGCGGACAAACTCATGCGGGAGGAAGCCAATGGGTAAAAAAATCCTGGTGGTGGAGGACGAGCGCAACATCGTGGACATCCTCACCTTCAACCTGGCACGGGAGGGCTACGGCACCCTGGAGGCCCTGGACGGGGCGGCGGGGTTGCGCCTGGCCCTGGAACAGGACCCGGACCTGATCTTGCTGGACCTGATGCTGCCCAAGATGGACGGCTTCGAGGTGTGCCGCCGCCTGCGGGAGCAGGGGCGGGCCACCCCCATCATCATGCTCACCGCCCGGGAGGAAGAGACGGACAAGGTGCTGGGGCTGGAGCTGGGGGCGGACGACTATATCACCAAGCCCTTTTCCATGCGGGAGCTGATGGCCCGGGTGAAGAGCAACATCCGCCGTACGGAGATGCTCGCCCGCGCCGCCCCCCAGGAGTCCGCCAACCGGTTGAAGCTGGGGCGCGTCCAGGTGGACCTGGATGCCATGCTGGTGTACAAGGACGGCGATCCCCTGGACCTGACCCAGCGGGAGTATGAGCTGGTCAAGACCCTGGCCTCCAGCCGGGGGCAGGCGGTGAGCCGGGAGTCGCTGATGGAGCAGGTCTGGAATTACGACGGCTACGTGGGCGACGTGCGGGCGGTGGACGTGGCCATCCGGCGGCTGCGGGAGAAACTGGAGGACGACCCCGCCGACCCCAAGTTCATTGTGACCCGCCGGGGCTTAGGCTACGCATTTGGCATGTGAGCGCTGAGAAGCGGTCGGCGAGGGAGCCTGAGCCGGAGGGAAGGCGACCGAACGCCCTGACCGCTTCGAAGCGTGATAACTTGGGAAAGGAGAGTTCTCCTATGCGCCGAAACCTGCACATCAAGCTGGTGCTCATCATGGTGCTGCTCATCGTGTCGCTGATGGTGGTGGTGGGCGCGTTTCTGATGAACTCGGTGACCGGCTACTATATCGACGAGTTTTACAGCCAGATTGCCGACGCCTTCGGCCCGGACAACGTGGACTTTGTCCGGGACCTTCAGACCGCCACCGACGAGGAGGAGGACGGCGCATCCATGGTGGGCGAAGTGCTGGCGCTTTACGAGGGTGTGCTGGGGGTGGACCGCCGCAACCGCAACTATTTTGTGCTGGACGGCGCTACCGGGCACTATCTTGCCGGCTCCGCCCCGGAGCCGGAGGGGGGCGTGCGGGTGACGCCCAACATCTCCACCGCCCTGTCGGGGGCGCCGGGCTTCGAGAGCAGCGTCACCGCCGACTACATGGACGCGGCCATCCCCATCGTCCGGGGCGATCGGCCCTATATCGTCTATATTCTGGACAGCCGGGAGACCGCCCGCGGACTCAACGCGGAGATGTTTTCCCTCATCGTCGAGGCGCTGGTGCTGGGTCTCATCATCTCCATCCTGCTGTCCTTCCTGCTGGCCAAAACCATGGTGAACCCCATCCAGCGCCTCATCGATGGCATCGAGGAGGTGGCCCAGGGGGACTTCTCCCGGAAGCTGGAGGTGACCTCCGGCGATGAGATCGGCCAGCTCACCGAGAGCTTCAACGTCATGGCCCGGCAGTTGGAGGCCAATATTGCCGAGCTGGAGAAGGCCGAGCAGATGCGCAAGGACTTTGTGGCCAACGTGTCCCACGAGCTGCGCACCCCGCTGACCAACATCAAGAGCTACGCCGAGACTCTGGACGACGGGGTGGGAGACCTGCCCCCGGAGATGGAGCACCGGTTCCTGGGGGTCATCCTCAACGAGTCCGACCGCATGACCCACATTTTGCAGGACCTGCTCACCCTGTCCCGGTTTGACTCCGGGCGCAGTGAGCTGCGCCTGAGCGCCTTCCCCTTCGCCAAGGCGGTGGACGACACCTATCAGGCCGTTCTCATGGACGCCCAGAACCATGCCCACACCGTGGAGCTGTCCCTGCCGGACAATCTCCCCGAGGTGCGGGCGGACCGGGAACGGGTGGTGCAGGTGATGATGAACATTGTGTCCAACGCCATCAAGTACACCCCAGACGGGGGGCGCATCGTCATCTCCGCCGGGTGGGCGGGGGACGACCGGGTGTGGATGGAGGTGGACGACAACGGCATCGGCATCCCGGAGAGCGACCGGGAGCGCATCTTCGAGCGGTTTTACCGGGTGGACAAGGCCCGCTCCCGCCAGTCCGGCGGTACGGGGCTGGGGCTGTCCATCGCCCAGGAGATCATGCGCCGCCACGAGGGCGGCCTGTACCTGGTGGACAAGAAGGAGCCTGGGTTGACCATCCGCATGGAGCTGCCCATCCAGGGGCCGCGGGGGGAGGCCTCCCATGAGGAATAAGCGGCGCTGGATCGAGCTGGGGAAGGACGCGCTCATGATCCTGCTGACCCTGACTGCCGTATACCTGCTGTCCATGACGCCCCTGGTCCAGGACAGCGGGGTCATGGAGCTGTTCGCCCCCAAGGAGAGCCCGGGGACGGGGGCTTCCGGCGGGGAGGGCGCGGTGGCCATACTCCCCGCGCGGCTGGCCATTACCGGGGTGGGAGGCCGCTGCGGCATTCAGTACGAGGAGGTCCGCCTGGAGGAACAATTCCCGCCTCTGGGGGCCCTGCTGGGGGACGCGCTGGCCTCTGCGGGCCAGCCCCAGCCCATGGAGGAGGAGGATTGGCGGCGGCATCTGAGCGGCCGGAGCGTCTATTTTGACTTTCAGGGGGACGTGCCCTTGTCCGCCTTGGAGCACTGGCTCCAGGGGCCGGGGGAGCAGGCCCTGGAGGGTTCCGCCCGTCGGGTGATGCTGTGCGCGGGGGAGGACGACCAGGTGCTCTTGTGCTGGCAGGACGGGCTTGACGAAGCATTTTTCTCCTGTTCCACCGCCCTGACCCAGAGCCTGAACCTGGACCCGGTGGTGGAGGGGGCCGCCCCCAACGGGGCCTATTTCGCCTTTGAGAACGAGGCGCTGGCGGACCGTCTGGCCCCCTACACGCTGATTACGGAAGGTGAACAGAACGGGGCGCGGTACAACGCGAGCTTCCCCCTGACGGGGGAGACCCAAGGGTTGGTGCTGTCGGCACTGTCCTTCAACAGCCAGAACCATGCCCCGGTCAGCGGCGGAGAGGTGTATCTGGACGGCGGTGACCGCCTGGTGGTCAGCGATAGCGGCACCGTGTCCTACCGGGCCGCCCAGGGGGAGAAGTATCCTGCGGGCAGCGGTCTGGCCGGCGGGGTGGAGGCCGCCCGGGTTCTGGCGGAAGCGACCCTGGGGGCGCTGTGCGGCGAGGCAAGGCTGTACCTCATGTCCGCCCGGGAGGACGGGGACGGGCTTCGGGTCCGGTTTGGCTACCTGTTGGGGGGCGGCGCGGTGCACCTGGGCAGCGAGGGCTGGGCGGCGGAGTTTGTGGTGCGGGACGGGTATATCGTTCAGTTCACCCTCCGGTTCCGAAGCTATGCCGCCAACGGGGAACGCACGCTGCTGTTGCCCGTAGACAAAGCGGCGGCGATGCTGCCCGACCTGACGGACCAGCGGCGGGAGCTGGTCATCCAGTACCGGGACGGCGGCGGGGCTGAGCTGGAGCCGGACTGGGTGGCGGCATGAGAGGGGGATGGGTATGGAGTGGCCCAAGCTGAAAAATATCATCATCCTGATTCTGCTGGTGGTCAACGGCTTTTTGCTGGTGCTGGTGGGGGCCCGGAAAGAGGAGTCCGCCCGGTACGAGCGCCTGGCCTTGGAGCAGACGGTACAGGTGCTGAAAAACAGCGGCGTTCAGGTGGACCCGAATGCCCTCGATTCCGCCGATGGGCTGGCTCCCATGGCGGTGGAGCGGGATTTAAACCGGGAACTCCAACTGGCCCAGGCCCTGCTGGGCAAAGGAACCGTCCAGGTGGAAAACCAGGGGGGCGGTTTGTACCTCTATCAGAACGGCAACGGCGAGTTAAGTGTCCGGGCAGGCGGCGAATTGTCGGCGAAAATGGCCGACAACCCGAACCTGTTGGCTGACGGCGGGCCGGAGCGCCACGCCGCCGGCCTGCTGAAGAAGATGGGAATCGACGGGGCGCAAGTAGATGTGGCTGAGGAAGGGGAATGGACGAGGGTGCGCTTCCGGCAGATATGGAACGGCGTGCCGTTGTTCTCCTGCGAGGTGGAGTTCGTATATGATGATAATACCCTGTTAAACTCCGTTCAGGGCACGCTGCTCACCGCCCAGGTCGGAACGGCGGAGGCGGGGAAATGCCTGACCCTGCCCACGGCGCTGATGCGCTTTTCCGAGGAGATTACCTCCGCGGGCGATGTGTGTACCGCCATCCGATCCATGGAGGCGGGGTACCGGGGGACGGTCCAGTCCCTGTCCGGCGGGGTGCGGTTGGTCCCGGTGTGGCTGGTGAGCACCGACACGGCGGACTACTACCTGGACTGTGTCACCGGGGCGCTGACCCGCCTGACGGACCGGTAACCACCCTGCTCGCATGGGGGGAGGCATCTCCCTCCCCTGCGGGGACGGCTTATGCTGCCGCGTTTTGTAGGGGCGGAGTATCCTTCCTCTGTGGGGACGACTCGAACAGGACATGCAGAAAGAATAAGGTTTCTACCCGGCCTGGTCTGAACTGTCCCCACAGAGGAAGGATACTCCGCCCCTCTGCTCCCGGTTCCAACCGTCCCCGCAGGGGGATGCCCGCCGCCTCATCGGGAACGCCGGGCATGTCTGACAAGCCCTCCTTCATAGGATGAATGAGAACTCATCCTGTAAAGGAGGGCTAGGTTTTGTCCACCATATTGGCCGGAACGCTGCTGCTCACCGCCACCGGGCTGTTCTCTCAGGTGGTGGGGTTTTTGTACCGTATGGCCCTGTCCCGGCTCATCGGAGCCGAGACTATGGGGTTATATCAACTGGTGATGCCGGTGTACTCTATGCTCATGTCGGTGACCGCCGTGGGGCTGACGGTGGCGGTGTCCACCATGTCCGCCCGCTACCACGCCCTGGGGGACAGCGGCGCCGTGAAGCTGGTGCTTCGCCGGGCGCTGAGAAACTTTTTCCTGCTGGCCGTTCCTCTGGGGCTGGCGGTGGCGGCGCTGTCCGACCCCATCTCCGTCTACCTGCTGGGGGACGCCCGGACCCGCCTGGGGGTGGTGGTGATGGTGCCCTGTATGCTGCTCACCGGGGTGGAGAACCTCCACAAGCACTGCTTTTACGGCATTGGCCGGGTACGCCCCCCCGCCGCCGTGGAGACCGCCGAGCAGCTCATCCGGGCGGGGGCGGTGCTGCTGCTTCTGGCGGCCTTGCTGCCCCGGAGCGCCGAGGAGACGGTGGGCGTCATTGCCCTGGGTATGGTGCTGTGCGAGGTGTTTTCCGCCGGTGCGCTGACCCTGCTGTTCCGCCGGCATTGGAGGCGTTTTCCTCCGGGGGCGCCCGGGGTGGAGATCAGTGGGAAACGGCTCATGGCCATCGCCGTGCCGGTGGGGGCGACTTCCCTGCTGGGGACGCTGTTAAATTCCGCCAACTCGGTGCTCATCCCCGCCAA
This sequence comes from uncultured bacterium, assembly GCA_947571605.1. Classification (GTDB taxonomy): domain Bacteria; phylum Bacillota; class Clostridia; order Oscillospirales; family Oscillospiraceae; genus Enterenecus. The sequence continues at coordinate 12,571 of CANOYV010000003.1, read as the reverse complement.
GCTGGTGGAGGGTGGCATGGCCTTACCGGAGGCCATGTCCGAGTTCGGGGTGCTGTGCGGCATGACCCTGCCCATGCTGGGGCTGCCCACGGGCTTCATCGGGGCACTGTGCCTGGTGATGGTGCCCGACCTGTCCCGGCGCACTGCCCAGGGGGACCGGCGGGCGGCGGGGGGGTTCCTGGACCGGGTGATGTCGGCCACCTCCCTGCTGATGGCCCCGGCCATGGCTCTGCTGACGGTGATCGGTCCCACGGTGGGGGCGGCGATGTTCCGGGACGAGCGGGTGGGGGAGCTGATCCTGCCCTTGGCGGTGGGGACGCTGCTGGGGTGCTACCAATCGGTGCTGTCCGGGGCGCTGAACGGCCTGGGGCTCCAGGGAAAAGCTGCCCGGAACGCCATCCTCAGCGACATAGTGCAGTTGGCGTTTACGTTTTTTGCCGTGTCCCGGTTTGGGCTGGCGGGGTTCGCGGCGGGATTCGTGGCCTCGGGCCTGGCCGGGGCAGGGCTGAACCTGGCCTCCGTCCTGCGGGCCGCGGGGCTGCGGGCCAAGGCGTTTGAATGGTTTGTCCGCCCCGCGCTGGCGGCGGTGCTGATGGGGCTGTGGTGCAACTTGATGTTCCGCGCCATGATCGACGCGGGCTGCGGCCACGGCTGGGCGTCGCTGGCCTGCACGGCGCTGGGCGCGGTGATGTACGCCGCCGCCCTGCTGGCCCAGGGGGTGTCCGTCACCGACCTGTTTGCCAGGTTTGGGGTATACTTCAAAAGGAAGAGGAGCGCATTATGAGGCCGAAGATTTTGCTGTCCACCGGCGGAGGGGACGCCGCCAACTATCTGGCCGCCGTCGAGGCCGCCGGGGGTGCGGGGGAAGCGCGTTACCTCCCCGCCCCTGACCTGTCTTATGACGGCCTGATTCTGGTGGGGGGGGACGACATGGACCCGGCCTTGTTCGGTCAGGGGAACACAGCCTCACGGGGCATTGACCGGGCCCGGGACGAGGCGGAACTGGCCTTGCTCAACGTGTTCTGCGCAGCCGGGAGGCCGGTGCTGGCCATCTGCCGGGGACATCAGGTGGTCAACGTGTGGTTGGGGGGCGACTTGATTCAGAATCTGAGCCCGGAGTTGGTTCTCTTCCACCAAAGAGAGGAGGGCGACCAGGTTCATCCGGTGCGTGCGGCGGAGGGATCGCTGCTTCGCCGCCTGTACGGCCCGGTGTTCCCGGTGAACAGCAGCCACCACCAGGGTTTAGGGCGGCTGGGCCGAGGGCTGCGGGTGACGGCCTGGTCCGAGGGCGGCGTTATGGAGGCGGTGGAGCACGAAAGCCTGCCACTGATTTCCGTCCAGTTCCACCCGGAGCGGATGACGGGGGCGCTGGCCCGGCCCGATACAGTGGACGGCGAAAAAATATTCCGGTCGTTTCTGGAATTATGTAAATAAATTGGATTAGCACTCTCGTGAGTAGAGTGCTAATTGTTTACAGGCAGTTCATGAATTTTGGGAGGGACGGGGTATACTAGTAAATGAAATGACAGACAGGCGGTGGGCTTCCCAACCGCCCAAAGGAGAGTGAATTTCACCATGAACATGAACCAGTTTACCCAGAAATCCCTGGAGGCCATCCAGAACGCCCAGAATATCGCCACCCAGCACGGCAACCAGCAGATCGAGCAGTCCCATCTGCTGTTGGCCCTGGTGGATCAGGAGGGAGGCTTTATCCCGCAGCTTTTGACCAATATGGGGCTGACGGTGGAGTCCTTCCGGGCCGCCGTCCGGCACGAGGTGGAAAAACTGCCCAAGGTGTCCGGCTCCGGCCGGGAGGCGGACAAGGTCTACATCTCCGCAGGGGTGGACAAGGCCATGAACCAGGCCCTCGCCATCGCGGGGAGCATGAAGGATGAATTCGTATCTGTGGAACACATCCTGCTTGCCCTTATCGACACGGCGGAGAGCGGTCTCAAGGAGCTGTTCCGCACCTATAACGTGGACAAGGAGAAAGTCATGCAGGCGTTGGCCAACCTCCGGGGCAACCAGCGGGTGACGTCGGACAACCCGGAGGACACCTACGAGGCGCTGAAAAAGTACGGCTCCGATCTGGTCGAGCGGGCGCGGCAGAACAAGCTGGACCCGGTGATCGGCCGGGATGATGAGATACGGAATGTGATCCGCATTCTGAGCCGGAAGAGCAAAAACAACCCCGTGCTCATCGGCGAGCCCGGCGTGGGCAAGACCGCCATTGCCGAGGGGTTGGCCCAGCGCGTCGTCAAGGGCGACGTGCCCGCCGGATTGAAGGACAAGACCATTTTCGCTTTGGACATGGGGGCCCTCATCGCCGGAGCCAAGTACCGGGGCGAGTTCGAGGAGCGCTTGAAGGCTGTGCTCAACGAGGTAAAGCGGTCTGAGGGCCGGATTTTGCTGTTCATCGACGAGCTGCACACCATCGTGGGCGCGGGCAAGACCGAGGGAGCCATGGATGCGGGCAACCTGCTCAAACCCATGCTGGCCCGGGGTGAGCTGCACTGCATCGGGGCAACGACTCTGAACGAGTACCGCCAGTATATCGAGAAGGACGCCGCTCTGGAGCGCCGTTTCCAGCCCGTCATGGTCAACGAGCCCACGGTGGAGGACGCGGTGGCCATCCTCCGGGGCCTCAAGGAGCGCTACGAGGTGTTCCACGGCGTGAAGATTACCGACGGGGCCATCGTGTCCGCCGCCACGCTCAGCAACCGCTATATCACCGACCGCTTTCTGCCCGACAAGGCCATCGACCTGATCGACGAGGCCTGCGCCCTCATCCGCACCGAGATGGACTCCATGCCCACCGAGCTGGATGTGATTTCCCGGCGGATCATTCAGTGTGAGATTGAGGAAGCCGCCCTGAAAAAGGAGGACGACCAGCTCTCCCAGACCCGGCTGGCGGACATCCAAAAGGAGCTGGCCGAGCTGCGGGATCAATTCAATGCCGGCAAGGCCAAGTGGGAGAACGAAAAGAACGCCATCGGCAGGGTGCAGAAGCTGCGGGAGGATTTAGAGGCCGCCAACGCCCGATTGGAGAAGGCCCAGCGGGAGTACGACCTGGAAAAGGCCGCCCAGCTTCAGTACGGTGCCATCCCCGAGCTGAAAAAGCAACTGGAGGAGCAGGAGGGCCTTGCCGCCCAATCCAAGGAGGACAACCTGCTCCGGGACAAGGTCACCGAAGAGGAGATCGCCCGCATTGTGGAGCGCTGGACGGGCATCCCGGTGTCCAAGCTGATGGAGGGCGAGCGGGAGAAGCTGCTCCACCTGGAGGACATCCTCCATCGGCGCGTGGTGGGCCAGGAGGAGGCCGTGCGATTGGTCAGCGAGGCCATTTTGAGAAGCCGCGCCGGCATCGCCGACCCCGACAAGCCCATCGGTTCCTTCCTGTTCCTGGGTCCCACCGGCGTGGGCAAGACGGAGTTGGCCAAGGCCCTCAGCGAGGCCCTGTTCGACAGCGAAAAGAACCTGGTGCGCATCGACATGAGCGAGTATATGGAGAAATTTTCCGTCTCCCGGCTCATCGGGGCCCCTCCGGGGTACGTGGGCTATGAGGAGGGCGGACAGCTCACCGAGGCGGTGCGCCGCCACCCCTACAGCGTGATTTTGTTCGACGAGGTGGAGAAGGCCCACCCGGATGTGTTCAACGTCCTGCTCCAGGTGCTGGACGACGGGCGCGTCACCGACAGCCAGGGCCGGACGGTGGACTTTAAGAATACCGTCATCATCCTCACCTCCAACCTGGGCAGCCAGTACCTGCTGGACGGCATCGGCCCGGACGGTGAGGTCGGCGCCGGGGCCCGCGCCCAGGTGGACGAGCTGCTCAAGCGTTCCTTCCGGCCCGAGTTCCTCAACCGGCTGGACGAGATTGTGTTCTACAAGCCGCTGACAAGGGACAACATCTACCACATCATCGACCTGCTGCTCACCGGCCTGAACCGCCGGTTGGAGGATAAGCGCCTCAAGGTGGAGTTGACGGACGCCGCCAAGTCCCTGATCCTGGACGCGGCCTACGACCCCATGTACGGGGCCCGGCCCTTGCGCCGGTATCTCCAGCACACGGTGGAAAACCTGGCGGGGCGGAAGATCATCGCCGGAGAGGCCATCCCCGATTCCACCCTCACCGTGGACGTGCGGGACGGCGAGCTAGTCATAAAGTGATTCCAGAACGATAAACAGCGGGGAACCCCTTCTCCCAGCGGGATAGTTCAGACCAAGGCGGGCAGAAACCTTATCCGTTCTGCTTCTCCTGGTTCGAGCTGTCCCGCTGGGGAAGGGGTTCCCCGCTGTTATCGAAAACCGCACGAATCGTTTACCGGCTGGACTCGTTTTCTACAATTTGGTAACCCAACTTGATCTCCTTTGCCGGAGCATCCGGGTGTTCCAGCCGCTCCAGCAGCAGGACGGCGGCGTTGGCCCCGCTGTCCTCGTAGAAGTAGCGGATGGTGGTGATGGTGGGGGTGGTCATCCCGCACAGGTCGGAGCCTCCCTGCCCGGTAAGCCGGATGTCCTCCGGCACCCGCAGGCCCAGGCTTTTCAGGTATTGCAGCGCCCCCACCGCCATGGAGTCGGTGGCGCACACCAGCGCGTCCAGCGGGCCGTATGTCTCCAGCAGTTCCTGGGCCTTCTCCCGCCCGGAGGAGGCGCTGAACCCGGCCACGGCCGTGTGTCCAGCCTGGTCCTCCAGCCCGGCGTCCCGCAGGGCATCGCAATAGGCCCGGCTGCGCTCCTGGCCCGCAGCCTTGTCCTGGGGCAGCGCGCCGATGAACCCCAGCGTGCGGCAGCCCTTGGCCACCAGTAGCGTGGTGATGTCATAAAAGGCGTGGTAGTCGTCGTGGTATACGCAGGACGCGCCGGGCAACTGCTGGCCCACCACCACCACCGGGACCCGGCTTTTTTTCAGCGTGGCGATGTGCCTGGCGGTGAACACGGTGCCGATCAGGATCACGCCGTCCACCCGCTGGTCGTCAAAGCTGTCCAGATAGTCCAGCTCTTTGAGCGGGTCGTTGTGGGTGTCCGCCAGCAGGATCTGGAAACCCCTCTGCTCCAGCACGGAGTCGATGCCCGCCATGACGCTGCTGACGGAGAAGGAGTCGATTTTGGGCAGAACTACGCCGATGGTCTTGGTCCTGCGGGTGCGCAGGGCCTGGGCCTGGGCCAGCGGGCGGTAGCCCGTCTCCTCGATCACCTTGCGGATGGCCTCTTTCTTCTCCTGGGACAGATAGCCCTGATTCAAGTAGCGGGAAACGGCAGAGGGGGACACCCCCGCCAGCTTGGCGATATCCGCGATGTTCATAGGCGCCTCCTGTTTTTGAAATCTATTTCACATTATATCACAAGTCCAGCCGGATTTCCAGTGGGCTGCGGCGCAAACTTTCCCGAGAGATTGGGCATATTCGCTAAATTTTGCAGCAAATATTTGGCGAAAGCAACGGTGGCTCTTCCCCTTGCACCGAGAGGAGCTTTCTGCTATCATTTGAGATGAAATCAATTTCATCACGATGCCGACAGGAGGCCGCTATGGAATGCAAGCTGATTTTTCTGGATATTGACGGGACCCTTACCGAGCCGGGGAAAAACGTGCCCCCCGCCTCCGCTGTTGAGGCGGTCCGCAAGGCGCGGGACAACGGCCACAAGGTGGTTCTGTGCTCCGGACGCAACTATGGGATGCTCTCCCCGCTGCTGCGCTACGGCTTTGACGGCCTGGTGGGCAGCGCGGGGGGCTATATCGAATATGGCGGGCAGGTGGTCTACGACCACCCCATGACCGCGGAGCAGTGCGGCACGGCCATGGATGTTTTCCAGCGCAACGGCGTATTCCGCACGGTGGAGGGCAAGGATCACAGCTATACCGATGAGAGCTTCAAGGACTTTCTGCGGGAAAGCGCCCAGGCCGGAGGCAACAGCGAGCTGTTGCGCTGGCGGGAACAGATCGAAAGCGAGCTGGGCATTCGCCCCATGGCGGAGTATGGGGGGGAACCCGTCTATAAGATCGGGTTTGTGAGCCGCGACGCCGGCGGGTTGCGGGAGCCCATGCAGGTGTTGGGGGACGGCTTCGACTTCTGCATACAAGGCACGGACCAGCTTGGCGCGATTAACGGCGAGCTCATCAACAAAGCCTTCAACAAGGGGATGGCCGTGGAGCGGCTGTGTGCATATCTGGACATTCCCATTGAGAATACGGTAGCGTTTGGGGACAGCATGAACGATCTGGAGATGATCCGGGCTGCGGGGGTGGGAATCTGTATGGGCAACGGCAGCGAGACGCTGAAAAAAGCCGCCGACGAGGTGTGCGCCCCGGTGGGGGAGGACGGCCTTTACCGGGCGTTTCAGGCGCACAGGCTGATGTGAAATCGGTTTCATTATTATGCACAAAATGAGCCGCAAAGATTTGGAGAAGTCATCAATTTACACAGACCTTGCCGTTTGTTATAATTCAACCATGATATGAAATTGATTTCACTAGTGGATTCGATTTCAAATTGAATGGGAGGAATACATATGGCACTGGATTACAAAAAGTGCGCCCAGGATATCTTCGACCTGCTGGGCGGACGGGAAAACCTGGTGAGCGCGGCGCACTGCGCCACCCGCCTGCGGCTGGTCACCGTGGACAACGGCAAGATCGACATGAAAGCCCTGGAGGACGTGGACGGCGTGAAGGGTGTGTTCAGTGCCTCCGGACAGCTCCAGATCATCCTGGGTACCGGCACGGTGAATAAGGTCTACGATGAGTTCATCGCCATCACCGGCCTGTCCGCCGCTACCAAAGAGGAGGTCAAGGCTGCGGCCGCCGCCCAGCAGAACATGTTCAAGCGGGCCATCAAGACTCTGGGCGATATCTTCGTCCCCATCATCCCCGCCATCGTGGCCAGCGGCTTCCTCATGGGCATCATGGAGGCGCTGAACTTCATGGTGAACAACGACTTTTTGAACATCGACACCTCCGGCTCCATCTATGTGTTCGCCAACCTGTTCGCCAACACCGCCTATACCTTCCTGCCCATCCTCATCGCCTACAGCGCGGGCAAGGCCTTCGGCGGCAACCCGTATCTGGGCGCGGTCATCGGCATGATTATGATCCACCCCAACCTGCAAAACGCCTGGACCGTGGCGACGGAGGGCGTCTTGCAGACCCAAAAGGTGTGGTTCGGCCTCTATGAGGTGAACATGGTGGGCTACCAGGGCAGCGTCATCCCGGTCATCATCGCCGTGTGGGTGATGTGCTTCCTTGAGAAGCGCCTGCATAAGATCGTCCCCGCCATGTTCGACCTGTTCGTCACCCCTCTGGTCAGCGTGTTCGTCACCGGCTACCTGACTCTGTCCATCATCGGCCCCATCTTCTCCACCATTGAGCACGGCATCATCGGCGGTATCCAGGCCCTGATCGCCCTGCCCTTCGGCATCGGCAGCCTCATCATGGGCGGCCTGTACTCCACCACCGTGGTGGCGGGCATCCATCATATGTACACCGTCATTGACGTGGGCCAGTTGTCCAGCTATAACGTGACCTACTGGCTTCCCCTGGCCTCCGCCGCCAATATGGCCCAGGGCGCGGCTACTCTGGCCGTGGCCCTCAAGACCAAGAACGGCAAGACCAAATCCGTGGCGCTGCCCTCCGCGCTGTCCTGCTTCATGGGCATCACCGAGCCCGCCATCTTCGGCGTAAACCTGCGCTACTTCAAGCCCTTCGTCTGCGGCGCCGTCGGCGGCGCGGCGGGCGCCATGTACGCCTCCCTGGTGGGCCTGGGCGCCAGCGGCACCGGAGTTACCGGCCTGTTCGGCCTGCTGCTGTGCCTCCATGACCCCATCAACTACATCATCATGGCCGCCATCTCCATCGGCGTGGCTTTTGTGCTGACCTGGATGTTCGGCTATCAGGACGCAGAACCCGCTGAGGCCAAGAAGGCCGCTCCGGCCCAGCCCGACCCCACCCTTCCTTCCATCCACTGTGAGCCCGGCACGGTGTACGCCCCCGTGTCCGGCGCCGCCATCCCCTCTGAGGAGATCCCTGACGAGACCTTTGCCGCAGGCGTCCTGGGACGGGGCGTGGGCATCCGGCCCAGCGAGGGTGTGGTGGTCGCCCCCTTCGACGGGGAAATTTCCACCGTGGCGGAGACCAGGCACGCGGTGGGCCTCTCCTCTCCCGACGGCATGGAGCTGCTCATCCACGTGGGCGTGGACACGGTGGCCATGAACGGAGACGGCTTTACCTGCTTTGTTCAGGAGGGGCAGCAGGTGAAGGCGGGCGACAAGCTCATCGTGTTTGACCGGGACAAGATCGCCGCCGCCGGCCACACGGACGTGGTGGCGGTGCTGGTGACCAACTCCGACGACTACGGGGATGTTTCCATCCAACCCGGCCCCTGCAAGGCGTTGGAGCAGGTCATCCAGGTCAAATAACCAAATCAAACCCATCCCAGATGGGGAAAGAGGTGCAATTCATGACGAAGAAAGAGGAGGCCCTGTTCCAGGCCCGGCTGGGGCGCCATATGGACGAGCTGCGCTGGCTGTATATGGAGCTGTATGACAACGAGGCCATGTTCAACGAGCTGCGCGGCGAGCTGCGGGTTTACGCGGAGGAGCGCCCCACCGCGCTGAAAAAGCGAGACGAGGAGCGGGAGGCGGACCCAGAGTGGTACAAGTCCAACGACCTGATGGGCATGATGCTGTACATCGACAACTTTGCCGGGGACTTGGACGGCGTGCGCAAAAAGCTGCCCTATATCGAAAAGACCGGGGTCAATCTCATCCATCTGATGCCCTTCCTGGACACCGTTCCCGGCCGCAGCGACGGCGGCTACGCCGTGGCGGACTTTCAAAGGGTACGTCCCGGCCTGGGCACCATGGACGACCTGGAAAAGCTCACCTCCGCCTGCCACAAAAAGGGTGTCAACGTGTGCATGGACTTCGTCATGAATCACACCAGCCAGGATCACCAGTGGGCCAAACGGGCCCGGGCTGGAGACGGGGAATACATGAGCCGCTACTTCTTCTTCGCCGACCCGGCCATCCCCCGGGAGTACGAAAAAACCGTACCCCAGGTGTTTCCCACCACCGCGCCGGGGAACTTCACCTGGCTGGAGGACTGCGGGCACTATGTCATGACCTCCTTCTATCCCTACCAGTGGGACCTGAACTACCGCAATCCCCGGGTGTTCAATGAGATGATGTACAACTTCCTGTTCCTGGCCAACAAGGGGATGGACATGATCCGCATCGACGCGGTGCCCTACATCTGGAAGGAGCTGGGCACCGACTGCCGCAACCTGCCCCAGGTCCACACCATTGTGCGCATGATGCGCATGATCGGCGAGATCGTCTGCCCCAGCGTTATCCTGCTGGGGGAGGTGGTGATGGAGCCCGTCAAAGTGGTCCCCTATTTCGGTACGGTGGAGAAGCCGGAGTGCCACCTGCTCTACAACGTGACCACCATGTGTACCACCTGGCACACCGTGGCCACAAAGGATACCCGGCTGCTGCGAAAGCAGCTTGACACGGTGAACGCCTTGCCCAAGCAGTATGTGTTCCTGAACTACCTGCGCTGCCACGATGACATCGGCTGGGGTCTGGATTACAATACGCTGGCCCAGTGGGGGATTTCGGAGGTCCCCCACAAAAAATTCCTCAGCGACTGGTTCCAGGGCCATGTGGACGGCAGCGTCAGCCGGGGCGAGCTGTACAACGCCGACCCCGCCAGCGGCGACGCCCGCCAGTGCGGCACCACCGCCAGCCTGTGCGGCATTGAGAGGGCCGGGTTCGAGAAGGACGGGGGCGCCATGGACCTGGCGGTGCGGTTCGACCTCACCCTTCACGCCATGATGTTCATGCAGACGGGCATCCCCCTGCTGTACAGCGGGGACGAGATCGCCCAGGTGAACGACTACAGCTACAAAAACGACCCGGAAAAGGCGGAGGACAGCCGGTATCTCCACCGGGGAAAAATGAGATGGGACCTGGCGGACCACGCAGACGACCTGTCCACCCCGGAGGGGCGGGTATTCCGGGGGCTGAGCGCCCTGGGAGTCCTGCGCAAGGCCAACCGGGCCTTCTCCGCCGCCGCCGACGTGTGGACGCTGGACACCGGGGACGACGGGGTGCTGGCCATCGGGCGGTATTTTGACGGCCAGAAAATCATCGGCGTGTTCAATTTCACCGGAGAGGGGAAGTCCGTCGCCTTCCCCCATGATCCGGGAAAATTCACAGATTTGCTCACCGGAAAAAAATATATTCTAGAGGGGTTGCACATTCCCGCCTATGGGTGTTATTATATGAGTCAGGAGTAAAGCAGCCAGAGCGCCGAGGTGGAATCCGCCGACGCGTAACACAAAAGGAAAGGACCGATCACCATGAAGCAGTTCACCTATACCATCACCGACCCCGTAGGCATCCACGCCCGTCCCGCCGGCCTGCTGGTCAAGGCCATCAAGGCGCTGGAGAGCACCGTCACCATCGCCAAGGCCGACGGCAAGTCCGCTGCGGGAACTAAGCTGATGGCGCTGATGGGACTGGGCATCAAACAGGGCGAGACGGTCACCGTCACCGTGGAGGGCGCGAATGAGGAAGCCGACGCCGCCACGCTGGAGCAGTTCTTCAAGGATAACCTGTAAACGCCAATTTTGGGGCGTCTGCCCGATGGGCGGACGCCCCAAAATCATAGTTTAGGAGGAAGACATATGATTTTAATACAGGGAAAAGGCGTATCCAAGGGGGTCGTGAAGGGGCCTGTGTACTTCTTCCAGCGGGGAGCGGTTACCATCTCCACCGCGCAAGCTGCCGACATTGAGGCGGAGAAGCGCCGCCTGGAGGAGGCCAAGGAAAAGTCTATGGAGCAGCTCGCCGCCCTGGCCGAGAAGGCCCGGGAGGAGGTCGGCGAGGAGTCCGCCATGCTGTTCGAGACCCACGCCATGTTCGTGGAGGACGAGGACTTTGTGGACTGTATGAACGCTGCCCTGGACGAGGAGCACTGCACCGCCGAGCGGGCGGTGGAGATCGCCGGGGAGCGGTTCGCGGCCATGCTGGCCGCCATGGACGACGCATACATGCAGGCCCGCGCCGCCGACATCAAGGACGTGTCCCGGCGGATTCTCAACAATCTCATGGGTGTTGTGGATGGCGGCATCGATTCCGAGGAGCCGGTGATCCTGGCGGCGGACGACCTGGCCCCCTCCGAGACCCTCCAACTGGACAAGAGCAAAATCCTGGGCTTCATCACCCAGGGCGGCTCCGGCAACAGCCACACCGCCATCCTGGCCCGCACTATGGGCATCCCCGCCATCTGCGGCCTGGGCGAGTTCCTCAAGACGGAGCTGAACGGCCGCATGGCCTACATCGACGGCGAGACGGGCCAGGTGGCCATCGAGCCGGACGACATCACCCTGAGCGTGTTCCAGAGCAAGTATGAGAAGCAGCAGGAGATGAAGCTGCTCATGGAGACCATGAAGGGCCAGGAAGACGTGACCCTGGACGGCCGGAACATGATGGTGTACTGCAACATCGGCTCTCCCGAGGACGTGGCGGCGGTGCTGTCCAACGACGGCCAGGGCATCGGCCTGTTCCGCTCCGAGTTCCTGTATCTGGCCTCCAGCGACTACCCCACCGAGGAGGAGCAGTTCAAGGCGTACCGGGACGTGGCCGCCGCCATGGACGGCAAGCGGGTGGTGATCCGCACGCTGGACATCGGCGCCGACAAGCAGGTGGATTACTTCCAGCTCCAGAAAGAGGAGAACCCTGCCCTGGGCGTGCGGGCCATCCGCATCTGCCTGAACCGTCCCGAGGTGTTCCGAACCCAGCTCCGGGCGCTGTACCGCGCCTCGGCCTACGGCAAGGTGGCCATCATGTTCCCCATGATTACCTCCGTGTGGGAGGTCCGGGAGTGCAAGCGGGCCTGCCAGAAGGTGATGGCGGAGCTGGACGCAGAGGGCGTTCCCTACCGCAAGGATACCGAGATCGGCATCATGATTGAGACCCCCGCCTCCGTTTTCGTGGCGGAGGAGCTGGCCCGTGAAGTGGACTTCTTCTCTGTGGGTACCAACGACCTGACCCAATACACCCTGGCCTGCGACCGTCAGGCCAACGACCTGGGCAAGTTTTTCGACCCCCACCACCCCGCGGTGCTGCGGGCGCTGAAGGTGGCCACCGATGCCGCCCACAAGGCGGGCATTTGGATCGGCATCTGCGGTGAGCTGGGCGCGGACCTGTCCCTGCTGGAGACCTTCTTGGCCATCGGCATCGACGAGCTGTCCGTGTCGCCCTCCTCCGTGCTGCCCCTGCGGGCGGAGATCCGCAAGTCCATCGCCAAGACTTGCACTCTGGAAAAGCTGGAGTGCTGAGCGGGGCCGCGGGCTGAAACCGAATACAAAACACAAAAGTCGTCCGGCCCGATGAGGCTGGACGGCTTTTCCTGTGCGGGAATAACTGAAACCAGAAAGAAAGGGCCGAAGCGCCCTTCCCCCGTGGGGACATCTTATGCTGCCGCAGTTGGCAGGGGCGGAGTCCCCTTCCTTTGTGGGGACGACTCGAACAGGACATGCAGAAAGAATCAGGTTTCTGCCCGACCTGG
>CANOYV010000002.1:0-111943 GCA_947571605.1 uncultured bacterium | reverse complement strand
GAGAACGCCACCATCGGCGGCTCCGGCTGCGGTCCCACGGCGGCGTCCATGATTATCGAGACCATGACCGGGAAGAAGTTCACCCCGGAGGACGCCTGCAACTGGAGCATGGCCCACGGTTACAAGGCCCTGGGCAACGGCACCTATTACGGTTATTTCAAGCCCCAGTTTGCGGAGTTTGGCATTGACTGTGATATGCTGAACTGGACCAAGACCTATGGCAAGCCTGACCACGCCAATCACAAAAAGGTCTTTGAAATGCTCAAACAGGGCTATTATTTTATTGCCCTTATGGGTCCGGGCCTGTGGACTACCGGGGGCCACTTCGTGGTCCTTTGGTGGGAGGACGGCAAGGTCCGCATCAATGACCCCGCCAGCACGAAAGATGCCCGCCTCAACGGGGACCTCAAGACCTTTAAGAGCCAGGTGTCTTATTATTGGTGGATTGATGCCCGGAAGTTTAACGGGTACGGCTCCGCTGTCAAGCCCCCGGTGGCCTCTACCGGCACTCCTGGAACCGTCAAGCCCCCGGCCAACGGCCCCAAGGTGGGTGACATCGTGGAGTTTACCGGCTCCGCTCATTATTACAGCGCCAACGCCACCAAGAGCTCCCCCTGCAAGCCCGGCAAGGCCAAGGTCACTCAGGCCTTTAATGGCAAGCACCCCTATCATCTCATCGCCGTCAAGGGCGGTGGCTCCACCGTCTACGGCTGGGTGGACGCCGCTGACATCGCCGTGGAGGCCTCCGCCGCCATCGCCAAGGGCTCCACCGTCAAGGTCAAGGCCGGAGCCAAGACATACACCGGCGGGGGCCTGGCCTCTTTCGTCTACGCCAACACCTACACGGTGCTGGAGCTGTCCGGGGACCGGGCCGTCATCGGCCAGGGCAAGGCGGTCACCGCCGCCGTCAACATCAAGGACCTCACCCTTGTGGGGTAAAATAACAGGGAGGTAAAAAGTTATGGAAAGCATTTTCGACTGGTCCGTCATTCTCAGCATCGTGGGCGTCCTGGTGGTGCTCACCAACATCATCGTCCAGGTCCTCAAAAAGCTCACCTGGGACCGGCTCCCCACCAACGTCCTGGCCGTCATCGTGGCCATGGGTCTCACGCTGGTGGCGTTTTTTGCCTGGTGCCAGATTAAGGGCATGGCTGTTCTGTGGTACATGGTGGTGGCCGCCGTTGTGGTGGGCTTTATGGTGGCTTATGCGGCAATGTTTGGCTTTGACAAGCTACGGGAGGTCATCTTGCAGCTTGAAAAGAAAAAGGAGTAAAGCCCCCGGCGGGAAATGCCTCTATTGGGCCCGTAAAGGCCCCCACAAGGGCCGTCAAGGCCGGGAGGGGTAAAGATACCCCCGCCGCCCTGGGTTGGGCTGTTTTTTCCGATGGAAAAAAGCCGGAGGGGCCTGCTGGCCTCTCCGGCTTTTTGCGTCTACGGCATGAGGACCTTTGTGTCCCTCACCACTTTGTCATAGGTGTCCGCCACGTCTAAAAAATCAGTCTTGTGGGCCTCCAGCTTTGCCAGATATGCCTCCATCCTTTTACGCTGTCCAGACGGCGTTTTTAACAGCATGGCCTCCGTTGTTTCTTTTATGTAGCTGTTTTCAAGGAAAGCAATTTTTAGGTCTTTCACGCTGGAGAGCACCTGGTCACACGTTTTGCTTGTCCCCGGCAAAATCCCTTTGCACCCCGCTTTTTCGGCTTGCAGGAGGGTCAACGCTGTCCGCTGTGCCAATGCCAACCGGCTGGTGAATGTGTCAATGTTGGCCGTCTGCTGAGCCAGCTTGAAACTTTCGGAGAGGATGCGCACGTCATTCTCTATCTGCTCTTTTGTGTAGTACATCCGCATATCCCGCAATGTTTCCTCCGGCGCATCCGGCGTGTATTGACTGGCCTCCCGGCGCACGGCCCCCGCTGTTGGGCTTTGCGGCTCCGGCTTTACTTTCTTTTTCCTCAGCAGGAAATAGGTAGGAACAGCGAACAACACCGCCCCCAGCACCATCTCCGCCTTGTGCGTATCTACCGCCAGCCATATAAAAACAGCCACATAAATGACGCAAACAACGCCAAAGAACGCCTTTAGAAACCGCCCCAGCTTTTTCACCTTTTCGCCCTCTCTTTCTTGTTCTTTCTTGACCTTTACAAACCCCATTATATCTGGCCTCCGCCGTGCTGTCAAGCAACAGAGCCTATTTGATAATGACTTGACGGCCATGCAAAGTATAATTACTTTGAAAGGAGGCGCTGCGGATGATTGCGGAGAAAATAAAGGCGTTAAGAGAGGCACGGGGCTGGACACAAGCGGAGCTTGCCCGCCGTATGGGTATCACCCGCAACGGCGTGAACTCCTGGGAGCAAGGGCTTTCCATCCCGTCCCCGGCCAGCATCGTGGAGCTGGCAAAGACCTTTTCCGTGTCCACGGACTACCTCCTGGGCCTGGAGCCTCTGGCCAGCATCAACGTGTCCGGCCTGGATGAGCGGGACGTGGCAACGCTGGCCATGCTTGCGGACCGGCTGAGGGCCACAAAGGATTAAAAAATTGCCCGGCAAAATTTCCTTTTGCACGGGCTTTTTTCTATCTTGACATTATACAACTTTTGTTGTATAATAGAGAAAACGGAGGAGGTGCAGCCCTATGGGCCAAACAAGAAACAAACTGCAAAGCGCACGACTGGCACACGATTTTTCACAATCTGAACTGGCCACCGCCGCCGGTATCAATGGCCGGGTGCTCCAGACCTATGAGCAGGGAGGCCGTGACCTGTGCGGTGCAAAGCTGGCCACGCTCCTCAAAATCTGCCTTGCCCTCAACTGCAAGCTGGAGGACATCTTGCCAGATGGAGAGACGGCGGAGCTGCTGGAGCGATACATGGCCAGATAACAACACACGGGCAAGCGGGGTGGCAACACCCCGCTTTTACTATTTTCTGGAGGTGCAATATGAACCATAAAGGAGCCACCCATTTCACGCTCAATGACCGGCAGACCCTGGAGCGGATGCTGAGAAAAGGCTTTTCAAAGCCTGCTATTGCGGAGGCCCTGGGCAAGTGTGAACGGTCTATCTACTATGAAATAGGCCGGGGCCTGTGCGTCCAGCGCACCACGGACCTCATTGACGTTGAGGTCTATTGTGCGGACGTGGCACACCGCAAATACAAGGCTTTCCTCAAGGAAAAGGGCAAGGAGCTCAAAATCGGCCATGACCACGCCCTGGTCAAGCGGCTGGAGGAGCTCATCATGGTCCAAGGCTTTGCCCCTGGTGCCGCCCTTGCGGAAATCCGAAACAACGGGGAGAAATTTGACACGGAAATCTGTGAGAATACGGTCTATAATTACATCTACCGTGGGGACGTGTTCCTTTTCCTGACCCCGGAGCACCTGCATGACAAGGGCCGCCGCCACTACGCCGCCAAGAGTAAAAAGGAGGCCGCCAGGGCTCCCCGTGGCCAGAGCATCGAAAAGCGCCCGGAGGAGGTCAAGAGCCGGGGCAGCTTTGGCCACTGGGAGATGGACAGCGTCATGGGGTGCAAGGGCTCCAAGCAAGCCCTCCTGGTGCTTACAGAGCGGCGGACCCGCATGGGGATTGTCTTGCTGGTGGAGGACCACACGGCGGCCAGCGTGGTCAAGGCCATCAACGGCCTGGAGCGGCGCTTTGGCAAGCTGTTCTATAAACTTTTCAAGAGCATCACCGTTGACAATGGCTGTGAGTTTCAAGACTTCGAGGGCATAGAGATGTCCCACCGGCGCAAGGGCAAGCGGACCATCGTGTTTTTCTGCCACCCATACAGCGCTTTTGAAAGGGGCTCCAATGAGAACATGAACCGGCTGATTAGACGGTTTTTCCCCAAAGGCACCAACTTTGATGAGGTCACAAAGGAGGAGGTGATGGCAGCGGAGCGGTGGGTCAACAACTACCCCCGCAAGATACTGGGCTGGAAGTCCGCCGCCATGCTCTTTGACCAGGAGCTCCAGGCGGCGTGACGCCTTGACCCCATACAAACGTACCAGCCGAATGGGATTGACCCATCCGGCTGGCTTGCCATGTCATTTTGTTGTGAAAACGCATAAAATCCGCCCGCCCCGCTTGTGCAGGGTGCTAATTTTTCTTGACTTTTGCAAATTTCTCTTGACTTTTAGCCAAAAAAGCAGCCAGGCTTTTTACAGCCCAGCTGCTTTTGTTTTACAATCTGTCTATTGCTGCCTTAAGCGGGGAGGTGCGGTGGATTCTCGTACCATCAGGCGTGGTGTCTCCACAACTCGTGTCGCATTCTGGTATTTAATCAAGCTTTTCAAGCACATGAAAGCCCGAAACCCTACGTCCTTGATATTGATGCGCACAGTGGTGAGGGCTGGGGAAATGTAGGTGGAAATACGGATATCGTCAAATCCCGTCACGCTCATATCTTGCGGAACCTGGAGCCCTTGTTTCTTCAGCCACCGGATGGCGCCAATAGCCATTAAATCGCTGGCACATACCAAGGCGGTAACACCCTTATCCAACAGCGTTTCCGCCCCCTCCTCCCCAGAATGTTCACTGAAGTTTCCATGATACACCAATTCCGGATCATACGTAAGCCCACCCAAGGTAATGGCACTGAGAAACCCAGCAAAACGCTCCCGGCTACTGAAACTTTGCTGCTCTCCGTTAATGAAGCCAATCCGCCTGTGGCCCAGTTGGATCAAATGGGCCACTGCCATCCCTATGCCGGAAAGGTTGTCCGATGTCACACAAGAAATTAGCTTCCCTTCCACATAGTTATCCACTAAAACAATTGGATAGGCAATTCTATCCAATTGGTCAAAAAAGGGGCTACTATCATTAAGGCCAAGCACCATTGCACCATCGAAGCGCTCCTGCTCCATAATGTGGTAAAAAGAAGTGCAGTTCTCGTCCTCAAGGCTGCGGATAATCACCTCATAACCGTGGCCTTCAGCCACTTGCTTGAAGGCCAGCATTACTTCATACAAATAGTACGTCACATGAGGGGCTTCCATGCGCCCCATAAATACGCACACCCGTTTGGAAATCTTCTGCCGTGCCCCCCCGGTATAACCCATTTCCGCAGCGGTTTCTAATACCGCCGCCCGTGTTTCTGCATTGATGTCATCTGCTCCGTTAAATGCTTTGTAGACCGTGCTGACGCTGATTCCCATCTGATTGGCAATGTCCTTTGCCTTGACTGCCATTATATCCACCTACCGCTGCTAAATCCCAAGCCGCTGTTTGAGCAGCTTAAGATCATTATTATTATTATTATATCATATTTATCCCCAAAACACAACGGCTTTTTTGCTCGTCTTAAAAATTATCGATAAAAATAGTTGACATTATCGATTTCTTCTGATAATCTAAGGAGTGTCAAGCAAAGCGGAATGTTTGTGGAGGCCGATTAAACAACATCTGCGCGCCTTGACACATAGCTGCATCCTGTCATCCTGGAGCAGCCAATCAACAAGTAAGGAGGAATATCGATGAAAAGAATGTCCATGAAACGCATTGCAGCTTTGCTGGCATCCGCAGCCCTGGTACTTACAACTATGGTTGGCTGTACGCAGAGTCCCCCCTCCGAGTCTGGCACCGGGGCAAACACCGCCCCCATTTCCGATGCACCTGAACAGACCAATTCTCCCACAGGAGGCGGCACCATTTCTGTATGGGCAGAACCGTCCTGCTATGCCTGGGTGCAGGAGATGGCTGCAAAGTGGGAGGAAGAAACCGGAAATCATGTGGAACTCACAGAAATGCCTATGGTAGACGGCGACTATAAGCACGCTTTGGACGGCCCTGCCGGACTTGGGCCGGATCTGATGGCCGGCCCCCACAATGACGTGGGAGACAAAAGCACTCAAGGAATGTACGCTCCCATCAAGCTCAGCGATGAGGCGCTGTCCTGCATTGTACCCGCTGCAGTAGATGCCTGCACCTTTGAGGATAACCTCTATTTGGTGCCACTGTACATGAGCACCAACCTGCTGATTTATAACAAAGATCTGGTTCCCACTCCGCCCGACACTTGGGATGAGCTGCTGGCAGTCATCAATGATCCCAAGTTTGATAATAACGGCGACGGTTCCTTGGGCTTCCTTTGCAACCTAGGCGATTTCTACAACTCCGCTGGCTTTATCTGGGCCGGGGGCGGCTATATGTATGGCAATAATAACACCGATCCATCCGAGATTGGCCTGAATAACGAGGGTGCCGTGGAAGGCGCCACCCGGGTCAAGGAACTGTTCGGCCTGATGCCCAAGGGCATGGGTGACCGTACCACCGCCAATGATTTGATGCTGGGCCTGTTTACTGAGGGCAAGGTGGGCATGATGGTGCGCGGCGCCGACGTAATTCCCTCCTTGGTGGAGGCCAATATCAACTATGGCGTGGCCCGTATGCCCAAGCTTCCCAATGGCAATGTAATTGCAAACTACTCTGGGTTTACCGGCATGGCGATGAGCGGCTTTGCCCATGAGCCTGAACTGGCCACAGAGTTCCTCAACTTTATTGTCCAGGATCAGTTTGCGGCCTCCTTTGCGGAAAAGACCGGCCTAATCCCTTGCAACCAGAAATACCTGGACGACAACAGCTCCACTAATGAAACCATTAAGGCGTTCAATGAACAGATCTCCTACAGCGTGCCCATGGTGAAAATCATTGAGGGCAACCAGACCTGGGATCCTATGCACGCCGCAATGGGTTCCCTGGCCACCGGTGCCGATCCAAAAGAAGCCCTGGACATCGCTGTCAAGCAGATTGAGGATAATATCGCCTCGCTACACGCCGGCCAGTAAGACACCCCAAACGATATGCCGGAACTGCGGTTCCGGCATATCGTTATAGAGAGAGCTGCAGAGGAGGGACAATATGAAGGGAAAAAACACAAAGCACCAAACCACTGCCACATTACTGGCGCTGATCCCGGGCTTTGGCCACTTTTATAACGGGCAGTTCTGGCAAGGCGGCGCAATTTTGATCGTTATGGCCGCCTATGGCTTTCTCACTGCAGAAACCATTTTCTCAGGCGTACAGGGCGGCGGGCTGGCCGGCCTGTTCACACTGGGCACAGTGCCAGGCCAGGATCATTCCCTGTTCTTTCTGGTGGAAGGGCTGCTTGCCTTGGTATTGGTCGCCGTCGGAATTGCGGTTTACCTGTTCAGCATTTTTAACGCGAGGAAAAACGGTCGTCTCCGGGATGAGGGAAAGCCGCTATACAGCCTGCGGGAGCAATATAAATCCGTGATGAACCGGGGCTTTCCATATCTGATTATGGCCCCCGGGCTGGTAGTCATGACCCTGGCCGTGGTGTTCCCCACTGTCACCAATATCATGATCTCCCTGACCAACTATAACGTCAATCATATGCCGCCCAAAAAGCTGTTTGGCTGGGTGGGGCTGCAAAACTATATTGATATGTTCACCATGGACTCGTGGATGAACGCCTTATTGCACACCCTGTCTTGGACAGTGATTTGGACGGTGTGTGCCACGTTACTCACCATTGTGCTGGGCATTCTGGTTGCAGTTATAGTCAATCAGAAGGAGATCCGCTGCAAGCGCTTTTGGCGCACCATCATCATCCTGCCGTGGGCAGTACCCGCTTTTATCTCAATTTTAATGTTTGCCGTTTTTTTCAATGATTCCTTTGGTGCTATGAATCAGCAGGTTATCCCCTTCTTCGATAAGCTGCTGCCCTTTTTAAAGCTCTCGGCCCTGCCCTGGAAAACCCAGGTAGGTTTTACCCGCTTGGCGCTGATTCTGATCCAGGGCTGGCTGGGCTTTCCCTATATTTTTGTGATGGTAACCGGCGTGCTCCAATCCATCCCCTCCGAGCTGTACGAAGCCGCCCAAATTGATGGGGCCAGCCGGTATCAGCAGTTTAGGCGTATCACGCTGCCATGGGTGCTGGCAGCTACCGCACCGGTGCTTATTACTCAGTTTACCTTTAATTTTTCAAACTTCAATGTCATTTACTTGTTCAACAGCGGGGGGCCCGTCATTGCGGGACAGCTTACTGGTGGGACAGATTTGCTGGTGTCCTGGGTATACAAAATCACTACAGAGAGTGTAACACGAGAATTTGGTATGGGCGCAGCTATTACCGTATTCATCTCGCTCATCGTTATGGTCATCGCACTGACCCAGTATATCCGTACCGACGCCTTCAAGGGAGGAAATGAACGATGAATGATGTGAGGCAGCGCAACACAGCCTGTAGAGCAAAAAATTTTCTGTGCGCCGCAGGAATGTACCTGTTCCTAATTGTGGTGTGCATCGTGATCATTTATCCCATTTTATGGATTGTCTTTTCATCCTTCAATCCCTCCCAGTCCATGTTTTCCTCTACGCTGGTGCCTAAAGAGATGAACCTGGATAACTACATCTGGCTGTTCACCAATCCGGACAGCAATTACCTGTTGTGGTTCAAAAATTCGATGAAAATATCCTTGATCGTCATGGTGCTACAGCTTATCCTAGTGTCCTTTACTGCTTACGCTTATTCGCGGTTTAATTTTCGGGGGAAAAAGTTCGGTTTGCTTATCTTCATGGTGCTTCAGATCCTTCCGCTCACCTCCGCTATGATTGCTTTCTATGCGTTGGGAATACTGCTTGGTTTGGTTCAGAACCACGCCCATGCCTACCTCATTGCTATTTATGTTGGCAGCGCTATTCCTGGCAATACCTACCTAGTAAAAGGCTATCTGGATAATATCCCCAAGGAACTGGATGAAGCTGCCCACTTGGATGGTGCAGGAAATTTCACTACCTTTTTCCGCATCGTCATGCCCCTGGCAAAACCGATTTTGGCCGTACAGGCATTGTGGGCCTTTATGACACCACTTCAAGATTTTGTCATCGCCAAACTAATTATCCGGGATCCCAACCTGAACACGCTGGCCGTGGGACTCCAATCCTTTGTATCGGGCAGCATGACAGGAGGCTCTCAGATGCAATTTACCAAATTTGCCGCAGGATCACTGCTTATCGCCCTTCCCATTGCACTATTGTATGTATTCCTCCAGAAATATTTGATCAGCGGTCTGACTGCCGGAGGAACAAAGGGATAATGGCAAAGATATCCTGTATATTAAGATAAGTGATAGAAAAAACGTCTTGGGGAAAAGTCCCAAGACGTTTTTTCTTGAAAAATCAGACCATCATCTGTGGAAGCGGGGAAGGGCCCCATAACCCTGCTTTATTGCAGTGATAATATCATCTTCCCACTGCTCCAGGCTACTGTCAGGAATAGTTCCCTGTTCCTCCATGGCATGGAAAACCCGGCACATTCCCTCTGCCAAGCCAATCTGGGGCTGCCACTCGGGCACGTCCCGGCGCAGCTTGTCATTGGCGGCATAGGTATGCTGCCCGAAAATCTCATTGCACAGCGCGAACCGTTCAGGGTCTATCTCCATGAGCTGGGATAGGGGAAGGCCCACCAGCTCTACCTCCTGGCCCAATACCTGCATGGCCGTCCGGTGATATTCTGCCCAGGTGGTGCACCCAGTCTGGGTTACGTTATAAACCTGACCGATGCAGTGCTGCCGGCCCATAACCCCCACGAAGCCGCGGGCAGTGTCCTCAGTATGCATATATTGGTGCAGGATGTCGCCGTCCCCGCAGATAAGGATAGGTTTCCCTTTTTTGACCCTATCGATCCAGGTGTGCTCAGTAGTAAGGTTGCGCAACATCCCGCTCATTTCACTATACGAGGTACAGGGTTTCATGATGGTGACAGGGAACCCCTCGCGACGGAAGGCGTCCAGGTACATCAAATCTGCGGCGTGCTTGTTGATACCGTACTGTATACAGGGTTGAAACCAGTCCTCTTCCCGGATGGGAAAGTGGTTGAAGTGCTTCCCATAGGTACATACAGTAGAGGCGGTAATAAAGTGCTTTACATCCCGGAAGGCTTCAATGCTCACCTGTGCGTCTTGGGCATCAAAGCAAGTCAACTCAAAAGCGATATCGGGCTTCAGCTCACGCATCACACGGATATATGCCTGCTCGTTGTGCCGATCCCCGGAAATATACCGTACCGCCTCCGGATGAATAGAACGCTCCATCCTGTCAAAACAAACAATGTCGTCATATCCTTGCCTAAGCAATTCCCGGATGATGTGCGCCCCAATATTTCCGTTCCCACCAGTCACAACAATTCTCATAACATGACCTCCTGTCCATTGGCAAAAATTTTGTACCCCATGGGAGCCAGGGAAAGAATTTGCCCCGCCTGTCCGTCCCACGGCAGCTTACATTGTACCGGTTCGTCTCCTGGATTCCAAATCATCACAACTGTATCCCCATCCGTACGCCGGAGAAACGCCAGCGGGGCAGATCCCTGAATGGGTTGGGGATCCAGCCAACGGAATACGCCCTCGGATAACGCTGGGTGGGCTTTGCGGAAGGCTACAAGGTTTCGATATAGCTTCAGCAGCGTTTGTCCCGCCATGTTTGCCGGCGTAAAGCACATACATCGTCTGGCTTTGATAAAATCTTCCCCGACCATCCCGGTTTCGTCCCCATAGTAGATGGCAGGCATTCCCACAAATAAGAATTGGAATACCACAGAACAAGCAACGGCTTCTTCCCGTCCTTTGGCAAGGGTCAGCCACCGAGCAGTATCATGGGATCCCAGCAGATTATACATACACTGGGTCATGGGTTCCGGGTAGTGTGTAAGCAACCGATTTATCTCTTGCCGGAAAGCTGTAGCGCCCAGCGTGCCATCAAGGAAGTGGGAGCGACATATGGTGGTGAAAGGATAATTCATCACGCTATCAAACATATCTCCCGCGAGGTACGGTTGGGAGTCTCCCCATACCTCGCCGATGATAAGGGCCTCCGGATTGATAGCCTTTACCTCCCGTCGAAAATCCCGCCAAAAAGATAAATCAATCTCATTGGCCACATCCAGCCGCCAGCCATCGATGCCAAGTTGTGTCCAATACCGCGCCACCTCTAACAGATAGCGGCGTACCTCGCGGTTTTCCGTATTCAGCTTTGGCATATGCCGTTCAAAAGAAAATCGCTCATAACGGTATACCTCATCCACTGCCAGTGGATATTCCTTGATGAAATACCAGTTGACATAGGGAGATTCAGAACCGTTTTCCAATACATCCTGGAAGCGTGGGAAGGTATCGCAGGTGTGGTTGAAAACCGCATCTAACACGACGCGAATACCCCGGCGGTGACAATCCATTAGCAGGGATTTGAAGTCTTCCAAGGTTCCCAGCCGGGAGTCCACTTTAAAATAATCATAGGTATTATATCGGTGGCAGCTATTAGACTGGAAGATTGGGCACAGGTATAAAGCGTTGATCCCCAGTCCGGAGAGATAGTCCAATCTGTCCCGCAGACCTCCCAAATTGCCGCCAAGGTGAGCAACGACATCTGGTTCACTGCCCCAGGATGGAAAGTCCTCCCCGGTAGGGGTGGGCTCCTTACGGGCGAAGGAATCTGGGAAGATTTGATAAAACACCGCTTCCTTGGCCCACCCAGGTACAGTAATGGCATCTGTCCGGTTCAAATAAGGCATCTGGAAACAGCTCTCCGTACAGCCGTCTGCCGTCTGATGGCAGCCTATTTCATCCAAGTACCACACTGCGCCCGATCGATCCATCAATTCAAAATAATATTGGAGCCGACGGTATTTAGGTGTAATACTGATGCGAAAATAAGAAAACAGGCTGTCGCTGAGGATAGATTCCATTTCCACCGCCGCTATACTTTCATCTATACAGTATTTATCAAACCAGAACAACCTTGCTCTAAGGATATCGTTGCTGCCTACCCGCAAAAGAATTGTGGCCGTACCATTTGTGTCATAATATGCGAATTCGTTTCTTGGTCGATGGTAAACTGCTTCAACCTTCATATGCTTTCCTCCTCGTTGGTAATCGAACAATCTCCCTGTTCTTTTATGCACAGGAAAAAGATAGGACAGCAACACTCTGTAAAACAGTCTTATACGGCTGCCCCTTTTTATATCATACTGGTTTTTTCAAAACAAGTCAATCTTAAATCGAAGAAAATAAAAAATTTTATCGAAAATTTATCGATAAATATTGATTGTGGGCTGAGGTGCTGGTATAATGAATGTCAAACTGAAAGGGAGTGATTGCCATGGAAGTTCGCCTTGTTATATTTGATCTAGATGGCGTTGTGGTTAACACCGATGAATTTCATTTTATGGCGTGGGAACAGGTATTGCTGAACAAATGGGGCATCTGTCACACACGCGGGGCAGAGGATCTTACTAAAGGCATCCCTCGGTATACCTGCATGGAGCTACTGGCAAAACACTATCATATTGCGGCTACTCCACAAGAACTGCACCGCACGGCAGACGAAAAAAACACAGTCTATCAAGAATTGTTGCGAACCATACTTTCCCAGCAACAAATTATGCCTGGGATCATGGAAACCCTCCAACTTCTTCAGGAGCACAATATACCTATAGCACTGGCATCTTCTAGCCATAGTGCAGCCTTTATCTTGGAAAAACTGGGACTAAATTTCGACTTTTGTGTAGATCCGGACTCGGTAACCCATGGAAAACCTGCCCCTGATATTTATTTAGCTGCCGCATCTCATTTTGGACTGCCACCGGAGGCTTGTGTCGGTGTGGAGGATGCTGCCAGCGGCATAGCCTCTATACGCGCGGCAGGGATGTTCTGTGTAGGAATTGGTATGCCAGCCCTGGAAGGCGGAGCAGATGCGACTGTCAGTTCCACAGACCAACTCCCGGGAGTATTTGCGTCCCTTTTGGGATTGCCACCATTCCTGAACTGGTTCACGGGCTTTTCTGTAGCGCTGACTTTCCCTTCCTCCTTGACAACGCAGACAACAACACGCCGTCTTAGCCATATGGCAGGATTTTTTAGGGATCAAGCTACAGTCAAGGAACTGTTAGAACAGGGAATCGATCCAATAATCTATGAATTTCATGAACTGGCCGCGCCAAAGCATCCGGGAGACGTTTCCTTTGGCCTTACAACCCTCTATCCTGGAAATATTGGCGAGGAATGCTTTATGACCAAAGGACATTTTCATCAAATCCTGGAAACCGGGGAGGTTTACTATACTTTACAGGGCTCCGGGTTACTGCTGACTGAACACACCGACGGCACGGTGCGCTGGTTTCCACTGGTGCCCGGCAGCGCAACCTATGCGGCAAAGGGATTTGCTCACCGAATGGTGAACACAGGGGATAAACCGCTGATATGCTTTTTTGCATACAGGGCCGACGCAGGCCATGATTACAATACAATTGGCTTATCTGGCCTCCAAAAGCGGGTATTCCGCAGGGGAAATAGAATTGAGATTGAGTCCGCAAATGTGCGGGCGAAGGGGGAAATACAATGATCGACATAAACACACTGACAACGCAAACCCTTGCAGCATTATTTGACCACACGCTACTTCGGCCTAACGCAACGCATGAGCAACTTGCTCAACTTTGTACCCAAGCCATTCAGTATGGCTTTAAAATGGTAGCAATCAACTCTGCTCCCGTGGCCTTTTGCCGGGAATGTTTGAATGGGAGCCCTGTTCATGTAGGCGCAGCTATCAGTTTTCCACTGGGACAGACTACTACTGCGATCAAACTGGCTGAGACGGAACGTGCTATCCATGACGGTGCAGATGAAATTGATTATGTGATCAACCTTACCCAGGTAAAACAACACAACTGGAAGGCTGTGGAATTAGAAATGTCACAGCTCACACAGCTCTGTCGATTAAATGGTGTTGTCCTTAAGGCGATTTTTGAAAACTGTTATCTATCGAAGGACGAAATCTGCACACTTTCAGAAATTTCTAAAATGGTGTGTCCGAATTTTATCAAAACTTCCACTGGGTTTGGGCCTTCTGGGGCAGACGCGGAGGATGTCCGGCTGATGAAAACAATCGTGGGAGATTCAGTTTCAGTCAAGGCAGCGGGGGGAATCCGCAGTTGGGCGGAATGCCAGACAATGCTGGAGGCCGGTGCTGAGCGTATCGGAACTTCTAATAGTATAAAAATATTGGAAGAATTTTGCACATGGAGGAAAGAATGATGACGTTTGAAACCATGATTACGTTAAACAATGGGGTTCAAATCCCACAGCTTGGTTATGGCACTGCCCTCATCAGCGAAAACCAGAAGGAAACAGTACAATCTGTGCTAAATGCCTTGGAACTTGGATATCGGCATCTGGATACAGCTTCTGTATATTATAATGAAACAGCTGTGGGAGAAGCCATCCGTCAGTCCGGAATACCGCGCGATAAGCTGTTTGTCACTACCAAATTGTGGACAACAGATATGCGTATGGGGCGTGAATATGACGCATTCCAGGAAAGTCTGTCCCGGCTGGGACTGGACTATGTGGATCTTTATCTCATCCATTGGCCAGTCCGGGGTCGGTATCAGCAGAGTTGGGAGGTTTTGGAGCGCATCCGCGAGGAGGGACTGGCCAGATCTATTGGCGTAAGCAATTTCAATCCACACCACATAGACGACATTATTTCCATGGGGGGGACGGTACCAGCTATTAACCAGTATCAAATGCATCCACAGATGTCCTGCCCAGAGCTGAGAGCATATTGCCAGTCGCGTGGCACAGTTCTGGAGGCTTGCCAGCCACTGGGGCAAGGGCTGTATGTCTATGATCCGATATTAAGCAGGATTGGACGGAAATATGGGAAAAGCGCTGTGCAAGTGGTGCTGCGCTGGGAATTGCAACACGGTGTGGTGACGATTCCAAAAGGTACGCAGGTTGGGCATATAAGAGAGAATTGCAATCTGTTTGACTTTGAGCTAAACGCAGAGGATATGTCCGAAATTGATAGCATGAATATCAACCGTAGCATCACCCCTGACGCTGATCCAGAGACTTTCACATTTTAAGCAGATTGAACTCCAAAGCTCTGTGGAATCAGCTGGCCACTTAGAAGGCATTGCGAAAAACATCGTGGGTGCATTTCCGTTTTATGTGTTGGGGTTTCTGCTACTAGCTGTAGTAAACACCGTTGTCAACTTTGGAACAATTTCACTGGGCGGCATGAATTTTACCAGTATTATAATAGGGTGTGAATAGCAGCAATTAAGTAAACGGCTTGGTATAGTCGTGCAGAGTTTATCCGTAAATTAGCGAAAGCGGAAAAAGAACTGCCGTTTGCGCACATGGACAATTTTCAAAGAAGCCCTAATATTCAAAGCAGTAAAAATGATGGCTTGACCAAACTTGACCGTTTTATTGAAAGTAGGGAGGATACCCAAAATAAATCGAAACATTTTGCTTATATTGTCTCCTAAAGAACAGCCAGTTGTTCTATGTACAGCTCTGAAAAAACATGGATTTTTTACCAGTATTGCCACAAGCGTGTATACTGCTTTTGAATACTTGTTATCACACTCATACGCTTTTCTTCTATTGGATTTTGACTTGAATAGGGCGTTTCCTTTTCTGGAGAAAACAATGGCTGCTTTTTTGGATCCTCCTCCTTACATTTTGGCGGCAGATCGCTACTCGTGTAGCTTGGCACGAACTGAGATATTAGACCTTGGCGTTGATATTTGCATCGAAAAACCCCTTGACGCTGAGGAAGTTTGCGCCGTAATCAGCGCGGTTTTGCGCAGAGCAAACCGATTAGCTCACCCAAGGCCACTCCATTCCGCTAAACAAATTGAGCGCGGAACATTGAATATCGACTCGATGCGTCGAAGCGTCAGCATAGATGGCCAGCCCGTGACACTAACAGCAAAAGAATTTGACATTCTTCACTTGTTGTCCAGCCATCCAGATATCGTGTTCAGCAAGGCTCAGATCTATGAGCGGGTGTGGAATGAGGAATACTTATATGCTTCACCGACAAGCGTCTCTGATTTGATTTCTTCCATCCGCAAAAAGCTGGGGCTCACTCCAAAGGATGGACGATACATTCAAACCGTGTTCGGCACAGGCTACCGTTTTGTCAGTCCTGAGTAACCGGGTTCTCTATTCCCCTAAAAGAATACTAAAAGCACAGGATAGTGGAGATAGTTTTCACTATCCTGTGCTTTTCCTTGTTTTTATGTCGATTTATGTCGAGCTATCCTTTGAATGTACTTATATAATCCCTATAGAATCCTTAAACTGTTTGGTATGGTAACAACAGGAAGACCCTTTAGTTTGGTGTGTCATTGGAAGGGGGTATTTCTATGCACCAAATTACGATCATCAGGGTTCAAACGGCGTATACGTGTAAAGGGCGGCCTCCCCCATACGCAGACAGTGAACCAAGCAGACCCACTTTAACTGTTCTGCAAATTCAGGTTTTAAATCAGACTGTACGGAGGCTCTATATCATGTTCGCTACGCGGGAAGATGTTGAAAACCTGCTGAAAAATTATCCGGAGTGGAAAAAGAAAATCACGCTGTTGGAATTTGAGCGCAGCAACCCTTCACAGGCAACGGAGTATGAGGTGCTGGGCGGATTGGCGCTGGCCCGCCCGTTGATCGCGGGAGGCGGAATGCCCGGTCACATTTCAGACAAAACGATGCAGATCGCGCTGAATTTCCGGGAAAAGACGGAGCGCATGAACCGTGACACCATGCTGGACATCGACCAGGAGCTGGAGATATTGCAGACCCGCATTGAGAAACTGGATTTCTATGTCTCCCAGTTGGAGGACAGGCAGGCGGAGGTCATCCGGGGGCACTATTTCGAGGGAAAGTCCTGGTCCGATCTGCAACAAGAGCTTCATATCTCATCCAGAACCCTTTCCAACCGCCGGAATGCCGGCCTTGACGCCTTGATTGTCATGGGCAAGTATCTGGAGAAAGTGATAAGGGGCCCTGTTCTTATTTGACATCTGCGGACGGCACAAAAAACCGCAGTCTGGCACTGAACCCCGCACCAATCAAAACCACCCGTTGAACGGGTGGTTTGAACAGGCCCTGTAAGGGTCTAACTCTTGTGGTCGCCCCCTAAAGGGGGCACTGAAAAAGGACTTCAATCACACTTTTTGCACCGCAAGTCCCCTATTCGGGGACTAAATGCCCTGCAGCCCCAGCTTCTTACCGTACTCTTTGTTTTTCATTTTTCAGGGAGCCGCCATGTTTTAGGCATGGCGGCTCCCTGGCTTATGCTAAAGCTTTTTTACCCACCCCCAGTTGAACTGGGGGTTTTGTTTAGCTAAAGCACCAATATAAAAAGGGCGTGGCAAAAAAGCCACGCCCTTTCAGCTTGTCGAAAAAGTCTGCCAGGAGGCAGACTTTTTCTCGTAAAGATGATAAAATAGAGAATAAGGGGTGAGGGAAATGTTGGAGCGAGGAAAGAACGAGCGTGGGGTCATAGAAATGGTGGATACAGAAAGTCTGGTGCCGGCGGAGCATCTACTGCGGCAGGTGGATGCGGCGGTGGATTTTGAGCGGCTGTATGAAATTGTGGAGCCGCTGTACAGCGAGGATGAAGGGCGGCGGAGCATCGATCCAGTGGTGCAACTGTGTTGATTGTTATGGAAAATAATCTTTTTCGATACTATAGGTAGAAAAGGAAATCGACCCCACAAAAAATGTGTGGGGTCGATTTTTACGTCTGCGGTTTAACTGATCTCCTGCTCCAGTGCGTCAAACTCTGGCGTAGAGAAGAACTCTCCCAGCGTGATTTCAAAGCCATCGCATAATTTCTTGATCGTAACGGTTCCGGGATTCTGACTCTCGCCGTTCAAAATACTTTTGATCGTTGCTTGGGGCACCGCAGAGATATTGCTCAGGCCATTAGGCGTGATGCCGCGCTCCTTGCACAGCGCCAGAATGCGGGCGGCTATCGCCTCACGAGTATTCATAGGCAAACCCTCCTAAAAGTGATTTGTCACTATGATAAAATATTTGGGCTTTCCGTATTAGTGATCCTTCACTAACATTTAGATATATGGTATAGTGATTTATCACTATACCTGGAGGGAAGCAAATGAATAAAGAGACGCTTGACCTGCTGGCTCACGAACTGGGTGAGATATACCACTGGGAGGAGGAATGCCCCGGCGTGTATTACTTGAGCATCCTAACCACCATTGAGGAGGGAGGGGAGTATTATGCCGTATTGGAGGGCGCGCCCATTACCCAGGAGGCCCGCGCCATAGGCCGCAGGCTGAAGGATGTCCCAGTTCTGCTCTACCCCTTGGAAGCGGAGGATGGTGCCTGGACGGTGGTGGAGTACGAGATCCTGCGATATCAAACGGCACGCGGCCTCCCTATGCCCGAGGGCAAATCCCTGCGCGAGGCCGCGCTGTATGGGGCGGAGCTGCGCCCGGACTATTTTGGGGCATACCCTGTACCATTCCTCACCCCTTGGGGACATACCCTCCGCCACCGTCCGCTGGATAACGGGATCTACTGGATAGAGACAGAGCAGTGCGTGGAGGTGCTGGCGGTGTGCTATCCAATCTGGGATGGGGATCTGTCGGAAGGGCTGTGGGAGGTAGGCCGAAAATTGGATGCCGAAGGCGAGATGGGGTACAGATACTTTTTGAAGGAAACTGCCTGCGTAGCCATCTGGGAGCTTCTGAGACTCCGCCCGGCCTTACTTACCACCGGCCTGATCCGGAAGACCGAGCTGATGAACGCAATTTGGGAGCACCAGCCGGGGTACGCTCTGGGCTATAATGCCCAAGAGCAGGCCGGATTGAACGACGCCCTTGGCCTGCTCCTGTATGCGCTGGGGGTGGAGGACAGGGAGCTGGAAAGCTCTCCGGAGCATATGATCACGCTGACAGAAGAGGCGGGGACAGAATTTATCGGCTTCTGGAGGTGACCGGGGATGGAAGTAAAGGATATCGTTTCCCATGGTGTGCCTGTGAGCCAGTACCATATCCGCTCCAAAGACATTGCTGCGGCTCTGGACCGCCATGCGGTCAGTACATCACTTTGGAAACGGGGCCATTGAATCAGATGGTCAATTTTGAGGAGGTGTGCGCCTGCCTGACCAACCAGATTCAGCCTTTTTTGAAGCCGTATTTTGGGAAGACCTTGTGTGTCTGTGGTCTTGGGAATCGTGACATTGCGGCGGATCGTTTGGGGCCGGAAACTGCCAGGAGGTTTCGACCCCAGTTTCATTAGCTTGAAATGATGAGCAGGGAAACCTTCAAAGCAATTCCCTAGGTCCACTATGG
The DNA here is from genome assembly GCA_947571605.1 of uncultured bacterium. GTDB lineage: Bacteria > Bacillota > Clostridia > Oscillospirales > Oscillospiraceae > Enterenecus. The sequence goes on along the minus strand of CANOYV010000002.1, from coordinate 92,814 downwards.
CTGAGCTTCGCATTTATTTGACCCGGTAGAGATTTGAAGACAGGCTTCCGTTTTCCCGCCAGCGGTGCGTTTTCTCTACCAGCCCCAGCTTCACCAACCCATCCAGTGCCCGCTTTACCGTCGAGCGGGACAGGCTCACCCCGGCGGCGATGGTGTTGATCCCCGGCCAGCAGGTACCATCCTTATTGGCGTGGTCTTTGAGGAAACGGTACACCGCCTTTTCCCGGCCGTTCAGATCCCGATTGTCGTAGATATCATCGTAATAGGTCAAGGCATCACCCCCCGGATGGGTCTGGCGGCGGCCCATCCTGCTTTTTCATAGAATCAGGGATGATTGCCAGCGGCTGGCCCTCCTGTTTCTCCTGCCAGTGGCATCTGTCATCCTTCTGCCCAGTCCGTCCCTCCCGCGGGGGACGGACTTTTTCTTCCTCCGGGGGCGCTAATAAAAACCTGTTTTGGATTTCCTGCTCCAGTTCCTGCCGTCCAGCGTAATACACCTTCCGCTGGCCATGCTCCGGCGTCTGATAGGGTTCCCCGAAGGTGATGCCCCAGTCCAGGAACAGCCGCAGCCTGGTCCGCATGGGGTGGGACCCGGTTTTCATCACCACAAACTCCCCCTTGGGGATGGACTTCAGCTCATCCGGTGTCATCAGCGCCCGCTCCGCCATCTGGAGGGACTGGCTGTTCTCCCCTTTGCTCCGGCTGATGGAGCCGGACTGTACCGTGTAACTGCCCAAGGCCCGGGAGAGCACGTCGGCGGTCTGGCTGTTGGGGGCAAAGCCGCCAAAGATGGTCGTTTGGCAGTTGTCCTGAATGATCTCCGAGCCCTCCTTGCCATAATTCTTCTCCAACTGTGCCAAGGACTGGATAATGGGCAGCATGGTGAGCTTCCGGGAACGCCCCGCGCTGAACAGGGACAGCACATCGAAGGGCGGCATGGTGCCGAACTCGTCGCAGAACAGCACCACCCGGTTCTTCAGCTTACCCCCGTTCTCATCCGCCACGGAGAATAGCTCCCGGCTCAGGTTCTGGATCATCAATCCCGCCATAAAGTTCTTGGTCTGGTCCTCCTCGGGCAGCACCAGGAAGATGGCGGACTTTTTGCTGGCAAAGCTCTCTGCGTCCAGAGGACTGTCAAAGCAGATGGTCTGCTCCAACTCCGTGTCGAGGAAGGCGTTCAGCCGGGACAGCACGGTGGACAGCACCGAGGCCATGGCCTGCTCCGAGGTGTTCAGCGCCGCCCCGGCGAACCATCGGGCCTTGTGCTCGGGCGGGAGGCGGCTCATCAGCACCTGGAAACAGCTTTTCCCCTTGGTGCCGGAGGGCTCCAAGAGGTCCTGCACCAGCTTGAACACCGACACGATATGGCGGCGCTCCTGGAGCTGACCATCAATTTCTTTGGGCGGCAGGAACTCCGCCAGCAGGAGGATCACAGCGGTGAGCAAGCCCTCGGCGGAATCGTAAAAAAATGCGTTCTGGCCGTAGCTGCCGCTGTCCCCGTCCGGGTTGATGATGGTCTTGGACAGGATCTTGGCATACTTCTCCGCCTTGGCCCGCGCCGCCAGATCATCGGGATGCTCCACCGCCTGGTCCATGTAGGCGTTGGCCAGGGTCAGGAAATTGAACCCGTCAGACCTGGTTGGGTTTCGCAAATCGATGATGGAGATCTGATAACCGTAGTATTTTTCTGCGATGGCTCCGTAGTTCCGGGCCAGATCCCCCTTGGTATCCAGGGCCAGAAAGCTCATCCCGCAGGCGCAGGCGTACTCCAGGTTGGGGTACAGAAAAAATGCCGTTTTGCCTACGCCCGCCGCGCCGATCATCAGGCAGTGGATGTCGTCGCTGTCAACCAGGGCGGTGATCTTGCCCTTCTTCCCCTGGGAGCCCAGCACCAGCCCCTGGACTTTAGGAAGGTCTTTGCCCTGCCGCCACTGGGCGGGGTGGAAGGGGACGCGGGCGAAGGTCTTGGCGATCTCCTTGGGTTCGGCCCAGCGGGCGGTGCCGTGCTGGCCGTCGCCCACGGGCTTGGACTTGATGCTGTCCAGCGACCCGTGGTTGGAGGCATAGGCGATGCCACCGATGAGCGCGAAACCCACGACGGCAAAAATAATGAGGATGAATTCTTGAGACATGGCGGCACCTCTCAGTACGACTGTACCATGCCGCCACAGCGGATTTCGTGATCTTCATCCAGCGTCTGCCCCGGTAGGGCCTGCTCATCCTGGAACCGCTCCGGGAACAGCTCGGCGGCGGTCTGCCGCAGGATGTCCAGGTCGTTGGTCTGGGCGGTCTGGTAGACGCTGACCAGCTCGGCATCGTCCAAAACGGATCGGGGGAAGTAGGGCCGCAGGAACATGACCTCGCTCACCTGTCTGCAATAGCTACGATAATACCTGTTCATTCTGTTGTTCCTCCATCGTCTGTTGAAAATTTGCGCACAGGTCCTCGTTCCAATCCTTGAGGACGGGCACCAGCGCGTTCACCGTCAGCCCCTTCTCCCGGGCCAGCGCCGCCAGCCGCCGCATGGCCAACTGCCCCGCCTGGTCGTTGTCCAGCGCGAAGTGGACGGTGTCGATCTGCGGATACCGTTCCAGCATCCCCAGCATGGGCTGGGATGAGGTGCCGCACAGGGCCACATAGCTGTGCCTGGCCCAGGCGCTGTCGTGGAACTTGGAGATAAAAGACAGCATATCGATGGGGGCCTCAAACACCATGAGCTGGTTGCTGGAGCCGGGCCAGTTGAAGGCGTACCGAAAGTCGCTGCCCTCCACGGTCATGCGGAAGGACTTGCCCTGGCTGTTGGTACTGCGCTTGTGGGCGTGACGGGGTGTGCCGTCCTTGTCCATGCCCACAAATACCGCGTTGTGGTACTTTTGATCCTCGTAGACCAGCCCCAGCTTGACGAAGGTGGTGAGTACGTCCCGGTCCAGGTGGCGGTGCTTGAGGAGATAGGCGAACACCCGCCGGTTGTCCTTATTGGCGGGCGGCAGCTCGAAGGGCTTCTTCACTTTTTCTTTGGGCTTGTTCACCCGGGGGCAGAGCTGGCTGACGTCCTCGTTCAGCAGGGCCAGCACCGCCTCCTGATAATTCATGCCGTAGAACTCCTTGAGAAATGTCACAGGCCCGCCGCCCTTCTCGGCGGCATGGTCGTACCACTCATTGCCCTGGACGGTGACGCTGTGGTTGCTGGCCATGCGGAACTCCAGCCCGGAGCGGACGAGGGGCTCCCCCTTGAAGCGGAGGAACTCCACCAGGTCTACCGCGTTGGCCTGGAGCTTCTGTTCTTCTGTGAAATGGATGTAGGGCATTTCAAACCTCCTCTGAACGCAAAAAGGCCAGGATACCGTGTAGACGGTACCCTGGCCTCAGTGACTGATGTACTATTCGGTTGTGATCTCCTGTTTTGGCACTGGCTGGAAGGGGGTGTTGGCTTCGGATTTCTTTCGCACGATGTCCCAAAGCATTTCCTGGTAAGCGTGTGCCGTACCATAGACCTTACTGGAAAATTCAAAGCGGTAATATTTCGCCGTTTGGTTTTCCGTCAATAGGGATAGGTGAAAATAAAAAGGGCTTCTGTTCCGGATGTTGGGCAAGATGTGCCAGCAGCCTGGACGGTCCGATGTTCCCACAATGGACATTGATGCGTCCGTCCTGGTAGCAAATGTAGTCCTCACATGCGGAATCACATTTGCTGCTCCTGGTCCTCATGGTCATCCGGCTTGTGGCCCATGGCGATCTTCTTCTCCCGGATCTTCCGCCTGAGCTTGCTATCCACTGCGATCCGCATCCCGGCCACGGGATGTGGGTGCTGCTCCTGGAAGATGCGGCCCATGTGGTAGAGGAGCGAGACGGTGGAGGAGAAGAGAGCGCCATAGACACGGTCCAGAAAAAATTTGGCGTATTGGTTGCCCTGCTCGGCGGATGATTTCAACCAGCAGACAGCCTGCTCCTGGTCTTGGGGGATGTCCCGGCCCAGCAGATACGCCTTTCCCAAGGTGTACTGGGCGTACTGATCCCCGGCTTCGGCGCACTGGGTGAGCAGGTCCATCGCCCGGTCCGTGTCCCGGGGCACCCCGCCCGCCCCGGTGAGCAGGAGCTTTCCCAGCTGGTATTTTGCCCTCTGGTTCCCGCCCGCGGCGGCCTTCTCCAGCCAGGCCAGCGCCGCCGCCTCATCCTGCTCCGTGCCCACCCCGTGGAGGAGCATCCAGCCGATCCGGTACTGGAGCTTGTCGTCTGGGGACCTGTCGGCCAGAAACTGAAAGCCCAGGAACGCTTGCCGGAAGTACCGGGTTGCGCGGTCCTCGTCCGCCTCACCGCCCATACCGTCCCGGTACAGCTTCCCCAGCTCGTAGGCGGCATAGGGGAAGGTGACCGCCTTGGCGTAGAGCTCCCGTGCGGCGGCGTAGTCCTGCTCCAGCCCTTTGCCATCCCGGTACAGCCCGGCCAAGGTGTACTGAGCGTACTTGTACCCGGCGTCGGCGGACTTCTCCAGCCACCGGGCGGCCTCCTCATAGTCCTGCTCCGTACCCAGACCGTTGGCGTACAGCCTGCCGATGCGGTACTGGATGACACTGTCCGGCGCTTCTTTCTCTGCCTGGAGGAATGCGTCCAGCGCCTTGGCGTACCACTCCTGTGCCAGCTCAGGGTCAGGCTCCCGGCCCAGGCCGTCCGCGTACATCCGGCCCAGGTCGGCCATGGCCAGAGCGTTGCTGGCGTCGGCCTCCCTGGTGAGCAGATCGAAGGCGGCAGCAAAATCAGGCGGGCTGCCCGCGTCGCCAGCCATGAGTTGACGGGCGGCGCGGTAGCGGCGGGTCCACCATGTTCGGGAGGAAGCCCTGCCCGCATCGCTGGGCTCGTCTGTCAAACTGCTGTCAGGGGGCCCATCGGCTGGCTCCCCCTCGGCCTGGTCTGCAAAATCGGACGGGATCAGGTCCCCCAGCTGCGCCGCATCCTGAACGATGATGTTCTTGATTCGCTTGAACTCCTTCTGGCGGACCAGCGGGTCACGCTGAGGCAGATTGTCCTTGTACGTCCGCAGCACTTCTTCCCGCTCCTGATACCACAGGCCGTAAGCGGCGGCGATGCGGGGATCCTTCTCCAGCTCATTCACGATCTCATCCACCAGGGACTTCAGCGCGGGCGGCAGGTAGCCGTACTGCTTTTTGCCGGGGCGGTCCCGGAGGCGCTGGGCCAGCTCCACCATGAGCTGCCCAATGCGCTGGTTCTCCATGGCCCCGGACCGCATCTCGGTGACGAGCTGGCCCATGATCTCCCCGACGCTCTGTGTGAGATCGTCCCGCCGCTGGGTCTGCCGCTGGTAGATGGCGGCCAGGTCCTGCTGGAAAATCTCCTTTGCCAGCATGGACTTGATGTCGGCAATGCCCTGCTTGGTAAGGAAGCCGGACTTGCCATCGGCGCTGTAGCACACCATGTGGATGTGCGGGTGGTGGCCCTCATCGTGGAAGGCGGCGTACCAATGAAATTGGTCCCATGGGATATCCATGGCTTTTGCCATCGCGGGAGCGGTCTTTGTGAGCAGTGCGCGCCAGCTCTGGGCACTGTCATAGCCCAGCCGAGCCGCATCCTCCCGCCGCAGGGAGATGATGGGCAGCCACACCACGCCAGGATGGTGCGCCACCTCGTCGGCCACTTGGGACAGCACCAGCGGACTGTCATCGGCAGTGAACAGACCGTGGCCCCCCAGCTTCTGGACGCGGGGGCGGCTGGCGATGTAGTCCATGTAGTTTTCTTTTTTTGCCACCTGCTCATAGTTGTCCTCGATGGTGCGGGTGATGAATTCAGAGGCATTCCCTCGAGTGGGCGCGGCCTGGTAATCCCCGTACTCGAACAGGTCACGGCTGGACGGGAACTCCCGGAGGAGCTGTGCTACCAGCTTGGCCTGCTTGTCTGTGGCGGGAAGTGTGGCTTTGCCAGGATAGACACGCTCCACACCGTCACGGGTAGCGGCGTACTTGACGTAGTTGCCCAGGTGGGCGGCGGCTTCCTCACCGCCGCCCTTGATGTGCGGGCACTTGAAGATTACGCGCGGCGTTGTGCGACACCTCCCAGATGTTTTTTCTCTGTATTAAAAATCTTAGAGAGACTAAGTTCAGGACGGTCCGCAGTGAACCAGGGCTAGGTCCAGCGGATGGACGCAGTGTCCCCTTGGCGGGCGCTCAAAATTTTTGCGGCCTACTCCTCGCCCTGATTTTTTGTCAGCGTGTCCTTGAACGTGACGGAGCCGTTGGTCTTTTTCACCTCCTGGACACACCGCCAGCGCAGGTCGTCTAGCTGGCTGGTGTCGATCTCCAGCCCTGCCGCCAGCACGTGCATCATCATGCTGATCTCCACCGTCAGCTTGAACAGCAGACGGGCGATGCGGTTTTCGCTGCACTGCACTGCAGCACTCAGAGCGTCCACCAGCGCGGACGGCATGAACCGTGTGCTGCTCTGGGCGGCGAGATGCTCTGCGTAAAAATGGACAGCCTTCTCGATGAACTCGTTCTGGCTCCGGCAGTTGTCCTGACGATACCACTGGCGGACCAGCTCCTGGGTCTCAGGTCTGATCCGCATAGCGAATTTGACTTTTTCTCTGGGCATGGTTTTCCTCCTCGGTGCCCCGAAAGCGGAGCATTGTATGATTTCTGGGCTGTATCCCCGCCGTGAACCCCGCATAAACGGGCCTGTGGCGGGGCCTCCCGCATATAGTGACCCCCGATGTGAGCCCAGGGGCCCTGATGTGACCCCCGCGAACGGAGCGGCCCGAAAGCCCGGAAGCCCTTGAACCGACCCGCGTTGCGGGGCGGTGTGATTTGGCCGGGGGTGTCCTTGACCCCCGGCCTTTATCCCGCACAAAAATCGAACGTCTGGATTACTCTCCAATCCCTGTCTGCATTGCCCTTCCGGGCGGGCGGAAAGCGGCCCCAGCAGAGGGGCCAAAACCGCCGACCGCCACAACCGGGCCACAGGGGCGCGACACCGCATTTCATCGCCCCGGTGGGCTGGGACGCTGCCCACTCCCCAGAAGGGCCGCAAACGCCCTCAAACGGGCCCACACAGGGAAAACGGCGGGAGGGCCGCCCCGCAGGTGCGGAACGGCCCCGCCATGGGTCACATGGTCTGCTCAAAAGGGGCGGCTTCCGGCTGCTCCTGGAACTCGAATTTTTCGTTGGAGAGACGCTCCGGCGGGGCAATTCCAAGATGCTCCAGCCGCCCGGCGAAAATCTCTAACCGCTGCGCCCAGTCCAAGCTGTCATTGTGGTTGGCGTGCCACGCCGCGGAGCAGACATCCCGGATGGTGTACGTTTCCCAGCCGTCCGCTGTATCCAGGGCGGAGAACTCGCCCCGGTCCAGGTCGATGTCCAGCGCGGCGGTCACCCGCCCGGTGCGCTGGAGGAACTCGTCAGCGTAATCCTGGAACACCTCCGGGGCGATGTCCGTCACACTGTGCAGGCTTTCCGCAAACCGCTGGGTGCTGTTCCCCTTTGCCAGCAGGTAGGAGCGCAGCGCCATGGCGGCATGGAGCACATCTATCGGCATACGGCACTCCGTTACCAGGTGGTCGGCTCGCCCGTTCTGGGTAACGCGGAATACAGAGAGATGGCGGGACGCTTCCGCCTCCGCGCGCCGCTGCTGATCCTCCTCCCAGATCTCCCCGCTGATCCGCTCCCGCACCCGTTCCGGGAACTGGTCAATCAGCGTGTCCAGGTACTCGTCCAGCTTCTCCTCCACGGTTGTGCCCCCTTTTTTCAACTGGCGGGACAGCGCGTCATACCAACGTTTGTCCAGGTGCAGGACGATACCACGTTTACCCCTGATCCGCCTCCGTTTCCGCCTGCACGGGCCGCTCCTTGGGCGCGGGCCGGGGACGCTTGGGCCGGGGCGCGGGGGCGGCGCGGCTGTCCAGGTACTCCCGCACCGGCGCGGGCACGGCGCGCTCATAAAGCTGTCCCAGCGTCTGCTCCAGCCGCGCCTGCACAGAGGAGCCCCCCTTCTTCAGTGAGAACTCCAGCGCGCCCAGCTTCTCCTCATCGAACGCCACCGTGATGTTTGCTTTTTTCATTTTCGATTCCTCCTTCTTCACAGAACATGAAATTCCCATTGCGTAGGTTCGTCCGGGCTACCGCAGACGTTAAGTTCCTCTGCCGCGAGGTGAAGATCAGATCTGCTCATCATGCACCTCCTACGGTGTCATATCGCCCATGGCCCACTCCGCGGCCTGGTGATCCTCGTATGCCTGGTTGAACCGAGCCAGCTCTTGCGGATCCACATCGATGAGCACCACCTCCACCCCCTCCGGGCCGGGGCTGATCTCGGACACCCGGGCGTTGAACAGGGCGGCGTAATCCTCCCGGCCCACGCCGGTGAGCTCCCGCAGATTTTCCGCCAGCACGGAGGTGCCCGCCTCCTCGTGGGTGAGGAAGGCAAGGCCGCTGCCGTTCAGCAGGGGCAAGATGTCACGCACACGGATGTCCGGCGCTTTCTCCGCCTCGGCGGTCTGGTGCTGGGCGCAGAACTCCAGGCGGAAAGTGGTTTCGATGTGCTGGAGGGAAATGTCCACTTGGGCCACCTCCGGGCGGCGTTCCAGCGTTTTTATCAGCATGGCGTCCAGGCCGCTGCCCTCCCGGATGGTCACGCCGAACTTCTCCTCCAGCTCCTCGCAGTAGACGCACCAGCTCCCGCTGGCGGTGCGCTGGGCGCCTTGGCTGACGATGAAGTCCGCCACCCGGTCCAGCCTGGCCTGCACGACGTCCCGCGCTCCCGCCACATAGGCGGCGTACATGGCGCGGCCATCGTCGCCGCACTGTACCAGCGCGCCGTCCGTGCGGTCGTCACCGAGGAGCAGCAGGCAGTGGTTCAGGCCGGTGCCCTGGTGGGGCTCCACCCGATTGTCCCGGATAAAGTCATAGCTGTCCAAGGGCTGGATCATGAAGCTGGCGAAGGCAACGTTGGGCAGCTCCACCACCTTGTCCACCTGGTACTCGTGGGGCCAGAGGGGCGCGTGTCGACGGCCCATCTCTGCTCTGATTTTCATGTTGGTTTCCTCCTCATGGCAGATAATATCGCGGGTTCGTCCTCTGCCCATTGAGCCGCACCTCAAAGTGGAGGTGCGGCCCGGTAGACCGCCCAGTGGATCCGGACAGGGAGACCACATCCCCGGCCTGCACCTGCTGGCCTGGGCGCACCAGCAGCCGGGAGTTGTGGCCGTACAGCGTCAGCAGGCCGCCCTCGTGCCCGATGGTCACATAGTAGCCGTAGCTGGAATCGTACTGCGCCACCCGGATGGTACCCGGCAGCGCCGCCCGGACAGGGGTGCCGGTGGGCACCGCCAGATCCATCCCGGTGTGGCCGTCCCGCTGCCCGGTGATGGGGTCGATGCGCCCGCCGAATTCAGAGGTGACAATGTTCCGCCAGCCCGCCCCCACCGGGGAGCAGAACCCGTCCGCGCCCACATAGGGCACATCCGCCCCCTCAAACGCCGCGCCGCCCTCCCCTGTGACGGGGTAGCCGTATTTGACCAGGCTGTACACGTTGTCCGCGTTGGACTGCTGCTCCCCGGTGGCGGTGACGCCCAGGGATGCGGCGATGTGGGAGTACACTGTGCCCATATCCTCAATGGGCACGAACACGTTGTAAATGCGCTCCACCTCCACATCGTTGCCGTCCTCATCCTTCTCGGTGACTGTTTCGGTGCGGGTCTCGCTGGCGGCAAAGCAGTGGGCGAACTGGCTGACGGGCGGGGCCTCGGCACCGAAGTACAGGGAGAAAAACACAGCCTTGACCCGGATGGGGTCGAGGCTGTTGCCCTCGTCCATATTCGATTGGATGTCGGCGATGACCGTGTCCAGCTCGGTAAAATTTGCCCGGGTTTGCTCAATGCAAATTCGGTATTCCGCAGGGATGTCGGCGGGGATTGGGCCGGTCTGGAAGCAGAGCTGGGCGGCGGAAATGTTGTGGTCTGCCGCCCCGGACCCCAGGGAGCACAGCAGGGCCACCAGCACGATGATGGGGGAGAGGATGGCGACAAGCACCCAGCCCACGCCCTTCCGGGCCTTCTCATTGGTGAGCAGGGTGGCGGCGGCTTTCGCCACCAGGACGGGATCAACCAAGGGTCATACCCCCCATCGTAGCCCCACCGGCAACGGAGTCCGGCCCCTCGCCCTGATCCTGGCCCTGCTCCTGCGCCTGGGTCTGAAGCCCCGCCCAGTGTTCCTCCAGCGACGCCAGGGTATCATCGCACCGCAGCCCATGGCTTTGACGCTTTGCCCATTCTTTGTACTGATCCAAGTCCATCCCCTGGTCCAGCAGCAGCTTGGCCACGTCCACCGCACCGTTCTCCATGCAGGCGTGGAGAGCGTGATAGTCGTTAACGCCCACCCACATCCGCTTTTGCAGGAGTTCCTCCGCCATCCAGCTGTCCCGGCCCTCATAGGTCAGCATATGGAGCGTCCGCTCCGCACTGGAACCGCCAGAAATGCCCTTTTCCACCAGCATGGACATCGTGCGCCAGTCCTTGTCCATGGCGAACTGTTCCAACAGGTGGGGCGGCGCGGCGGCGATCTGCTCATCGCTGCACTGCTTGATGATCTCCCGGGCGATGTGGCGGTGATCCGCCCAGGCATAGCAGGCCATCTCGCCGTGGAAGGACGGGGACAGATCCGCCACCCGGTCTGCCGCGTTTGCCAGCAAGGCGGACACCTTTTGCGGATCGTTGATGTCAATAGCTTTCTGGCAGGCGGCGGAATAGGCCGCCTCCGGAAATTGCTCCACATCATCCAACAGGGAGCGGGTCATGCTCCGGCCCACCGCGCCGGGGCGGCCAGCCGCTTCCACCAGCAGGTCGCCCGCGTGGGCTTCCAGCACCTTGGGGTACAGCTCCAAAAAGGCGGGCAGCTCCCCGTCCCGGATCGCCAGCACTGCTTTGTCGTAGCCGCTGATATGCAGGGGCCGCTGGCCCACCGTGTCCATATAGGCGGTGATGCTGCCGGTCATGCGCCGCAGGAGCTGTTCCGTCTGGGACATGGCTTCCTCCTGCCGCTCCCGCTGTTCCACCAGCGCCGCGATGACCACTTTCTCCTCTTGCTGGCTGAGATGGACCACCCTGCCGCCAACATCATCCTCCACGCCGCCGATTTTCATGTACCGGGTGTGGGTGGCGTGATCTCCATGGACGGCCTTGGTGATGGCGGAGGCGGTGAGGAACATCCTGTCCAGGTCGTTGCCGTTCTCCCCAAGGGTCTTGCCCACGATGAAGCTTTCGGTGACACTTTTTTCCTGGGTTTTGTCGTACCACTTCAGGTATACGTCCACGTACACGCCCTCGCTGGCGCCGTAGTCCACGGTACAGAACAGGCCGGCATCCCGGGGGATCTCCTGGCCATTCTCCCACTCATCGCGCAGCAGAAAATACTCGTCCGGCAGATAGCCCGTGCCCTCCAGCCGGTGCTTCAGCTCCTGGAACACCTCCTCAGCGGTGCGCTGGCCCGCGTACTCCAGCTTCCGTGGATCATCCGCGGAGGGTCTCCAACGGTCAAATTCAATAATTTCCATATTGATCAGCTCCTCTCTACGTTTCGTAGGTTGTAAATCCTGCCGTTTTCAGCTATCCTGATATCAGAAAGGCGTGAGATATCATGGATCATTATGTTACTGGCGGAACAATCAAAAGGCTCCGCGAGGGTATGCGCATGACACAGGCTCAGTTAGCAGAACAGCTCAACGTCAGCGACAAGACAATTTCCAAATGGGAGACATGCAAGGGCCTTCCGGACATTTCACTTTTGGAGCCGCTGGCGAAAACGCTGCGCGTTTCTGTGCCAGAGCTGCTCTCTGGAGAACAGATTGTCAATCGGAATCAGGGTGCGAACTTCAAACGTGCGTCCCTGTATGTCTGCCCAGTCTGTGGGAATATCCTCTGCTCATCCGGGAATGCCCTGATCTCCTGCTGTGGGATTGTTCTGCCGCCAGTGGAGGCCGAAGGACCTGATCCGGCGCATACATTGCGGTGCGATCCAGTGGAGGACGAGTTTTTCCTGTCGATCCCCCATGAAATGACCAAGCAACACTATATTTCGTTTATGGCATTCGCCTCCTCTGGACGTTTTGAGCTGGTCAAGCTATATCCGGAAGGGAATGCCGAAACCCGTATGCCGTTGCGTGGCGGTGGAATATTATACTGGTACTGCAACCGTCACGGGCTGTTCTGCCAAAGAGTATAGAGGCGGTTCATCGTCCCCCCGCTTTCCCGAACAGCTTTTCTTTGTACTCCGGCGCGTGTACCTCCAGCAGATACCGCTCATTGCCGCACTTGTACAGGCACACGCCCCGCTGGGGATAGCGGATCAGCTCGTACTCCGAACCCTCCAGCTGGAGGTTGTCCATGTAGAACTTCCTGTCCACGCTGCCCGCGTTGAACAGAAATTGGTGGGTGGGGATGGCGAACAGGGGCCGGGTCAGCTCCCGGATTCCGTCCACGTCAAAGTCCTCCAGATTCTGGGAGGCCAGGATCAGCGCGGACTCCTTCTTCCGCACCCGCTTCAGGGTGTTGCGGATGTACTCGATGGTGGTGATATTGGACAGCCAGATATACAGCTCGTCCAGGGTGGCCACGGTGTTACCAGCGGTGAGGAGCCTATCACTGAGGAAGGACAGCACGTTGAACAGCATGGCGTCCTTCACATTTTTGCTTGCCTGCAATAAGCCCTTCACACCGAACACCAGGAACCGGCTGGACGTGATGTTGGTGTGGCCGTTGAAAAACTTGCTTTCCGCGCCCCGGCACAGGGAGTGGAGGCCCAGCAGGATCTCCTGCAGCAGCTCCCGGGGGTAGAGGGGGCTGGCCTCGTCCCCGTAGTTCTCATACGCCCCCTCGATCACGTCATAGAGGTCGGAGAGGATGGGGAACTGGCCGGGGGACAGGGCGGCGAAGTCGGTGGAATCGTCCATCCCCCACTTGGCATACAGCCGCCCCAGCATCAGCTCAATGGTGTCGATCTGGGCGTCAGAGAAATCCTTGTAGGAGCGGAAAAAATCCTTGAGGAAGCTGATGTGCTGGCTTAGGAGCGTCCGCTGGCGGAAGGTTTCCGGCGCTTCCTCATCCTGTTCGCCGTCCACGCTCCACGCCTTGGGCTCCAGCGGGTTGATGCGGTACCGCCCGTCCATCAGATCCACGAAACATCCGCCCAGGTTGGCGCACAGGTCGATCAGCTCATGTTCCGGGTCCAGGCAGATGGCGGATTTCCCGCTCTCCAGGATGTTGCAGAGCAGGAGCTTCAGCAGGTAGCTTTTGCCCTGGCCGGAGTTCCCCAGGATCAGCACACTGGCGGTGGTCTTGTCCTCCGCCCTCCGGTCCAGATCCACGATGACGTTGGAGCCGTAGCGGTCCCGGCCCACGTAGAAGCCCAGGGGGTCGGTCTTGCCGGAGTAGTTGAAAAAGTAAAGGTTCGCCACCGACCCGGCGGGCAGCACCCGCTCAAACTGGGAACCAAAGGCGTTGAACCCCGCGGGGTTGGCGGACTGGAACCCCTCCCGCTGGCGCAGCAGCAGGGGGTCTGGGGTGATTTTGGAACGGGCCAGCTCGGCGGTGACAAAATCCTTCAGGGTGGACAGCTTCGCCATGTCCGGGGCGCTGATGTCGATAAACACCGCGCAGTGGATCAGCGGCTCCCGGCTGCGGTGCATCTGGGTGACCAGGGCGGCCACGTCCTGGAGGTCACTCTCCGCCGCCACGGACTGCTGGAGGTCGTTGGTGTTGGAGCGGGTCAGGCGGTTTTTGTTGCTGGCGTTCTGGATGATCTGCTTCTCCTCGGCGGCGGTGACCTGCCGGGCGTAGAGGGAAATATTGACCCCGTCCTTGGCCCCCAGGCGGCTGAGCAGGGCCAGCTCCTCGGTAGAGGCGGCATACCCCCGCAGGGACAGGAAGGCGTGGTACGCCCCGCCGATGATGGCGCAGTCCGTGTTGAACTTCACCGCCGAGGGGGCGATCATATCCAGAAAGTCCTTGGGTCTGGGCGGGGCGGCGGGTTTGGGCGCGGGTTTCTTCTTCTGTATTTTCTTAGCCATGGCACACCGCCTCCTCGCCGTCATGATCGGGGAACGTCTCGGAGGCCATGTCCCGCTGGTAGTACACCGCCAGGATCCGCTTGATATCCTGGGTATCCGCCAGCCGGACGTGGAAGCCCCCATCCCGGAGGCTTTTCTCCGTCTGACGGGGGTCGGCGGCGCTGTCCTTGTCCACCGGGTACACCAGGGCGAACTCCCGGGCGGAGGCGGTGGACGCCTGGATGTCATCCAGGTGGGCGGCGTCCTGCCGCAGCAGTTCCCGGACAGCCGGGAGCTGCTCCTCCTCCAGACGGCGGCGGTAGAAGTCCTGGTTGGCCTGGAAGGACTCCCGGGAGTCCAGGGCCAACAGCCGCACCGCGGGGGTGGCCCTGAGCAGGTTGGTCAGGGCGGTGACCCGGCCCCGCACCCCTTCCGGGGACAGCACGGACAGGTTGTCCGGCCTGAGCATGAAAAAGACCAGCTCCCCTTTGGCGGTTTTCACGCCGTGGTCGGTGAGCTGGCTAATGCCCATGAGCTGGCGGGTTGACTGGCGCTCCCGCAGCTCCTTTTTCTGTTTTCGGTTCAAGTCTCGTTTTCCCTCCATTCAAAATACTGCTGCTTCAAAAACAGGAAGCACATGGCGTACCGCAGGAAGTCCAGGATACTGGCGTCCTCCAGCCGGATGCTGAGAAAGGCGTAGAGCACCGTGGCGATGAGGGGCGGGACGAGGCCCAGCTGGGCCAGGGCCAGCACAGACAGAACGAAGCCCACGCCGATGACCGCCACGTCCCGCAGGGCCCACAGCCACAGGGTGGGCTTGGCTTTCAGGTTGTTGGGATAGATATAAATTTGGAACACCTCCAAGGTTTGATTTTTCATCTGGGGTTTGTTACAATAGAGCCGCACAAGGAGGTACGCCCCATGGAACAGCATGACCAATCCCGCCATCAAAGCCGTAAAGCCGCCCTGTGCGGCATGATGGCCGCGCTCACGGTGGTGATCCTGTGCCTGGGCGGGATGATCCCGCTGGCTACCTTTGCCTGTGCCATGTTGGCCATGCTGTGCCTGATCCCCGCGGTCTGCGAGTATGGGGCGGGAACGGCGGCACTCCTCTACGCCGCAGCGTCCATCCTGGCCCTGCTGCTGGGGCCGGACAAGGAGCTCGCACTCCTCTACGCGTTTTTGGGCTGGTATCCCGCCCTCCGGCCCAGGCTGGGCGGTATTCCCCGGCCCGTGCGCTGGCTGGTGAAATGCGGACTGTTCAGCGCGGCCATGGCGGTGATGTACGCCCTCATCCTGCGCCTGTTCCGCCTGGGGGCGGTGGTGGAGGAATTCGCAGGGTATTCCACCGCCATGATCCTCGGCCTGCTGGTGCTGGGCAATGTTACCTTCCTGGCCTTCGACCAGGCGCTGGCGCGGCTCACCGCCCTATATCAAAAAAGGAGGAAAACAGGATAAATGGCCGCAGCCTTTAGGCCGTGGCCATTTCCGCTTGACTCTTGTCCAGCCGCTATCCCTCCGCGCCCCCGATGGCGGCCATGGCGTCCAGGCACCACACCGCGTGTTCCCTCAGCGTCCGCAGCAGCACCATCTCCGCAGGGTTCAGCGCGTCCATCGACTCCACCCGGCCCAGGGGGTGCATCTCGATCCCCAGGGCGTGGCACTCCAGGAACACCTCGCCGGGGTGGTGGATGTGGGTATGGACGCTGGCCTCGCCCCAGTGGGGGACTTCGGCCTGGTAGCTCTCGCTGGCTGCCTGCCCGGACTGGGCCCTGCGGGTGCGGTCATTCCAGGTCAGCGCCATGGCCCGCCGCCCCCTCCCGCTCCGCCTCGTCCAGCGCCCGCTGGATCAGCCCCAGCACGAACTCCTTCTGGGTCAGCTTTTTGCCGGTGCGGCGGCTCTCCTGTTCCAGCAGTTTCTTCAGCCGAATGAACATTTCCTCCGGCATTTGGAAGGCCATGGTTCGCATCCCTTTTTCCATCTTCTCTGTCCCTCCTTCATAATAGTTGGTCAGCAGTTCGGTGATGTACGCGCTCAAGGTCATCCCGGCCTGCTCCTGCGCCGTCCGGACCCGGCTGTGGAGCTCTGCCGGGATCATGGCGCACAGATTTTTTTGGTTCTCTGCCATTGTGTGTCCTCCTTCCGCGCTTTGGTAAGGGCAAGTATACCGATAACCGGGCAGCAATGCTATTCACCATAAGCAACGAAGATTTGATTAAAAACGAAGCAAAACCAACAGTTACCCGGCGCGCAAAACTAACGCCATCCCGTGCATCAGGTACTCCACACACGGGATGGCGACCGAGTTGCCCAGCGCCCGGTATCTGGGCGAGTCCGCCGCGCCGGGCAGGGCGGTCCAATCATCGGGATAGCCCTGTAAACGCTCGCATTCCCGTGGGGTGAGGCGCCGGATCAAAAGGGGTGCTTCCACGATCAGCTTATCCTGCGAGACGTACTGGGCGTTGGGGCCTTTGCTGTCGCTGCTGGTGAAGGTACCGACAGTTTCCTGATAAATCAGGTCGGTGGCCTCCTTCTGCTGGCGGGAACTCTGGGTGGAGGCCACGCCGCCCTCTTGGAATTTGTCGCACCGCTGGCGGGCAAAGACGGCGTGGTGGTCGGTGGCGGTCAGGGTGTAGGCGATGTCCTCCTGTACCCCAAGGCCGTTCCCGCCGTTCTCCGGCTGGCGGTCGATGGCGTTCCCGGTGATGCAGAACACCTGCGGTTCCTCCTGGGCCACTAACGGGAGGTTGTTCCCGCCTGTGCCAGCCCTGGCAGACAGGGTGAGCGCCACTTTATGGGGGCCGGTGTAACGGACCCCAATCCCATGGTTTTCAAAAACTAACGGTTGGTGCCCATGCTCTTGCGCCCGGAGCGTCCCCGCAATATTTTCCGAGCAGGACATGACACCGCCACCCTGGTCGTTCAGGCAGATCAAGGGCAGATGGGCGCCCATCTGTGCCCGGAGGGTGGGCGTCATATTTTGGGTGAGATCCATGCGCTGCCCGCCATGGTCGGTCAGGCACAACACTGAGGGCATCATGTTACCGCTGGGCGCGGCCTTCAGGGTGGGGGCCAGCTCCTCATGGTATCCGATCCCTCCGGCAGACGGCCCCGCCCCCGCACAGAAGCCAGCGGCAAAGACCCGCCCGCCCGGTTTGGCCTCGCCGCTGTTGATGGTGGGGGACACGCCCTCCGGTGCGGTGATCCGGGCCTGCTGGGTGTCCCAGGGGGTGAGGCACGTTCTTGGCTCCGCCTCATCGGCATCAAACACCAACCCTCCCGGATTCCGGCCACCACAGCCGTCTGCCCCTGCCAGCGTTGGCGCGGTGCCCTCCGGTGTGAAAACGCGGGTCTGCTGGGTATCCCAGGGATTGAGGCAGCCAGCCACATAAGTTTGTTGTTTTACCCCAGGCTGCGCCGAAAGCGCCCCTGCCACGTCATGCAGGTCACGGACTTCATCCCTCTGATTTGTTGCAAAGGCTGTGACGAATGTCTGCATCTGCATATTGTTAGTTGCCATCAGCGCCCCGGCGGTCTCCCCCAGGTCGATGGCCTCGTCCCTCTGATTCATATGGAATGCCAGCGGCGGCTCCAGCGGCGTGAGGTACACCGTCAGCCCCGCCTGTGCTTTCAGCGCGGCCTCCAGCTGGGGCGGCAGGGGCTTGCCCCGCTCACGGGCCCGGCGCAGGATACCCAGGCAGGCTTTCCGGGATAAATAATATTTGCGGGGCGGTGAGTCCTCCAAAATCTGCGATAAGGAAGATACGCGCCCTTCTCTGGGCGAGACCCCAGTGTTGAGCGTCCATGACCCGCCAAGCCAGGGAGAAAGAAGTTCCCAGTATGATTCGCCCAGCAAATTGCCATGGCCAGGGGTAAGGTCGAGGGATAGAAACGGTATCGCAATTAATTTTGCAGATTTCTTCGAGGACGATCCGGAAGTCCTCCCCCTTCGGGGTTCCCGAGCTGAAAGCGCCGGGCACGTTTTCCCAAGCGAGGAACCGAGGTCGAATAAAACGAGCTGTTCTCCCTCTTTGCACATCTGCCGCTCTCATCTCCTTTACAATACGGATTTGTTCCATAAAAAGCCCGGAACGGGCCCCTGCGAGGCCGGAACGGGTACCGGCAACGCTAAGATCCTGGCATGGGCTGCCACCGCAGATGATGTCCACCGGGGGCAGGTTGGCCCCGTCCAGTTTGGTGATATCCCCCACATGGATCATGCCGGGGAAGTGCTTTTTGGTCACCTGGATGGGGAACGGCTCGATCTCGCTGGCCCAGACGGGGGTGATCCCGTTGCGCACCGCCGCCAGCGGGAAGCCGCCGATCCCATCGAATAGGGAGCCCATGGTTAACATGGCGCATCCATTGTAGGACCGTGGGGCTGGCGCTGCTCCTCCACATGGGAGTCCTCTTTGGCATCCAACTCTCTATTTTGAATTTCCCAGATCATATGCCCAATTTCGCCGCTGTGGTCATAGCCTGTGATTTCAGCCTCCCAGTAGCCGAGCATCACTTCCAGCGGATCGTCGAACTGGATAAGAAAGGCAGCAGTCTCATCTGTACAGGCTTCTACCAATTCCTCTTTGAGCTGCTGGGCAGCGGTAATTTCCGGTGCCAGTATAATCAGCTCATCGGCAGTCTTGGTCCGGAGCTGGATCAGATAGCTGTTGTAATTCTGATCCAGCCGCTCCTGCAAAGTTTTAAGCTGATCTATCATTTTCTGTATCACTCCTTCCGGATTATTTGCTCACCACCGAGG
Organism: uncultured bacterium; assembly: GCA_947571605.1. GTDB lineage: Bacteria > Bacillota > Clostridia > Oscillospirales > Oscillospiraceae > Enterenecus. The sequence goes on along the minus strand of CANOYV010000002.1, from coordinate 74,014 downwards.
CAATGACCTTGGTGGTATTCACCGCCATTTGGGCGGTGTGGACGGCGGAGGTCAGGCTGGCGCGGGTGGAGGTGTCCAGCCCGAAGGCCCCGGCGATCCGGGGGACTTCCCCCGCGGACAGCATCAGCCCCAGCCCCAGCAGGGCGTGGTCGTTGAACACCATCAGCCCCGCCACCAGGATGGTGGCCTGCAAAAAAGCGGTGAGGCACAACGCGATTACCTGCTTGCACCACTGGGTGAAGCCGTCACTGTAGCCCCTGGGGACGCTGAACATATACAGCGCCCCCACCGCAATCTGGATGAGCAGGATACCGCCCCGCTTCAGGTTGGCGAAAAACACCTTGATCACGGCGTAGGCCATCAGGATCACGCAGAACAGCATCATGATGGGGTTGAAGGACGGCCCATTAAAAATGAAATCCACCCCGGAGGCGATGAGCCCATCCGGGGTGGTGAGCTTGGCGATCAGGTTCTGCCCCAGCGCCCCGATGTCGCCCAGCCCGGTGATGCCAGCGGTGAAGCTGGCCTGCAGCGATACGGACAGGGCGTAGAGCCGGACGGGGACGGTGGAGAACAGGCTCACCGCCATGAACCCCTTGAGGCAGTTGATGGCGGTGTGGCGGAGATTGCCCCGGCCCGAGGAATACTCAATGCCGAACTCGAAGCCGGACACCACCAGGCTCACCCCGAACAGGGCCCAGCCCAGTTGGTTGAAAAACGTGACCATGGCCTGCACCCAGGGCAGGTCAAACAGCTCCACCCCCATGTTGCCCATGAGGGCGAAAAACGCGCCCAGGAAGCCCACCGCCTGGCTGTACGCCCAATCCAGCAGCTCGTCCAGGATGGTGGACGCGACAAAATCCCAAATAAAAATGACATTCACCTCTCTCTGTGATATAATGATGCCCCCGGCATTCGGTGCTGGGGGCATTTGCGCCAATGGAGCGGGGGCGAGCCTATGACCTACAGCGAGTTCAAGACCCAATACCACATCCGCCTGAACCCCCAGCAGGAGGCGGCGGTGCGGCAGGTGGACGGCCCGGTGCTGCTCCTGGCGGTGCCTGGGAGCGGCAAGACCACTGTGCTGGTCACCCGGCTGGGGTACATGATCTACTGCAAAAACATCCGCCCGGAGAACATCCTCACCGTTACATACACGGTGGCCGCGACCCGCGATATGAAGGCCCGGTTCATCCGCTTTTTCGAGGAAGAACACGCGGACAAGCTCACCTTCCGCACCATCAACGGCCTGTGCGCGGTGGCCATCCGCTATTACGCGGGCAAAAAGGGCGCCCAGCCCTTCGCCCTGGCGGACGATGAGGCCCGGCTCAACGCTGTGGTCCGGGAGCTGCTGTCCAAGGGCGGGGGCGGGTACCCTTCAGACCAGCAGGTGAAGGAGGCCCGCACCCACATCACCTTCTGCAAGAACATGATGCTTTCTGACGCCGAGGTGGAGGCCCAAAGGGTAGACGGCATGGATTTTCCCGCCGTCTACAAGGGTTACCAGGCGTTCCTGCTGAAAAACCATCTCATGGATTTTGACGATCAGATGGTGTTCACCTACCGCATTTTCCGGCAATATCCGGATATTTTGGCCCACTTTCAGCACCGCTGGCCCTTTCTCTGTGTGGACGAGGCCCAGGACACGTCCAAAATTCAGCACGCCATCCTGCGCCTGCTGGCCTCCAAATCCCGCAACATCTTCATGGTGGGGGACGAGGACCAGAGCATCTACGGCTTCCGGGCGGCCTGGCCCCAGGCCCTGCTGGAGTTTGAGAATACCTATCCAGGGGCCAAGGTGCTGATGATGGAGACCAACTACCGCTCCACCAAGTCCATCGTGGAGGCGGCGGACGCCTTCATCCAGCGCAACGAGAGCCGCCATCCCAAGCATATGCGCACGGACAACCCCCAGGGGGCGCCCATCAGGAAGGTGGCGCTGGCGGACTACAACCGGCAGTACCGCTATCTGCTGAAGGTGGCGCGGAACTGCAAGGAGCAGACCGCCGTCCTCTACCGCAACAATGACAGCGCCCTGCCCCTTATCGACCTGCTGGAGCAGGAGGGTATTCCCTACGCCTGCCGCCAGCGGGAGGGCTTCTTCTTCACCAGCCCCGTCGTCCGGGACATCACCGATATGCTGGAGTTCGCCTTCAACGATTCCGACTGGGAAAAGTTCCTTCGGTTCTACTATAAGCTCGACTTCAAGGTGAAAAAGCCTGTGCTGGCGGGGATGCTCCGTGGCATGGCCGAGGATGAGTCGGTGTTCGACCGCCTGCTGGCCAATGAGGGACTGGAGCCCTGGCAGTACGGGAAACTCCGGGCGCTCCAGACCTACTACTCCAAATTTCCCCAGCTCGCCAGCTTCGCCGCCATCCAGCGGCTGGTGAAGTTCATGGGCTACGGGGACTATCTGCGAGAGCAGAAGATGGACACCACCCGGCTGGACGTGCTGCTGTCCCTGGCCAACCAGACCCCGGTGACGGGGGAGTTTCTCCTGCGTCTGCGGGAACTGAAGGACACCATCGAGGGCATGGAGCCCGACCCCGCCTGCCCCTTTGTGCTGTCCACCATCCACGCCAGCAAGGGGCTGGAATACGACCGGGTGATCCTGATCGACGCGGTGGACGGCACCTTCCCCTCAGACCCGTTCCCCTACGATGACGAGGGAAGGTCCGCGCTGGAGGAGGAGCGGCGGCTGTTCTATGTGGGGGCCACCCGGTCCAAGCGGGAGCTGGATCTGCTGTGCTATGAGGGCAAGTTTGGGGAGCCCGCTGGTGCTGGACATACCTTCATTGACCAGCTTCTGGGCGAGGAGCGGCCCGCCGCCGAGCCCCAGTTTATCCCCCAGCCCAAGCCGAAAAAGGCCAAGGCAAAGCGCCAGGATTATGACAGCGGCCCCACCCCGGCCCAACTGGCGAAGCAGCAGGAGGACTTTATGGCTGGGTCCGAGGTGGTGCATACGCAGTTTGGAAAGGGCGAGATTTTGGGCCGTCTGGGCAGTATCGTCCTCATTGCCTTTGAGGATATTGATGATGTGAAACGGGTGGACCTGACTACCTGTCTCAAAAAAGGGCTGATGAAGCTGGCGGGGCACTGAGCGGTCAGATGCCGATGATGGTCCAGATATAGGTGGGAGCCAGGAGGACAAAGACCAGACAGGCAAACAGGATGGCGGGACCGGCCCACTCGAACTGGCCATGCTTGCGGTAATCGAAGTAGGCCATCCCCAGCTTGCCGAAGAAAGCGATGGCCAGGATCATGTCCAGGGCGGGGAAGACCACGTTGTCCACCACGGTCTTGATCTGGCCCGCGGCGTCCTTCCAGGTGCTTTCCACCACGTCGGCCACGCCGGAGCCGCCGCTGGAGGCAGCGAACGCCGGGGCGCAGCACAGGGCGCACAGCAGCAGGGCCAGGAGCATAGGATAGATACGGATACGGGACTTTTTCATATTGTTTTCCTCCTATCAGGTGTGGGAGGGCCACCCGAATGGGTGGCCCTCCATTTCTTTGGCTTAATAGCCAGTTTTGGGGAGCGAGGGAATGATGGGCTTGCCGTAGACCTTGGTGGTCCAGCGGGTCACCGCCTGGATCCACTGGCCGTTGTACACGCCGCCCACATCGGCGGCGTTGGTGAAGCTGCTGCCGCCCTTCACCGTGGACAGCACCTTGCAGTCCACCTTGGGGGCCTCCACCTGGCGGAAGTTGGCGGGCACCACGCCGAACACCAGCATAAACTCGGTGACATACTCGTTGGAGGCCAGGCCCAGGGCGGTGGGGGAGGCGTCCAGCGTGTAATTCTTCGCCGTGGACAGGTTGTCGTACATGGTGCGGTACTCGCCATTGCTCAGGTTGGTCTTGTACACCACCTTATAATTGCCGGGGGCGTTGTAGGTTCCGGTAAAGATCTTGTACAGCCGCACCGCCTGTACCGGCAGCGTGTCCCTCCAGTAGAAGGAGGTGAGCGCGGTGGTGGAGTTGTTGCCAATGTCGCTGAAGGTGTACCGGATGCCCTGGCCCGGCATGACCTCGGCGTAGCCGGTCTTTTTGATGCTGACGTTGGTGGACAGGGCCTTGTTGGTCATGGCCACCTTGACGATCTGCCCGGCGTGCTCGATCTCCGCCTCGATGGGGGTCTTGTCCAGGCCGTAATGGTCCGCGGCCTTGGACTCCACGATCTTGTACCGGCCCAGAGGCAGGGGCTTGGACACGGCCACGCCGTTTTTGTCCGTGCGGACGGTGTCCACCAGATTCCCGGTGCGGTAGTGATAGATCTCGAACTCGGTGCCGGGGATGGGGGTGCCCGCGGGCCAGCCGTTCATGGAGTTGTAGTCCTCGGAGGTCTTTTTGATCTGGATCTGACCTGTAATGGGGGTGTTCTGCCACTCAATGAGGGTGACCTCGCCCGCCTTGACGTAGACCGTCTTGCGCTGGGTGTCGGGGATATAGCCTTCGTTCTCCAATTCGCGCAGGTAGTAGCGCCCGCCGTCCGTCAGGTCCTCGATATATACATAGCCCTGATCGTCCGAAGTGTATTGACCCACAGGCCGGTTCGCGCTATCATAGAGGAGGAAATCCACTCCATAAAGGCCCTCGCCGGTGACAGAATCGGTTTTGTGAATCAAAATCCCTGAAAAAGCCTTGTTTTCCACCGTCAAAGTGGTGTTTTTGCCGTCCTTCATGTTGAAGGTGTGGCGGGTGGAGTCCAGCCGGTACTCCTTGGGGCACTCGGTTTCCACGGCGTAATAATTGCCCGCCTCCAACTGGAGCGTAGCGCGGCCCTCGCTGTCCGTAGTAATGGTGTCGATGAGGGCATCGTCATCGGCGCGGCGAATCTCGAAGGTCACGTTGGGGATGCGCTTTTCCTTGTTCCCCTCCACCACCTTGATGAGCTCGAAGTTGCCAGCCGGGGCGTTATAAAATACCAGATATTGCGTGTCATTGGGGTTCACTTGGACCGTCTGGGTCTGGGTAGCGGGATCGATAGAGTACCCAGGCAAGCTCTTGACCTCTTTTGCGATAATGGTGCCGGTGATGCCAGAGATCCGGATCTCCCCGTTGGCGTCCGTCTGATACAGTCCCTTGGAGGACAGGTGGCCGTTGTCGTAGTCCACGTAGGAGCCGTCCGCGTAGGTCAGATGGAACTGCACATTTGCCAGGGGTTTCCCGCTGACCTTGTCCTTTTTCTGGATCACGAGGGTCCCGGCGCGCTCGTTCCAGAAGATCAGCTCAGGGGCCCTTTCCCCCGCCTTGATCTTGATGGTCTTGGGCTCGCCGTCCAAGACAAAGCCCTCCACCGTGGCGATCTCACGGGCGGTGACGGTAGTACCGGGCTCCAGCCCCTCAATCACGATCTCGCCCGCGGAGTTGGTGTAGAAGGTGCCGTCGCCGGAACCCACGGGCGTGCCGCTGCCCTCGGTCACCTTGAAGCACACCCCAGCCAGCGGCTCCCGGTTGGTCCCTTTGATGTACTTCCGGATCGTGAGGGTCATCTTGGGATCGTTCTCGAAATCCAGGCCGTTGCCGCCGCCCGTGCCGGGGGTGACAGCGCCCGTGCCGCCGCTGGTGACGGTGTTGGCCCCGCTTTTCAGCGTGATCGTCTGGGGCGTGGTGTTGAGGACGTGGGTGTCCGGCACCTTGTACTCCGTTACCACCACGGTGGAGCCGGGCAGGAGGCCGCTGACGGTGACCGTCCCGTCCCGCCCGGTGGTATACCGCCCGACCAGCTCGCCGCTGGCGTACTTCACGGTGAAGGTGGTGTTGGGGAGGGGCTTCCCCGTGACGGAATCCACCTTGGACAGCGTCAGGGAGCACAGGGGCGTGTTGTAAAAATAAAGGCTCTGCGTGTCACCGTCCGGGTTCACCACCACCGTCTGGCTGCGGGTGTTGGGGTCGATGGCATAGCCGGGGGCGCTGGACACCTCAGTGCAGATGATGGTGCCGGTGATCCCGGACAGGACGATCTGGCCCTCCTTATTCGAGGTATACAGGCCGTTGGAGGAGAGCTGGCCGCCCGCCGCGTCCACCACCTTGCCGTCCGCGTAGGTCAATTTGAACTGGGCCCCCTCAATGGGGGATTTGTCGGCGCTGGACAGCTTGTGGATCACCAAATTCCCCAGCTTTTTGTTCCTGAATTCCAGCTTTACCGTCTCCCCGGGCTTTGTTTTGATGGTCTGGGGTGCATCGTCCAGCAGGTAGCCCTCCTTCTGGCGGGTTTCCTTCACCACCAGCGTCAGGTTGGGGTCCAGGTTCTCAATCAGGATGGTGCCCGCGCGGTCCGTCACGTACTTCCCGTTGGCGTTGCCCAGAAGGGCGCCATCGCTGGTGGTGACCAAAAATTCCACGTCACTGAGCGGGGTGCCGTCCCGGGCGTCCACCTTGGAGATCAGGAGGGAGGACTTGGGGGAATTCCCGAAATAGAGCTGCACCACGTCCTGCTGCTTGCCGGAAATGTAGGCCGTCTGGGGCGCGGCGTCCACGATGTGGCCGCTGTCACTGGCAAGTTCTTCAACGATATAGGCCCCTGCCTGGAGGCCGGTGACGGTAAAGGATCCGTTTTTCATCGTCCGGTAGGTGCCGATGACGGTGCCGCCCGTGCCGGAAGTCCCGGACAGGTACTTCACCTGGAAAATGGCGCCCTCAACCGGCTCCCCGGTGATCCGGTCATATTTATACACCACCAATGCGGACAGGGGGATATTCTCCACCTGGACGGTCTTGGTCTCGCCAGCGGCCAGATAAAACTCGTGATCCGCCTGCTTGATGGAGTACCCGGAGGGGGCTTCCAATTCGGAAATTTTGAACCAGCCGGGGTCGGTGTGCTCCAGCACGATCTCGCCGTTTTCATTGGAATAGAACGTGCCCAGGTCATGATAGTCCCCGGTTTTGGTCTCGCCGGAGGCCCGCCAGATCTGGAACTTGGCGTGGGCCACGGGGTTCTTCGTGATGGAATCCACCTTCAGAATTTTGAGGGTGGGCTTGACCAGGTTGGTCAGCTCGATGGTGGTGGTGCGGTTTTCTTCCAGCTGGACCACGTGGACGGTATCGTCCAGCACGTAGTTCGGGGCCGCCGCCACCTCAGAAATTTTATAGGCGCCGGGCCGGACGCCGTCCTTGCCCTCCAGCACGATGAGCCCGTCCTTGTCGGTCTGGCGGCGGTCCGAGAAGCCGCCGTTGACCTCCTCGATCAAAAAAGTGGCCCCGCTGACCGGCTTCCCCGTCTGCCCATCCAGCTTCAGGAGCCGGATGCCGGGCCGGGTACTGTTGACGAAATCCACCACGATGTCCTTGTCCTTCCCGCTGTCGATCCAGACGGTCTTGCGGTTGTTGGTGTCCAGGATCCACGGGGAGGGGACAGCGGTTTCCTCAATCTCATAGCACCCGCTGGGCATGGACTCCAGCACCGCTTTGCCGTCCGCCCCGGTGACCACATCGTTCTCATAGCCCAGGTTCACGCCCCGGATGTGGAAGCTGGTGTTGGGGATGGGCTCACCGCTCTCCGCGTCCCGCTTCGAGATCGTCAGCGACCGCTTGTGATGGTTGACCTTGGTGACCACAATGGTCTGCTCCCCCTGGAGATCCTCAGCGTCCACATGGACGCCAACGGGGGATTTGTCGCAGTCCATGCCAGCCGGGGCGGACACCTCCACAAACTCATAGTGGCCCTCGGTGACGTTGCTGACGGTGATGGTGCCATCCGCCTGGGTCTCCTCGGTGGAGATAATCTGGCCGTCCCGCAGCACCAAAAAAATGGCCCCGGCCAAGGGCTGGCCACCCTCGTCCACCTTCTTCAGCACGACCTTGACCTTGGCCGAATTTTCAAAAACCAGGCTGACATCGGTTTTGCCGTCCCACACGAAGGGCTGCTTGACCTTGGACACGTCAGAGCTGAGGATGAAGCCCTCCGGTGGGGTGATCTCCTCCGCCAAAAACGCCCCGGTGGGTAGTTTGGAGAAGTCCAGATCCTCTTTCAGAATATAGCCGCCGTCCTTGGTGACGTACTCCCCGAAAAAGCTGCCGCCATCGTCCAGCTTGACGGAGGTAATGCGGATGACCGCGCCGGGGATGCCCACGGTGGGGTTGTCCGCGTCAACTTTTCTAATGGAGCCGGTACCGGGGGTAGTGGTTGTCGTGGTTGGCTCGTTGTAGAAGGTGAAGGTGTTGCTGACAGAATTGTTGGGCATCACCGTCACGGTCTGGGACGCGGTCTGGGCCACGTAACCCTCCGGCACGTCCTCCTCCGTAATGGTGTACTGCCCCGCGGTGAGGTTGTCCGCCTCGGAGGTCAGGGTGATGGTGCCGTCCGCGCCGGTCTGCCGGGTAACGGAAAAGTCGCCGGAGCCGTCCGCGCTCTCCACGGTAAAGGTCACGCCGGACAGGGGCTTGTTGGTGCCCGCTTCCAGTTTCTTCACCGTCATCTGGAGGGGGTCGCTGTCATCGTCCGGGCCGGGGACAGCCACCAGCAGGTGCTGCATGGGGGTGCCGGACTGGCCCGCCAGTTTCCAGGGCTGGGACTTGTCCCACTCATAGATCCACAGGTGGTAGTCGTGGAAATACTCGGGGTGTTCCAGCACCATGTTGACCCCGGTGGCGATGTAGTCGTAGGCGGAATAGCCGGTTTTGCCGCCGTCGCTGCTGTCGATGATGCTGTGGGTGCCGATTTTGCTCCAATCCTTGATCCAGGAGGACTGGCCGTAGGTCTCATGGTACAGTTTCATCGCCGCCACAAATTCCTCGGCGGCCTGCTCGATGAACCCCTCCCGGTTGGAGTTGACGTCGATGATGATGCCGTGTTCGTAGTACCAGCTCATTGCCTGGGCCACGAGGAACCAAATATCGGACCAATACTGGGTCCAGGTTTCCAGCCCCCGGGCATTGCCCGCGGCGGTGAAATCGCCGTAGGTACAGGAGTAGATGTAGGTGAGCAGAACCTTCAGCGAGGCGCTGTCCGCCTCGTTCTTGAAGTTCCACTTCTGCCCGTTGGCGGCGGGGCCCAGGGTGCCCTTCTGATAGGCGCACAGGGCGCGGGTGGCGCCGAAGCCGGGCACATCAACCTGCTCGTTGAACACATAGGGCAGGCCCACGTTGTTGATGGTGCTGCTGGCCGCCTTGTAACGCACGGATTTCCCACCGATGGTCATGTAGGCGGAGGACTTCTGGGTGATGGAGCCGGGGGCGCTGTCCAGCCCTTCAGCGGCGAAGGCGGACAGGGGCAGGACGCCCAGGATGCACACCAGTGCCAACAGAAGGGACAGGGCGCGGTTGATGATCTTGTTTTTCAAAGCGATTCCTCCTTGAAATGACGGGGGCCGGGCCGCGTAAGCAGCCCGGCCCCGCCTTTCGGGAGGAGGACTGCTTCCACAGTCCGGCCAGTTTTTTGATGATGTATTCAGTTGGGGTAGCGGGTGTAGAGGGTATAACCAGGCTGCTCCTCCAGCCACCAGCGGAAGTATTGCCCGCCCCAGCGGGTCTTGTTGTTCGTCCCGCTCTCGGTGACTTTGATGTACTCGCCAGTCTTGTCCAGAACCACCACCACATGGCCGGAGGTCTCGGTGTCGTACCGCACCAGGTCGCCGGGGCGGATCTGATCCCAGGCTGGCTGTTCCACCCGCCGCCAGGGCAGGTCCCCGAAGGCGGCGTCGGAACACAGGGTAGCCCAGCCGGAGCAGTGGATGCCCCGGCCATATGGCCCGCCGCTGGTGGAGCGGTAGGGCGTAGGGTAGACGGAGCCGGTGGGGTAAATATCCCGGAGTCCTTTGATTACAGCCTGTACGCTTTCCTCCGTGATGGCTTGGGGGGCGGGCGTGGATGGTAAGGGCTGGACAGGGGCGGTCACCTCCTCGGTGTAGGGGGCGTCCGGGTCGATATGGACGGTGTTGGTGTCGGCGTCATAGGTCACGCCGAAGTCCGCCGCCCTGCCAATGTCCCGGAGCTTGACGAAGTTGTTGCCATGGATCTGATATGCCTCGAACTCCACCCGCTGCCCGCTGACATAGAAGGTTTGGGTGGTGGGGCGGGCGGTGAGGGCCTCCGCCGCCGCCTGGGCGGCGGGGCCGCTGAGGGCGAGGCCCGCCAGGATGCCGATCCCCATAAAAACCGCTTCTTTTGTCCTGCCCATAACTGTTCCTCCTTAAAAATTTGTGTGCTTGTGTCAAGCAACACAATACCGAAGAAACAGGAAGAAAGCTACAACTTTTGAAGCGAACTATGGAGAAAAAGCGGGGCCAAAACGAAGCATATTACACAGTTTCCACGGCGGTGACCTGCCAGCGGTAGGCGGGCTGGTCGTTGACGCACGTATACAGCGTTACCATGTTGGCGGCGGTGGGTTCCAGGCCGCTGACGTCATTGACGGACACCTTGGACACGCCGGTGACAGCATAGGCGCGTGTGCCCAGCTTGGTGGTGAAGGTGATGGTATCGCCTACCTTCAGGGTATGGATCTTGCCAAAATCGTTGCGTACCCCCCGGTTGTGGCCCGCGACAGGCACGTTTCCTGCCCAGATGCTGGTGCCCTCGAAGTGGCCCGCGCCCTTGAGGAGCGGGGCGCTTCCCGTACCTTCGAACACCTTGACGATAAGGCCGATGGAGGGGATCTTCAGGGTGCCCAGGCTGCCATCGCTGTAATAGAGATCGCTGGTGACCTCGGTAAAGCCCGGCGTGGTGGAGGGGGAGGTGCTGGTATCGGTGATGGGATAGACGCCCGTGGTGCCGGGGACAGTGGTAGTGCTGCCGGAAGCAGGGGGCGTGACCACAGCCACGTTGCCGTTCACCTGCCCAGCCCCCGCCATCTGGGAGGGGACCAGGTTGGGGGTCAGGTACTCCCCGGTGTTCAGCATATAGCTGGAGGGCGTTCCGAAGCCAGGCGGGATCAGGGCGGCGTTCTTGGACACGTCCTCGTTCTTCATGGCCCCGCCATCGGCGGTGACCACCGGCTCAAAGGAGGTAGGTTTCCCATACTCGGGATTGTCGGGGGCGTTGATGTTATACTCCAAAGCATGGGCCGGGAGCGCCAGCGCGCACATGGTACACAGGCACAGCATGGTGGAAAGCAGGGTTTTCAGTTTCTTCATTGGCTGTCCTCCTCGGTTTCATAGCCGCCCTCGCGGCGCTTCTTGATGAACAGGGCCACGCCGGTGCCGCCGCCGATGGCCGCGACCACGCCCAAGGGCACCAGCACATAGCCCCAGTGGAACCGGACGGGCGCGGCGGGCTCCTGCACGTCGGCGCTGGGCTCGGGCGTGGGGTTGGGCTCTGCGGGCACCAGCGGCGTGCCCTCGAAAATGGCCACATACCGCACCTTGTTCAGGGCGATGCGGCTGACCGTGCCGCTGTACTCGGCGGTGACCACGTAGCCCTTCACGTAGGAGCTGGTTGCGCTGCCGGTGTAGGTGGCGATGGCGGTGAAGCGGTCGCCCACGGCATAACCGTCCTCGTTGGCGGTGTTGTCGGTCTGCCAGTCGATTGAAGCCAGCTCCAGGGTGCGCCCGTTGTCCGTGATCTCTTTGGGGATGTAGGAGGTGTCCTGCCCAGCCAGGCTGGGATAGGAACGGGTGGCGGACACCTGCCGGGTGGAGCTGCCGTAGCCCGCCACATCCACCTGGACGGTGTCCAGCTTCAGCGACAGGGTGCCCGTCAGCCCGTCCTCGGTGGTGAACTCCCGCTGGGCGGGCAGCAGGGCCAGCACGGACTCCATGTCCTTGGACTTGCTGTCCAGGGTGACGGTCTCGGTGTGGAACCGCTCCTCCCGCTCCGGGAACTCCTGCTTCAGCAGGTCGGTGAGGGTGTAATGGAAGCCCTCCTGCTGGAAGTCGGAGCGGGAAATGCCCGCGGGGTCGTCCTGGGGGCCCAGGTCGTACACCTTGCGGATCTGGGCGCCGTCCTCGCTCCGGGAGACGGACGTGGGGTAGCAGGGGGTGGGCGGCACAGCCGCCAGTACAGTGGGGGCCAGCGAGGCGGTGAGGGCCAGCGCCAGCAGGGTGGGGATGATTTTACGCTTCATGATTCTTCCTCTTTTCATTCTTATTTTGGTCAAGCCGCTCCTGGGAGCGGCGCGCCAACAGGTGAAATTCCCACGGATTCACTTGCAGGGACTTGTAATTGCCCCGCCCATCCATGCCGTGGGCGCTGATGTGGGTGACCAGGGGATATTGGGCGGCATCCTGACTGGCGCGGAAGCGCCGCTTAAATTCTGCGGCGGACAGCCTGCCCGCCCCTGCCACATAAAGCCACTGTGCGGCGGTGTTGAGGTCGCCGGGCTCATCGGGCCACAGGTACCGATCCCGCAGGGCGCGGGGAAGCTTGTCCCGGTCCGGGGCGGGGATGATGCAGCGCCGGTACTGGCAGTAGCGGATGTGCAGCCGGGAGGCCAGCTCCTGGGCCGCCTCCATGATCTGGGGGTCGGACTTCCACAGCGGGAACTCCAGGAACCGCAGCGCCATCACGTCCTCGCCCTCCCGGTCATTGGGGAACAGCGGCAGACACTGCACCAGGTCGATGGAGTCTGTGCCCCTCTGGAGGCCCAGGGCCTTTTGGTTGGCGGCGGGCAGGGTTCTGTAAGCCCGGATGGCATCGGGCAGGGACCGAAAATGATGGATGTCCAGCGTTCCCTTCCACAGATTATCCACCACGTAGAATTGCAACATGGCCATCACCTCAGTTCCATGCCGTCCTGGGCGGGGCTGTCCGTCCGTTCCTGGCTGTGATCAGCCTGTTTCTGGGTGGTGCCGCGCAGCTCCGCCAGCTTCTCCGCCGCCCAGTCCGGCAGATGCTGTTCATCCAGCACACCCAGGAAATCGGCTCGATTCCAGCGGGTTTTCTCTCCATCGCCCAGGCAGGTGGCGTACACCGCCCGTCCGCTGGCGGTGGGGGAGCAGCCAAAGCCCATTTCACCAAGCCACAACTGGTTTTGGGCAGACCAGCACTCGTCCTTCATCCTGTCCGGGCGCAGGACCAGCACCTTCCCGGTGAAATCCTGATCCGCGCCGCCGCAGTGTTCCGGGCCGAACATCCCCAGTTCCTGGTACTCGGCGTGGACCTGCTGGACAAACTGGGCCAGCAGGGTGCTGTCCGCCCGGATTTTGAACTCGCCGTTGGTTTTATCGGGCGGGACACAGGCCGTCCGCGCCCAGTGGAGGGCGTCCGGGTCGAACTCCTGGGTGCTGGCGCCGCACAGGGTATTGGACAGCACGAACTGCACCCGGAGGACCCCCCACTGCTTTAGGGCAAATTGGGCGGTGTCCGGCTCCAGCTGGCCCTGCCGCGCGTGGGTGTCGATGAGGCCGCTGAGGTTTCTGGCGCAGGAAATATTGGCCCGGTGGCTTTCCCTCCATCGCTCCAGCTCGCCCTCCCGCTTGGCTTCCTCCCGGGAATAGGGGTACAGCGCCTCAGCCATGATGGACCACCCCGCTGTCCAGCATCATCAGCTCATCCAGGCCGCCCGCGCACGCCCCCATCCCCTCCAGCATCCGCCGCACCGCCGGGGGGACGTCGGTGATGTCGTGCCGCTGCCCGCCGTCAGTGATGTGGGCCACGCCGTCGCGCACCTCCACATGGAGCTTGTTTCCCTCCGGGATACCCATCTCCGCCCGGATCTCCTCGGACAGCTCCGCTTCCGGCCCATACATCCCCTCATAGGGGCACCCGTCCGGGCAGCCCTCGCAGGGGCCGCAGGCGTCCTTCAGCTTGCCCAGGAACTCCCCCGCCAGACAGGCCAGGGCGTCGATGGCGCGGACCGTTTGCAGCGCAGTCATGCTCGCGGGCACCGCCACCAGCAAGTCCTTCTCCACCCGGAAACCCAGGACCTCGCCGGGGTCGAAGCCGCAGATATCCACGACCTCGCCGGGGAGCGTAAGCTCCTTCTGCCGATTATGATTCTTCATGTTCGTGTTCCTCCTCGATTTTCGTTGGTTCATGGATCAGCTGATACGTTCCTCCGCCGCCTCTGTCCTCGCCGCGCTGGAACAGGTCGAGCTGCCAGCCCCGGTCCGAGCCCAGGGCGCGGGGGTCGTAGTTGGTCATCACCACCTCCTCGTACTCGCTGCCCGCCGTCTGGGACATGCTGTTGGGCCGCGTGGTGTGGAAGATGTAAAAATCCCGGTACAGATCGCAGATGAAGGGGCAGTAGTTGTAGGACACCATCACCAGCCCCTTGCACCGTGTCAGCGTGTCGTGGAGCCGGATATGGTCGGTCTTGGGGAAGGCCACCTCGTAGCACTCGGCGTTGAAGTACGGCGGGTCGCAATAGAAAAAGGTGTCCGCCCGGTCGTACTGGGCGATGAGCTCCCCGAAATCCTTGTTCTCCACCACCACATCCTTCAGTCTGCGGGAGCACTCCCAGACCAGGTAAAAGAAGCGGCGCAGGTCGCAGGGACGGCCCGCGAAGGCGCTGGCCCCGCCGCTGAAGCTGTACCGAACCAGCTTGAAGTAGCCCGCCGCCCGGCGCACATCGCCCCGGGGTGTGCGCTCCAGCATCAGGCGGTGGATCATTTCCTCCTGGGGCGGTTCCAAAAAGACCTGGGTCAGCTCCAGCTCCTCTGCCAGATAGTCCTCTGTGAACTCCTGCCGGGAGAAGAACCTGTAAAGCACGTTGAAATCGTCCCGGGCGTTCAGGGGCAGGAAGCCCAGCTCCCGGAGCAGGGCCATGGGGCGCTCCTTCACACAGCAGAACAGGTTGGTGAGGCTGCTGTTGAAGTCGTTGTAGACCTCAGCGCAGCCCCGGCGCAGGGGTCGGCCCAGGGTGACGGTGCCGCTGCCGCCGAACACGTCCACGAAGCGGGCATAGCTGGCGGGGGCCAGACGGTCGATCAGCCACAGCAGCTTCCCCTTGCCGCCCACCCAGGGGATGAAGCTTTTCAGGGATCACCACCCCCAGGGCCAAACTTGTCCAGCGAGCCCTCCAGTCCGGCGATGGCTTTTTCCAGCCCACAGGCCATCTGCCTGAGCTGCCGGATGGTGGTGTAGACCTCTCCCGCAGTCACGGCGTAGAAATAGCCGTCCCGGCTGCTGGCAATGGGGACGCCCCGTTTCCGCAGCCGGTGGACCAGGCGGCGCAGCTCGTTGCCGCTGATCTGGAGCGCCCGCTCCATCTGGGCACTTTTCTGGATGCGGCCCCGCCCGAGGCACACGGTCTTGAGGTATTCGAGCAGCAGTTCTTCTTTCATGGTGTCCTCCTTTTTCGGGGGACATTTTCCCGAAAAGGGGGCACGAAGGCGCAAAAAAGAAGGGGCCATTGTCCCCATCGGGAGAACGGCCCCTTGTCAAATGTTATTGCATCGCCATCCCAGGCTCCTCCTGGAGCTGGGCGGGGGTGCTGAATTGATAGCCGAACTCGTTGGCGTTGCGCCGGATGTAGCCCCAGCCGTCCGCCGTAGCTGTGTAGCCCTCCTGCTCCAACAGGTGGGCCCGGTAGCCCGCCAGGTTGATACCGCTGGCACGGATATGCTCCTCCGTCACGCCCATGTCCAACAGCTTTCGCCTGCCGGACTCCTCCAGGTCGGCGCGCTGCATCCAGTCGTAGCAGTTGAGGTTTTGACTGACGTCCAGCGCCAGTCTCAGGTCATGGCAGCCCTCCAGCGCCAGCGCGGCGGTGTACCGTTCCTGAAAGGAGGGCGAACCCTGGCCTTTCTGCTCCAGCACGAATCCCAGCTGGACACCATCGTAGATCAAATCCGCGACGTTATTGCCGTACTGGGCCACCAAATCGCCTGCTTCAGGCAGGACGCACTGGGCGTCCACCAGGGCGCACTCGTCCCAGCGCCGGACCCGCAGCTCCCGCAGGGCCAGCGCCTCCTCTGTGGAGCTCTCATCGCCGTACTCATCCAACCCCGGCAGCCGCAGCCACACCCCCTCGGGCACAGCGGGGGAGGCCAGCTTCACCTTGACGCTCCAGCCCTCATCAGCGGGCAGGGCCATGCCGGACCGGTAGACCTGCTCAGGGAACGCATCCGGGTACTGAACGTAATAGCTCCCGATGAACAAGCCGGGATGTTTGTCCTCATACTGCCGCCCCACCGCTTCCAAGTCCGCGAAGGCCAGGGCGTCCACCGGCATCCTGGTGTCGTTGAGCAGATACCGCCTGCCCAGCGCCTCGTAGCTGCCCGCGTCTATGCACACCATGTACTCATCCAAAGACTGGAGCCGGTTGATGGCCTGGACAGCGTTTTCGGGCGGGCTGCCCGTCACTGCGGCGATCAGCGCATAGCCCTCCCGCACACTCAGCGTCCCCAGCCGCTTCCTGATCCAGTCCTGTTCCCGCCCCTCGCCGGGGAGCTGGGCCAGGTAGTCAAAATCATTCAATTTACATCATCCTCATTTCATCGGATTCCTGTCCCTGCTCCATATTCTGGCTGGGGCCGATGGAGGGCTGGACATAACCATACCCGGTGAGCTTCCCGCCGCCCTGCTCCATCACCGCCTGCCCATATCGGTACAGGCTCACGTTGGGCAGCAGCGCCGCCAGCTCCTCCTCCGGCAGCCGTCCTTTCAGATGGCCGGCAGCCACCTCGTCCGGCTCGCGCGGTTCCGGGTCGAAGCGGTAACGGTCCAGTTCGTCCGCCAGTGCCAGGGCCTGGGGAATATCCTCGCAGCCGGTGGCAGCCAGCACAGCCTTGTACTTGGTCAGTTCACCGTCCAGCTCCAGCTCCGTCAGGCGGCGAGCCAGCATATCCAGGGTGGACACCATGGCGGTCTGACCAATGAGCCCGGGAGCGGCACTGTCTACACATTGGACAGGCCCGTCCGCCAGGGTCTCGCCCAGCGGGGCGGGCAGCTTCACTTGGGTACCATCGGCCAGCTCCGCCAGGATGGCATAGTCCGGCTTTTTCAGCGTCAGATCCAGGGTTTTGTACACCTGCTTTAGCTCCTCCCGCCGCTGGACATAGCCAACCCGGGTGAACACGCCGCCCTCGGCTTCGCAGAACTCCCGACCGATCTTTGCGAAATCCAGCAGCTCGAATGCTTTATCCGAAAGGCCCTCCGCCTCCGGAACAAACCCGTTTCCCGTACAGAACCGGCCCAGCTGGGCATCGGTGACCACGCCCTCCACAAGGTGGCAGCAGTCTGTGCTGTACGCCAAGTCGATCAGCCGGGACAGGGCAATGGGCCGTTCCCCCTGCTCATGAGCGAGCTTTGCCAATCCCTCCACGACAGCGTGTTCCCTCTCATTGAGCTGGGCCAGCCGCTGGGTCAGCGCGTTCAGTTCGGACAGGGTGCCGCCAGCGGGATCCAGATAGGGGTAAATATTGTGGCAGGCAGGGGTTTGAAGGATCTCCCAGTCGGGCCGTTCCCCCTCCCTCAGTTCCAGCTTCTCCACTGCGTCCAGTAGGGCGTAGCGGGTGGCGGGCAGGGCCAGTTCTGTGCAACCATTTTTGGAAGACAGCTCTACCTCAAAAACCTTACGCAAAATCCATCCCCCCAATCTGGGGCTGGGCCTGGGTTTGCCCATAGGCCCTGGGGTCAGCGGCGGGGGAATCCCAGCCGTGTTGGCAGCCGCCCTCCATCGCCCGCACCTGGGCCTCGCTGATGCCCCACTCCCTGTTGTAGCAGTCTGCCAGATGGCGGTTGACCTCGGGCTTATCGCTGCTGTCCTCAGACCGCCGCAGCCCATCGCCCTTGATAATATAGGCCAGCGCGCCGTCCTCCGGCAGAACGGTGAAGCACATATCCGGCAGCCGCTCAGAAAAATGGGGGTCGAAGCGATCCCGCTCCGGCACGATGCTCCAGCCCTTGCTCTGCCAGAGGTGGGCGTAGATTTCCAACCCATCGCCCACCCGGATCTCACGCTGCTCGAAGCTCTCGCCCACGCCATCGCTGGCCTGTCCGCCAATCTCATCGGTCAGGCACTTCAGCTCCAGCGGCGTCAGCTCGCCCCGCACCTTGCACTTGGCCACGCCCCAGAGCTGGCCGTCCCGCACCTCGGCGGTGAAGAAACAGGACTGCACCTTCTGATCCACGCTGTCCGGCCCGTCAAAGTAGGCCATCAGGCCGCGCTCCGCCTCCTCCGGGCCCTCGTTCTCCAGCCACCGCCGTTCGCTTCGCAGAGCGTTGATGATCTGGGGGGCGTACTGCGCGGCCTCCCGGGAGTCCATCGTGATGTCCTGCTCCGGATCGTCCTCATCGTAGTAGGTCGCCGTCATGGGCATATACAGCTTGAGGGTCTGGAGGGGCGGAGGGGACACCGAGAAGGAGTCCTGCCCGATCACCAGGCCCAGTCCGCACCCGTCATCCCAGGCCACGTGGAAGGTACCCAGGTCATCGATGTACTGGAGCGAACCCATGGAACCCGGCTTGATGGGGCACGGGTCATCCGAGCCCATTTCCCGCAGCTTGATCCGGCTGCCCACGGGATACTGATCCCGCAGGAATTTCAGCCATTCCTGATGGATACTCATGATCTCGTCACTTCCTCTTTCTGAATTTTGAACCGGGGATCTCCCGGCAGGGCACAAAAATGCCCCGCTTCATCGGACGAAGCGGGGCCAAACGCTGTTTGCGCCGGAACCTATTCACTTGGTATTTTGAACCTGTCCTGTCCATGGACTCACCCCCCCTTCACGGATATTGACAGCAACATTACCACAACCTGCCACCGAAAGCTACCCGGCACAACCAACAGATTTGTCCCGCGCCATGATCCGGGCGACCTCGGTTCGGATGCAGATATCTTTGCCCACGCCCCAGCAGACAAAGCCGTGGCCAGGATAGGGGCAGCCCGCGCACCGCTCAACGGGCCCGGTGAGGGCAGGAGGCAGCTCACGCTGGATGGTGGTCAGGCACTCGGACTCGTAGAATTGAACCATTCGGTTCTTCTTATACCTCACTCTCACGGCGACATCCCCATTTCCGGCCCCCTGTCTGCCTGCTGGTCAGCCGCCTCCAGCTCCCGCTGGTTGGACAGGCTGACGCGGTGATCCAGATCGTCCACGCTGCCCTCGATCTGTTCCGCCGCCTGCTCCAGAACTTCACGCCGCTCCTTCGTCAAAGGGTATCCGCTTTCCAGCGTTTCACAGGCGCAGCGGTACAGCTCCACAAGCTGCTCATCCGTAAACTGGCGGTGCCCGTCCACCAGCCCCGCCCGGCAGGCAAAGTCCAGCTTGGCGGCCTCATAGAAGTGCCCGCCGTCGAAATACTCACCCCCGTTTACTGCTTTGCGGTCCGGACTCCGCCGCCAGGTGACGAACTTGTACCCCCAGTCGGCCTCCAGTTCCTGCCCGGCCAGGATGATGCCGTTGAACTCCGCCAGCAGGCGGAAGTCCTCATGGAGCCCCACCGCCTTGAGGGACGGCGCGGCGGCCATGGCCTCGGTGTACTCATAAACCTGGGCGCTGATCTCGGCCACGGTGTCGTGGATCTGATCCACGGCGGGGTCGTTCACCGACCCGGCGTTGAAGATCACCCCGCCCCAGGACTGGACCCACATGGCCTGCCGCCCTTCCACCAGGACGGGAAGGCTGGCTTTCTCCACCGGCCCGGTGGAAATGCCCTCCCGCTTCAGGCGGCGGGACAATTCCGGAAAAAATTTGTCGTTCATTTTCATGTACACATCCTTTTATTATAATGTAGTGGGCCAGTTCATGCCGCCCAGCGTCAGACCGTCATCCGGCTCCGGGCTCACATATTCGCTGTTACCTCCCATTTTGATTTCCTCGCCCACGCCCTCCATTTGAACCGGGGAAGCCTCATAGATCGTGTTCCTGCCGTAGGTGATCCGGGTGATGTCCTCCGCCGTATAGTCTACATACCTGCCAAAGGCTTCCTCGAATTTCCGGCGGTCGGCGGCAGTGATATAAAATGTGCTATAGGCGTTTCGATGTCCCATCAAAACCCTTGCTTCGCCGTCCAGAAGGAAAGCCGCAAGGTGTTCCGTCAGGTACAGCGCCTGGCTTTTCATATCGTGTACGCCGCAGAATACCGGGTTTCTGTTCCAGGAAATGCTGCTGTCCTTGTCCGCGGCGATGTGATATAAATATTGGAAGTCCGCGTCCGGTTCCCTTTCAAGCTTGAAGATCATGGCCACGTTTTCTTTCGAGTAGATCGTCAGCGCTCCATTGCCCCAGTTCAGCCACGTCAGGAAATCGTCACGGGCAGCCGCGCATTGGATCAGATCCTTTATCAACTCATACCCCCCATTGTGAAGCTCTGTCCCTGTGTCTGCTCCTCCAGCGCCTGCCGGATCTGGCTCACCGCCCCGGCCACCACCGGGTCATGGGCAAAGCTGTCCTCCTTCTGCCAGTCCTCCGGAATCCACTCCCGGCCATCCTTGGAGATCACCAGGTCTACTGATGTGATGTCATCCTTGGTGACTCCCAGCCGCTTATCCCCGCAGTCCAGTTCCGTGTACAGGCGGACGGCTTCCTCCAGCGGCAGCTCATGGTCCACCCGCAGCTCGGGCGTGTTGAGATGCTCGATCACACACCAGCTGTAGGAGTGGGGCTTGGCGGGGTCGGCGGCACCCCGGAGCGCTTGGCGCCCTTTTTCCGTCAGGCCCATTTCCTGCTTCTGCGCCTGTTTGTCGAAGCACCCAAGGTAGGCCTGGTAGTCCCCTTCAGCGGGGTTGCACCGCAGACGGTAGAGGTAGCGGTCCGTTTCCAGCACGAAGCCGTAATTCTGGCAGCAGCTCCCGCCTGTGATAGCGCCGCTCTCCCGTCCCCAGCAGTACCGGCGCATGGAGGACAGGTCTTTCAGCACGCCCAGCCGCAGGTCGTTCACCACCTTGGCCAGCTCATCCTTGAACTCAGGCGTGTTCAGCTCCTCGGGGCCTCTGGGCCACCAGGTGTGCCAGAACTCCTGTCCTCGGTATCCGAAGTCGATCCGAACGTGGCCGATGGCACCCAGCTCCTCGTCCCTTTCCGGCGGCAGGGCATAGAAAAGCCCCGATTCCGTGGAGGAAGCGGGGCGGAGCATATGCCGTATGGGAGTTTGGGGCATGGGGATCTGATATTCTGAGCAGAATTCGGCCATCTGGACATACTCGGGCGTCAGCTCCAGCTTGCCTCTGACCAGCTTGCTTTGGGCGGACTCCTTTTTCAGCGGAAGCGGGGAGAGGATGGAACCCGCGAAATGTTCCGTTGCCATATCCACCAGTGCGTAGGGTCTGTCCGGTTCTGCCCCGGTGCCCCTCAGCTCATAGCAGGACCAGTGCTGGGGGACATCTTCTCGCGGGATCGGCTTTTCACTGTATAGGACAGCCGTCCCAAACAGGTACGCTTTTTGCATTGGGTCTTGATAGATGTTGATCTGCAATGCTCTCACCTCTTTTTCGATTTGGCAGCCAACACATATACCACGTTTTTTCAGAAAGTCCAGCGTTTTCAGCACATCGTCTGGCCCATCTCCGGCTCCTGCCGGAGCCAGGGGGCGCTGAGGCGTTTGACAGAGCCGAAAGCGGTTTTCCTCACGCCGTCTGCTTCCATCTCGTCCCGGCCCAGGGCATCGAAATCGGTGTAGCCGTTCAGCATCTCCAGCGCGTCCTCGCTGGCTCCCGCCGCCCGCAGCGCGTTCCAGGCATATTCATGTTCACTGCCGTCCACCAGCTCGTAGTCGTCAATATCCATTGCGATACAGCCAGCGTCATAATAAGAGCGCGGTTCTTCCACCTCCAGGACCGCGCCCAACATCTTCAGCTCCCGCTTTGACATGGCCTGGACGCATTCGGCCAGGGTGTTGGCATCCTCCACAGTGATGGAGTCCGTGGGCAGCAGATGGGCCCAGGGATAGTCGATCTCCACACCCTGGATGGCGGCGCTGCCCAGATCGTCCAGCCCCAGCGCCTTTTTTGTTTGCTCCAGCGTATCGTCCGAGGCAGGCAGGTCCAGGCAGCAGGTGCCAGTGGGGGAGACCAGCGTGAGGGCGAAGGCGGGACGGCCTGCCTCCTTCTGCGTCTGAACCACTTCCCGGCGTTTTACAAACCCCTGCTCCGTATGGGTTCCGCCTAACTGTTTACGCTGTTCCGCCCCGATCTTGGCGTAATCCAAATAGGGTTTTGCTTCCTCGGCAAAAACGAACTTGCCGGTGATTGGGCCGGTGTCCACCAGGAAACGGCCCAGCTCCTCGTCCGTTTTGATATCGGGGAACAGTTCATAGCTGTCCAAGCTGCCCGCCACGCGCAGCACATCATCCAGGCATTTGGCGTGTTCCACCATCAGCGCCCCCGCAAAAACCTTCTGGGCCTCCAAATCCATGGTATCCACCAATCCAGCCAGTTGGTTCAGCTTCTGGACACCAGCTTCGCTGAACAGTGCGTCGCGCTCAATATAGCTGGCGGGGACTTTCGCGGCGCCGTCGCCGCCTATGACATACGCGGGGGCCCAGCTACCGAATTCCTCTACGGCGATCACCTCGTTCCTGACCTTGTCCACTTCCGTCGGGAAGCTGATGTGTGCTACATCATCGCTAAATGAACCTTTTGCCACATGGAGCACCATTATGCCAACCCTCCCATCTCCTGTCGGTACTGTTCGGCGGGGTCATCTGTCATCAGTTCCTCCAGAGTAAGGCTGCCATGGTAGGCCACATAACCCAGTTCAGTGATCGCGCAGTCCGCCTCCGGGTCAAAGGGTTTGGGCATGAAGGCAAACTGATCCAGGTTTTCCGCCAGCTGGCGCACCTCGCTGGCATACGTGGGATGGGTCAGCAATACTGTCGCCTCCAGCTTTTCCCGCTGCGCCGTGTCCAGCGGCTCAATGGCCCGGCACAGTTTGTTGAGGTCGTCGAGGCCATCCCGGGCGGCGCTGACCACAGCGGACACCTGCGGGGGCAGCTCATCCAGGATGATTTTCATTTGGAACCCCTGGGGGCCGATTCCAGCCCGAGCCAGCGTCCGCTGAATCTGCTTGTCCGGACAGGGCAGGTAGAGGTAGCCGGTGGCTTCACCCTTCGGCCCGGACTTGATCTCAACTGTCATCAAACTGTCTTGATAATAGTATTCCGGGAAGTGCCGCCCATCGTAGACCTGCTCCAATTTCATCCCGTTGTCATACACTACGCCGTAGGGGGTCACCACCCCGGCACCGCTCTGGATCAGATCCAGGGCCACCGCCCGGCCATCCACCTTGTCGTACTCATCGGAGGGCATTGAACCGCCGTTGACCGTCAGGCTGTGTGCTTTGCCCACTCTCTCCAGCTTGGAAAAGTCGGTGATCACCGTGGCCTGCTGACAGCAGGAGGTAAGGTTGATGAAGTCCTTGATGTCCGACAGGCCCAGCTTGCTGGCCATGGCCGCAAATTGGACATCCTCTCCCTGGCAGAAACTGGCCACGCGCTTGGCCAGATGATCCAGTTCATCCACATTGACGCTTTGGGTCACCAGCCGGTTGAGGATGGGATGCTTGCTGTCCAGCCCATCCACCCGGCAGTCCTGGGCGGTGGGGGAGCCGATACCCATCCCCTCCAGCAGTCCGATGGTGTGGTCGTACTCGCTGTCCGGGATAGGGAAGGGGATGGTGGCCTGCCCGTATTCCGGGTGGGCCTTGTTGCTGATGGCTGTTTTCATGATCATATCAGGGCTTCCTCCTCGTTGGATTTGGTATGGAACGCGCCCCGTTCCATCAATGGACCAGGGCGCACTCTGTGCTGCGTTGGATGGGCACGAATCTTTTCTGTCTGTGCCTTATCCGCCGTCTGCTTCGTTGAGCTGGCCTCTGAGCCGCTTTTCGGACTGAGAGACACGTTCCAGCTCCCGCTGTAAATTTGAGCTGGGTGTTATCTGTCTTGCCGAGGGTACGATATTTCCAAAATACAGGTCCCTTAACAATTCACGCATTTTCGTCACCTCCCTTGTAGCGCCACACCATACCACACCTTGGCGGGAATAGCCATGGGCACAGCGCCGAGTTATCAGTTTGTTATCATTTGGAAACCTTGGGTGCAGACGTTTTGTTGAAAGGCTCCTCCTGCCCAAGCCTGAGCAACAAAAAAAGGCCGTTGTCTTTCGTGTGAAAGACAACGGCCTTTGGTCCATGCTATGCGATTATACTGTCAGAAAACTGCGGTCGATTGCCGCTCTTTTCCTCGGGGCAAAAAAACAAGAACCTATGCACTTTTTAAATACATAAGTCCCTGTTTTTTGGTGGAGATAAGCGGGATCGAACCGCTGACCTCTTGAATGCCATTCAAGCGCTCTCCCAGCTGAGCTATACCCCCATAGCCCATTTTAACATTCAGAAAAGTTACGGCATTTAATATAATTTTACAGTTTTTAGCACTTATAAAAATAATTGATTGGGGTCCCCTGGTCACGTGCTTGCAAGTGACCAGTAAAACACCCCCCCAAAAAATCTTATCATGCCTCTCCAAATATATGCGATTTGGCTTGGTTGCTTTAGCAACCATACCGCCAGCATCGCACAAAGTGCGATGCTGGCGGCAAAAATTTTGAATTTTAAAAGAAATGCTAATTTTCCAATATAGTATTCTTCTGTACAGTTAGGTAAGTAAGGTAGGTATAAGTGTTACAGGGCAAATGCCAACTGGTTTATCAGTTTGACAAAGACGTCACTATTGAATGATTCAAATTCTGATCGATATGAATGTAGAGCTTGAACATTTATGATTTCCTTTGGCAATTCTTGCAGCTCAAATGCAAAAGGCTCTTTTCGTTCCTTACCAGCCGCAAGCAAACTCAAATTGTTTTTGTTTTGCATAATCAACCAATCCCCATAAAGGTCATCGCATTCAATCAAAAGGATATTGAACCCGAGGTTTTTTGGGTTGGACACTTTTCCCCAAGCCAAAATGTTCTTCTGCCTATATTGGGGAATATAGTTTTCTGTTCTGGGGGTACGATGGAGCGCATATGGTTCATCATACAAATCGGCAAAAGGATCTGGAGGCAAATTCCTTCGGAAATTTTCCTTGAGAATAGCTTCTATTTCTATGGTTATCGCTTTTGTCTGAGAAATGCGCATCTCCCAGGCAAAACGTTCATCTAAATATTTTTTCTTTGAAAGCAGAATTTTTTCACGCCCAGCATACTGAGCATTATATTTTTCTGCAAATTCTTGAAGCAGGGAAATGATCTCATTTTCAGCTTGTGATAATACTAGTTTACAAAAGTCTGATTTCTTTTTTTGCTTTTGCCGGATGGCGCTTTCTTCATTTTGCAGACTAACATCCTCTGTATTCTTGTATGCAATCGCTGACTGGACGATTTGATCGACAGCAGTAACCGGCTCCGTTTGCTGATCGAGAAGTTGGAGTATTTCGCCCCAACTAGCAAAACGTTGGTTTGCTTTTTTCATGAGCATACGGTTGATCAGTGAAATTAAACTTTGCGGCAACGCTGAATTGAACTGATCGACTCTTGTAATTGCACGATACATATGTGCCTCCCTACATTCTTCGTTTGACTGAGGAGATGGACTGTAGGGATAATGGAGGGTAGCCAATTGGTAGAAGATAATTCCCATAGAGTAAATATCCATTTGGATGGTATTCTTGCTAAAATCCCACGCTTCTGGGGCCATATATAAAGGTGTTCCTGCTCCCTTGAATGTCATTGACCTTGTTTCTTCTACAGCAATCTTTGCTAGTCCAAAATCAGAAATTTTCCACGTACTACCACATTTAAGGATATTGTCTGGTTTAATATCTCGGTGAACGAGCACCCGGTTTATGTCCTCCATCCCACTGGCAAGTTGCTTGAAGAAGTCAATTAGCACAACGTTTTCCAGCATTGTATGATTTTTGATCAGTTCTTCCAAAGTAGAACGCAATGTGCCTCCGTTGGCATATTCCATGATTATATAGGGAGGAAAGCCCAAAAAGGTTTCGCCGTCATGAACATACTCATATGAAATAACATTTTCTCCTCGAACTTTTGCTGCCGATTGAATTTCATTCTTAAATGCGTTTGCTGAAGATGAGTCACCAAACGAGGGAAAAGTAGTTTTTACTGCAAAAATTGAATTATCGCCGATTCTATGTGCTTTATAGACATAACCAAAACCACCCTGACCAATGATATCATCCAAGATATATTTGTTGCGCTTATCATCTTGTATAGTTGACCCAATGTTCAAAAGCATAGCCATACACCCCTATCTGGTATTTTATCCCTAGATATGTCCCTAAAGAGTTTTATAATTATACCATAAAGATGCGCTCATTTCAAATATTGCCCTGTAATACTATATGGATTCTCTGTGACCTGCTCTGGCGTACCTACCGCCACGACGCGGCCTCCGGCCTCACCCCCGCCGGAACCCATGTCGATGATGTAGTCAGCGTTGCAGATCACATCCAGGTCGTGCTCGATGACCACCACCGTGGCCCCGTGCTCGATCAGAGTCTGGAACACCCCCAGCAGGGTGCGCACGTCCAGGGGATGCAGGCCGATGGTGGGCTCGTCAAACACGAACAGAGAGTCGGACTGAACCCGGTCCATCTCGCTGGACAGCTTCAGCCGCTGGGCCTCGCCGCCGGACAGGCTGGGAGTCTCCTCGCCCAGCGTCAGGTAACCCAGGCCCAGGTCCTGCAAAACCCGCAGCCGCTGGTGGACCAGCTTCATGTCCTTGCAGACCTCCAGCGCGGTATTCACATCCATGGCCATCAGATCTGGCAGGGAGTATTCCCCGTGCCGCACCCGGCTTGCGTCTTTCCCGTACCGGGACCCATGGCACTCCGGACAGGGGATAGTCACGTCGGGCAGAAACTGCACGTCCAGGTCGATAACGCCTGTGCCGTCGCACACCGGGCAGCGCAGCTTGCCGGTATTGTAGGAGAAGTCCCCGGCCTTGAAGCCCAGGCGCTTGGCGTCTGGGGTTTTTGCGTATAGCTTCCGCAGCTCGTCGTGGACGTTGGCGTAGGTGGCTACGGTGGAGCGGACATTGATGCCGATGGGGGTGGCGTCGATGAGCTTCACCTGCCGGATGCCCGCGGCCTCCACTGCCATAACGTGATTTGGCGGTTTTTGACCGTCCACCGCCGCTGTCAGACCGGGAACCAGGCTCTCCAAAATCAAAGTGGTCTTGCCCGATCCGGACACTCCGGCCACCACTGTCAGGCGGCCTTTGGGAATGTCCACCTCCAGGGGCTTCACTGTGTGGATGGCCCCGGTGGACAGGTGGATGGTCCCCAAGCTGAACAACTCGCCAGGTTTAGCCCGCTCCCGGACGCGGACTTCCGCTGTCCCAGCCAGGAACGGCCCGATCTGGGACGACTCATTGTGGGCAATCTCCGGGATAGTTCCCTGAGCCACCACCCTGCCTCCGTTGGCTCCGGCCTCTGGGCCCATCTCGATGAGCCAGTCCGCTTGGGATATAATCTGGGTATCGTGGTCCACCAGAATCACGGAATTGCCGTCCGCTACCAGGTTCCGCATCACCCCGGTGAGCCCCACGATGTTGGAGGGGTGTAGGCCGATGGAGGGCTCGTCCAGCACGTAGAGTACCCCGGTGGTGCGGTTGCGCACCGCCCGGGCCAGCTGCATCCGCTGGCGTTCTCCGGTGGACAGGGTGGACGCCGCCCGGTCCAAAGACAGGTAGCCCAGCCCCAGGTCCATCAACCGCTTTGCCACGGTCTGGAAGGACTGACAGATGCTCTCCGCCATGGGCCGCATCTCCGGGGGCAGGGAAACAGGCACCCCCGCCACCCACTCCACCAGCTGGGACAGCGTCATTTTACAGGCTTCGTCCAAAGAGATGCCCCGCAGTTTGGGAGCTCGGGCGGATTCCGAGAGCCGGGTGCCGCCGCAGTCCGGGCAGACACCTTGCTTGAGGAATTTCTCCACCCGTTTCATGCCCTTCTCGTCCTTAACTTTGGACAGGGTATTTTCCACGGTGTAGGTGGCGTTGAAATAGGTGAAATCCATATCTCCCGCCGCGCCGCTGGTTTTATTCTGATAGATGATGTTTTTCTTGATGGCGGGACCGTGAAACACGGTGTCCCGCTCCTCCGGCGTCAGCTCCCGGAAGGGTACATCGGTCCGCACCCCCATCTCCCGGGCGATGTCCTTCATCAGCGACCACATCAGGGTCTGCCACGGGGCCACCGCTCCCTAGTCGATGGACAGGGACTCGTCGGGTACCAGCGTGGACTCTTCCACAGTGCGGACGATCCCTGTTCCGCCGCAGGTGGGACAGGAGCCCTGGCTGTTGAAGGCCAGTTCCTCCGCCCCGGGCGCCCGGACCTCCTCGCCACATTCGGGGCAAAAAATGGGCTGCTCCGCCGCCACGGACAGGGTGGGCGGGACATAGTGCCCGTTGGGGCAGCGGTGGCTGGCCAGCCGGGAGAACATCAGCCGCAGGCTGTTGAGCAGCTCGGTGCCGGTGCCGAAGGTGGAGTGGATGCCGGGGACACCGGGCCGCTGGTGGAGTGCCAGAGCGGCGGGGACATAGAGCACCTCATCCACTTGGGCCTCGGCGGCCTGGGTCATCCGCCGCCGGGTATAGGTGGACAGGGCCTCCAGATAGCGCCGGGAGCCCTCGGCGTAGAGGACACCCAGGGCCAGAGAGGATTTTCCGGAGCCGGACACCCCAGCGATGGCAACGATTTGGTTCAACGGTACGTCCACGTCGATGTTTTTCAGATTGTGTACCCGTGCGCCGCGCACTTTGATTTGTTCTGGCATGACACCTCCTCCATTTTCTTAAGCGACGGTGATTTCTTTGGTATCTCCATTGTACCGGTAGAGCTGCCTGGTCAACAGCTCACCGCGTTGGTTCATGTCCCGATTTGTATCCGCAATGGTGGCCCGCATGGCGCTCGTTTTGAAGTGCCCGTCCACAGGATTGATATGGACGTCATAAATACTGGTGAACATCAGGTAGAAGTCTCCGCTGACCATCTGATACAGCCGCTCCAGCACGCCGGGATAGAAAGCGGCAATCGCTCCGTTGACCTCCTGCTCTGTGGTGAGAGCCGGTGCCAATGGATTGTCAAAGTTGAAAGTAACGCTTTCGTCTTTCATAAAATGTACGTGTTTTTGCTGTAATTGGCTCCCGATCCCTCGGATGATTTGGCAGAGCACAGGGGGTTGGAGCCGCATGGTATTTTCCAACGCCCAATTAAAAACCTCCTTTTCATCCACGCCCCAGATTTGGAATATATCCTGACTGACCATGGTGGAAAGAATGTTTTGGGTAGCACCCTGCGCCATATTGCCCAAGCTGATGTACAAAACCAGCGCCATATCGCCGACCCGCCGATAGATTCCCTTGGCCAGCGCCTTCTCATTGTCATCATAATTGAGTGGCCTGATGATCAGATGTTCTTTGACAGCTTCATAATTCGAAAACTTGTTAATCAACGCGAGACTTTGCACCGCACTGGACTTCAAATCCTTGATGTCGCGCTTTACGACAGGCAGGACCTCTTTCTGTCAGCGCCGGGGCGATTTTGTAGTTTTTCGCCGAACAGAAAATGTCGAAAAATGGCGGGTAAAGGTGTACAGCCTTTGGATAATTATACTTGCCGTTTTTGCCTGTCAAGCCTAAAACAAGCTGATAAATCAGGGCTTGACAGGCTTCAAGCCGGCAAGTTGGCTGGTGTATAAGGCTGCATAACACATGTATGCCATCCAGCAAAAAGCGACATTCCATTTCGGCGAAAAATGACATTTTGAAATGGCGCTGACACTTTCATGCCACCTTTACGGTAAATCCGGTAAAGCTCGCCCATATGGAAACTGACGTGCTCTGACCCATTTTCAAAGGACATCTGGATAATCAAGAGGCTGCTGCGAACGACGTTGGATTCCTCGTTGAAATACCGCGCGTTTTTCCACCTGATATGGTCGTCCAGGTTCTCGTCTGTTTCCGCTGTGGTACCTTTGTCATAAAACCGAATGTCCTGATCCGTCAGGGCCAGTTCCTTGTCTTTCAATAGTTCGTCAATTAGAACAATCGCAAAATCTCGAACGGCCATTAATAATCTCCTCCAATTCAACCGAAACCTGAGTTATGTCCTAAAACTAAAGCTGCTGGTTGAAAAATATGTTTTGTGTCATTCTATGTTCTATTTGCGGAAATCCTGTGCGATGAGTGCGGCGCTGTTCAGCTAGATCCTGGATCGTGTTTCCCTATTTTGATTTTTTTACTGTGCCTGAAGTTTTTTTCAAACTTCTGTAAGCCCATTCGAAAAAGAAAGCCACACCATCAAATAAATAATGATTCTCCATGTATTCCTGAATCAGTTCCTCAATTGTGAATGGCCGATAGCCATACGGACTCATGTGATTCAAAAATTCCTCCGCACGGTCATTGGCCATGGCATTCAGAAATTTTTTTGTGTCTTTGTTCGCCTTATTCAAGCGTTGGAGGTATTGCAGGCTAACCTCAAACTTTGCCTCTTTATAATACATCACGGCCAACGGGAGCAGCATTTGGCACTCCTCATAGTTATCGTACTCTTTGTGAAGCGCAAGCGCTCCATCTTCATCTTCGAGGTAAGCATAGAGATGCATCAGTGTATAACGGACGCCAAGATTGTCGTTGGTGCAAAGCTTCAGCATTTCTTCGGCCTCGCTCACCGCTTTGCGCATCATGCCGCACTCAATCAGCAGCTCAAGATATGAGTGGCGCAGGCGCATATAGGGCCTCGTTTCAAGAATGCCCCAAAAATCTCCCATGTAATCCCGAAAGTAGCCCTCCCGCTCCATCAGGGCGTTTCCCTTTTCGATCAATGCAGAAAGGGCTGCCAGCAGATCTTCCGGTTTTTTCGCGTTCAGCTCCGCGGCCATGCGCCCGGCGTCCAGGTTATCCGGTTCCAATTCCAGGGCCTTGGACAGGTATTCCAGCTTTTTCTTTTTGGCTGTAGCATCTCCGGCCAGTTCCAGGTAATCGTCCGCAGTCTGCGGCAGCATACGAATGTTCTTTGGCTGCACGGCGGAGTTATATTCCTCCATAAACCGCTGCGCCAGGTCATTTTCATCCACGCCGTTACCTAACTCATCTTGGTGAGCTTCCATATACTGCATCAGATGCTTCATGACTTTTTCGGTTTCCCTGCTCATGATGGCCCTCCTTTGGACAACCGTAATCTCTTTCGTATCTCCACTTGTACCGATAGATAGGGTACAGCCACATAAAAAGCCGCAGATATGCTTCTGACGGAACACAGCTGCGGCTTTTCGGTCAGGTATCCGAACCCTCGGTTTTTCCTTAAAAAATTCAAACCACAAAGCCTTGACTTTGTGGTTTGTTTGGTGGAGATAAGCGGGATCGAACCGCTGACCTCTTGAATGCCATTCAAGCGCTCTCCCAATTTAACCATGCGCTACCCCAAATTCAAGATGTGGCGGAACCATCTGTCAGCCACGAAGAGAAAGCGGAGACACAGTGGGTACGTGGGTTCAAGTCATGTCTGTTTGGGGAAATGGCTTCCAAATAGCAAAAATCGACGGCCCTCGGATTTTCATGTCCGAGGGCCGTGAGGACGTTGATATCACTGGCTTTGAGGGCAATATAGTGATTTCATTGTCCATAGTTGGTGCGCCTGAAGGGACTCGAACCCACACGCGTTGCCGCACGAGAACCTAAATCTCGCATGTCTACCAATTCCATCACAGGCGCGTATGGGCGGCGGGACGGACCCGCCGCCGTTTTAAAAAGCTTACCACAGCAAGGTGGCAAAATAATCGTCGGGCGTTTCGGCCCGCCGCATGAGCTGCACCGAGCCATCGCCTTTTAGCAGCAGCTCCGCCGAGCGCAGCTTGCCGTTGTAGTTGTAGCCCATGGAGAAGCCGTGGGCCCCAGCGTCGTGGATGACCAAAATGTCTCCCGTGTTGATCTTAGGCAACGCCCGGTCGATGGCGAACTTGTCGCTGTTCTCACATAGCGAGCCTACCACGTCATACATGTGGTCGCAGGGCGCGTTCTCCTTGCCCAGCACCGTGATGTGGTGGTACGCGCCGTAGACGGCGGGCCGCATCAGGTTGGCGGCGCAGGCATCCACGCCGATATACTCCTTGTAGATGTGCTTTTCGTGGACGGCGGTGGTGACCAGGTGGCCGAAGGGG
Source organism: uncultured bacterium (assembly GCA_947571605.1). GTDB lineage: Bacteria > Bacillota > Clostridia > Oscillospirales > Oscillospiraceae > Enterenecus. The sequence goes on along the minus strand of CANOYV010000002.1, from coordinate 42,063 downwards.
GCCAGCATAAACCGGCCCAACTCGGTGAAAATGGCCACGTCCCCCATCCCGGCGGGGACGAGAACTTCCTCATAGGCTTTTCGCACACCTGCGCCGATCACCGCGATGTCGTTGGCGCTCTGGTCGGGGCGATAGGGAACGCCGACGCCGCCGGACAGGTTGATAAACGACACATGGCAACCGGTTTCCCGGGCCACATCGGCGGCGGTTTCAAACAACAGCCGGGCCAGAGCGGGGTAATACTCGTTGGAAATGGTGTTGGAGGCCAGGAACGCATGGATGCCGAAGTGATTTGCGCCCAGTTCCCTGAGCCGTATGAACGCTTGGGCCAACTGCGGCCGGGTCATGCCGTACTTGGCCTCGCCCGGGTTGTCCATGACCTGGAAGCCCTCTTTGCTCTCCCCCAGGGTAAACACGCCGCCGGGGTTGAAGCGGCAGCACACCGTCTCGGGCACGCGGCCCAGGGTGTTGTACAGAAAATCCACGTGGGTTAAATCGTCCAGATTGATGTGGGCCCCCAGCCTGGCGGCCAGCTCAAACTCCTCCGCTGGGGTCTCGTTGGAGGAAAACATGATCTCCGTTCCAGAAAACCCGCACTTTTCCGCCATCATCAGCTCGGTGAGGGAGGAGCAGTCCACGCCGCAGCCCTCTTCTCGCAGCAGCTTGAGGATGCCGGGAGTGGGGGTAGCCTTGACGGCGAAATATTCCTTAAACCCCGGATTCCAGGCAAAAGCGGCTTTCAACGCCCGGGCGTTTTCCCGGATGCCCCGCTCGTCGTAGATGTGGAAAGGGGTGGGGTAGGTCTGTTTGATCCTCTGGGCCTGGGCTAGGGTGAGGAAGGGCTTCTTCATCTCTCTGTATCTCCTTGGATAGTTTTGCGCTCTTTATCATATAAGATTTTTTCCTGATTGTCAACTGTTCTCGGACGGTTTTGGACCGCCGTACACATTGCCCTCCACATAGGCCGTCATGGGGGTGTTCCAGATTACTTCAAATTCTCAAACATCCGCAGGGCGATGATAAGTGCCTGTTCAATGCTGGCATTGCCCTGGGGGTCGAACTTGTTGCCGCCCACGCCGTTGACGATCTCCTTGCCCGCCATGAACGCCACCGCGTCCATGGCCCAGTTAGAAATCTCGCCGTTGTCGGCAAAGGTGGTGCCCTCTACCTGGGGAATCTCACCGCCCAGCTTGGTATACACTCGGGACAGCATGAGCGCCGCCTCTTGCCGGGTCACCGGGTCGCTGGGGGCAAACTTCCCCCCGCCCTTGCCGTTCACAATGCCCAAGGCGTTGGCCTGGATAATAACGGGGTCGCTGGTGTCGGAGAAGGGGCTTTCGCCGGGGGCGGGGGCTTCCTCGCCGCTCATGGCCTCGTACAGCTCCACGGCAACGGCGGCGAACTCGGCGCGGGTGATGTTCACCGTGAAATCATCCCCCAGGCAGTCGGGCATGAGGCCCTTGACGGCGGCGCTGTCCACCTGCTCCCGCGCCCAGTCGCTGACTTTCGCGTCAACGGTGAGGGCATAATAGAAATAGTCGGCGGAGCCTCCCGGCCAGTCCCCGTTGTAGAAGTGCCGGCACATGCTCGCGCAGCCATCCTTAAAGGTGGGGGGTACGTCCACAAATGAATTTGCGTGCGGATTGATGGCGTACTCCGCGCCATCCATGGTGTGCGAGGTGGGCGTAATGACCTCCTTGCCGGTTGTGTCGATGAAGCCCCACTTACAGCTAATTGAATCTGGTGTATATAGCATCCCTACTGGTGCGAAGCCCCCGGAGAAGGAGCCTACCATGTCATATTTGCAGGGAACGACCAGTTTGCCGGTGGTGTCGATATAGCCCCACTTTCCGCCCTGCATGACCGGCGCGAGGCCATCGGAGAAATAGCCCGCCGCCTCAAAGGTGCAGGGGATGACCAACTTGCCGGTCTTGCCCACATAGCCGAACTTGCCGCCCTGCACGACCGGTGCAAGGCCGTTGCCGAAGGAGCCCGCGTTGTCATACTGGAAGTCAACGACAGTCTCCCCCGCCTTGTCGATGAAACCCCACTTGCCCCCTTTCTTTACCGCCGTAAGGCCCTGGATAAAACCCGAAGCCTCATCATACTGGAAGGGGATGACTTCTTTGCCGGTCTTGTCAATGAAGCCCCACTTTCCGTCCTTTTTCACCGCCGCGAGACCCTGACAGAAAGCCCAGACATCATCATAGGCGCAGGGGATGACTTCTTTGCCGGTGGTGTCGATAAAGCCGAACTTACCGTTTTTCTTCACTACCGCCATGCCCTCGGAGAAGCCCCCTGCGCCGTCGTATTGGAAGGGGGTGAGCGCTTTCCCGGTCTTGTCGATAAAGCCAATCTTGCTGTTTTTCTGCACCCGCGCGAAGCCCTCGGAGAAGCCCCAGGCCTCCTCATATTCAACGGGGATGACCACCTTGCCCGCCTTATCCACAAAGCCGCATAATGGATTTTTGTCCTCCCAATTTTCATACACCGTTAGCTGCGCGAGGCCTTCCGCAAAATCCCACATCCAATAGTAGCCGTTTTCTTCATCATAGTCATGTCTGTTTGGACTATTTGTATAGTCCTCATACCCCTCCACGACGGGGACAGAAAACTCAACAATTTTCAGTTCCGCCGCAAAGGCCGGGACGGTCAGGCCCAAGCACAGCGCCAGGGCCAACGCCAGGGAAAGCATTTTTTTCTTCATGTGTTCTCTCTCCTTCGTTTTGATAAAGATGTTCGCTGTCTCAATGGTACGGCCCCTGGGGGTGGTACTTCCCTTCCCGGCCCCCGGTGGCTTTCCCATCGAGGCAAACAGAAAGCGGCGCGGGATATAAAAACCCCACACCGCATATATACAGACACAAAGCCCCCTTGTAAAACAGCAGTTTTTCCGCTATAATGGGGGTTGGCGCAGTAATATACTGTTGTGTGGGAGGATAGGTCTCCCGCATAGGGGCTTGGGGAGGTGCAACTCCCCAAGCCCTGCCTTTTATTTGCCTCGGTGCCCTTATTCTACACCATTTGAGCCCAGGGCGCAAGGTGTTTTTATAATAAAGTGGGTTTGCGGGCGGCCCGCCGCAGGCGGAGCCTGATCCATTTCGCTCCCTCCCGTTGGAGAGAGTATACCGAATTCGGGAATCACTTCCCCACAGACCGCGAATATCAAAACCACATGACCCGCTCCTCCCGAACTTGAGGGGGAGGGGCGTTTCACGCCTCCTCCCCCGTCTCCCGCAGCAATCTGGTGCGCAGGGCGGAATACCGCCGGGCCTGGCGGTCGTTGGCCACCATCCGGGCCATCAGCTCTCCATCGCCCACCAGGATGAACAGCTCCCTTGCCCGGGTGATGGCGGTGTACAGCACCCCGCGTGCCAGCAGGGAGGGCGGCACGTCGCTGAGGGCCAGGATCACCGCCCGGTACTCGCTGCCCTGGGCCTTGTGGACGGTGACGGCATAGGCGGGTTCCAGCTCTCCCAGCAGCTCGGGGGGGTATTCCACCAGCCGCCCGTCGAAGGACACGGTGATCCCTCCGGGGGCCACCTCCTGGATGATGCCCACGTCCCCGTTGAATACCCCCAGGTCCCGGCCGCCGGTATTGGGGTCTTCCCAGGGCAGGTCGTAGTTGTTCTTGACCTGCATCACCCGGTCGCCCTGGCGGAAGATAAAGGGGCCGAAGGCCCGTTCCCCCTTGCCCTGGGCGGCGGGATTGAGCGCCTCTTGCAGCGCGCGGTTCAGGGCGGCGGTGCCCGCTCCCCGCTTCCGGGTGGGGGTCAGCACCTGAATCTGCTCCGGGGGGATGCCCATGTTTTTGGGCAGGCGGGTTTGACACAGCTCCACAATGGTGTCCGCTGTCCGGGCGGCGTCCCGGCGGCCCAGATAAAAGAAATCCTTGGATTTGTTGTTCAGCTCGGGGACGATCCCCCGGTTTACCCCGTGGGCGTTCATGACGATGGCGCTCTCACGGGCCTGGCGGAAAATCTCCGTCAACGACACCGCAGGCACCGCCCCGGAGCGGATCAGGTGGTCCAGCACGTTCCCCGGCCCCACCGAGGGGAGCTGGTCCGGGTCCCCGACGAGTACCAGGCGGCAATCCCCCCGCAGGGCGGCCAGCAGCGCCGCCATCAGGGACACGTCCACCATGGACGTCTCGTCCACAATGACCGCGTCCACCTCCAGCGGGTCGCTCTGGTTTTTGGTGAAGGCCAGTTGCCCGGTGTAGGGGTCCAGTTGGGTTTCCAGCAGCCGGTGGATGGTGACCGCCTCCGCGCCACAGGTCTCGCCCAGGCGCTTGGCGGCCCGCCCGGTGGGGGCGGCCAGGGCGGTGGTCAGCCCGAGCTGGTCGAACAGGGCCAGCACCCCCCGCAGGGAGGTGGTTTTGCCGGTGCCCGGCCCGCCGGTGAGCAGCATCACCTGGCGGGACGCGCACAGCTCCACCGCCGTGCGCTGCTGCCGGGCGTACCGGATGCCCTGTTCCCGCTGGATGGCGTCGATGAGCCGGTCCAGCCCCTCCGGCGGGACGATCTCCGTCCGGCACATCTCGCCCAGGCGCATGGCCACGTAGCACTCCGCGCCGTACAGCCCGGCGGGGTAGCAGGCGGTAACCCCGGCGATGTCTTCCCGGACCACCTCGCCCCGCTCAATGAGGGCGTCCAGCCCCTGGGAGAGGCAGTCCTCCTCCACCCCGATGAGGGCGGCGGTGGCGTGGAGCAGCTTGCCCTCCGGCAAAAACACGTGGCCGTTGTCGGCGTTGTGGTCCAGCTCGAAGACCAGGGCCGCTTCCACCCGCTGGGGGTCGTCCCCCGCCACGCCCAGCTCGATGGCCAGGGCGTCCACCTGGGAGAAGGGAATCTCCAGGGTGCGGTCGGCCAGCAGATAGGGGTTATCCTGCACCACGTCCACCGCCATCGCGCCGAAGCGCTGGTACAGAGGCATGGCGGCGGACAGGGGCAGCCTGTGCTCGGCCAGGAAGTCGGCCAGCCGCCGCATCCCCATCTTCTGCCGGAAGCTCTCGCTGATGGACCTGGCCCGCTTGGGGGACACGCCGCGGATTTCCGCCAGCCGCTCCGGTTCATTTTCGATGACGGACAGCGCTTCCTCGCCAAAACGGTCCACGATCTGCCTGGCCAGCCCCATGCGCACTCCCTGAATCACGCCGGAGGCCAGGTACTCGAAGATGGCTTTCTCGCCCACGGGCATCCGCCGGACTACCATCTCCGCCTTGAACTGCTCGCCGTAGCTGGGGTGGCGGCCCCAGGAGCCCTCCAGCTCCAGCTCCTCGCCGGGGGCCACGCCGGGCATACAGCCCACCACGGTGATCTCGCCCCGCTCGCCGCACTCCAGCTTGAGCACGGTGTAGCCGTTCTCCTCGTTGCGGAACAGCACGGCGGACACCGTGCCCGCCACCTGGTTCTGCTCTGTCCGCAATTCCATCTCCTCCGGCATGGCCGAGCCTCCGTTCCAAACAAACGTTTTAGACGATTATACCAGAGTCCTCTCCGGTTTTCAAGCCCAAAACAGGGCCCCGGCGTCCAGCGGGCGCCGGGGATAGTTGCGTTTATTCCTGATAAGCGGCGTATACGTCACGCCGGGTGAAGCCCTCCACCGGGCCAAAGTGCCCGCCGGGCAGGGCGGTGACGGGGCCGTCGGACTTCGTCCCTTTGGGGATCAGCCCCTGCTCCACACACCACTCCAGCGCGCCGCAATACGCGTCCTCGTGCTTGCCGGTGCGGCGTATCCTGGCCCAGCGGCGGCCCATGGCCTCCCTTTTGGGGGAGAGCAGCATGGCCAGCTCCCCCCAGGTCATGGGCTGGTCCGGCCGGACCCGGTTATCCGAGTAGGCCACTGCCCGGTCGGTTTGCAGGCGGCACAGTTTTTCAAACAGAGGGTCGTCCCGGCCCAGGTCGGCAAAGGGGCTCTCCTCCATGAGCCGCTCCACCGTCGCCACCTGGTAGCCGTACTCCTTCAGTAGTTCAAGCTGCTTGCGCAGCCCCCAGGCCACCGGCGTGCGCTTGGCCATGTTATAGCCGTCCTTTTGGAAAATGATCTGGCCGCAGAAGAAATCCGGGTCCTTTTCCAGCGCTTTTCTCACGGGCTCCACCATGGCGGTTACCTCCGCCTCCAATGCCGCCTCCGGGTCGGACAGGGTAGATGGCAGCCAGCCCGCCCCGTCGAAGGAGGCGGCCATATACTGGTAGCCCAGGCGGTCGTACACGTCGTAGCTGGTGAAGCCGTCCTGCATGACGTCCACGTAGTGGGGCGGGCGGGACATGGTAATCTGATAGCCGTACTGCTCTTGCATGAGCTGGTCCAGCTTGTTCAGGTCGTCCACCGCCTTGTCCACGGTGCCCAGGTACTCCCTGGCCCCGTAGACAAAGGGCTTTTTGCCGAAAATGATGTGGCGGTAGCCGTGGTTGGTGACCTGGTGGCCCTCGTCCAGGATGCGGCGGATGAGCCGGTCGTTGTGGACCGCGCCCCCCTTGGCGTCACAGCCCATGTCGGGGTAGTGGTCAAACCTGGTGCCGCCCCAGGCGGCGCTGCCGGTCTTGCCCGCCTTGTCGGGGTAGTTTTCGCTGGTATCGCCGATGACGTCGAAGGTGCCCTTGGCGTCGAATGACCCCAGGACGTCCAGCAGTACGTCGGTGAGCGAGCGGCCCTCGAAGCGGTCCGGGGAGGCGGGCATGTCCATGGGCCCGTCGTCAAAGGTCATGGCGCAGATGCGCTTGTCCGTCTTGACCCGCTCGATGCGGCGGGTGTAGCTGAGATGGTGCTTCTCCTCCGGAAGGAGCTTTTTTACCACCTGTTTTCCCTTTTTCCCGAGTTTCACAATGAGCGACATGCTCAGTCTCCTCTCCAAAAAATATCCTGGGCGCAGCACTTGACGGCGAAAGCCGCCCATTTGGCGTAGCCCAGCGGCCCCGCCCCGGTTTTCCGGCGCTTGGTGAGCTGGCTCCGGGCCACGTACCAGGCCCGGCTGCGGCGGCCCTCTGTCCGGGCGCGCCCGGTGAGCAGCGCGGCCTTTACCGCTTCCAGGGTGAGCGCGTCCGCCTCCACCACGGTGAAGCCGTTGCCCACCTCCTGGGGACGGTGGGCGTCGCTGCCGCCGAAGGGAGGCAGTTTGCACACCCGGGCAAAGCTGGAGGCCAGCTCGTTGGCATCGTGGATGTTCCGGTCGGCGCGGCTGTTCCACACTTCAACGCCGTCCAGATGGGGCACGGCGGGGGCCAGCCGGGCCCCGTCCCGGCTGCGTTCAAAGGGGTGGGCCAGCACCGCAAGCCCGCCCTGGGCGCGGATGGCGTCCGCCGCCGCAAAAAAGTCCTTCGTCTCCACCGGTCCGGTGATGAACAGCCCCAGCAGGTGGCCGAACTGGGTGGATACCTCAATGCCGGGAATGAGGAGAAAATCGTGGAATTGGGGCGCGTCGGTCAGGGCCAGGTCGTGGTCGCAGACGGCTACGCCGTTCAGCCCCCTGGCTTTGGCCAGGGACACGATCTCCTCCACGGCCATGACTCCGTCCGGGGAGCGGTGGGAGTGTATATGCAAGTCAAGCCTGATCTCCATGATCTACCTTCTCAGCAGCGTATTGCGCAGATAGCGGCGCAGCGGGGCGGGGTCGTCCTTGGCGCTCAGCGCCTCCTCAGCCCGGAACCAGTCCGCCATTCCCTGGAAAAAGGGGCCGGGCCTGCCGTGGCACAGGTAGTCCAGCATGGCCGCGCCGTCGTTGAGGGTAAAGCGCATCCGCACCCCCGCCTTGTAGTCCTGGGGGGCGTAGTCCAGCAGCTCCCCGGCGGCGGCCTGAGCGTAGCGGCAGGCGAAGGGGCTGTCCGCCCGCTCCGTCATGGGGAAGCTGCCCCACACCCGGGGGTTGACCTCCAGGACGTATTCCCCCTTGAACTCCACCATGGCCATACCCACGAACCCGAAGGAGGCCAGCAGACGGTAGGCCCGGTCGATGAGGGCGGGGTCGTAAAAGCTCTCGCAACAGGTGGACGGCCCGCCGGAGGCGGGGTATTCCCGGACGCGCCGGTGGCAGACGGCGGCGATCAGGCGGCTGTCCCGGTCCAGCAGCAAGCTGGCCCCGGCCCCCGTGCCCTCCACCTTTTGCTGGACAATGGGGCGGGGGTCGTAGCGGGCCATGGCGGCCAGCTTGGCGGCGTACTCCCGGGCGTTGTTTGCCACGGCATAGCGGTCCTTGGCCTTCAGACCGAATTTTTCCCCGCAGTGGGGCTTGATGATAACGGGGTAGGCGTCCGGTTTCCCCTCGTACTCCCTGGGGACGGGTATGCCCAGCTCCTCGCACCGCCGGTGGACTGCCTCCTTGTCGTTCAGCGCGTCCAGCACCTCGGTTGGAGCGATGAGGAAATCGCACACCTGGGCGAACCGCTCCCGCTGCTTTGACACGGCGTTGAGGCTGGCCGCACCCACGCAGAACAGCACGGGATGGCCGTACTCCTCCAGCAGGGCGTACAGCTTGTCCGGATAGTCCGGGTCCGCATCCGAACCCTCCAGCCAGTGTCTCTCCGCCGCATAGCGGGAGGCAAAGCCCGGCGGCTCCAGGGCCAGGTCGGCCCGGGTCTGGGTGACGACGACGCGGTACTTGGCCCGCCCCAGCATCCGGATCGCGGCGATGGACGCGCGGTATTTTCCATCTGTGATGACAACGGTGCCCATAATCCGCCTCCCCGCTGGATTTCAGTGAGGGATATTATACCAGACGGAGGGAAAGATTGCAAGGGCGGGGAACGGTTCCTTGCCACGCTCGGGCTGGGCGCGTTACGGGGCGGCTTGACTCCGCCCCTGTGCGCCATCCGAGCGCTTCCGGGATTTTTTGAAAATAGAGTTGATAAATTTTCCCGGGCGTGATAAAATAACCCTGGCTTGTGAGCGCCTCGGCGCAAAACAAGGCCGCGCTAGTTGGGGAGTTAGCGGTGCCCTGTACCTGCAACCCGCTACAGCAGGGATGAATCCCGGCCCCCGGAGGCAGGCTGTGCCGTCTGCCCCATATAAGCAGCGATGATGGATCGGTCCCGCGCAACGCTCACCCGTGAACCGTGTCAGGCGGGGAACCGAGCAGCACTAAGCGGACCTGGGCGTGTGCCGCGGGGCTGCCGATCCTGAGCCGGCTGTATGGGTACCGGGTATATTCTGTTCTTCAAAGGCCGGTGCGCGGTCTTGTTTTGGGCCGAAGCGCGAGGGCAGGCGCATAGGGGAGCTTGGAGCGGAGCGAAAGCAAAAGCCCAGGGCCCGCTTAGCGGGATCAGGTTTTGCTTGAGCTGCAGCGAAAGCGACCCGGCCATGCGCCCAGCCCGAGCGTGACAAGGAAGCGCGATCGTAGGCTGGCAGGCCCGCGCAGCGGGCTGGAGACCAGTCCGAGTCGGAGGGAAGCCGAGCCGTAAGCCAGCCCAACGCGAGTGTGACAAGGAATCGCGGTAACAGGCGCAGCGTACAGAAGGCGCTGCGCGTTTCTTTTTATTTCCCGGAGGTGATCCCATGTATCAGGCCCTGTACCGCAAGTGGCGTTCCCGCACTTTTGACCAGGTGGTGGGCCAGGACCACGTCACCCAGACCCTGAAGCGGCAGGTGGACAACCGCCGCCTGTCCCACGCCTACCTGTTCACCGGCACCCGGGGGACGGGTAAAACCTCCTGCGCCAAGCTGCTGGCTCGGGCGGTGAACTGCGAGAGCCCCCAGGACGGCAACCCCTGTAACGCCTGCCCCTCCTGCCTGGGCATTCTCAACGGCTCCATCCTGGACGTGCTGGAGCTGGACGCCGCCTCCAACAACGGCGTGGACGACATCCGGGCCATTTTGGATGAGGCGGTGTACACCCCCGCCACGGTGAAAAAACGGGTGTACATCATCGACGAGGTCCACATGCTGTCCAACCAGGCGTTCAACGCCCTGCTCCAGATTCTGGAGGAACCGCCGGAGCACCTGATGTTCATTTTGGCCACCACTGAGGTACACAAGGTGCCGGCCACCATCAAGAGCCGGTGCCAGCAATTCGCCTTCAAGCGCATCCACCCCGGCGACATCGCCGCCCACCTGCTTCACATCTCGAAGGAGGAGGGCATCGGCCTCACCGACGGCGGGGCCGCCCTCATCGCCCGGCTGGCCGACGGCGGTATGCGGGACGCGCTGTCCCTGCTGGACCAGTGCTCGGGCGGGGGCGGGGCGGTGGACGAGGACCGGGTGCTGTCCGCCCTGGGGCTGGCGGGTAACCTGGAAGCGGCGGCCCTGCTCCAATGCGCCGCCGGGGGAGATGTTGGCGCCGCTTTGGAGCGGCTTGATAAGCTGTACGCCAACGGCAAGGAGATGACCGCCCTGGCGGGGGAGCTGTCCGCGCTGGTGCGGGACCTGCTGGTGCGCAAGACCGCCCCCAGGACAGGCGCGGCCCTGATGACCGGCGGCTTCGACGGGGAGACCCTGAAGAAGCTGTCCGCCCGGTTGGACGTGCCCAGGCTGGCCCAGATGCTCAACCGTTTGCAGCGCACGGCGGCGGACCTGGCCCGGTCCGCCAACCGCCGCACGGATATGGAGCTGTGCCTGCTCGCCCTGTGCGATCCCGCCCTGGATGATTTCCCGGCGGGCCTGTCCGCCCGAATCGCCCGGCTGGAGCAGGGAGGAATCCCCGCCCCCAGGGCCGGGACGGCGCCCCAGGCAATGCCCCCGAAGCGGGAGGCCCCGCCCGCAGGGCCGGAACCCCATGCTCGGGAGGAGGTCCCCCGGGACGAGCCGCCCCTTCCCGAAGAGCCCCCCCTGCGGGACGGGGACGCGCCCCCCTGGGATGAGCCGGCGCCCGCTCCGAAGTCCTTCCGGCAGGCGGCTGAGCCGTGGCCCGCGCCCGCGCCAAAACCGGAACCTGTGCCCGTGGAAGCGCCCGCCGCCCAAAACGTCCCCGGCTGGCCGGGCTGGTCCGCGTTCCGGGACCGGATGAAGGGCATGTTGGCGGTGAGCGATTACAGCTTCCTCAGCAACCCCGCCATGGCGGAGGGCCGCTTTGACGGGCGGCAGCTCACCGTTTGGGTAGCCAACAGCTTTTTGAAGGAGCAGCTCAGCCGCCCGGACATCGCCCGGTCCATGGGATCGCTGTGCCGGCAGCTCACCGGCGCGACCCATCCGGTGGAATTCAAGGTGGGCCAGGCCCCGCCGGAGGAGCTTCCCGCCGCCCCGGTTGGGACGGCGGACCCGTTGGAGGCATTTTTGAGTCAGGGCGGCGGAAATATTGTTGTAGAGTAAGAAGGAGGTACACAAATATGGCAAAGGGATTCAACAGCCGCGGTATGGGCGGCATGGGCGGCGGCAACATGAACAACATGATCCGCCAGGCCCAGAAGATGCAGCAGGACATGCTCAAGGCCCAGGAGGAGCTGGAGGGCAAAACCTATGAGGCCGGGGCGGGCGGCGGCGTGGTGTCCGCTACGGTGTCCGGCAGGAAGGAGCTGGTCAGCGTGACCATCGACCCGGAGGCCGTGGACCCGGACGACGTGGAGATGCTCCAGGACCTGATCGTGGCCGCCGTCAACGAGGCGCTGCGCAAGGCCAACGAGGACGCGGCCGGCCAGATGGCCAAGTTCACCGGCGGGCTGAATCTGCCCTTCTGATGACGGAGCGCCTGAGCGTTGCTTGTGCCGACGAGTTGGGGCGTAATGACAGGAGGAGACAAACGATGCACAACAGCACCCTGTGCTACCTGGAAAATCCCCAGGGCGAATATTTGATGCTCCACCGGGTAAAAAAGAAGGTGGATATCAATAAGGACAAGTGGATCGGCGTGGGCGGCAAATTTGAAGAGGGCGAGAGTCCCGACGAATGCCTGTGCAGGGAGGTCCGGGAGGAGACCGGCCTCATCCTCACCGACTTCCAGTTCCGGGGCGTGGTCACCTTTTTGTGCTGCGACAGCGAATCGGATCAATTCATGTACCTGTTTACCGCCACGGGCTGGACGGGGGAGCTGGACATGAATTGCAGCGAGGGCGAGCTGGCCTGGGTGCCCAAAGAGAGGATAACGGAGCTGCCCATCTGGGAGGGGGACGCCATCTTTCTGGACTTGCTGGCCCGGGACGGCCCCCCGTTCCTGCTTACCCTGGACTACCGGTCGGAGACCGGCGAGGACCGGCTGATCCGGGCCGTGCTGGACGGAAGGACCATCGTATTGAATCGATAAGGAGATGTATGTCATATGAAATTTTCCGAGATGCCCTATGAACGCCCCGACCTGGAGGCGGTCAAGGGCCAACTGTCCGATTTTACCGCCCGCCTCAAGGCGGCGGGAAGCTACGGCGAGGCCAAGGCCGTTTTTCTGGAGAAGGAGAAGGCCGATAAGCGCATGGAGACCTTGTGCACCTTGGCCCAGGTCCGCAACACCATCGACACCAGGGACGAGTTTTACGATGGCGAGATGAACTTTTGGAACGCCGCCCTGCCCGAGCTGGAGGAGTACGAGCAGGCGTGGAAGGTGGCCATGCTGGAGTCTCCCTTCCGCCCTGAGTTCGAGGGGGAGTACGGTAACCTCATGTTCCTCAACACCGAGATTGCCTTGAAAACCTTTTCCCCGGAAATTGTGCCCCAGCTCCAGCGGGAAAACGATTTGACCCAAGAGTACCAGAAACTCATCGCCTCCGCCCAGGTTCCCTTCGAGGGCAAGACCTATACCTTGTCCCAGATGACCCCGTTCCAGAACGACCCGGACGACGGACGCCGCCTTGCGGCGTGGAAGGCGGTGGGCCGGTGGTTCAAGGAGCACCAGGCCGACCTGGACCGCATTTACGACGAGCTCACCCACCTGCGGGACGAGATGGGCCGCAAGCTGGGTTACGAGGGCTACACCACCCTGGGCTACTACCGCATGGGCCGCAACTGCTACGGCAAGGACGACGTGGAGAAGTTCCGCGCCGCCGTGCGCAAGTACCTGGTGCCCCTGGCCGACCGGGTGTTCCGGACCCAGGCAGAGCGCATCGGGGTGGAGTACCCCCTGAGCTACGCCGACAACGCCCTGAAATTCCGCTCCGGCAACCCCAAGCCCATGGGCACGGCGGACGACATCCTGGCCCAGGGTAAAAGGTTTTATGACGAGCTGTCCCCGGAGACCAGCGAATTCTTCCGGACCATGCTGGACGGCGAGCTGTTGGACGTGCTGTCCACCGAGGGCAAGGCGGGCGGCGGCTACTGCACCTCCATCCCGGAGTACAAGGTGCCCTTCATCTTCGCCAACTTCAACGGCACCCAGGGGGACGTGGAGGTGGTCACCCATGAGGCGGGCCACGCCTTCGCCTGCTGGATGAACCGGGACCGGGTGCCCTCCAGCTACGTCTGGCCGGGGATGGAGGCCTGCGAGGTTCATTCCATGTCCATGGAGTTCATGGCATGGCCCTGGGCGGAGGGCTTCTTCGGCCCGGACACGCGGAAGTACCTGTACAGCCACCTGGCCGGGGCGCTGACCTTCATCCCCTACGGCACGCTGGTGGACCACTTCCAGCACGAGGTATACGCCAATCCGGACATGACCCCGGCCCAGCGCCACGCGGTGTGGAAGGAGCTCCAGCAGACCTATATGCCCTGGGTGCGGCTGGACGGGGACATCCCCTTCTTCGCCGACGGCGAGGCGTGGCAGCGCCAGAGCCATATCTACGCCTCCCCATTCTATTATATCGACTACTGCCTGGCCCAGACGGTGGCGCTCCAGATCTGGGCGCTGCTGCAAAAGGACAAGGGAGAGGCGTGGGAGAAGTATATGGCCTACACCCGCCAGGGCGGCAGCCGCACCTTCACCGAGCTGCTGAAAAACGCCGGGCTGGACAGCCCCTTCGACGAGAAGTGCCTGCGCACGGTGTGCGAGGCTGCCGGGGCCTGGCTGGATGGGTACGACCTGGGCGGAATCCAATAAATGCAAGCCCCTCTCCCGCTGCGCGGGGGAGGGGCCGTTCGCTTTATATCTTAGCGCAAAAGGTTCTGATTTCCGCTTCCCGTGGGCCTACCGCATCTCGATGCTCAACGCTGCATAGACCTAGACTGCCGCAAAACGCAACTTCCAAATGCCCATAAAAATGCTCAATGGTCCGGGCGATCCGCTCACATTCTGCCATGCCCGGACCGGTTCTCAGAACAACCGCGTAACCCAGCTTTCCGCTTCCAATCGCCGCGTGGGGCTCGTGGGTATTGCTCCAGGGTGTACACCGGTCGATGAACGCCTTAAACTGCCCCGGCACATCCGCCCAATAGGAAGGGGATACCAGCACAATCCGGTCCGCCTGCTCAAACTGGCCCATCAGCCGCTCCACATCGTCCCGTTGGACGCATTTCGCGGTTTTGTGGCAGGTCCTGCACCCTTTGCAGAAGCCAATCTGATAGTCGTCGATGCAGGCCGTTTCCACCTCATACCTAGGCCGCAGGCATTCGGCCACAATATCTACCGTCGCAGCCGTGGCCCCGTCTTTTACCGGACTGCAATTCATCACCAGCGCAGTCACTGCACTCCCTCCGTTCGCCATATTTTCAGCATTATACCACAACCGTCTCTCTGCTGCAAGGCGCAAAATGGACATCTTTCCCTTGACGCGCCGTCCCATTTCCGATAAACTATCTATGATTTTATCAAACAACTTTGAGGAGGACTATTATGAAATCCACTGTTTATTTCACCCGCGACCTGTCCCCCGAGGCCGTGCTCCGGCTGTATGACGCCCTGGGCGTCCAGCTCCCCGGCAAGGTGGCCGTCAAGGTCCACTCCGGCGAACCGGGGAACCAAAACTTCCTGCGCCCCGGTTTCTGGAAGCCCATGATCGACAAGGTGGGCGGCGCCATCGTGGAATGCAACACCGCCTATGACGGTGAGCGCAACACCACCCGTGCCCACAAGATCACCATGGAAAAGCACGGCTGGGTCAATGCCGCCCAGGTGGACATTCTGGACGAGACGGACGATATGGAGCTGGCCATCCCCAACGGGAAGGTGATCCAGAAAAATTACGTGGGCGCGCACCTGGCCGGCTACGACTCCCTGCTGGTGCTCAGCCACTTCAAGGGCCACCCCATGGGCGGCTTCGGCGGGGCGCTGAAGAACATCTCCATCGGCATCGCCTCTTCCCGGGGAAAGCAGTATATCCACGGGGCGGGGGATATGGACAAGTTCTGGGACGCCGATCACGATTCGTTCCTGGAGTCCATGGCGGATGCGGCCTCTTCTATTCACAACCGTTTCCAGGGCAAGGCAGCCTATATCAACGTGATGAAGAACATGTCCGTGGACTGCGACTGTTGCGCCGTGGCCGCCGACCCCAAGATCGGGGACATCGGCATTCTGGCCTCCCTGGACCCGGTGGCTGTGGACCAGGCGTGCCTGGACCTGGTGTACCAGTCCGACGACCCGGGCAAGGGTGACCTCATCGAACGCATCGAGTCCCTCCACGGCGTCCACACGGTGGAAGCCGCCGCCGACCTGGGAGTCGGTAGCCGGGAGTACGAGCTGGTTACGCTGTAAAATCGGGCCTCGCTTCGACGATGGTGCCGCCGCCCAGCACGGCGCCGGTTTCGTCATACGCCACCGCCGCCTGCCCCGGCGTCACCGCCCGCTGGGGCTGGGCGAACTCCAGCCGTACCCGGTCCCCGTCGGGGATAAGAGTCGCCGGTTGCTCGACCTGGCGGTAGCGGGTTTTGGCCAGGGCGGGGAAGGGCGTTTTTTGCGGCTCAATCAGCCAGTTCCAGTCTGCCGCGATGCACCCGCTGGAGTACAGCGCCTCCTCCGGGCCCACGGTGACGGTGTTGTCCGCCATGCACTTGCCGCACACATAGATGCGGCCGGGCGACGACACCCCCACCCCCCGGCGTTGGCCGATGGTGAGCCCCACCGCGCCCCGGTGGCGGCCCACCACCTTTCCGCTCTGGTCTATAATGTCCCCCTCGGGATAGGTTTTTCCGGTGTGGCGCTCCATAAAGGCCAGGTAGTCCCCGTCGGGAACAAAACAGATGTCCTGGCTGTCGTGCTTCCGGGCATTGACGAAGCCCTCCCGTTGGGCGATTTCCCGTACCTCTGCTTTCGTCAGTCCGCCCAGTGGAAACAGGGTCTGGGCCAACTGCTCCCGGGGGATGGGATACAGCACATAGCTCTGGTCCCGGCTCAAATCCGCCGCCTTTGCCATGCGAAAGCTGCCCGCCCCGCCGCCCAGAATCTGCGCGTAATGGCCTGTGGCGATATAGTCGCATTTCAGCTCCTTCGCCCGGCGGTGGAGCTTGTCAAATTTCAAAAAGCGGTTGCAATCGATGCAGGGATTGGGGGTCTCCCCCCGCTCGTAGGCGTCGATGAAATGACGGATAACCTTCTCCTCAAAGTCGTCAGAAAAGTTGAACACATAGTGAGGAATGCCCATCCGCCGGGCCACCTCCCGGGCGTCCTCCACGTCGTCCAGGGTGCAGCAGGGATGGCCCTGGGCCAGGCCCACCGCCTCGTTACCAAACAGCTTCATGGTGACGCCGATGCACTCATATCCCTGCTCCCGCAGCAGCCACGCCGCAACGCTGGAATCCACGCCGCCGCTCATGGCTACCAAAACACGCCTGCCTGTCTGTTTCATATGTTCCATCCCCCCATTGGGGACATTATATCACCTGTGTCAACTGGAACAAAGGAAAAACCGGCCCGCAGAAGCGGCCCGGTTCTATTTTGCACGGGGATATGGATTGGGATCATCCGTCAAGCCAGCGAGATAATCCATGCTGGTATTCAGCGCAAGCGCAATCCGTTTGCATTGCTCAAACGACATATAGCGTTGCCCGAGTTCGATTTTGGAATAGGCACTCTGGTCAATGCCCGTAAGCATTTGCATTTTAACTTGCGTATAGCCGAGGGCCTTTCGGAGTTCCCGTACTCTTGACATACTATCACCCAGCACATAGTATGTCAAATTGTCCTATTGATTTTAGGGCTAAACTGTCCTATAATAAAATTTGAGGTGAGTACAGTGAACGATCCAACGCTAAAGCAACTCTACGCGAAAGCCATCGGTGACCTGGCGTTAGACTATCTGGAAGCACGGCACGGGGAATTTGACTATCCTTTGGCGGAATCCAAAGCCGCAAAGCTGATTTCCGGCATCCAAACGATTCTGAACGATGAAGCCCTGGACGATCCTGAGTGTTTCCAGCGCATTGAACGCATTGTGGAGCTGTTCCACGCGGCAGGACTGAATACCACCCGGCATGACTGGGGATAATGAAAAACCCGGCGCTTCCAACGGAAAACGCCGGGTTTTTCATACTTACAGCGCCCGTAGCATAGCCGGGCCCTGCTTTGCCAGAACCGCGGTGCATACTACCGTGAACACCGCCAGCAAGGCCATGGGCAGGGCCAGCGCCAACGCGCCGTTCACCATGCCGCCCAGCCAGTACAGCAGCATACACACGGCGATCATTCCGATCGGGACGAACATGCCCAGCACGACAGCCATGGACTGTTTGACCACCACCGTATCGTTTACCGCGTCCAGCTTGGGAAAGCACAGGCCCATCAGCATCCCGAAAACGGCGTGGCCCACGTCGAACACAACGGTAAAGGCGATCAGCACCGCCCCCTGCCACAGGGGCAGCCCCAGCGCGACGGCGATGCATACCCCGGCGATCACGGTACAGGGGATGGTCAGCAGCAGTTCAAAGCCTGTTTTGATCCACAGCAGGGAACTCTCATCCATGGGGGCCTCCCGCAAAATCCACAGGTATTTCCCCTCCAGGCTGACGGACGGCGCGGCGATGGCGCACATGGACAGGCAGTAGCCCATCACTGCCGCCGCCACGGGCATGACGGGGAAGTCCTCCCCCGCCATGGCGAGGAACGTCAGCAGGTCGCCTCGCATCACCAGTGCTGCCACGCCCGCCGCCAGCAGTAAAATGAGGCCGATGCCAGAATTCCACATATACATGGGGGTGCCGAAGAAGCGCCTGACCTCCTTCATCAGCAGAGCCTTTCGCTGTCCCGAGGCGGTCTGGGCAGACAGCTTGTAGTCGTTCCGGGCGGACCGGGCGGCGAAGGCGGTGACCGCCTTTCGGTACACCTTGCCCAGCCCGAACACCACCAGGGCGAAGGGTACGGCGCAACACGCCACGAAGGCCAGCAGCAGCCCCCAGTCCCCCATAATGCCGTCCGCCATCCACAGCATGGGGGCGGCCCAGCTCAGGGACTCCTTCACCCCGGCGGCGTTGGCGGCCAGCTCCTCGATCATGCCGTTGAGGTGGAACGCGAACCAAAACACTGCCACCATAAAAGCGGCCATGATGATGTTCTGTCCCAACGCGCCCTTGGACACCCTGGCGGACAGGAATGCCACCAGCGCCCCAAGCAGGACTGACAGCGCCGTGTCCAGCAGGGGCAGGGCCAGCACGGCGATGAGCAGC
Source organism: uncultured bacterium (assembly GCA_947571605.1). Classification (GTDB taxonomy): domain Bacteria; phylum Bacillota; class Clostridia; order Oscillospirales; family Oscillospiraceae; genus Enterenecus. The sequence goes on along the minus strand of CANOYV010000002.1, from coordinate 23,682 downwards.
CGTGCCCAGAACAGCACGCTGTGCCCCACCCCGCTCTGGGTCATGAAGGCGCATACCGCTCCGGCGGGACCGATCACAAAAAAGGAAAACAGCAGGTTTTCCAGGTAGATGGCCGACACCCGGCTGGCCATCAGCATGGTGGAGGACACGGGCATGGACAACAGCAGGTCGTTGTCCTTCCCGCCGAATACCACGCCCTTCACCGCGAAGGCGGTGAACATCAGCCCGCCCACCAGCGCGCCCATGCCCATGAGGATGAATACCAGCACCTCCATGTGCATAGGGGAGAGCGCCTCCATGAGCATAAAGCTGTAGAAGCCGGACAGGTAGAGCCCCAAACAGGCGATGAGCACCATGGCTCCCGCGCCGGAGGCCGCCTTTTTGCGGCTTTTTCGCCCCATCCCGGAGGAGGACAGCAGCATGGACTTGACGCTCACCTTCAACAGCGCGAAGAACTTTTTCATTTCTCTCCCTCCAGCTCCAGGAACACGTCCTCCAGGGAGGAATCGCCTACCAGCTCCTCAGTGGGGCCGCACTTCACCAGCCGCCCGTCCTTGATGATGGCGATCTGGTGGCACAGCTTTTCCGCCACCTCCAGCACGTGGGTGGAGAAGAACACCGCGGAGCCCTTTTGGCACAGCTCCGCCAAGTACCCCTTCATGATGTGGGAGGCGGCGGGGTCCAGGCCCACAAAGGGTTCGTCCAGGATGAGCAGGCGGGGATGGCGGATGAACGCCGAGATCAGAGCCAGCTTCTGCCGCATTCCGTGGGAGTAGCTGCCGATGGGGGAACCCAGGTTACCGGTGAGCTCAAAGGCGCCGCTGAATTTGCCGATATCGGCGGTCCGCTGGTCCGCCGGGATGTCGTACAGGTCTGCGATGAAGTTGAGGTAGTCGATGCCCTTCATGAACTCGTACAGGTCCGGGTTGTCGGGCAGGAAGGCGGTGGCCCGCTTGGCCCCCACCGGGTCCTTTTTTACGTCATGCCCGTCGATGGTGATGGTCCCCTCGGTGAAGTCCATCACTCCCGCCACCGCCCGCAGGGTGGTGGTCTTGCCCGCCCCGTTGTGGCCGATGAAGCCGTAAATCTCGCCGGGGCGCACGTGGAGGGTCAGGTCGTCCACCGCTTTTTTGCCGCCGGGATAGGTCTTGGAATAGTGTTCGATGCGAAGCATGGTGTTCTCTCCTTTACAGTGCTAGTGTCAGACGATCACGGCGTATTTCGCCGGGTCGCCGCTGTCTACATAGACCTGGATGGTCTCGCCCACATCCGGACAGCGGGTGAACGCGTCGAAAAACCGCCCTCCGGTGTACTGCGTCCCATTTACGATGTAGGTGAACCGGATGAAATGGGGAAACGCGGCCCCGTCCAGCGGGTGCGTCCGGAACGCGCTCTTGTTCACCTTAATCATCCAGCAGGTTTCCGCCGACGTGACGATTCCGCGCACCTTGTTGTTCTGCGCTATGATTTTTTGGCTGCCGATGCCCAATTCCCGCAAAAGTCCCATTGCTCTCCCGTCCTTTCAAAAGGTTACAGCAGGTCAAAGGTTCATGAAGAACGTGAATCCGGCGATTGCCGCCGCCACGGCCAGGGTGATGAAGCCCGCCAGGCGCTTCTCTTTGTCGGCGCCTGAGGCGATGCCCGCCCCCAGCAGTCCTACCGCCGGGGGGATCAGCAGTCCAAACTGCTTTGGCATCATATTGCTGGGCCGGCCGTCCATGCCGATCTGCATGACCAGTTCCTCCGGGAGGACGAACCAGCCCGCCACCGCCGCCGCAAGGAGCGGGATCACCAGCAGGAAGGGCCAATAGCGTTTGCCTTTCACGAAACTCACCCCTTGTACCTGACGGCCGTGCCGTACACTGTGATTTCCGCAGCCCCCTGCATGATGGACGCGGAGGCGTAGCGGACGTTTATCACCGCGTCCGCCCCCAGGGCCTCCGCCTCGTCCACCATCCGCTTGGTGGCAAGCTGGCGGGCCTCATTGAGCATGGCGGTGTAGCTCTCAATCTCCCCGCCCACGAAGGTTTTCATCCCGGCCATAAAGTCCTTGCCGAAGCTCTTGCACTGGACCACCGAGCCCTTTACGATGGACAACGCCTCAATTTCCCGTCCGGGGATGTGATCAATATTGAGCAGCAGCATCCTCTTCCCCTCCCTTGATCTGCTTGATGCGCTGGTACAGCGCCGCCAGTATGCCGATGATGACCACCACCGGCACCGCCGCGATGGCGATGATGACGCCGATGGGCGGCGCCTCCTCCGGCGCGGTGGTAAAGCCCCAGACGATGAGGGCCAGAACCGCCGCCATCATCACCAGAACCACCACCGCCGCCCCAACGGGGCTGACGTACCGGGTCAATTTGTCCTGTTTTCCCACGTTCATGAATTTGGTCCCCTCCTGTTCCTGCCGCTCCATGGATGCCAGCACCCCGTCGGCGTCCAAGGCGTCCAATTGGCTGCGGCTGTCCCGGATCTGGGCGCACACGCCTTGAGCCGCCGCCAGGTTGGACTGCTTGCGCTCCAACTGGATGATGTGCCGCCCCATGGCGTCCTCCAGGGTCAGCGACCCGGATTTCAGCCGCAGGATTTCCTCAATGGGCACGTCCAGCATCCGCAGCAGTTTGATTTTTTTCAGCCACGCCACGTCGGCGTCGCTGTAGTCCCGGTAGCCGTTCTCGCTATTCCGGCCGGGGGTGAGCAGCCCTTCCTTTTCATAGAAGCGGATATTGCCCTTGGTGATTCCCACCAACTGCTCTACCTGATTGATCTTCATGGACTTGCCTCCCTCCTTGTATTCAAAGTACACCCTCCAGCAGGTGGAAGGTCAAGGGGTTTTTTAAATTTCCTTGAAAATTTGCGGGTGCGTGAGCAGCGAGAGTACCCTCCCTTTGCGGGGACAGTTCAGACCAGGTCGGGCAGAAACCTTCCCCGTTCTGCATGTCCTGGTTCGAGTCGTCCCCGCAAAGGGAGGGTACTCTCACTGCTTCGGGCAGTATTTCGGTCTGAACTATCCCCGTGGGGGAGGGGTCTTGCCTCTGCCTGTCCGAGTTTACACCCGCTCCAGCGCCTGGCCCAGATCGGCAATCAGGTCGTCCAGGTCCTCGATGCCCACGGACAGCCGCACCAGGTCCGGGGACACCCCGGCGGCGGACAGCTCCGCGTCGTTCATCTGCCGGTGGGTGGCGGAGGCGGGGTGGAGCACGCAGGTTTTGGCGTCCGCCACATGGGTGGCGATGGAGGCCAGCTTTAACCCCGCCATGAACCGCCCCGCGGCGGCCCGTCCGCCCTTCACGCCGAAGGACACCACGCCGCAACAGCCGCAGGGCAGGTACTTCCGCGCCAGCTCATAGTATTTGTCCCCAGGCAGGCCCGCATACCGCACCCAGGCCACCTTTTCCTGCTGTTGCAGCCACTGTGCCACGCCCTGGGCGTTGGAGCAGTGCTTGGCCATGCGCAGGGGGAGGGTCTCCATGCCCATGCCCAGCAGCCACGCGTTCATGGGGGCGGGGGTGGCGCCGAAGTCCCGCATGAGCTGCACCACTGCCTTGGTGATATAGGCCCCGCCCAGGCCGAAGCGTTGGGTGTAGGTCACGCCGTGGTAGCTGTCGTCGGGGGTGGTGAGGCCGGGGTACTTATCCGCGTGGGCGTTCCAATCGAACCTGCCCGAGTCCACGATGGCCCCGCCCACGGCGGCGGCGTGGCCGTCCAGGTACTTGGTGGTGGAGTGGGTGACGATGTCCGCTCCCCACTCAAAGGGCCGGCACAGGGCGGGAGTGGCGAAGGTGTTGTCCACGATAAGGGGTACGCCGTGGGTGTGGGCGGCGCGGGCGAACTTCTCAATGTCCAGCACCGTCAGGGCGGGGTTGGCGATGGTCTCGCCGAACAGCGCCTTGGTATTGGGCCGGAAGGCGGCGTTCATTTCCTCCTCCGTACAGTCCGGGTCCACGAAGGTAAACTCGATGCCCATGCGCTTCATGGTGACGGCGAACAGGTTATAGGTGCCGCCGTAGATGGCGGAGGAGGCCACGATGTGGTCCCCGGCGGAGGCGATGTTGAACACGGCGAAGAAGTTGGCAGCCTGTCCCGAGGACAGCAGCATGGCCGCCGTCCCCCCCTCCAGGGCGCACAGCCGGGCCGCTACCGCGTCGCTGGTGGGGTTTTGCAGCCGGGTGTAGAAGTAGCCCGACGCTTCCAGGTCGAACAGCTTGCCCATGTCCTCGCTGGTCTCGTAGCGGAAGGTAGTGGACTGGATGATGGGGATGTTCCGGGGTTCCCCGTTGCCGGGGCGGTAGCCCGCGTGGAGGCAATTGGTGTCGAAATTCATCGTGCGTCTCTCCTTTATTGATGGTAATGGCTTGAAGCCGGGGAATGTGTTGGAACGGCGGTGCTCAACGGTATCTCGGGCAGAGGGGAAGCCCTTCCTTCGCGGGGACAGTTCAGACCGGGTCGGGCAGAAACCTTCTCCATTTTGCATGTCCCGGTTCGAGTCCTCCCCGCGAAGGAAGGGCTTCCCCTCTGCCCACACACCAGACCCGTGAAAGGCTGCCCCTCTCCGCCTCAGGACATACTCAGGGGCTCGCCCTCGATCAGGATATGCACCTGCTCCACCGTGTCCAGGCTGCACAGTGTCTCCACGATGGATTGCACTGCCAATGCCCGCTCCTCCTCGGGCAAGTCCAGCAGGTGAGCGGACAGGTCGGCGGTGCATGTGCCGTCATCCACCCAGGCCGAGCGCACCGTCAGCTCGGCGGGCAGCAAGGGGAGCAGCCCCTTGTCCTCCGGCCCCGCGATGAGAGCGGTCAGCACCGCCTTGGCCGGAACCTTGTCCTCCGTCAGCCGGAACTTCCGCAGCTCATAGCCCAGGGAATCGCCGCCCTCCCGGTGGAAGTAAAGCGCGGCGGTGATCTCCACGGGCACCTCCTCCGCGCCGGAGAACAGCACGTCCTCGGGATAGAGCGGGTGGCGGTCCCGGTAGGACTGCCCGCCGCCGTTGACGGTGATGCGCACCGCGTCCACGCTGTCCAACTGGGCCAGGGTCAGGGTGACGCAATAGTCCGCCAGGGTCAGCTCCACGCCCACCAGCTCCGCGTAGGAGGCGGACAGCTCCACGTTGGCCACCCGGTTTTCCAGCGACCAGCTCAACAACCGGGTGCCTTCGGGGATGATGGGGATCATGTTCAGCTCGTCCTCGGGCGGCCCCGACAGCAGGGCGAACAGCAGGCCGGGGATGGACTGGTCCTCCCCTCCATAGGGGCAGGTGTCCAGGGCAAAGGAGAGCTTCCCTAGGGCGGGGTCGGTGGGAAACCACAGCTTGAGGCCGTTGTGCGTTTCCTCCTGAACGGGGGCGCAGCCGAAGGCCAGCGCCAGCACTGCCGCCGCCGTCAGGAGACGGGCCAGGGTCTTCCTCATGCCGGTCCCTCCTCTCGCAGGGCGGGGAACTCCGCCTCGAACCGGGTGCCCCGCCGGTTGGGGTTGGGGCCCGCGGTGATGTCGCCGCCATGGAGGCGGGCGGTGTCCCGGGCAATGGACAGCCCCAGGCCAGTGCCCCCCGCCGCCCGGGAGCGGGCCTTGTCCACCCGGTAGAAGCGGTCGAAAATCTTGGGCAGGTCGTCCGGGGGTATGCCCAGGCCCGTGTCGGTGACGGTGAGGACTACCTTGTCTTCCCGGCGGCGCACCGTCACGTCCACCCGGCCCCCGGGCAGGTTGTATTTGATGGCGTTCTCAATCAGGTTAAAGGCCACCTGGTAGATGTCGTCCTCGTTGGCCAGCAGGGCGCAGGCGGGCTCCAGGCCGGCGCTCAGCTCCACCCGGGCCGTCTGGGCCACAGGGGAGAGCAGGTGGACCACCTTGTCCGCCACACGGTCCAGCTCCACCGGCTCGCTGGCCCGCTCCGCCCCGGCGTCCAGCCGGGTCAGGGCCAGCAGATGCTCGCTGATGCGGGTCAGGCGCTCCGCCTCCTCGCCGATGTCGGTGACGAAGTCCCGCACGGTGGCCATGTCCACCGACTCGTTTTGCAAAATGGAATCGGTGAGCAGGCGGATGGAGGCCAAAGGGGTTTTCAGCTCGTGGGAGGCGTCGGACACGAACCTCCGCCGGGCCTCCTCGGTGGTTTGGAGGCGGTCGGTGAGCTGGTTGAACTCGTCGGCCAGTTGGGCCATCTCGTCCCGACCCTGGGACTCCACCCGGTGGCTGTACTCCCCCTCCCGCACATGGCGGATGGCGGAGAGCAGCCGCACGGTGTTGCGTGTCAGCGTCTTGCTCAACAGCACCACCAGCACCAGGGCCACCACGCAGATGACGATGGAGATGTAGCGCAGATTGGCCAGAATAGACAGCAGCACGTCCGCCTGCTCGGTGTCGTATTCATAGAGGTATACCGCCCCCAGGGTCATGCCGTGGTACATTACGGGCACCGCCGCTTTGGTGCGGATGGCCCCGTCCCGGTATTCCGAGCGGGCGGCGTCCTGCCCCCGGAGGGCGAACACCACCTCGCCCATGAGGGCGTAGTTCCCGATGCGGTTGTCCAGGGTGGAGCTGTCGTACAGCACCCGGGCGGAGGCGTCGGTGACCAGCACCCGGGTACCCTGGGCCTCCTCCAGCAGGGCCATGGTCTGCTCCACGCTCTCGCGGGTCAGGGTCTCGGACACCGCCAGGGTGGAGCTGATGACCAGGGCCTGGCGCTTGAGGGTGTCCTCCTTGGAGGTGAACACCATGTTTTCCGCCATGAGCAGGGGATAGGTGTTCATCACGATGAGGATGGCCGCCACCACCAGCAGATAGGTCAGGGCGTACTTGGCCTGGATGCTGCGGAACAGGGGCACGCCCGCGTCGGAGCAAGGTCCGTTCCGTTTGGGAGGCCCAGGCGGGCATCCCTCACTCAATTCCTTTGCCCCGCCTCTCCCCGCAGAGCCGGAGGGCGGCTTTGCGGGGGCCCCGTTTGGAGCTTCTCTCGGATTGGCCATATCTCGATCCTCTCTATCCGTTGGTCATATTGCTGCTGAGATAGTACCCCACGCCCCACTTTGTGAGGATGTGCTCGGGGTTGGCGGGGTCGGGCTCCAGCTTCTCCCGCAGGCGGCGGATGTGTACGTCCACCGTGCGGAACTCCCCGATATACTCGTATCCCCACACCAGGTTCAGCAGGTTTTCCCGGCTGTACACCCGGCCAGGGTTTTGCATCAGCAGGGCCATCAGGTCGAACTCCTTGGCGGTCAGCTCCACCGGCTTGCCGTCCCGCCAGGCGGCCCGCTCCGCCACGTCCAGGGTGATGGCCCCCTGGGTCAGGCGGTCGGCCTCCTTTTGCTGCTGGGCGGCGGCCCCGGCCCGGCGCAGCAGCGCCCGGATACGGGCCTTCAGCTCCAGGATATTGAAGGGCTTGGTGATATAGTCGTCCGCCCCGCACTCGAAGCCGATGATCTTATCCGTGTCCTCGCTTTTGGCCGTGAGCATGATGACAGGCACGTTGGAGAACTCCCGGATTTTCATGCACGCCTGTAGCCCGTCGATCTTCGGCATCATCAGGTCCAATATGATGAGGTCGTACTGGCCTACGCGGGCCTTATCCACCGCCTCCTCCCCATCGGAGCCGGTGTCCACCTGATAGCCCTCGTTCTCCAGGTTGAACTTGATCCCCTTCACCATGACGCGCTCGTCGTCCACTACCAATATCCTGGGCATGTTTTTATCCTCCTGTTGTGATCTGGTCCAATATGCCGCCGAGAACGCCCTCGCCGATCCCCTTGACCCGGAGCAAATCTTCCGGATAGCGGAAGGGGCCGTTGGCCTCCCGGTCGTCCAGAATGGCTTGGGCACGGACCGCCCCGATGCCGGGCAGGGACATCAGCTCCTCCAGCCCTGCGGCGTTGATATCCACCCGCCCGTCCCTGGCCGTATCGGTTACTGCTGCGGGCGGATTGTAGGGGAGTGTTGAGGGCGCGACAATTTTTGTGCTTCGCAGAGCGAAGCACAGGATCATGACGGCTGTTGCCGTCATGATAACCGTTGCCAGCCGCCGTCCGGCCCTTGTCAGCTTCATCCCGTCCTCCAAATTTAACCGAAACCCTGTTTTCCCCAGTTGCGCGGGGGAAAACTTTCTGATATAATTATCACAATATTGCTTGTAAGAACAGACCGCTTTCCAGTAGCGGTTCCTATTATATCATAGAATGCGGGAGATTCCTATGAAAAAATATCGAATTCTTTCTGTGCTGCTGGCGGGGCTCATGGCTTTGGCCCTCACCTGTCCCGCCCTGGCCCTGGAGGACCCGGAGCCCCTGGCCCGGGCCGTCATCATTGTGGATGGGGACAACGGCGAGATTCTATATGACCTCAACGCCCGCCAGCGGATGTACCCCGCCTCCATCACCAAGATCATGACCTCCCTGGTGGTGTTGGACGCGGTGGCCGACGGCGAGATCAGCCTGGACACCCAGGTGACGGCCTCCGCCAAGGCGGTGGACCTGCCCTGGGACAGCTCCACCGCAGGCATCAAGGCGGGGGAGCAGTTGACGGTGCTGGACCTGCTTTACTGCGACCTGCTGCCCTCCGGCAACGAGGCCTGCAACATCCTGTCCGAGGCGGTGGCGGGCACGTCGGCGGAGTTTGTGGCCCGGATGAACGCCAAGGCCCGGGAGCTGGGCATGGAGGACACCCACTTCGCCAACCCACACGGGCTCCACGACCCGGAGCACTACACCACCGCCTATGACATCTATCTCATGGCCTACGCCGCCATGCAGAACGAGACCTTCCGCTCCATCGTCCGTGCCTCCTCTTATAACCTTCCGGCTACCAATCTCCAGGAGGAACGGACCATTTACTCCTCCAACGGCTTGCTGACCGGCTATTATGCCGGACAGGGCTATACATACGCCAAGGCCATTGGCATCAAGACGGGCTACACCGGCGAGGCGGGCCGCTGTCTGGCTTCCGCCGCCGTGGACGAGCTGGGACGTACCTTCTACTGCGTGGTGCTGGGCACCGAGGACGAGGATGGCACCGGGCACAAATTTTCCTTCTCCGAGAGCAAACGGCTGCTGGAGTGGGCCTTTGACAACTTCCACCGCACCACGCTGCTGGATCAGGACACGGAGAATGTAATCCGGGAGGTGAAGGTCTCTCTGTCCGATGAAGGAGATCACGTGCTGGTCCAGCCCGAGGGATCAATCGAGGCCACCATGCCCTCCGATTTTGACCCCAAACAGGTGAAGCTGGACTTTGACCTGCCCACGGAGCCGGTGGAGGCCCCCATCGCTGCCGGACAGAAGCTGGGCGCCGTCACCCTGACCTACCAGGGTGTGGAATACGGCGCCTTGGACATGGTGGCGATGGACAGCGTGGAGCGGTCCGAATTCCTGTACACGATCCAGCAGGTGGAATACTATTGGGGCCAGTGGTGGGTGAAGGCGCTGGTTGCGGCCGGCGTGGCGGCGGTTGTGACCCTCGTTGTGTTTGTGACGGTGGTGCTTCCCAAGCGGAAGGCCCGGCGGCGCTACAGCAGGGCGGGGGGCGGCCGGCGGGCCGGTTCCAATTACCGGGGCCGGCGTTGACCCTGTCGTTTTTTTCGCGTTTTTCCGGATTTTTTCCGTTGTTCATGAAAACTTCACAACGTTCATGATTTCTTCACAAAAGATTCTCAAATCGTCCAACATTTCCCCTGCATACCCTGGTATTATAATCACGTCAGGTACAAAACCAGACAATCTCCTCCCTCTCTCTTTTCTCAAAAAATGAAAGCCCCCCGGCTCACGCCGGGGGGCTTTCATTTTCTAAAAAGCGGGTTTCGCTGCCTACGCAATGGCCAGGTCCAGATGGGCCGCTTGCAGCGCTTTATGCAGGGCCAGGCCCAGGATGGGAGCGAACATGACCGCCACGATGCCGTTGAACAGGGACGACGGCACCCGGCCCAGCACCGCCAGCCAGGCGGCGCCGGCGCCCAGCCCCTGGATCAGCAGGCCGTTGTAGAAAAAGCTTTTTCCCAGGTAAATCACGATGTAGGCGGCCGCTGCCGCCGCGCTGGCCGTCAGCTCGGACAGATAGCTGCTTTTCCCTTTGAACATCTTGAAAAACACCGCTCCGGCCACCACGCCGTACAGCCCCTTGGTGACAAAAGTGATCGGGGTGTCCGCAATACGGGTTGGGTCCATCAGCAGGTCGTAGATGGCCGAGCCCAGCCCGGAGGCCAGCCCGCCCCACCAGGGACCCAGCAAAAGGCCGGACAGGGCGCACATTACGTTGCCCAGATGGAACCGGTTTGTGCCCAGAGGCGAGGGGATCTGGATGTTCGGTATGTTTGACCCCACGGCCACCAGCGCCGCCATCATGGCCACCATGCAGATCATCAGAACCGTCTTCCTGTTCTTGGATTGGTTCATCGCTTCCAACTCCTTTCAGGGCCTTGACCGGCCCTTATTCTGGTGCTATTATATTCAAAACTGGCATGGTTTCCAGTTCCAGTTTCCATCTTTTTTATGGGGCCAGTTTTGTGAGGTGAATCCTATGGCCGACTCCTTTCCCCTCCCCGTGTTCGGCGGGGACGCCCCTCTGTACGACCAGCTCTACCGGCACATTGCCGCCGCCATCCAGTCCGGGGTGCTGTCCCCGGGGAGCAGGCTGCCCTCCAAACGGCGGCTGTGCGCCCTGGCCGGGGTCAGCATGAGCACTGTTGAGACCGCCTACTCCCTGCTGGCTGCGGAGGGCTACGTGCTGGCAAAGCCCCGCAGCGGATATGTCTGCGCTCATCTGCTGCCTCCGGCCCCCAACCCGCCCGCGCCGGTTTCGGAATCCACCCCCGCCCCGCGCCCCTCCCGGTGGGCCTATGACTGCTCCACGTCAGGGGTGGACACCTCGGTATTCCCGTTCTCCTCCTGGGCGCGGATCACGAAGGAGGCGGTGTACGAAAACCCCGGCCTGCTCCAGCGGGGCCACCCACAGGGGGATCTGCCCCTGCGCTCGGCGCTGGGGTCGCTGCTGGCCCAGTACCGTGGGGTGCGGTGCTCCCCAGAGCAGGTGGTGGTGGGCGCGGGAGCGGATTACCTGCTGTCCCTGCTCCTTCAGCTCCTGCCGGAACAAAGGGCCATCGCGCTGGAGGACCCAGGCTACCCTGCCGCCTACGCCGCCGCTTCCCTCCATGGATGGGAAGCTGTCCCCGTCCCTGTGGACGGCGAGGGTATGGACCCAGAGGTGCTGGAACGATCCGGCGCAGGGCTGGCCTATGTCACTCCCTCCCATCAGTTCCCGCTGGGCGTGACCATGCCCGCCGGACGGCGCAGCCGCCTGCTCCACTGGGCGGCCTCCGCCCCGGACCGCTGGCTCATCGAGGACGACTACGACAGCGAATTCCGCTACTCCTCCCGGCCCATCCCAGCCCTCCAGGGGCTGGACCGGGCGGGACGGGTGGTGTATATGGGCACCTTTTCCCGGTCCATCGCCCCGGCCATCCGCGTGGCGTATATGATCCTGCCCCGGTTGCTTTTGGAGCGCTACCGGGCCACCTTCTCCCATGGGGCCTGCACCGTCTCCCGGTTCGAGCAGGAGAGCCTTCGGCGGTTCATCACCCAAGGGCTGTACGGGCGGCACCTGCGGCGGACGGGCAACCTGTACCGCAAAAAATGCGCCCTGTTCACCGGGGCGCTGGCGGAAATCCCTGGCGTGACCGTCTCCGGCGCGGACGCGGGGCTCCACTTTCTGGTTACCCTCCCCCGGTTTTCGGAGGCGGAGCTGGTGGAGCGGGCGGCGGCAAAGTCGGTGGGCATCCACCCCCTGAGCCGCTACTGCCACAGCGTGGAGCCCAGGCCCTCCACCGTGGTGCTGGGCTTCGCCGGACTGACCGAGGAGGAACTGGCACAAGCCGCCGCCCTATTAAAAAAAGCCTGGACGTAAAAAGTCCCCGGACGCTCCACCGCCCGGGGACTCTGGAAGTTACATTGTCGGAATTTGAGCCGTCTGGCGCAGGGCGGGCCTCAAAACACTGATTTTGGGCAGGAGTTTGAGCAGCGGCGTGCCCAGCACGTAACACACTGCCGCCTCGGTAGGAATGAAGGTGAGGGCATTCCAGCCGCAGGCCGTCCAGAAAGCGGGGGTAATCGCGCCGATCTCTGTCCAGGCCCACATAGGGGACAGGATAAGAGCATTGACAATGACGGGAGGCAGGGCCGCCAAATACCATTTGGGCATTTTCATGGTGAGGTAGGCGGCGATGGCCGTGGCCAGCGTCCCGAACAGCCAGTCCAGCGGGCCGTAGGGGGAGAGCAGGTTGGTGAGGAAGCACCCCACTATCAGTCCCGGTGTGGCGGCGGGGAACAGGAAGGGCAGGACGGTGAGGGCCTCGGCAAAACGGAATTGGACCACGCCGAAATCCAGGCCGAAGATGTTGGCGAAATAGCCCATCACAGTGTACAGCGCCGCCACCATGGCGGCAATGGTCAGGTCACGAACAGAAAACTTGCGCATAAAAACACCTCCAATTTATGTTTAGAGTGCCAGCGCATTGGCACAGCGGCGGGCGTCCCTTCCGAATGGGAACGCGCTTTCCCATTCGCGGCTCTCTGCCCGCCGTTTGGACCGAAGTGGAGGTCGGTCGCTGGTATTGTACCACAGCGCCCCGCCTGTGTACAGAAAAATTTTAAAAAACCTCTTGACTCTCACGCCGCGTCATAGCGTACAGTCTTTTTCGAGGAGGCGGACAAGATGAGGTTATCGGTCAGCGAAGCGGCGAAGCGCGCCGGCGTCAGTGTGCGGACACTGCACTATTACGATGAGATCGGGCTGCTGAAACCGTCGGAGACCACCCAGGCCGGATACCGTTTTTACGACGATATGGCTATGGCGTCTTTGCAGCAGATCCTGTTTTACCGTGAGCTGGACGTGCCGCTGGAGCAGATCGGACGCATCCTGAACGCCCCCGATCACGACCGCACCGAGGCCCTGCAAAAGCACCGGACGCTGCTGCTGATGAAGCGGCGGCGGCTGGACGACATGCTGCGGCTGGTGGATGAGACGATAGGAGGTATCGCAATGTACGACGAGAGACCCAAGCCCACCCAGGCGGACTGGGAGGCCGTCAAGGAGCAGTACGCCCAGGAGGCGGCGGAGCGCTGGGGCAATACCGAGGCGTTCCTGGAGAGCCGGGAAAAGCATGCCAAGTACACCCCCGAGCAGGAGGCGCAGATCAACGCCGAGATGGAGGAGATTTTCCAGGCCTTCGGCCGGTGCAACCACCCGGAGGGACCGGAGGGGCAGGCGCTGGTGAAGCGCTGGCAGGCGCACATCACCCAGCACCACTACGATTGCACCGACGGCATTCTGGCCTGCCTGGGGCAGATGTACGCCAACGACCCCCGGTTCCAGGAGAACCTGGAAAAGTACGGCCCCGGCACCGCCCGGAAGATGAGCGACGCCATAGCCAAATTCGTGCAAAAGGCTCTTTGAGCCTTTTGCACGCTGCGGCAAGAAAACGCCGCCTACGGCAAAAAGTAAACAAAAAGGCCGGGCCACAGACGCGGTCCGGCTCTTTTTCCTGCCCTGGAAAAAGAGTGCCTGCCAAATCTTAATTCTATGGGGGTAAACGGTAATGCCACAGATGAATAAAGGAGGCAAGTTTATATTTGGTAAGTCTGTCCTCCAAGAAACCGGACGCATTCAAATACCCACACAAGCGATAGAAGAATATCACATCACTGTGGACAAAAAGGTCTACTTATTTACCGGAAGTAAAAGTACAGGCGGATTTTGTGTTACCCGGAAGGGATTGTTGAAGCCGTCAAAGCTGGGACATATTTTGGTGGATAATCCTGACTTGCAAAGCTACGCTTCCGGGAGCGGAGAGTTTATCCAATATAAAGGCCGCTCTTATTGCTGGGTTGATATATCGGAAACAGGGCAGATTATGTTGACGGAAGAAATGATGAGCTTCCTGGACATAAGGCCCAATATGCAATTATTGTCTATCCGCAGCAGCGATATCGCATTTACCATGGGGGCCAAAGGGCCTCTGCTGGAGAAGTCAGAAAGCTATGAGGGAAACATTCCCCTGTTCTCATAGAAAGGCAACGTTTTCTTTATGAGACTGACGCTCGAGACAGCATCGGTCTGTCTGCGTTACAACGAATATCCTAGAGAGCAGGGCGTCAGCAGCACAAAAAGTAAAAGGCAAAAAAGATTCGTCAAATTCCTCAAATAACCGTTGCCAAATGGCGGGGATTATTGTATAATTGTTTTCAGTGACGCTTTGGCCGCCTGTCGGGCCCGAGCAGTAATCGTTAAGGAGTGGAAACAACTATGAGCTATTCTCCCCACAATATCCGCAATATCTGTCTGCTGGGCCATGGCGGCAACGGCAAGACCACCCTGGTGGAAAGCTTCCTGCGCATGACCGGTGTCATCGACCGTCTGGGCAAGACCTCCGACGGCAACACCGTTTGTGATTACGACCCCGAGGAGATCAAGCGCCAGATCTCCATCTCCGCCGCCGTGGCTCCCGTGGAGTACAACGGCTGCAAGATCAACGTGCTGGATGCCCCCGGCAACTTCGACTTCGCCGGCGAGGTGGCCGAGTGCCTGTCCGTGGCCGACGCGGGCGTGCTGGTGTGCGCCGCCAAGGGCGGCATGTCCGTGGGCACCGAGCGGGGCTGGCAGTTACTGGAGGACCGCAAGCTGCCCCGTATCGTTTATATCTCCAAGATGGACGAGGACAACATCGACTTCAACGCCGCCTTCGAGGCCCTGCGTGAGCGCTTCGGCAAGAGCGTGGCTCCCCTGGTGGTCCCCATCTGGGACGCCAACAAGAAGGTCACCGGCGTGGTGGATGTGCTCCACAAGCGCGCCTTCGAGCCCGCGGGCAACAAGCGCAAGGAAATCCCCATCCCCGAGGACAAGGTGTCCGTCATTGACGAAATCTACGGCCAGCTCATGGAGTCGGTGGCCGAAACCAGCGAGGAGTTCATGGAGAAGTTCTTCGGCGGCGAGGAGTTTACCTACGCCGAGATCATGCAGGGCCTGAGGGCCGGCGTGCGGGATTGCTCCCTGGTCCCCGTAGTGTGCGGCTCCTCCTTCACCGGCCTGGGCACCCTGATGCTGCTGGATATGATCGTGGACCTGCTGCCCAACCCCCTGGAGGGCATCCCCGCCTCCGCCACCGGCAAGGACGGCGAGCATGAGGACTTTATCGTCTCCCAGGGCGCGGTCCCCGCCGCGTTCGTGTTCAAGACCGTGGCCGACCAGTACGGCAAGTTCTCCTTCGTCAAGGTTATCTCCGGCGATTTGACCTCCGATATGGCCCTGGTCAACGCCACCACCGGCCAGAACGAGAAGTTGGGCCGCCTGTATATCATGAAGGGCAAGAAGAGCGAGGAGGTCAAGGAGCTGGGCTGCGGCGACATCGGCGCCATCGGCAAGATGGACCGCGTCAAAACCGGCGATACCCTGTGCGACCAGCGCAAGTTCATCAAGCTGGACCCCATCCCCTTTGCTGAACCCAACTTCTCCAAGGCCATCACCCCAAAGACCCGTGGCCAGGAGGACAAGATTGCCGCCGGCTTGGGCCGCCTCAACGAAGAGGACCCCACCTTCAACGTGGTGAACAATGCCGAGACCCATCAGATGGTGGTCACCACCGCCGGCGACATCCAGATGGACGTGCTGGTGAGCAAGCTGAAGAGCCGCTTCAACGTGGATGCGGAGCTGTCCGAGCCCCGGGTGGCCTACCGCGAGAAGATCCGCAAGCCCGTCTCCAAGCAGGGCCGCCACAAGAAGCAGACCGGCGGTTCCGGCCAGTTTGGCGATGTGTGGATTCGCTTCGAGCCCTGCGAGAGCGAGACGATGGAGTTCTGCGAAGAGGTCGTGGGCGGCGCGGTGCCCAAGAACTTCTTCCCCGCCGTGGAGAAGGGCCTGCGTGAGGCGTGCGTGCACGGCGTGCTGGCAGGCTATCCCATGGTCAATCTGAAGGCTACGCTGTACGACGGCAGCTACCACCCCGTGGACTCCTCCGAAATCGCCTTCAAGACCGCCGCCCAGTTGGCCTACAAGGCCGCCCTGCCCGAGGCGTCCCCCGTGCTGCTGGAGCCGGTGGGCGAGCTGAAGGTCACCATCCCCGACAGCTATATGGGCGACGTCATGGGCGACATCACCAAGCGCCGGGGCCGCGTGATGGGCATGAACTCCGCCGGCAACGGCTACCAGGTGCTGGAGGCCGAGGTGCCCATGGCCGAGATGACCACCTACGCCATCGACCTTCGGGCCATGACCCAGTCCAGGGGCTCCTTCACCCTGCACTTCGTGCGGTATGAGGAGTGCCCACCCGCCGCTCAGGAGAAGGCTATCGCTGCGGCCAAAGCCATGGCGGAGGAATAAACCGAATGCTGACAAGAGTGGGACGCTCCGAGAGCGTCCCACTCTTAATAAATTGGAGAGACATAGAAATGAACGACAATCAGATTACAATTGCTGAACTGAAAGAAAAAATCCTTCATTTTAACGAGGCAAGAGACTGGACAAAGTGGCATAACGCCCTGCACCTGGCCATCAGCATCAATTTGGAGGCGTCCGAGCTGCTGGAAATCTTCCAATGGTGCGGCGAAGCCGATGCGGATGAAGCGGCGCGGGGAGCCGACCGGGAGCATTTTTTGGAGGAACTGGCCGACGTGGTGATCTACTGCATCGAGTTGGCCACCGCATATGACGTGGATATTGCCGCCGCCATCGAGGACAAGATGGTGAAGAATGCAAAGAAATATCCCGCGCCGCAGGACAGCGTTTGCTGAACATTGGTTATTTTTCTCTGCAAGCTTCCGATATAAAATAAATAGGGGAGGCAAGGGACTGCGCCCAATCAAATCAATCAAGAATGCAAGGGATTGCGCCGGTTTAGAACAGGAGATGGTAAAAGATGTTCAACATTCAAGACGCCTTGTACATCCCTGGGTTTGGCTTCAGCGTAACCAAGACCAAGGACCAGAGCCTGGGCAGCCCCGAAGCGGACTTTGCCGCGCTGATGGGGGAGGTCCGGGCCGCGCAGGAGAAGCGGAAAGCCGAGGAGGAGGCCAACGGGCCCTTTATCCGGGCGGAGCTGGCCCAGGAGGACATCAGGGAGCTTGCCACGCGCTATGATCCCGACAACATGACGCAGGAGGAATACGATTCCTTCCTCGATGATTTGATCGAGAGAGGCGTCCTGGAAAAAAAGGATTTGAACTATATTGATTACCGCGGAGATCTCATACCGAACGGGCAGTATATCTGTGTTGGTCAGGTGGATTTGTTGGGAGACGGCGGCCCCGGTAACTTCGCTGATTGCTTTAAGGACTGCATTTGCAGTTCTATCTGGACCGGCCAGGGGGGGCGCCCCTCTCTCTTCGACTTTGCCTCGTTAACTCGTCCCACGAATTCCAACGTGCTGGCTTGGGCAAGGGAAGCGAGCCTGTGGAAGCCCGAGGGGCCTGCCAGTATCTTGTTGGATGCGGAAAACAGGCGCAAAGAAATATATACCGTACTGGCGGATGCCTTGGATGCCATGCAGCGCCAGCGCCTGACTCTGGGGCTGGCCTGAAGCCGTCATGGGCGGCAGCGCCAGGCGCCGAGGTTCGTGATGGGTGTAAACTTCGCCGGTATCAGCGGCCAAATATCGCGGGTGCGATCTGGGAAGTGTCTGTAAAAGTCCCTGTTGCTTTTCCGAACAAAACCGGATATAATAGGTGGGCTTTGGAAGTTGCCAAAGCCCACCATTTTATTTACAAGGAGTGACAGACATGGCTGAAGAGCTGAACGTATCCATGAGCCAGAACTTTATCCACGACTTTATCGATGAGGACATCGCTCAGGGCGGGCAGTACCAGGGCATGACTGTCCACACCCGTTTCCCGCCCGAGCCCAACGGCTACCTCCACATCGGCCACTGTAAGGCGCTGACCATCGACTTCGGCACCGCGGAGAAGTACGGCGGCATGTGCAACCTGCGCATGGACGACACCAACCCCACCAAGGAGGACGTGGAGTACGTGGAGGCCATCCAGGAGGACATCCACTGGCTGGGTTTCGACTGGGGAGACCGGTTCTATTACGCCTCCGACTACTTCGACAAGATGTACGAGTACGCGGTGGAGCTCATCAAGAAGGGGCTGGCCTACGTGTGCGAGCTGTCCCCGGAGGAGTTCAAGGAACACCGGGGCGCCATCGGCGTGCCCGCCACCTCCCCCTACCGGGACCGGCCCATGGAGGAGTCCCTGGACCTCTTTGAGCGGATGAAGAACGGCGAGTTCGAGGAGGGTAAAATGACTCTGCGGGCCAAGATCGACCTGGCCTCCGGCAACTTCAATATGCGCGACCCGGTGATCTACCGCATCAACCATGCCCACCACCACCGCCAGGGGGACAAGTGGTGCATCTATCCCATGTATGACTTCGCCCACCCCATCGAGGACGCGCTGGAGGGCATCACCCATTCCCTGTGCTCCCTGGAGTTTGAGAACCACCGTCCCCTGTATGACTGGGTGGTGGAGCACGTGTCTATCCCCTACCACAAGCCCCGGCAGATCGAGTTCGCCCGGCTGGGCATCAACCACACCGTCATGAGCAAGCGCAAGCTGCGCCAGCTCGTCGAGGAGGGCCGGGTGTCCGGCTGGGACGACCCCCGTATGCCTACCCTGTGCGGCCTGCGCCGGAGGGGGTACACCCCCAAGTCCATCCGTAATTTCTGCGACCGGGTGGGGGTGACCAAGTCGGACAATACCATCGAGTACGCCTTCCTGGAATACTGCCTCCGGGAGGACCTGAACGAGACCGCCCGGCGGGTGATGGCGGTGCTGCGTCCCGTGAAGCTGGTCATCACCAACTATCCGGCGGGGCAGAGCGAGAGCTTTGAGGTGGAGAACAACCCCAACCGTCCCGAGGACGGCGCCCGGACGGTGACCTTCTCCCGGGAGCTGTGGGTGGAGGCGGAGGACTTCCTGCCCGAGCCCATTCCCAAGTACAAGCGCCTGTACCCCAACGGGCCGGAGTGCCGGTTGAAGGGGGCCTATCTCATCAAGTGCGTGGGCTACGAGACGGACGATGAGGGGAACGTTACCGAGATCGCCGCCGAGTACGACCCGGACAGCCGGGGCGGAAACCCCGCCGATGGCCGCAAGGTGAAGGGGGCCACCATCCACTGGGTGGACGCTGCCACCGCTGTGGACGCGGAAGTGCGGCTGTACGACAACCTGTTTTCCGACCCGGAGCCGGACGCGGCGGGCAAGGACTTTTTGGAGTGCCTGAACCCCAATTCCCTGGAGGTGCTCACCGGGTGCAAGGTGGAGGCGGGGCTGGCGGACGCTCAGCCGTCGGACCGGTTCCAGTTCATGCGTCAGGGGTACTTCTGCGCCGACAGCAAGGATTCCAAGTCCGGACACCTGGTGTTTAACCGGGCGGTGAGCTTGAAGGACAGCTTTAAGCCGTGACGTAAAGCGGAGGTTTGTGATGCCAAAGATTTTTCTTCACGGTTCGGGGCATAAGGCCGCGAGCTGGAATGAGACAATCTCTTATATGGGGCATGGAGACGATATCTTGTGCCCGAATTTGTCCGCGATTCTGAACGGAAAAGAGGCGGACTATCCGAACCTGCGCGCTTCTTTCGCGGAATATTGCAGTAGAATTGATGAACAAATTCATTTGTGCGGCATTTCCCTGGGAGGGATTTTAGCGTTAAGCTATGCCCTGGATCATCCGGAGAAAGTGAAGACGCTGGTCCTGATTGGAACGCCTCACAAAGTACCAAAAGCAGCATTTGGCCTTCAAAATGTGATTTTTAGATTTTTGCCGGAATCGGTTTTTGAAAATATGGCGTTTGGCAAAAAGGACACTTTCATTTTGGGAAATTCCATGAAAAATCTGGATTTCAGTAACAAGTTGCGAGATATTCAGTGTCCGGCGCTGATAGTCTGCGGAAAGAAAGATCGTGCAAACATTAAGTCGGCCTATTATCTTTCTGAAAATATTAAAAATGCGGAATTGAGAATCATTGAAAATACCGGACACGTTGTAAACGAGGAGGCGCCGAAGGCTTTGGCAGACTTACTGGACGGATTTTATGGGATGTAATGTATAAAGGGTGGACTACATTACATTGACTGCGGTTCATTTGTGGCAGAATGGCACAGGCTGGAGAGGCGGTGATCGACCAGCAGGAGGGAACCGAAGCGGGAGCGTCCGGGGATGACCCGGGCGCTCCGTTCTCTTTATAGGCCCTCTGCTAAGAGCGCACTTGCCCACCACCGGCTTGGGCGCGATGGTGGTACTGCCTGACGGCAGCCGTGCGCCCTCCGGGGGCGGCTCCCGCCGGACGTTCCTTTCCTGCCCAGTATGGACAGGCCAGCAGACGCCAACGGCGGCTTGTGCGTCGGGCAGAGCTTCGCCGATGCACTGGGGACTTGGGGGCCGTGAGCCATCAACAAGCACGCGCCGGGTATATACGGCGCATTGCTTGCTACTACTATCAACGCCTATAATGAGGGTTGAAAGTCGCTTGCGTTAGTGCTATACTTGGTTCGTGCTAATTCGACAAATCCCAGTTTGCGGAGGAAATTGTATTATGGAAGTGACGATAGCGGAACTGGAAGCTTATTTATTTGACCATTACAGGAATGGTGGGATCGACCAAAGTTTATTTATGAAACTCGTAGAAGAAATTGGTGAAGTGGCCGAAGTTCTAAATAAAAAAGCAGGAAGGAAAAAGCCGGATAGTAAGGATTTACAAGCTCAACTGGGTAATGAACTGGCGGATGTGATACATTACGCTGTTGCCATTGCTGCACTAAATGGCCTTGATATAAATAAATTTATCATAGAAAAAGATAAGATAGCTTCTGTAAAATACAACCATAGAATAAATTTGGAACAGTTTACCATAGATAAGAGAAACGAGAAGTCAGATTGCTGAATTCCCGTTTAACGGGGCGCTTTCTCTTTTTGGGTGAAATCCCCCTTGACAAATGCTCTCTTGATTCTGGATACTGTAGCTGTCCCCATCCAAATTATCGTCGCGGGAAAGGCGCTCATAGTGGAACGCCGTGGCCTCGCGGCCCTTTTTGCTCTTTGACTGTTTCATCACAGCCTCCTTTCCGGCAGCCAAACAGCAGTATTTACGGGTTTACTTTACCACGTCTGGCCGGTAATGTCACGGATGCGGCAGTATTTATTGGAACGATGCGTCGGTACGCATCAGATTCAGCAGCAGCGTTGCCAGGGACGTTTCCCCGGTTTCCTGGAACACGGGCTGGACTACGAAGGTCCGGCCATCAAAGCGGTAGGTGGAGGTCACATCCAGTGAGTTGGGTGCCTCCCGTGCCCCAGCGTCAGGGGCAGCAATGTGTTTCATAGATGCCTCCCATTGAATAAGGACAGCCGCGCCGGGATATAGCGGTGCCGCAAACATCTGCGGCCATGTTCCGGCGCGGCTGTATGTTCCGTTTCGATGCAGTTTCGCCGTATTTGCCACGCATCCCCGGCGAAAGGGGGTATTGCCTCTTATTCATGGGTCGCCGCTGGCGCGGCCGTCATAACTCCACAGCACCGTTCTGAACGTATGCCGCAGGGTTCCGTCACAAGTCTATGGACGGGCGTGAGCAAGTCTCATTGTCCCCCATGTAGGTCAATGCGTCCTGGACGCGACTCCAGTTTACAAGGGCCTCATTGATCGCTCCTACAGCTTGTCCATATTCCCCCTTTCACAAGCTGTCATCCTGGCGGCGCGCCCTATCCCGCTGCTGCATGGGTTTTGTACCCGCAATACCGTATGTTCAGTTGTCGATGTACGAGTGAAGGGTGAAAGGAAAACGTGCCCTTCACCTAACGTCCTTAAAACGGGGTTTTGGTAGGGATGTCAGGCCATATTTTTCAAAAATAGCAAAAGTTTTTTCTTGGCCGCAGCCAGACACTCAACGATGCTCGGATGCTGGACGCCCTCCGCTTCTGCGATTTGCCGTACTGTCAGATCGTTTACGCAGTATAGCCACAAACGGCGGCGCTGTGTGGCGGTCAGGCAGCTATCCACGCCTTCCATGAGTAAGCGGCGCAGTTCCGCACGTTCCTGTTGCTCCTGGAGCATGATTAGATATTCCTCCGGCGATTGCACAGCTATGGTCTGCTCCGACAAGCCCTGCAATGACAAAGTGCGCTTGGAAAAAGCAACGCCCGCATTGTCAATTTTATGGTAATCACCGTCAGACCACTCCTTCCAGCGCCGAAATTCCTCCGGGCTGGTGAAGTTCTCTACAGTGAGCCGAATCAGGGTTCCCCTGGAATCAATATATACGATGGCCTCCGGGTCCATTTTGTTCAGAGCATAGTCGCTCTTAGGGTCAAACATTGTGTTTACCTCCGTTTCGTTCGTAAATGAGCTGGGACGGTGCTGCATCGAAACGGAGGGCGGGCCTCGGCACCCGCAGGAGCCGACAGGGTTTGCTATTATTCGACAAAGCAGGAGGCTGGATACCCTTGGCGAGTATCCGGCCTCCTGCTTCATGGAATAATTTGTCTTTTTATCCTGGACAGATTGGTCATTATCATGGAGACAAGAGGGCACGTTGCTGTCACAGATTTTTTTGACGATTGGCCTGACTTTAGAGCAGGCAAGCTAAATAAAAAAGCCATAGCTGCCTCCAAAACGGCAGTTATGGCTTTTTGAGCATAGGAAAGCGTTCCGCAAAGCTGCCGTTTTTTTACAGCTTCCCGGAATGGAAGTTTTCAGAATATAGACTGATAGGGCTTGCTTGCCAGACTGATAAGGTGCTGTTATTCCTTGTTCTGGACCGATAGAATAAGGTTGAGGTGACAAATATGTCAAATAAAAAATTTACGCCAGATGAAAACTTGAAAAAGCTCGGTAAACAGGTCAGGCAGCTTCGGAAGGGCCGCAAATGGAGCCAGCAGAAATTATCTGATATTTCGGGTCTCGCGGTACGCACGATTTCCCGCATTGAGCGGGGCGTGATGAACCCGTCCTTTGAGGTGCTGGCCGCGCTGGTTGACGTATTGGGCATATCGTTCGATTTCCTGTTTGCATCCCCTAACGATCAGGACACTGGCCTCCAAGAGCTGATTGGGTTATATCGGGCCTGTCCGAAGCAAGGACAACGGCTGATTTTAGCGTCAACCCGCGCCATGGTACATGAATTGATGGAAGCTGATATCGCACAGCCTGTCTAAAGCGAATCTGGGAATCACAAAGCCGATAACAGCAGTTCAAAATCTGCTTGTTATCGGCTCTGCGTCTAAGCGTCTGGCTCTTTGATAACTGTGGTATGTAGTTGTTTGATGTTGATCAATGTCTCCTGCCTGCACTTGGGACAATAGAGTGGATAATTTTCAAGCACGGTATCATTCCGTATCTTTATTCGTATTTTACAGTTATAGGCAGGACATAGTACCCAATTTACTTTATCCAATAGTCCTCCTATCCCTTTTTAACATAATTGTTGCTAAACGTCTAATTGGCAATTCTTCGTTAAAATACCGGAACCGCTTGTGCCACTACTGTTTTATCTAAAACAATGTATAGCGGTCCACATAGCCTTTCCACCGATACTATGAAATAGCAGTGTTTCACCAATTGCTGTAAAGAGGAAAATCTTCTCAATCCAAGTACAGTTCCCCCATTTTTTAAGGAACCACTGATTAAATTACCCGTAGGATAAGAAATGTGATAGAATAAAG
>CANOYV010000001.1:0-162214 GCA_947571605.1 uncultured bacterium | reverse complement strand
CGTCAGCCAATGTGTATTTGGATGGTGAAACCACCCTTTACACAATACATCTCAGTACTTTGTCCAGAACACTGGCCCCCGTTTCGTCTTTCTCCGACCATACGCGGAAGTGGTAATACACACTCTGCCATTTGGGATAATCACTGGGCAGCATCCGCCATTGTATTCCACCCTGGATCACGTACAGCACGGCACAAACCACATCATACAAATCATATTTTATGGGCCGGGTTGTTTTCTTTGCCCCTTCCAAATCCTCTCGGATCAGGTTATATTCTTCCCGGCTGATGTCACTTGGGTTTCCTTTTTTATCTTCCTCCTCGTCCTTTATGGCAAACATTTTTAAACAGGCACTCAGAGGATTTGACAGATAAATCCCAATTTATCATTTTGTGATGCAACATATCAAAATACCAATTGCAAGGCCGTTGTAAAATCGCCGGAGTTTTTGCCGCCAACGATTAGGTCAAACGGGGACGGGAGAAAACAAGCTTGACAAGAAAAAAATCATATTGTATACTTGGAAAGAAAATGAGTTTACAATAGGAGTGACTTCACATGAGAACAAAATCCATTGCAGACACCCGGCGGCTGACCCTGTGCGCCGTGATGGCGGCGGTGATGTGCGTACTGGCGCCCATCTCCATCCCCATCGGGCCTGTTTCCATCACCGGAGGCACTTTGGCCATCTACCTGACGGTATATCTGCTGGGCGGCGTCTGGGGGGCGGCGAGCACCTTGGTGTACCTGCTGGTGGGTATGGTGGGTCTGCCCGTGTTCAGCAACTACATGGGCGGCATCAACCGGCTGGCGGGCCCCACGGGGGGCTATCTGATCGGCTACCTGCCCATGGCCCTGCTGGCGGGAGCGGTGGTGGAGTTTTCCCTGCGCAAGTTTAAAGATCAGGGGAGTACGGGCACGGCCATCGCGCTGGTGCTCCAGTTCCTGGGGATGGTGGCCGCTACCGCCACGCTGTACGCTTTCGGCACCGCCTGGTACTGCCTCCAGGCGGGGGTGGAGCTGCAAGCGGCCCTGGCCGCCTGTGTGATCCCCTTCATCCCCTGTGACCTCATCAAGATGGCGGTGGCGCTGGTGGTGGGCGTACCCGTCCGGCGGGGGCTGGAACGGGCAGGACTGTTGTAAATGGAAACGGGAAAGAACTCCTCCGGCAGTGCCGGAGGAGTTCTTACTATTCTTCATCCTTGTTTTGGCTCTTATCGGCTCCCCGGTCCAAGGGAATGAGCTTTGATCCGGCGCGGGGATATATATTTCCCCGCATTCTCTCTGTACGGCAATCAGAATATTGATAGATAGTTCCGCCGCCTGAAACATTTTCTCATACATTTCCTTGTAATCGGCCATTTTTATCACCTGATCACAGTATAGTTAAAATTAACCTTTTTACCAATAGGTAAATTTGACCTGCGCTATGATGGCCTTGGTGATAAATATGTATTTGAGGATTCGAGATTTACGGGAAGATTCCGATTTGACGCAGAAAAAGATTGTGGAGCTTTTAAACACCAATCAGTCGAATTATTCAAAAACCGAACGCGGCGTGAAGGCCCTTTCGCTGGAGGAGGCCATTAAGCTGGCACAATTCTATAAAACCAGCGTGGACTACCTGGTGGGCTTGACTGACGAGCGGACACCGTACCCCAAATCCCACCGGAAATAGCTTGCATTTTCCACCGCGCGTGCTATAATATTATCAGGAACCTTTATTTCATCGTGTTCTTGAGGTGATTGATATGATTAGCGCAGTTTCCACCAACAGTCCCTATTCTACATACGGCGCTTACGGCGCGTCCTACGCCAACCGCGCCAGGACCCAAGGCGCGGATCAGGCCCAGTCGGCCCAGCGCTCTCTGGTGATGACCGCCCGCAAAGCGCCTCAGCCCGAGACCCCCGTCCAGCCCGTTGCCCCGGTCCGCGCCGTCAGCTCTCAGGAGGACCCCGTCCAAGCGGGCCTCCAGCGCTACAACGCCGACGCGTCGGAAGTGGCGGTGCGCATGCGCATCCAGCAACCCGGCGACACTGCCCAGCAGGGGAATGCCGCCCAGGCTGCGGGGTTGGAGAAGGCCCAGGCCCCCGGATTGCCCAGCGCCAAGGGCGACGCCATTCAGCAGGCGGAGGACTCCGCTGTGAAGGACGCCAAGAGCGCCCGGGAGGTCATGGAGGAGGGCGAATGCCAGACCTGCAAGGAGCGCAAGTACCAGGACGGCTCCGACGACCCCGGCGTGTCCTTCAAGACGCCCACCAATGTGGCCCCGGAGCAGGCGGCGTCCGCCATCCGCGGCCATGAAAACGAGCACGTGGTTCGGGAGCAGGCCAAGGCCCAGCGGGAGGACCGCAAGGTGGTCAGCCAGTCCGTGAGCTACCACACCGACATCTGCCCAGAGTGCGGCAAGGCGTATATGTCCGGCGGCACCACCCGCACCGTCACCAAGGCTGACAACAGCCAGCAGGCGGAGCAGCAGAACCAGCAGCAGGACCCCCGCAAGCCCTTCGCTGCGGTGGCGTAAGAACAACGGAAAAGAGCTTCGGGAGAGGGTTCCCGAAGCTCTTTTTTGCGTCTGCATTACGCCTTGGCCTGCCCCATGATCCGCCGGGAGAGGGTCTCCAGGGAGGCGATGGGATTGCTCCGTTTCAGGTGGGCAATGCAGCCCAGGCAGGCGGGAATGAGGAACAGGTCGGCACAAATCCACGCCGCCGGGGAGGCGAAGCAGGCGGCGCTGAAGCCCAGAGTGGGGACGAAGAAATAACCCACCACGGTCCGGGCGATCATCTCCAGCACGCCCGCCAGGATGGCGAAGGTGCTGAAGCCCATGCCCTGGATGGAAAAGCGCAGGATATTCACCAGGGCCAGGGGGAAGAAGAACGCGGTCTGGCAGACGATATACCGGCTGATAAGGCCCATCAGCAGGTTCAACTGAGGTTCGGAGGAGCTGAGGAACAGCATGGCGCTTTGGGGCGCGAAGAGGAGCATGGCCGCGAAGGCGATCACGGAGTACCCCAACCCCAGCAGGGAACAGGACCGCACACCCTGGGGCAGACGGTCCAGCCGGCCGGCCCCTACGTTCTGGCCGCAGTAGGTGGCCATAGCTGCGCCCATGGCGTCAAAGGGGCAGGCCAAGAGCTGGTATATCTTGCCGCCGGTGGCCACTGCGGACACGTAGGTGCTGCCCAGGGCGTTGACGGCGGTCTGCATCACGATGGAGCCGATGGCGGTGATGGAGTATTGCAGCCCCATGGGCAGGCCCATAGCGCACAGGCTTTTGCAAGCCGCCCAGTCTGGCTTACCCTCCTCCCGGGTGACCCGGAGGATGGGAAACTTTTTCACCATATACACCAGGCACGCCACGCCGGACACCGCCTGGGACAGCACCGTAGCAATGGCCGCGCCGGCCACTCCGGCGTTGAACCAGAGGATGAAAATCAGATCCAGGAAGATGTTCAGCCCGGCGGACAAGGCCAGGAAATACACCGGCGTCCGGCTGTCGCCCAGGGAGCGGATGACGCCGGCCAGCAGATTGTAGAGGAAAACCACCGGGATGCCCATAAAGATAATGAAGATATAGGCGTTGGCGTCCTCGAAGAGGTCGGCGGGCGTATTCATGGCGGTCATGATGTCCCGGCAGAAAATGCCGGTGGCCACCGTCAGCACCAGGGCAATGGCAGCGGACAGATAGGCGGCGTTGGCCACGTACCGGCGCATCTGGGGATAGTCCTTGGCGCCCATCCGCTGGGCTACGGGGATGGCGAAGCCGGAACACACCCCCAGACAGAAGCCGATGACGAAGAAGTTGATGGAGCCGGTGGCGCCTACGGCGCCCAGGGCCTGCGCACCCAGCAGCTTGCCCACAATCATGGCGTCCACCAGGTTGTAGAATTGCTGGAACAGCAGTCCAAACAGTGTGGGCAGGGTAAAGCCCAGGATCAGCCGCATGGGGCTGCCTGAGGTCAAGTCTTTGGTCATAGTAGATTGCCTCCTTCCAAGGCGGGAAAACAGGATTGCCTCCCTGGGGCTGTAGCCTCGCCCCAGCTTCCGTCTCATTATAGTCATCTCAGCCTAGAATACAAGTGGTTTTTTTCACAAGTTTTTCTTCTGTTTTTTCTAGGATATGGCGAGATTACCAATTAAGAAAACAGAAAATATACAACTGAAGCCATTTAGACGGTTTTGCTTTGTTGAAAATGACAAGGGCTCTGTCCCCCGCTCCGGCGGGAGGCAGAGCCCTGTCTTTACCGTTTGAGGCCCTAGCGGCCCTTGCGCTTTTTGATCTCCTCACGCTGGATGGTGAAGATCGCCTGGAGGAGGCGGTCCTGGTCCCGGGGCGCCAGGGCCTCGAACTGGCAGCCGTAGCGGTACACGCCCTTTTTCCAGACGTCTGCCCGGCGGATCTGGCAGTTAAAAGCGAAGGTGGGCGCATTGGCCACCAGGGGGACGTCAAGAATGGCCAGGCGCTCCCCCTCTGCAAAGACCTCGGCGCAACTGATGAGCATCCCTCCGGCGCTGATATCCAGCACCTGGCAGGGGAAGAGCACATCCGGCCGCCCGCTCCGCTTGAGCAGCTTGCCGCACTGGGCCTTGATGTTCACGCTGATGTTCTGGCGGAAGAAGGCCCGCTGTTCCCGGGTAAAGGTGCCCTCCAGCCGGTCTACCTTCCACATCCGCATGGTGCTGCCGCACACCTTGCCCCGGAGGACCAGATTGCCTTCCTCCCGGTAAAAACGTACCTTGACGGGCTTGTTCACCAGCACCATGGGCAAGGTGTCGTCGTTGGCCTCTTTGATGTATACTCCGCCGTTCTGGACCTTTTCCACCTTGCCCACGTAAATCAGGCGGTTTTCCGGAGTCATGACCTCAGCCATGATGCCGGGCTGGAGCTCGATTGATTGCTGTGCTTCGGGTCGCGCTTCCAATTCGTCGCTCATGGTTTTTGCCTCCTTATTCTATGATGCCGCGGGAGATCAATAGGTCATGACAAAGTGGAGGATCACCGCTGCCTCCGCCCGGGTGATGGACATGCGGGGATTCAACATGCCGTTGCTGCCGTTGACCGCGCCCATCTGCACCAGGGTGCTCACCGCGTCCCTGGCATAGCCGGACACCGAGCCGCCGTCGGGGAAGCCGTTCAGGATGGTGGTTGAGGCGGAGCCGTGAATCTTGCCCGCCGCCTCCATGGCGTTTTTGACCATGACCATGGCGTCCTGCCGGGTAATGGGGCTGTTGGGCATGAAGTTTCTGCCGTCTCCGTTGACGATACCCATCTGCTTGGCGGCGGACACCGCTTGGGCATAGTAGGCGTTGGCGGGCACGTCGGCGAAGCCGGGGTTGGCGGCATTCCCGCCGCGGAAGTTGAAGATCCGGTACAGCATGAGGATGAAGTCGCCCCGGCGGATCTGGAGGCTGGGACCGTAGGTGGAGGAGGTCATGCCGTTGGTCACCCCGTTCTGGTACAAGTAGTCCACCGACGGAGCCGCCCAGCCATAATTGGACATGTCGGTGAAGTAGCCGGAGCCGGTGGCAGCCGAGATACGGAAGATGATCTGGCCGGACATCCGCTCGCCGCTGGTGCTGTACGCGGTATAGGAGGCGGTGGCGTCCCCTGTGAACCGGCCCCTGGGCACAAAGCTGAGCTGGTCGATGCTGGGGGAGCCGGAGGCGTAGTACTTCACCCCGGTGGTGATCTGGGCGCCGGTGCCGTAGCCGCTGTAGTTGGAGTAGATGCGCCCGGCGCTGTCGCTGGGCAGGCTGGTAAACTCAATATAGGACAGCGGTTTGGTGAAGATGCCGCAGGCCCCGCTGATACGGGAGGAGGACAACCGGTAGGAGTTGGCGGTGGTCCCGGTATAGTAAATGGTGTTGGGGTTGACCTGAATGGTGATTTCACCGGTATAGGACCTGCCGTTGGCGCTGTAGCCGGTGTACGGGATGCGCACGACGCCCGTGAAAGAGGCGTTGGCCAGGAAGGAGATGTTGCCAATCAACAGCGCGGAACTGGTGGTGCCGATGCGGTAGAAAGACTGGGCTGTGGAAACGTTGTTATAATAGGCGCTGTTTCCCGTGCGGTAGCGCAGGGTGCCCTGGCTGCTGGAGGGCAGGGAGTTGAAGCGGATATAGCTCAGATCCACGCCCATGGCGGCGCGGAAGGCGTTGTTGAACGCGGTGGCGTTCAGGTTCACCGAGGAACCGCTGTTGACCGTGTAGTCATAATACGTGGTGTCTGTGCCCGGCCGGGTGCCTCCCTCGCCCACATAGACCGTACCGGTGAAGGTGGTACCCCGGGTGCTGTAACCGGTGTAGGCGATGGCGGTCTGGCCGGAGGAGGTGGTGGCGGGGACGAAGGAGACGCCGCTCAGGGACGGTGTGCCCGACACGTAGTAGCTGGTGGTGGACTCCACAGCGCTGTCATAGTTGCCGAAGCTCCGGTAATTATAGAACAGGGTGCCTTCACTGGAGTTGGGAAGGTCGAAGCGGACGTAAGACAGGGTCTCGCCGATGGTACGCAAACTGGCGCCGGCAAAGTCGGCGGCCAGGAACGTGGCCCAACCGTCCTGGGGGGCGGAGTAATAGATGTCGGCGGGATCGCTGGTGCCGGCCGCAGCGTTGACGTTGATGGTCACCACGCCAGAGGTAACGTTGTTGTTGGAATCCACGGCCCGGTAGCTGATCTTCACCGCGCCGCTGTAGCCGTGGGCGGGGACAAAGGTCACGTCGCTGATGTTGGGTTTTCCGTTGCGGTTATACTGGGTGGTGGACGCCACCTTCTGGCCGGGATGGGTGTCGTTGGTGTAATTTTCGTACAGGGTGCCCACGCTGGACTGGGGAGGCGCGAAGGTCACGTATTTCAGGGTGCGGCCCGTCCGGTTGACGCAGATGGCGTTGAAGTCGTCCGCCAGGAAGGTGACCGGGGCGGCGTTGGAGGTATAGGTCACATCGCTGTTGCCCTCGCCCAGGCCGGTGACCTTGATCGAGATGATGCCGGAGATGGGCTGGCCGTTGGCGTAACCGACGTAGCCGATCCGGGCCTCGCCGCTGAAGGTCTTGGCAGGCACGAAGGACAGCGCACCGACATACTCGGCGGCGGGGGTGGCGCGGTTGACGTAGTACCGCTCGTTCATGGACACGCCGGAGCCGGTGTCCGCGTCGGAGGTGTAGCTGTTGTAGACCACACCCTGAGTGGGGGAGATGAAGATGCCGGTGATATACTCCATCTGGCTGGCCCCGGCCCGGTCCCGGGCGATGTTGTTCATCTGGCTGATGACGCTGCTGGTGCCCAGCTTGATGGCGTTGCCCGCGTTGGCGCTGCCCGCGTTCACGATGGTGCCGGGGTCCTCGGTGACGGTGACGGTGCAGGAGGCCTTGTACTTCCCGTCCCGGGTGGTGGCGGTGAGGGTGGCGGTGCCCTTGCTGGAGGCGTTAACCGTGCCGTTTTCAATGGAGGCGACGCTGTTGTCGCTGGAGGTCCACCGCACGCTGGTGGCGTCGGCGTCCTCCGCCTCGCCGTAGCCGTGGGCGATGGCCAGGGACTTGGCCTCGCCCTCGTACAGAAGTAAAGAGGAGTCGGTGAGGGTGATGCCGGAGACCACCACCGTCAGCTTGTCGCTGAGGGGTTCGCCGTCCGCGCCCAG
This sequence comes from uncultured bacterium, assembly GCA_947571605.1. Classification (GTDB taxonomy): domain Bacteria; phylum Bacillota; class Clostridia; order Oscillospirales; family Oscillospiraceae; genus Enterenecus. Next base: position 154,576 of record CANOYV010000001.1, on the reverse strand, counting down.
CACAGGCTGTCTGGTGGTGCTGTCGTACACTGTGGCGGTAACGGTGGCCTGACCCGCGGGGCGGGCGATGGGGATGGTCAGCTCCGCGCTGGTGGAGCGGGTGGCGTTGGCGGCGACGGTGACGATGGAGGTGTCGCTGCTGTTCCAGACAATGTAGGTGTTGGTATTGGAGGGGGTGACTTCAACAGATACGGTCCTGGTCCGGCCTTCGCCCTCGTCGAATTGGGTGTACAGCCCGCCGAGAACGGGGTCGGATTCAATGTCGTCGTTTTTGTTGTCCACAAACGCGACGCTCTCGGCCTTGGCCGTGACGGTGACCTTGAACTGGACGGTCAGCAGGGTGTTGTCCTTTTTTTGGGCCGTGGCGGTGATGGTGGCCTCCCCCGGTGCGACAGCGGTAACCGTGCCGTTGGTGGAGTCCACCGTGACGGCCGACGTGTTGTCGGAGGTCCAGGTGACGTTGGCCGTGGCGGGGCTGACGTTGACGGCCAACTGAGTTTTTTCGCCGGAAGACAGGGAGAGCGTGGTGGGACCGCCTGCCGTCATGGTGTTGGCAAACGAGCTGTTCGGGTCGCTGACAGTCACATTGAGGGTTTTCTTCACCTCGACGCCGTTGACGCCCTTTGCGGTAGCGGTGACGGTGGTCCGGCCCACGCCTATGGCCTGGAGGGTAACGCTCTTACCGTTCGCCGGTGCCACTGTCACCACTTTTTCGTTGCCGCTCTTCCATGTAAGGGTGGCGGTGCCGGGCGTCAGCGTCGCTGTGATCGGGAAGGTCTGGCCGGTCATCAGGGACGGGACGCTGTCTACGGACAGGGAGAGCTCGGGCGAGTCGGCGTCGAGGACCGTCAGCGCCCAGGACCTGGATATGGCGGGGTTATCCTGCGACTGGGCATAGACAACGATACTTCCCGCTTTTTTGGGCGTTACAAGGCCGCTGCCGCTCACCGTGGCAATGTCCCCGTTCACATCGCTGCTGGACCAGGTGACGCCCGGGTTGGAGGCGTTCCTCGGCTCAACCACGAGATACTGGCTCAAAGCCAGCGTTTCGTTGGTTTTGATCGTGGAAGGCGCGCCCACAAAGCTCAGCCCGGTGACGGGCGCGTAGGTGACCGTCACAGTACAGGCCGCAGTGGCGGGAACGCTTGTCTTGGTTATCGTTTCTGGGATGTTCGGATCAGGGTTATCCGGATCATGGGCCGGGTTGGGTTCTTCCCACGTACAAACAGCGGTCACCGTAATGGTGGCCGTACTGGGGGTTTTGCTCTGTGATATGGGCGTGACGGTCACGGTGTCACTGGTAGAGGACGAGACCGCCGCGACCGCAGGGTCATCGCTCGCCCAGGTATACTCGACCGTGCCTCCGTCGGGGACATCGGCAGGGGTCGCCGTCAGGGTGGCGGGGTCGCCGTTGACCGTCAGGTCCAGCGTTGAGGGCAGGGTAACGCCAAAGGCGTCTCCCGGCGCCGCCCACGCGGTGGGAACCGCCATGGGCAGAACCAGGGCCAGGGCCAGGAACAGTGCGCCTGCGCGGCGCAAAAAATTGTGTTTCATGATCGTACTCCTTCGCGCGGTTTGATTTCAAAGCTGGGAGCGGGCGGGGTTCCGCCCGCTCCCGCGGTTGCGTGGGGGTTAACGGTAGTTGGGGGCCTTCAGGTTGTCGGAGACGTCCTTCGTCCATGTGCCGCCCTGGTTGGTGGGGCCGCTGACGGTGCAGGTAATGCTGCCGCCGCCGATAGCGCCGATGGACCGGTTCCATTTGCTGCACAGCTCGCTGGGCAGGTCGATGGAAAAGCTGTTGCCCATGCCCATGATGCTGAAGACCATTTGCGAAGTCTCCGAGTAATTACCAGTGGGACTCGCTTCGTATATTTGAACTTTGCCGCCATTGGGCATAATCATGACGCCACCCAGCGGGCGGAAGCCGGTGAGTCCGGTCCCGGAGTCGTTTTTGGGCGTGTTGGCCATGGGGAGGATGCCGGAGCTGCCGCTGGCGGCGGGCAGGTACAGCGCCTTGTCGAAGTTGATGGTCACGCTGCCGGACATCCAGGTTCCGTCGTAGATGATATTGCCGACACTGACGCTGGTGATCAGCGGGGGTTCGTCGTTCACCACCTGGAGGCCGGTGAGGGCGCGGAACGCCCGGGGACCCTCCGCCGAGGTGTAGGCCACGGCCACGCAGACATAGAAGGCGTTGTCGTCCAGCTCGGATTGGCTGAATTCCGTGTCGTCGTGTCCCCACGTATTGCCGGTCTTGGGGACCTCAACCGGGCCCCAGTTGCCGTAGAAGGTGTTGCCGATGACGTCGCCGGAGCCGTTTTCCACGATGTCCTGAATCCGCTGCTTCAATTCAGCGGAGGCAAATTCGTCGAACACGGAGCCGTTGTTGCTGTTGCCCGCAGGGTAGTAGTCCTGGAGGGCGTTCAAAACCGTATAGGTTGGCGCATCATATCCGCTGCCGGAGGGGAGTATCTTGGTCGAGTCGATGTTCCCGATCTTACTGAACGGTTCGGCAAAGACAACTCGCGTCGCGTCCGTCAGGCTGCTTGCCAGCAGCAGGCGGGCCTGCACCTGGGCGGTGCGGTCCACCCAGGCGGTCACGTTGACGCTGCCCGCGTTGGTCAGGCGCAGAATGGGCCGCTCCGCGGGCTCCGTGACGAAGTAGAAGCCCGAGGCAAAGGTGGCCAGGGATTCCGAGGTGGAGCCCTGGGGAGCCATGCAGAGGAGGTAAATGGTGTTGGGGGACAGCGCCTTCTCAAACCGGACGGCCGCCGCCGTGGTGGCCGACGCGGTGGTGCCGGTGCCCTTGACCGCGCCCTCGCCAAAGCTGGCGCCGGTGAGCTTGACCGCGCTGGGGGCGGACAGGTTGACAAGCGACGTATGGCTGGTATCGGGATAGGGGATGGGGTTAAGGTTGTCGGGGCTGCCCCGGGTTACGCCGTCCTGCAAATACACGGCCTCCAGGTTCTCAAAGTCGACTACCTTGACGCCGGGCTCCGCCAGGAACAGACTGAGCGACTGCCCGGCGGCAGGTGTGACGGGGGTACCATTCTTTTCGAATTTCACGTTTGTGAGGGGGACGGCCACGCAATGGACGGTGCCGGGGCGGTCCATGGTCACGTTGACCTGGGGCATGGTGTCGCTGTTGACGATGGAGAGGCGCTCAATGGTGGGCTCCTGGCTGTCGGTAAAGCGCACCCTCAACAGCCGGTGCTCCGGGTTGCTGATGGGGGACAGGCCGTCGTCCGGCGCCACCAGGGAGTTGTAGTATTCCTCGTAAGAGACGCCGGTGGGCGGGGTAAACTTCAGGTCGTTGATCCGGTTCTCGGCGCCCGACACAAAGGTGATGCGGAACTGGATGGTCTCGTTCCACACATTGGCCTGATCCTGCTGGCCGTATCGGCCGTCGCTCACTTTATCCACGTGGATGACGTATTCGCGGTCCACCATATTCATCTGCAGGTCCGGTGTGGTCTGCTTGATGTTGCCGAACAGGCTGGTGTAGCTGAACACGCTGGTGGAGTCCGTCTTGGACGCGCCGATGATCTTGCCGGAGCCCTCCTTGGTCCAGGTCGCTTCCTCAAGAGGGGCTCCCGTTTCGCTCCAGGAGTTGGCGTTGGAGGTGCTCCAGGGGGTGAGGGTGCCCGATGCGGTTCTGGGCCGGGAGTACAGAGTAAACTCGATGTTGGTGTCCGACCAGATCAGCATGTCGTAACAGATGTTGGGGTCAACATTGCTGGCGGCGGGATGGACCCAGAAGGACACGTCCACACGGGAGGGATCGTTGGCTGTGGCGTTTGCCGTATCAATGTTGTTATCCGCGGCGCCGTTGCCGAGGGTGACATAGTGGCTCACCCGGTTGGAACCGATCTCCTTGGCCGGGATGCCGCCGTTGTTGGTGGCGTCCGGCGTAGAGGTGAAGATGGTTTTGCCGTTCTCATCCTTTGCCATGGCCATCCAGGCAGGGCGCTGGGTGCCCTCGTTCACATCGACCTGGGCGGAGGCGACGCGGAACTCCTCTACCCGGAAGCAGGCGTTGGAGTTGTATTCCATAGCGTTGGGAGGGACCGCGCAGTCATAGATGTTTTGCAGCTCAAAATGGTAGGTGGTGCCGCTGGTGAGGTTCGCACCGTAGACGGGCACGGTCTCGCCGTTGCTGTTCGTGGTGGTGAGGCCGGTAATGTGGGGGAAGGTGATATACATCTTCCCGCCATCCTTGACCACCTTGGCATAGCGGTAGTCCAGGACGTTGGGTACGTCAGTGGCCGGATTCTGGTCCGAGGCCACCTCCGTATCGGTGCCGGAGTAGAGCTTGATGCTATTGTACAGCGCTTCGGCCAGAGCCTTCCGGGCGGCTTCGACCTTTTCGTCCTGCTCGGGGTCCTTGTCGTCGGGCACGTTGGCCAGGGCCTTCTCCACAGCCTGATACATGGAGAGGAAGTAGTTGCTGCGGTCCCTGCTGGCGCCGCTCTGGACGGGCTCGGAGAAGACCAGGGTGATGTCGGTGTCCGCCAGCGGGTGAATCCGGTCGTTGGTGCCGTAGCTGCTGAAGGTCTGCTCCACAAACAAGGGGGCGGTCTGATCGACCACGTTCACCTCCAGGAAGCCGATGTCGTCGGACAGGTTCCCCTCGTCGTCCTCACCGACGTAGTACAGCACGAAGGAGGAGGTGTTGTAAACCTCCGGATCCAGCCCCTGGGTGGCGGCTGAGAGGATGCGGGTGAGGGTGTTTGCGCCGGTAACGGGCGTGGAGCCGCTGACAATGGCCCCGGTGCCGGAGACAAGGCGAATCTTCTCGCCCAGCGCGATGTCCTCGTCGTCGTACAGCAGGGTGGTAGTGGTGAGGTCGTCGTAGGCCAGGAACAACTGCTTCTCATGGGTCTCGTCGGTGACGATGCCCCAGTGGAGCTGGCCGGTCTCGTTCATGGTGAAGGAGGCCTCCACAGAGGTGGCGGTGCCGCCGGTCTGCTTCATGTCGTTGACGATGGGCGGAGTCTCGTCGGGGATGTAGATGGGCACGCGGTAGACCTGGGAGCTCTGGGCCCCGTCGTGGTCGGTGAGCCACAGATAGGCCACATAATTGGTCTTTTCCTTCAGCACGCCCCGGTTGACATTGACGGACTGGCTGGCGTTCTTGACCACGTCCATGGAGCCGTAGCCCAGGTTGCCGGTGATGGCGTTGGCCTTGAACTGGGCGGCGGTGGGGGCTGCGGCCCCTTCGGGCAGCAGGGCCCAGTACAACTGGCAGCTCTTGTTGGGGGTGCCGGTGACCTGAGCGGTCTTGGTGGTGTGCATGGTGACGGTGGGGCCGCTGATGAAGGCGGGCACAGTGCCGTCGGGAGTGGCGAAGGCGGTGACCTTCACGGGGCTGCGCTTGTCTCGGCCGTCCACCAGGATGGCGCTGATGTAATAGGAGCCGTCCTGGGTCAGGCCGGTGAGCTCGGCGGTGTATTCGGTGTTGGCGGCGGTAGCGTTGATCGTACCGGCCTGGATGATCTTGCCTCCGTAGGAGGGATTTTCAATCAGGTCGTCCTCGCTGACGGAGCCGTCGGCCACGGCGGAGATGGCCCAATAGATGGTGCCGGGCTTATTGACGCTGAACACCAGGGTGGCGGAGGTGGGGGCGATGTTCTTGGCCTTGGGGTAGCCCGCCAGCAGCCTGGGCTCGGAGGAGGCCTGGGCGGCCTGGGAGCTGTTCATCTCGGAGCCGTTGATGTCCGCGTCGATGCCCGGACGGATGGTAATGTTGTCAGGCAACTGCTCCACGGTGGAGCCGGCGGCGCCCACGTTCAGGTCCTTGATGTCGCCCTCGCCGGTGACGTTGGTGGCCACGTCCAGGTCCAGCTCATCCACCCGGGCGTCGCCGTCCACCAGGACAGAGGAGCCGGTGGCCTTCTCGTCGATGGTGACCTTGTCGGCCACGCCCTGGACAACCTGGAGCTCGGAGTCGGGGGTCTGGTTGACGACCTCCTTGATATTGCCCGCCAACTGGAGCAGACTGCCGCCGTCCTGAATGATCTTCCACAGGCCGTAGCCGGGCAGGGAGGAGTCGTCCACATAGGCGCTGGTGCGCACGGTGGTGGTGTTGATGTCGGTGTTGCCCTCCGCGCGGATGGTGACGAACTGGCCGCTGATGTTGTCCACGGTCATGTTCTTGGCCTTGACGTTGCGCAGCACGATACTGCTCTGGGCGGAGTTGCTCTCGCCCGAGCCGCTGACAATGATCTCGCCCAGCACGGTGACGTTTTCCAGCAGCACGTCGCCCAGGTCGATGCCGCCGGTGAGGTAGAGGTTGCCGGTGATCACGCCGTCACGCAGCTTCACGCCGGAGGTGTTGACGGTGACGTTGCCGTACACGTTGCCCAGGGTGTGGTCGCCCGCCTCCTGGATGGGGGTGCCGATGGCGCGCACCAGCATGGCGGCCACCTCGCCCCGGGTGATGTTGTTCTGAGGCCGGAAGGAGCCGTCGCTGTAGCCGCCGAGGATGCCGTTCTCGGTGGCGGCGCCCACCAGGCCCCGGCTCCAGTCGCTGAGGGTGCGGGTATCGGAGAAGCCCAGGGTTTCGCCCACGGTCTCCTGGAGCATCATGTTCCGGGCCAGCAGCACCGCCGCCTGCTCGCGGGTCAGCGGGGAGTTGGGGGAGGCGGCGGTGGGGGAAGTGCCCTTGAAATAGCCCACGTTATAGGCAATGTCGATATCCTCGTTATACCAGTCCCGGGTACGCACGTCGGTGAAGGGGTGCCCGGCCAATCTGGTATAGCCGTAAGCGCGGTTCATCATGGTGACGAATTCCGCACGGGTAATGGAGCGCTCAGGGGCCATGTTGCCGTTGATATCGCCCCGCATGACGCCCCATTCCGTCAGGGTTTCCACATAGGGGTCGGCCCAGTGCGCCTGGGCGGTCACAACGGTGGAGGGCAGCAGCCCAAGCAGAAGCGCCAGGGTCAGGATGCCTGCCTGGCCCCGGCGCAACCGGTTTGAGACGGTGGGTTTTGTGTGTTGCTTGCTCATGTGTCGTCCGTTCCTTTCTGGCGCGGCGGGCGGGGAGCCTTCCCCGGGGCCGGTCCGCGCCGGTCCATGTCTATGGTCTGCCTGTGATATGTTGAACCAAGCGGAATCGCTCAGCTTGTCTTTGGCCGTCCTCTCAACTGGAGGTTGAACACCGACTCCCGCAGCAAGGTCTCCTCATCGTCGCACAGGTCCACAAACTTGGCGGCGTACATGATGGGGACGGCCGCTTCCGGGGTTGGGCGTATGCGCAGCACCTGGCAGCGCATGACCAGCGGCTGGCTGGTGACGGGGATCACAACCTCCAACTGCTCCCCGATCTGGAGGCTGTGGTCGGTGAAAAAGGCGATGCCGCCGGCGCTCAGGTCGTTGGATTCGATCTCCCGCCTGCCCCGCCAATGTCCGGTGACGGGATAGACGAGGCTTTTGAAATGGACCACTACCCGCAGGTTCCTGCGCATATCCCCGGTGGCGGGGGCCAGCTTGACGACCTCCAACTGAATCATATCGTTGCGGCTGCGCACAATGGTCCCCTCGTGGGAGGGGCCGCTGTCCGTCATGGACAGCAGCTTCAGTTTTTTGTGCTCCAGAATCTCGTCGATTTTGCCGTCTTCCACCTGGATCTGCCAATATGGACCGTCGGTCTTTCCCTGAATCCTGCCCCGGGCGATGGGGTTGTTCTTGCTGTCCAGCAGCAGGTAAATTGTCTGATCCATCCTCACTCCTCCTGTTTTGTCTGCGTCTGGGCCTGGGCCCCTCCCGCGCCGGCGGGGGGCTTTGCCGCGGGTTTGCCGATTTCCCTGGGCTTATTGGGGTCGAAGTGCAGAAAATACACATAGATTTCTACAATGGCCTTATAAAGCTCCTCAGGAATTTCCTGACCCAACTGGAGCTGGGTCAGGATGGTGGCCAGGGAGTTGTCCTCGTAGATGGGCACGCCGCTGTCGGCGGCCACCTCCACGATCTTCTCCGCCATGTAGCCCATGCCGGAGGCTACGATCACCGGCGCGTTGCTCCCTGCATCGTATTGAAGGGCCACCGCCTTCTTGGAGGGGTTGCGCCTGCCGTCATGCTTTGACATTGACACTGTTCTTCCCTTCAAAGATTTTGGGGAACACCTCGGTGAGCGTCACCGGGCGTTCCATTTTCCGCACGCTTACCCCGGCGGAGTTGAGCTCGTTGCGGGCCAGGATCTGGGAGATGGTCTGCTCGATATCTTTGGAGAAGGGGGCCACCCCCTGGGGACAGGCCACCACGATGCTCACATCCCTCTCCCGGCTGGTGAGGATCACGTCGAACAGGCCCAGGTTCTGTACGTCGATTTTGAACAGGAACTTCATGCATTTTTCGCCGGAGCCCTGGCCGTTTCGTTTTTCCTCGGCGTCCGCGTCCACCCACAGCTCGGAGAACAGCATCCGCCCGTCCATCTCCATGGGGAGAAGGAAATGGGCCAGGGGCATATATACGCTTTCGTTCACCAGCATGGCCCGGACCAGGTTGCGGAACACATCCTGTACCTCGGCGCTGCCCTCGCCCCGGAGGGCCCGGGCGGCGGCGGCGGCCAGGTGGTCGGCAAACTGGGTGGCGTCGCTGGCCTTGCTGAACTGGCTGGCCTGGAGCAGCTTCATCAGCGAGGGGCCATCGATGCCGCCCAGTACTCCCTTCAGGGTGCCGTAGCCGCTGAGCTGGTGGAACATCTCCTGGAGCTTATCCTCCGAGCCGTTCTCGTACCGGGCCAGGTCCAGCGCCAGCAGGGTGAGCAGCTCCCGGGGGGTGCCCAGGTCGTGGGTGGCGTTGACGTACTCCGACATGAAGGGGAATACCTTCTGCTGGAGCAGCTCGATGTTGCCCTGCCGGTCCCCGGCGGCGATGCCGTTCTCCAACTGGGCCAACAGCTCCCGCAGCCGGTCCCCCCAACTGGCGGGCATGGCGTTGGCCATATTGGACAGGTTGCGCAACATGTTTCCCTCGATGTGGCCGGTGGAGGAGAAGTCGCTGTAGCTCTTCAAAAAATTGAGGATATCCAGCCGGACCCCCTCGGCGTCCGCCCGGGCATAGGCGTTGCGCAGCAGGGCGAACAGCGCTCCGCCAAACCGGGTGCCCGCCCTCATCTGACCGGTGAGGAAATTGAGAAGCTGGGTCTGGTCCATCTTCAGCATTTCGATGGCCTGGGCCATCTCCTCGGCGATGCCCTCGCCCATGCCGGAGGCCACCGTGGCGCCCTCCCGGAGGATGAGCCTGGACAGGCTTTCCATGCCGCCCTGGCTCTGGCGGAGCTGTTGGATGAAGGTCTGGAAATTGGAATCGTACCGGACCTGGCCGCCGGACTGGCTGGCATCCTGCTGCTCGGTGCGGTTGTCCGCCCCCGTCACCCGGCTGGGGTCCGGGACGTTCTGGACCTGCGTGTTGTCCGGAGAGATGGGGATATTGCGGTTGGTTACAGTATTGTCATAACCCGGTACCGGGTTGGTTGCTCCCAAAAGATCAGGCATTTTTCACACTCCTGCGATAAAACTTATAAAACCTACTTAATTTTCATCTGCTCTCTGCCGATAATACTAAGGATAAAAGATATTTACTGAGGTGGTGCTTTTTATGGGAAGCGGAAACGAAATCCTGGATATGTACATCTATGAAACCGGCACTCTGCTGGAGCAGCTGGAGACCATCGTCCTGGAAGCGGAAAAGGTGGATACCTTCTCGCAGGAGAATGTAAACGAGATTTTCCGCATCATGCACACCATCAAGGGCTCCTCCGCCATGATGGAGTTTGACACACTGGCCAGGGTGGCCCACCGGATTGAGGATATGTTCTTCATCATCCGGGAGCAGACCATGTCCGTGGTCCAGGAGGAGGACCGTCCGGCTTTGTTCGACGTGGTGTTTCAATCCATCGACTACTTCCGGGGCGAGGTGGACAAGGTGGAAGCGGGCGAACCTCTTGATAAGAATATCGACAGCTTCATGGCAAATATTAATACCTTGATTGCTAAAATTAAGGGGGAAGAACCCCCGGAGGACGCTCCGGCCCCTGCTGCGGTCCCGGCTGGCGCTGCGGCCCCTGCGCCCGTAGCGGCCCCGTCCGGCGAGGACGGCTTCCCCTTTGCGCTGCGGGTGAATTTCGAGGAGGGTTCCGGTATGGAGAGCCTGCGGGCCTTCATGCTGGTCACCGCCGTGAAGGATGTGGTGGAGGAGTCCGACTTCACCTTCTCCCCCGCCAACGTAGAGAATGACCCCTCCACCTCCGAGAGCATCCTCTCTGACGGCTTCCATCTGATGTTCAAGGATCTGGGCGGCCGGGAGAGCGCCATCAGCGTCATCAAGACCGTGGGCTCGGTCCACGACTATTCCACCTACGTGGTCGCGCCTCCTCCGGAGGCCCCCGCCGCGCCTGCCGCCAGCGCTGGCGCCCCTGCCGCCGCCCCTGTGACCGCCCCGGCTGCCGCCGCGCCTGCCGCGGCTCCTGCCGCCGCGCCCGCAGCCCCTCCCGCCGCAGCGGTCCCCGCTCAGCAGCAGCATCCCAAGGAGACGCTCATCAGCGTCAACCTGAGCAAGCTGGACCAGTTGTCCGCCGTGGTGGGCGAGATCGTCATCACCGAGTCCATGGTCACCTCCTCCCCCGATCTGAAGGGGTTGAATCTGGACGCCTTCTCCAAGTCCGCGCGGCAACTGCGCAAGCTGACCGACGAGCTCCAGGACGTGTCCATGTCCCTGCGCATGGTGCCCGTGTCCAGCGTGTTCCAGAAGATGACCCGTATCGTCCGCGATATGACCAAGAAGCTCAACCGCCCGTGCAAACTCACCCTCATCGGCGAGAACACCGAGGTGGATAAGACCATTGTGGACAACATCGGCGACCCCATCATGCACATGGTCCGCAACTCTATGGATCACGGCATCGAGGAGACCCAGGAGGAACGCGTGTCCGCCGGTAAAGACCCTGTGGGCGAGATCATCCTGTCCGCCCGGGACACCGGCAGCGAGGTCATCATTGAGATCATCGACGACGGCCGGGGCGTCAACGACCAGGCGGTGCTGGCCAAAGCCATCCGCCAGGGTATCGCCTCCCCCGATGTGGATTACAGCCACAAGGAAATCCTCAACTTCCTGCTGGCCCCTGGCTTCTCCACCAACACCGAGGTCACCGAGTTCTCCGGCCGCGGCGTGGGCATGGACGTGGTGAAGCGGGGCGTGGAAGAACTGGGCGGCAGCGTGACCATCTCCAGCGAGCTGGGCAAGGGGATGACCACCACCATTCGCATCCCCCTGACCATGGCCATCATGGACGCCATGGAGGTTGCGGTGGGCGGCTCCATCTTCACCATCCCCATCAACAACATCGTGTCCACCCTGAAAGTGTCCGCGAAGGATATCATCCACGACTCCAGCCAGGGCGAGATCATCAAGTGCCAGGGTAACTTTATCCCCATCGTGAGGGCCCGGGAGCTGTACCAGCTCCAGGGCGGCGCCACCGAGATCGAGGACGGCGTGCTGATCTGGCTGGAGGCCGGCGACCACTCCTACTGCCTGTTTGTGGATGAACTGCTGGGCCAGCAGCAGGTGGTGGTCAAGCAGCTTCCCGCCTATGTAAACAGCTATAATATTAAAAGCTACGGCATCAACGGCTGTACCCTGCGCAGCGACGGCAGCATCAGCATCATTCTGGATGTGGCCAGCCTTTACACCGCCGCCCGCGGTATGTGAGAAGGAGAGATAAGCATATGAGTGACGAAGTCATGTTCGCCCGCCAGGACGAGCTGGTGGCCCTCAACACCGTGGACGATACGGTGGATTCCCAGAAATACCTTATTTTTATGGCCGACCACCTGAAGCTGGGCGTGGTGGCCGAGGATGTGGTGGAGATCCTGAACAACCAGGTCATCACCTACCTGCCCATGGTGCCCGAGTACATCCGGGGCATCATCAATATGCGCGGCCAGATGGTTCCCATTCTGGACGTCCGGGCCCGGCTCGGACTGCCGCCTCAGGAAGAGAGCCTGGTAGTGGTCATCAACTTGGGCGATGTACAGCTTGGCATCCTGGTGGATGCTGTGGACCAGATGCTGGACATCCCCAAGTCCAATATCCACCCCCTGCCCGCCAACAGCACTCAGATGCTGGTGAGCGGCATGTGTTCCCTGCCGGACGGCTCAGGCACCATGATGGTGCTGGACTGTGAACAGTTGATGCCCAATGATTAACCCGGGAACTGGAGTGGGCGGCTCCTTTTCCGCTCTGACGATCACCGATGCCGATTTCAACCGCCTGGTCAAATTCGTCCAGAGTAATTACGGCATCGACCTGACCCAAAAAAAGCAGCTTATCACCGGCCGGCTGTCTACCCCTCTGAAACAGCGGGGCTATACCAGTTTTACCGATTTTGTCAACCACGTCCTCCAGACTAAGGACAACGACCTGATCACCTTGCTGCTGGATAAACTGACCACCAATTACACCTTTTTCATGCGGGAGAAAGAACACCTGGACCTGTTCTGTCAGAAGATCATTCCCGACATCGTCCAGCGCCACCAGAAGGACAAGACGCTGGCCATCTGGAGCGCGGGCTGCTCCACCGGGGAGGAACCGTATAACATCACCATGTTCCTCTTTGACTACCTGGGGCAGCAGGCCAGCCAGTGGGACACCCGACTGCTGGCCACCGATATCTCCAACCGGGCCATGACCGCCGCCAAAAAAGGCGTGTACGAGCTGCCCGACACCATCCCCGCCGACTGGAAGAAGAAGTACTTCGTCAAGCAGCCGGACGGCCATTACCAGGTATCCAAGCAGGTGCGGGACAATGTGATCTTCCAGCCCTTCAACCTGATGGACCCCATCAAATTCCGCCGGAAGTTCGATGTGATTTTCTGCCGGAACGTGATGATCTATTTCGACCAGCCCACCAAGGACGCCTTGGTCCGCCGGTTCTATGACGCCACTCTCCCCGGCGGCTACCTGCTCATCAGTAAGTCGGAGAACCTGAGCGCCAACATGCCTTATCGCCGGCTGGCGCCGTCCACGTTCCAGAAATAACTGGTGCAGGCGGACCGGCCTGGTATCATATCTTAAAAGAGGGGGCCAGTTCGTTTATGGCAATTCCTGTAACCGCGAACGCAAACAAGAAAATCCGCGTCATGGTGGTGGACGACTCCATGGTGGCCCGGAGCATGATTATCAATGGCCTGTCCGTCCACCCCAGAATCGAGGTGGTGGGCTTCGCCATCAACACCCTGGACGCCAAGGTCAAGATCCCCCAGTACAAGCCGGACGTGATCACCATGGACGTGGAGATGCCCGGACAAAGCGGCACCGACTTTTTGAAACAGTACCTGCCCACCCATCCCATCCCGGTGATCCTGGTGTCCTCCCTGAACCTGAAGGTGTTCGACGCCCTGGCCGTGGGCGCGGTGGACTTCGTGCGCAAGCCAGACGACCAGCAAAGCGTCGAGGGCTTTGTCGCGGCCCTGGCCCAGAAAGTCATCATCGCCTCCAGCGCCCGCCCCCGACCGGCGCCGGGCGTCCCCTCAGTGGCTGCGGGCTCCATACCGAAGCTGGGGGCCGGCGTCAATCTGAACAATGTCATCATCGGCCTGGGAGCTTCCACCGGCGGCACCGAGGCCACTCTGGAGGTCATGAAACGCCTCCCCGCCGACATTCCCCCCATGGTCATCGTCCAGCACATGCCTCCCGGATTCACCAAGATGTACGCCGAGCGCCTCAACCGCCTATGCGCCATGGAGGTGCAGGAGGCCCAGAGCGGTATGGAGCTGCGCCGGGGCCTGGCGCTGGTGGCCCCCGCCGATCTCCAGTGCCGGATGGTGCGCATCGGCACCCGGTACACCGTCAACTGCATGCCCGGCGAGAAGGTCAGCGGCCACCGCCCCTCAGTGGACGCCTTGTTCCAGTCCATGGCGGAGGTGGTCACCTGCAAAATGGTGGGCATCATCATGACCGGCATGGGCCAGGATGGCGCGGTGGGCCTGCTGGCCATGCGGAAAAAGGGCGCCTACACCATCGGCCAGGACAAGGAATCCTCCGTGGTGTACGGTATGCCGGGTGTGGCCCAGAACATCGGCGCGGTGTGCATCCAGTCATCCTGCGACAATATTTCCAATGTGCTGATCCGGCATCTGAAAAGCCTGGGATAAGTGAAGGAAAATTGTGGAAATACCCCGCAAAATTTCATAAAGCTGACGTTTTGCCCGGAGCCTCATGGGAAAAGGCTCCGGGCGATTCCTTATATATAAAGAAATTTCCTCCTTTTTCTTATGTTGGTCGCAATTCTGCCGATATATAAAGTGAATATAAGAGCTGTTATGAACCATTTTGGATATCAAAAGGATGTGAGTGATTATGTTGACTGGATACGGTGCAATTTCCCCCGTCGGTTCCATGAAAGTCTATCAGAACAAGACGGGGCGCGGCAGCAAGACCCAGGCGCCCCAAGGGAGCAAATACGACAGTGTGACCCTCTCTACGCCCAGCCGGGACAGCCGTTTCCATATGGGGCTGGTCAGCCGGGTTTCCCAGGAGGTGCGCACCGCCACCACTACCGGTGACATTGCGGACTTGCGCCAGCAGGTGGCCTCCGGCGAGTATACCCCGGATCCCATGGCCATTGCGGCCCGGATTCTGTTCCTTGGGGAGGGGCAATAAATGGACATGTCTGATCACCAGGCCTATCTGAAGCTGTTGCGGGAGCTGGGCGGTTGCCTGGACCGGCTGGGCGAGCTGTCGGAGCAAAAGGCCCAGACCGTCCGTGCCGACGACCTGCTGGCCATGGACGAGGTGCTTAAGCAGGAGCAGGTCCTGTCCCTGTCCCTGCGGGGGCTGGAGCAGCGGCGGATGAAGCTGCTGGCCAAGCTGGAGCTCACCGACGTTCCCCTGATTGAGCTGCCGGGGAGATACCCGGCGGAGCTGGAGGACGAGGCGAAGCGGACGGTAGAGGACCTGCGCAACACCTACAAGGTATTCCGCGCCCGGGCGGATATGGCCCGGGGCCTGCTGGAATTGAACCTCCATCAGATTGATAAAATGATTATCGCCGCCGGCGCGCACCCGGACGATGTGGGGGCAGGCTATGAGCTCCCCGGCGCGGAGCCGCCAAAGAATATGAAAACCGATTTCCGCGCCTGATTCCGGTGCGTTGTTTAAGGAGTTTTTGCTATGGGTTCGATTGGAACATTTGATGGTTTTACCACCGCCCGGCTGGGTATTTACGCGGCCCAGCACGGCCTGAACGTGACGGGCAACAACATTTCAAATTTGAACACTATTGGGTACACCCGGCAGCGCATCGACCAGGTAAGCTGGAAGACCGGCGGAAACGACATGTACCGTTCCCCCTACGACGTCCACATGGGCAGCGGCGCCATGGTTACCAGCGTCAACCAGATCCGCGACCCCTATTTAGACATACAGTATCGCACCGTCAGTTCCAAGGTGGGCTATACCGACACCTGGCTGAGCGGTATTAAGAATATCACCCAGACGCTGGACGAAGTAGGCAAGGGTGATGCGAGCAACACCAACGACAAGGGCGACGGCATCCTGTACGCCCAGCTTTTGGAGATACAGCGTATGCTGATGCAGCTCCACAATAATCCCGACAAGGCCAACGACACACTGGTACGCAAGTCCGCCGAGACCCTGTGCCAGTTGTTCAACACCTATGCGGGCAAGCTGGAGACCGAGCGGAAGGATCTGGATAAGCAGTTCACCGAGGAGCTGTCCTCCGTCAACGAAATCCTTACCAGCATCCGCGACCTGAACGACAGCATCCGGAAGGCGGAAATCTGCGGAGACAACGCCCTGGAGCTGCGGGACGAGCGTAACCTCAAGATCGACGCCCTGTCCCAGTATATGCACATCAAGGTAGAGTACACCATGGAGGATGTCGGCGCGGGCAAGCAGGTGGAGAAGCTAACCATCTCCCTGGGTAACGCCAACCCGGACGCCGACGTCCACACTGACGAGACCGTGCTCATTGACGGCATTTACGGCGCACAGTTCCGCATCAAGCAGGTGCCCAAGGAAAATCCCAACTATGACCCCAACCAACCGTTCAGCCCAACCAACCTGATGTATTTGGATGAAAATGACCAGCCGTGTAAGCTGGCTGACGCCGCCATGGTGAACGACCCCCACTACACCATGGAGGTCACCAACTTGGTGGACTCTAAGAACGTCCTGCCCAAAAACCACAACGAAATCAACGCGGGCCGGCCCATCACCCTGGCGGACAACGACCTGTACGGCTCCTTCCAGGCCATGCGGGAGCTGCTCACGGAGAAGGGCGAATTTGCCACCCAGGCCGACGTGGACGCGGACCCCAATGCCACCATCAAGCGGGGGTTCCCCTATTACCAGATGTCCTTGGACCTGCTGGCCAGGCAATTTGCCCAAGTCTACAACGAGCTGAACCAGGGCGTTCTGCTGGACGAGGAGGGCAATGAGCTCCAGTCCCTGACCGGGACCATTGAAGAGCTTGAGAGCTATGGGGTTAAGCTAAATCAGGCCGAGGGCACTGCTGGCGGCTTTGGTGACGGTTACTATGTCAAGGACGGTATTTTCGTGGGGACGTCTGTGCATGATCCATGTGACCTGAATAAGGCGCAAATTTCGGTCGACGACACAGTCGATGAGGCGATTGCCAAGATCAGGGACAAGGTCGATCCAAATTTTGGCAAAAATCCCGACGGCAGCGAGGCTTCGGACGCTGACAAGTTAGCTTCGCTCAAGGACTTTATGAGCCAGCACGGCGTCAACAGCAACAACGTGGATACAGAGAAGATCACCTTGCCGGGCCCCATTGAGGTCGGCGGCCCGCTATTCAGCAACGGCAACTACGGCGACGATGTGGAGAATATCACCGCGTCCAATATCTCCGTCTCCCACAGTTGGTCCATCGGCGACGTCAAGGTTATACCCAAGTTTAAAGTATTGTTTGATGGCGACGTCCAAGATACCACCCAGAACACGAATATCGACCACATGATCTCCAAGATTGAGGAGGCGCTGGTCTACAATCCCCAGGACTTGGACCCCGACGCGCTGAGCACCAAGCTGTTTAAGGGTTCCTTCAACGACATGTTCAACGACATGGGCACCACCTTGGGCGGCGACGAGAGGATACACACTACCAATCTCAACACCCACTACAGTCAGGCGGTGGACATTGACACCAGGCGGGATGGCGTGTCCGGCGTGGATCTGAACGACGAAGCCATGAATATCATGATGTACCAGAAGGCGTACTCCGCCGCCTGCCGTATGATGACCGCCATCGACGAGGCGCTGGACCGTTTGATTAATAACACCGGCCTTGCCGGACTGTGACGATAAAGGAGGAACTTATATATGATTCGCGCGACAACCGGCGGCGTGCTGAGGAACTACCGCTACAACCTGATGAACTCCTATATCAATCAGAACAAGGTCATGAACACCCTCCTCACCCAGCGCAACTTCAACTCCTACGCCGAGGACCCGGCCTCCGCCGCCAAGGCGTTCCGGCTGCGTAAGTCCCGCATGACCGTGCAGAGCCAATACAACATCTGTAGCGACACCTATCACAAGTTCCAGAGCGCGTTCAAAAGCCTGGAGTCCGTCAGCTTGATGGTGGACAACGATACAGGCACTGCGTCAAACACTCTGAAGGGCATGACCCAGGATATGCTCAACGATCCCACCGGCGATGCCAGGACGCAGTTGACCGAGGCCCTGGACCAGGTTTCCGAGGCTATCGTGCAGTGTATGAACCAGAAGTACGGCGACAACTTCATCTTCGCCGGGGCGGACGGCCATAACGTGCCCTTTGAGGTGCGGGAGATGGAGGACGGCACCAAGAAACTGTACTACCGGAACGTACCCGTGGACGCGGCGGAGCCGAAGCTGAAGAAAAACAATGATAATACCGAGGTTCAGCTGAACGGCGATTATCTGCGGGCCGACACAACTCTGGTCAAGGCCAGCGATGTGCCGGAGATCACGCCGCTGGAAAAGGATGCGGATGGCGATCCGATCAGTGTGGTGGCTGTGGACGAAGAAGCCGGGAACGTCTACTATATAAAGCAAGGCGCAACAGGCAAAACCGAGGAGGATTTGATCCAGGAACTCGGATTTACCGGGCCGACGGCCGCTGACTTGACGGATGCCGAGAAAGAGGCGCTTGAGGCGGAGAAGGCGAAGTATATCAGGACTTCCGAGTTCCGCAACCCCCTGGAAGACAATAAGTCGATATACTATGATCCCAACGATCTGGTCTCAAAGGACACCTACGACGCGACCTATGACGGCCTGATGAAGGATGAAAACGGCGACCTCTACAGCGTCACATTTAACGGGGATACGTGCTATATCGCGAAGGACTCGGCTGACGCCACAATTTCCGACGTCACCATCTCTCAGGCGGATTACGATACCGCTTGTTCGGACGCCAAAAAGCTGGAATACCTGATGGACGAGAAGCTGTATCTGGACATCGGCCTGGGCTTCCAGGAGAAGGACGGCGAACTCATCGCGTCCAGCGCTTTCGATGCCGCGCTGATCGGGATCAACTTCTTCGGCTACGGCGTGGATAAGGACGGCGACCCCAAGAACATCTACTCTCTGGTGCAGAAGATGAAAGAGATAGCCCAGAGCGTACCCGATGGCGAGGATTGGGACAAAGCTACCTGGGATGAATTTGACCACCTGGTGGGCAAGTTTGAGACCGCTTCCTCCGAGTTCCACACCCAGTTCACCAACATGGACGCAGGTACCACCAAGCTGGAAACCAACGTGGACCTGCTGAAGGAGAACTACTACAACCTCCAGGAGCAGTACGCCGAGTTGGAGGATATTGAGCCGGTGGAGGTTATCAACAACCTCCTCTGGGCGCAGTATGCCTATAACGCTGCGTTGAAGGTGGGCAACAGCGTACTCTCCCAGAGCTTGATGGATTATTTGAGCTGATACAACGCATCGTACGTGTTGTGATTTAAGAGCTGGAGAGGAGCGAATAATGAAGTTATGACGCCGCTGATTGAAATCAAAACCGTCCCCATTGAAATCGAGATGAAGGTATCCCACGCGAAGCTGGAGTATACCAGGGGAACCGCTGATCTGGAGATTTCCCGGGGCGAGGGTGGGCTGAGCATCAAGAGCCGCCCCATCAAGCTGAACATCGACACCTTCGAGGCCCGCAATTCCGTGGTTCCCACCGCTATGCGCTCCATCGAACAGTATGCCGAGAAGGGACAGCAGGCCTCCTACACCGCCACCGCCACCTATGCCAGGCAGGGTAAGATGTTCCTGGAGGCTAAGATCGGGGAGGATGTGATCGGCCAAATCGCCGCCGAGTCCACCATGAAGAACTACAAACCCAATTCAAACATTGAGTTTTTACCTTCCGTTCCCCCCGAGATCACCTGGGACCCGGGCGAGATGCACATCCGTTACGAGATGGATAAGCTCAACTTCGACTGGCGGGTGAACCGGCCCCAGTTTGAGTTTACCCCAGGTGACATCGAGCTGTCCGTTACCCAGCAGCCCGACGTGATCATCAAGTATGTGGGCGGGCCGCTGTATGTCCCCCCCTCCTCCGACCCCGACTATCAGCCGGTGGATGTGGAGGCGTAACACAGCAATCCCCTGACAGGAGGCGTTTTCTTGAAGCTCCAGACCAAATATTTCGGCGAAATCGACTACGAGGCGGGAGATGTTATTACCTTCCCCGTTGGCCCGTTCAGCTTTGAGGAGGAGCATGAGTTCCTGCTCCTGCCCTTTGAGGGCGGGGCGGGTTCCCTGCTGTGCTTTCAGAGCATCCACACCCCCGGGCTGGCCTTTGTGGCCATGGACCCCTTCTCCCTCCTGCCCGGCTATAACCCGGTGCTCCAGCCTCAGGAGCTGAAGGAGCTGGGCGTGGCGGACAGCCAGGAACTGGGGTTCTATGTGCTGTGCGTGGTAAAAAAACCTGTATCTGACAGCACGGTCAACTTGAAATGCCCTGTGGCCATTCACCCGGAGACACGGGTGGCCCGGCAGGTCATTTTGGAGACTGACGCCTACGAAATGCGCCACCCTCTGGCCCAGTTCGGCAACGAGGAGGGCGCTCCATGCTGATCCTGCAACGCAAAGCCGGTGAGTCCCTGCTGATCGGCGAGGACATCACGATCCGGGTGGTCTCGGTGGATGGTACTCGGGTGCGTCTGGCCATAGCCGCGCCGGAGGACGTGCCCATCCTGCGCAGCGAGTTGGTCATCGCCGCCGCCGCCAACCGGGATTCCGCCATGGAGGAGTCTACCCCCGCCGAGCTGCTGGACTTGTTGGGCGGCGTACTGGATAAGCGGGACGGGCCTGGCGCCCCTCCCGAGACCTAGCACTCCGGTGCTACCGGAGGGAAAGGAGGAAGCAGACCATGATGGAATCCATTGCCGGTATGGCCATGCAGATGAGCGCGGCGTCCTTTGCCACCAATTATTCCCTGGCCGTAACCAAGAAAATGATGGATAGCCAAGAGTTGGCGGGTCAGGAGATCGCAAAGATGTTGGAAGCGGTCCCCACCCCCGCAAAGGGAGATTATATCGACGTCTACGCGTAACCGAAAGGAGCCGGCCTATGGGCCGGCTCCTTTTGCCTTGTGCGGCAATTTGAGCAACTTTTGGTTGATTCTGAGCAGGGATGGCTATAATCAAATACAGCGTGTTCTATACGCAGGCGGGCTTTGCCGCCTAAAAAAGTAGCTTTGCTATTTTCCAGGTATTTGACTATATCATGCAGAAAAACTCCTGGCAAGGAGGCCGTCCATGGATTTTTCTCAATTTTGTGCTTGCGGCCCGTCGGGCTATGCCTGGCTGAAGCAGCAGGTGGATGCCTGCGCCCGCTTGGGCCGGAGCTATGAGTTTCCAAGCTGTGAGCTGCCCTCCGGCTGCCGGCCTGACCGGGCCCAGGTGGGGTTCTGGCGGCATGGGGAAGACTATCTGCTCTACTTCCGCCCCTGCGTGGCCTATGGTGGGGTCAATCCTCAGCTCAATGAATTTTTCCTGCGGGGGGCGGTCCAGCGGTACGCCGGATTTCAGGCCATGGTTGACTGCCTACAGGGGCTGGACAGCGCCCTGACCAGTCCCAAGCCCGACTTGTTCCAGACATTGAAGGGGGAGCTGCAAGGCCGGGTAATGGGCCAGGAGGCGGCGGTGGAGGCCGCGGCCTTCAAGCTGTGGGGCCACATGTGCAAGCGGGAACCCCAGCGGCCTCTGTCCTTGATTTTCTACGGTCCCACTGGGGTGGGCAAATCGGAGCTGGGGAAGGCGGTAGCCCCCGCGCTGAATGCCTGCCTGGGGGAGGAGCGCTGCCGCCTGGTGTGGACGGAGCTGAACACCTTCACCCAAGCCCACTCAGTCTACCGGCTCACCGGTGCGCCGCCGGGATATGTGGGGTACGGCGATCCAGCAATTCTGGAAGAGGTACGCCGCTGTCCCCACACGGTGTTCATGTTTGACGAGCTGGATAAGGCCCACCCAGAGGTGTTAAAGGCCCTCATGTCCGTCCTGGACGAGGGCCGCTGCACCTCCGGCCGGGCGGATGAGAAAGGGGAGCGGGAGCTGGATTTCCGGCGGTGCGTCTTTCTGTTCACCACCAATTTAAACCTGTCTAGTTCGGGACGGAGGCTGGGATTCGCCCCGCCACAGGCGGAGTCCTCCGGGGAAGCGGGCTGCGCCGTTTCGGAGCTGGGCGGGTTGGCGGGGCGGCTGTACCACGCGGACGAGGCCGCCCGGGTGGCCCTGGCGCGGTCCGGGGTACTGTGTGAAATCGCCGGGCGGTTCAGCGGGTTGATTGAGTTCCATCCCTTGGATGAAGAGGCCCGCCTGGCGGTGACAGGCAAGCAAATCACTGCTCTGGGGCGGGAGTACGGCCTGGAGGTGGTTCAGGTGGACCCCGCCATCGTGCGGGCGCTCACCCCGAAGCGGGCCATCTCCCCCCGCTCCACCGTGCCCATTCTGGAGGGTGTGCTCACCCCCATATTCCTGGCTCACGGGGCTTGGGCGGGCGGCACGCTGCGGCTGGCGGGCACTGTGGAGCGCATGTATCTCACACCGGCATAAAAAACCGCTGAGGACAAGCTGTCCTCAGCGGTTTTTATCAGCGGGGAGTGTACTCCAGCTCTTTGATCTCATCGGTGATGGGATCCACCTTGTAGAGGTGTTCTCCGTCAATGCTCATCAGGTAGCTGCCGATAAACTCATTACTGTTGGGCTGGTTGTTGTCGCTGTACACATACAGGCGGATGCAGGGCAGATCGTCCACCGTCTCGGTGCCGTCCACGGGCATGACCTCGTACTCGTCCATGGACGTGCCCGCCAACTCCAACTGGGCGGGTTCCATCTCCTGGAGGATCTGCTTGGCGCCGCGCTGCGTGACGCCGTGGCTTGTGGGGCCGCTGGGCGACGCAGGCGAGGTGACCCGCCCTTCCTGTTCGTCCGCCGTAACCACGCACATGCCGGGAGACCAAGTGATGCGCACGGTGTGCACATAGGTGATGGGCTCGGGTGTAGGCTCCGGCTCGGGAGTGGGCTCCAGGCTCTCCTCCGGGGCGGGGGATTCGCCGTCCCCGCCCTCCGTGGGTTCGGGAGACTCCGCCTCCGGCTCCGGGGTGGTTTCCGGGGCAGCCACCGGGACGTTTCGGGCCAGCAGTACCATACCCTCGGCAGTGGTATAGTCCGGCTGCTCCGTCAACCGGACGAACTCCTCGTCCACCAGGGAAAAGCCGGGGGACTCCTGGGCCAACTGCTTCACGTAGGTTTCGGCGGCCTTGCCGGAGTCCACCAGGTTGGTATAGCGGTAGGTGATCGTTTTGGCCTTCTCCGCCAGCGCACCGCTCTCGTCCGAACCCAGTTGCAGACCCTGAATGGACACATCTTCGCCGATGGGAATTTCCGTGGGCAGCACGGGGGGCTCGGGCTCCACGGAGACTGTGACGTCCGGGTCCGCATCCGCATTGCCGAAGAATCTGGGCTTGATGACGAACAGGAATACGACGACCGCTGCAGCTACGATGACCGCCAGCGAGATGATAAGCAGGGGCAGGGGCAGCTTTTTCTTTTTCCCCTGCTCCTCGCCCTCCGCCTCAGGGACGGGAGCGGGCTGGCCTTTTTTGCCCTTTTTTACCTTGGGCGGCTTTTCTTTTTTAGGTTTCTTCGGTTTTTTCTCTTTGGGAGCCTTAGGAGGCTTGGGCTCCTTTGGCTGTTTCGGTTTTCCAAATGCCATGGCACAACACCTTCTTGCGTCTCGATCAGGCCAGGGTGATGGTGACGGAATCCTGTTCCTTCAGCGCGTGCTGGAAGCCTCGCTCTACGCCGTTGACCTCCAGCCGCACAGCCCTGTCCAGATGCTCAAAGTCGATGCCGGAATACTCCAGCAGATCCATCAAATAATAGGGGGACCCGTCGTCCTTCGCCGGAAGGCTGAGGGGCTTATCGTTCAACGTCAAGTGAACCTCCCGGACCCGCGGGGCGGGCCGCACGGGCTCAGGGGTGGCCATCCTGGGGGCGGAAGGGACCTGGGCCGGGGCGGAGGAGGAAGCGGGGGAAGCTGCCCGGGCGGGCGGCGTCTGGCGCAGGGTAAGGATCACATCCCCTTGAGTCAGCGGCGCGTCCATGGGAACAATGATGTTGTTCACCATGGCCTTGCCGTAGAAATCCGGCCCCAACAGCTCCGCCAGGGTGCGGTGAGCGTCCTCCCCGTGACGGGCGGGGATAAAGTTGATTTCATCCCCGGCGTGGATCACTGTGGACAAGGTGGCCTCCTCGCCGTTCACCCGCAGGACGGCGGGGACGGCGGGCTCGCCCCGGAATACCAGCCGCTTGCCGTCCATGGTCAGGGTCAGGCTTTTGCCCGTTTTACCCACCATGTCGGCATAGCTGTAGCCGTTCATCAGCAGAATATCCCGCAGGGTGAGCACCCCGTTGCGGAACAGCTTGGCGCTCTGACCGTTGAGGATGACCACATAGCTGTCGTTAAGCAGCCCCAGCCCTGCCGAAATGGCGATGCCAAGGGGTGTTGCGTACTCCGGCCTTTCCAGTTCCAGGGACTCGGAGAACACGCTCAACGCGAAGTTGTTGCCCGCGATGGCCACACGCTTCTCGTCCATTTCCAACTGGATGGCCACCTTTTCCCGCAGACCGGCCAGTTTACTGCCGCCGCCCGCCAGGAACACGGCGGAGGGGGGATTACCGTTGACTCCCAGAATCTGCTTGGCGATGGCGTCGGCCAACTTGTCCATAGGCTCCTGGATGACCTGCATCACCTCGCTGACGGCCACCCGCTCCTCCTGGCCCAAAATGTTCCGGCAGCGGATGAGCTCATCGCTCTCGCCAATGGACCGCTTAATCTGCTCGGCGGTCTTGAAGTCCACCAGGAAGGAGCGCATGATAGCCTCAGTGATTTCGTCCCCGGCTACGGTGGCCATGGTATAACCCACCACGCTACCGTCCCGGCACAAGGCAATATCGGTGGTGCCCGCGCCGATATCCACCATGGCCAGGTTCAGCAGCCGCAGCTCGGCAGGGATGGCGGCGTTCATGGCGGCAATGGGCTCCAATGTCATGCTGGCCACCTGTAGCCCCGCGTTGCGCATGGCGGCGTACAGGCTCTCCACCACCTCACCGGGGAGGAAGGTGGCTACCACATCGGCCTCCGCCTTGCGCCCCGTGTGGAATTGAAGGTTGGCCATGGGATAGTTATCCAGCCGGTACTGGGCCACAGTGTAGCCCACAAGGAACATCTGCCGGCGGTCGCTGCCGTCGTTCTGGAGCGCCTCCTCGGCGGCGGACACCGCCCCGGCCTCCAAGCGGCTGATCTGCTCGGCGTCGATGGACTGCTCCTCAGGCAGCTCCAGGGTAAAGGAGCCCTTCTGGGTACGCAGGGCCCGCCCCGCGGCGGCCACGCATACCCGCTCCAGGCGCATTCCCAGACGGCCCTCCAGCCGCTCCGTCACCGTCCTGGCCAAGGCGCCCACCTGCTTGATGTCGTCAATTTGGCCGTCCATCATGGCCCGTTTGCCGTGTTCGGCCATTTCTACGTCAATGACCTTCAGCCGGTCGCCTACCGGCCGGCCCACCACGCCCACCACGCTGCGCGTGCCGATATCCAGGGCGAAGATCAGGTCATTATCCTGAGCCTTCATGTCTGCCATAGGTCCGCTCCTCTCTCGGGGATTTCATAAGAAAAGCGCCAGGGGACGGCATGACTGCCGCCCCCTGGCAGCCTGTTTGGTTACTTAGTACTTACTGAACACACTGGAAGCGGAGCCGCCGGAGGGCGCATCGTAGCCGTCGTCATAGGAAGAGGAAGAGACAGAGGACGCGGCGGCGCTGTAGGCGGGCAAGGGCTTGGGCGAGAATCCGTCCTGACGGAGCTTGAAGCGGCTGAGCAGCTCCTTCATCAGGGCGGCCTGGCTGGACAGCTCCTCGCTGGCGGCGGCGGACTCCTCGCTGGTGGCGGAGTTGGTCTGCACCACGGAGGAGATCTGGTCGATGCCCTCGGTCACCTGGGCGATGGCCTCGGACTCCTCCTCGGCGGCCTTGGTGATCTCCTGGACGGAGGCCACCACCAGCCCGGCGCGCTCGTTGGTGGCCTGGAGGGCGGCGGACACCTTCTGCACGATCTCATTGCCCTCCTTGACGGACACGATGGAGCGGTCGATGAGCTCCTTGGTGGCCTTGGCGGCCTCGTCGGACTTGGCGGACAGGTTGCGCACCTCGTCGGCCACCACGGCGAAGCCCTTGCCGGCGCTGCCCGCCCGGGCGGCCTCCACGGCGGCGTTCAGGGCCAGGATGTTGGTCTGGAAGGCGATGTTCTCAATGGTGGCGATGATCTTGCCGATCTCGGAGGAGGACTCGGAAATCTTCTCCATGGCCTCCACCATCTGCTGCATGTACTGGGAGCTCTCGCTCAGGCTCTGGCCGGCGTCCTGGGAGTGGGCCGCAGCCTTTTCGCTGTTCTCGGCGTTCTTGCGGGAGTTGTTGGAGATCTCGGCGATGGTGGCGGACAGCTCCTCCACGGCGCTGGCCTGCTCGGTAGCGCCCTGGGCCAGGGACTGGGCGCCGGTGGACACCTGCTCGGCGCCGGCGGACACCTGCTCGGCGCTCTGGTTGATCTGGGTCAGGGCGTCACTGAGGC
The DNA here is from genome assembly GCA_947571605.1 of uncultured bacterium. Lineage (GTDB taxonomy): Bacteria > Bacillota > Clostridia > Oscillospirales > Oscillospiraceae > Enterenecus. The sequence continues at coordinate 128,410 of CANOYV010000001.1, read as the reverse complement.
TGCGGTTGATGGTACGCACGGAAGTGAGGATGCTGCTCAGAGCGCCCACATATACCTTTTCGTCCTTGGTGCGCACATCGAAATTGCCGTTGCCCATCTCCTCCAGCAGATGGCAGGTATCGCTGATGCACTCATGCAGCACGTGCTGGCTGGTGCGCAGGGAGTCGCACATCTCGCCCAGTTCACTGGTGCTGTGGTACTCCACGGGGATGTCCAGCTTGCCCTGGCTGAAGCCCTCCAGGGCGGTATGTACCTGCTCCACCGGCACCACGATGCTCTTGACAATGATAAGAGCGATGCGGATCACCGCCACAGTGGCGATGACCATGGCAGCGATGATGACAACCATGGCGATGGTGGAGATGGTGTTCTGCTGGTCAATGATATCCTTCTGGGCCTTCTCCAGCTCAGCGGCCAGCTCGTCGCCCGCAGTGGCGGCCTTGGACAGCGCGGGCGTGCACTCGTTGACGATCATGCTGCTGGCGGTGTTGCGGTCAGAGATGGCCAAATTGGCGATTTCGTTGGCCTCCTTTTCCCAGTCCTGCACCAGGTTGACAAAGTTGTCCAGCTTGCTGGTATTGTCCAGGGGATAGAGGCTTTTAAGGCTGGCCAAATCGGCGTCCAATTCGCTGATCTTGTTTCTTGCGGCGGTGACGCTGGCCTCGTCGCCGGCAAGCACCGCGTCACGCACATTTCGGGCCGCGGTATTATAGGCGATGCGGGAATTGGAGACCAGCGTGTTGGCTCCGACATAGTTGTCCAGGATGTTCTGATACTGGCCCTTCTGCACGCTCATCAGGATCAGGGACGCGATGATGATGACGACTGAGACGACAATGGTGACGCCGTAGCCCAAGATCAAACTTTTTCTGACCTTCATGTTTTTGATCATTTGCGTTTTCCTCCTCAATTTCTTACTATGTTGGTGTATCTATATGAAATCGGTTCTGAGCTTGGCAAAGGCCAAAGGTTTTCGGTCCTTTTCCAGCACATCGCCGTATTTTCCTTTTTGCTCGTCCGAAACAACCCGACCGTTGGCCATGGTGATGACCCGGCGGCGCAGTATGTTCACATACTGGCTGTCGTGGGTAGCCATGATAACGGTGGTGCCCCGGCGGTTCATATCGTTGAGCAGGTGCAGCGTATCCCAGATACAGTCATCGTCCAGATTGGCGGTGATCTCGTCCAGAATGAGGATGGGCGGGCTGCCGATCATTGCCCGGGCCAGCTCCACCCGGCGGCACTGGCCGATGGACAGTTCCACAGGATACTTGGCCTCTACACCCTTCATTCCCACCAGGCCCAGTACCTTTTTGATGCGGATGTCCACCACCTTTGGGGATTCGCGCCCCACGGCGATGCGGGAGGCCAAGGCCAGGTTTTCGCCCACAGTCTTTTTGCGGATGAGGGTGGGATCCTGCCATATCTTGCCAAACATGACCGAGGCCCGGTTGCGGCTGAGAAACAGCACCCGGCTCAGATCCCGGTCCCCCAGGTACACCGTGCCCTGGCTGGGTTTGACCTCGCCGGTGATGAGGCGCAACAGGGTGCTTTTTCCGGCGCCGCTGCCTCCCACCACAAAGACGAACTCCCCCTGGTGGATGGTCAGGTCCACCTCCTCCACACCCATATCCTGGTGGATCGGACCCTTGCGCCTTCGCTTGAGCTTATAAAATTTTGAAACGTGCTCCAGATAAATGGTGGGCATAGACGTCTCCTGGCTGCAATTGCGGATGAGGAATATTTCTTTCCATTGAAAACCGCTTTTTTTCTGTTATAATGGAAGCAGATTTTCATATGAGGGGAGGTGCGCAGGTGAAACAGAACAAGGGCGCGCGGCATCTGGCACGGAACATCGTACTGGTGGCGCTGCTGGCCGTGATCTGTATCGGCGGGGTGGAGTTGATCGCCTGCCGCCACTTTGCTCCGGAAACCTACGAACGGATTGTGGCCCCCGTCCGCTATGCCGCCACGGTGGCGGCGGATACCGGAAAGGCCGCGGCAAACGCCGCCATAGACGCCGGAAAGGCTGCCGTGGACGCCACCGGGCGGTTTTTCCAAGCGGTGGGCGACAGAGCGACGGAGCTGGCTCAGCAGGCCGTAATCTTCTGGAAAGGGCTGACTGACGAACCGGAGGAGATCATCCTGATCGTGGAACAGCCGGCGGAACCGAACCCCACCTATCTTCCCGCCGGGGACCCGCCCCTCACCGAGGTGCTGGAGGCGGACGGCAAGCAAATTCTCACCGGCGGTACGGTAGACATCGTCTATTACTGCCAGGCGGATGAGGAGTGGGCCGAACAACTCTACGGCACCGACCCCATCGGGCCCTACGGTTGCGGCCCCACAGCCATGGCCATGGTGGTGGCCAGCATGACGGACACCGATACCGACCCGGCACAAATGGCGGCCTGGGCGGCGGCAAACGGCTACTGGGCACGGCGGAGCGGCTCATACCACTCCATCATCCAAGGCGCCGCACGGGCCTTCGGCCTGGAGGCAAACGCGATCAGCGAACGCACGGTAGACCAGATACACCGGGAGCTATACTCCGGCCACATCCTGGCGGCTCTTGTGGGCCCCGGGCATTTTACCACCGGCGGGCACTTTATCCTGATCCGGGGGGTAACCCTCAGCGGGGACGTGCTGGTGGCCGATCCCAACAGCCTGGAGCGAAGCCTGGAGGTCTGGGACCCCCAGATCATCCTGGACGAGCTATCCTCCGCCCGGGACAGCGGCGCACCGCTGTGGGTACTGTCCAAACCAAGTACATAACCAGATCATATCATATTTTACTTGCTCGTGCAATATCGACCCGGTGATTCACCGGGCCGATATTCTATTTATTGCGCCTATTGGTAGGCGGATTTCTCCCGGCCAAGCCGCTGGTTGAGCATCCGGTCCAGCTCCGTGATCTGCTTCAGCCGCCGACGGTTGGACGCCACCTGTTCGCACAGCATCTGCTGGGGCTTTTGAGCGGGGTCGGCGGGGGGGCCGCCGTTGAGCATACCCGCCAGCGCGGCGGAATCCTCGCCGGGCAGCGCCTCAAGCTGCTCCCGGATGGCCAAGTCGGCGCTCTGGAGCTTGCCCAGCGGGTCCTCCCGCATGTTGATAATCATCTGGGTGCTCACCTGGTCGTTGCGGTCGATGGATTGGCCGAGCTGCTGGGTCATATCCCACAGCTCGTTGAGCAGGTTTCCGGTGCGCTTCATTTGCACCAGGGCGTCCATGACGGTCTTCTCATTCATGGGTCAGCCCTCGGCGCCCGCATGCTCCTGGGCGATAGCGTCGGACAATTCCTGAATCGCTTTTTTGTTTGCCTCTCGGAAGGTGTCGCGCAGATCGCTCACCATGGCCTTTACCCGGTCCAGCTCGGTTTTATTCCGCCCGGCCTTCACCCGGTTCAGCTCATAGCTGAAGTAGTCGTACAGGCGGTTCAGGTTCCGGCTGATGGGATATTGCATATCCAAGGTGTCATCCAGATAGCGGATGATGTCCAGGCTCCGGTCCACGCTCGCCTCGAATAGGGGATAGTTGTCCTTGCTCAGGGCCAAATCGGCCCGAACCAGGCGCTTGACCAACTCATCATACAGTAGCAGGAGCAATTCCCCCGGGGTCATATCGCTGATGCCCTGCTCCTTATAGCCTTGGTATCCCTGGAAGCCTTTTCTGTCCATTCTTGACTCCTTTTTGCTTGATGCGATTAGTAGCCGCTGCTGCCGCCCATCAGGCCGGCGAAAGCGGAGGCCTGCGAGTTCATCTCGGCGATCAGCTGCTCCAGGCGGCTGAACTGGGTGGTGTAGCGGTCGATCTGGTCGGCCATCTTGTCTGTCCAGCGGTCAATCTGGGTGTCGATGCTGTCCATCTGGGTCTTGAGGCTGTTGCTGTTTAGGGAGTTGGGCGCTTTGACGGAGCCCGCCTTAACGATCAGAGTACCCTTGGGTTCGCCGGTGGTCTTGACGTAGGCGTTCAGGGTGTTCTGCATGGTCTGCATCAAACCATCACTGGAGGAGCCGCTCTCTTTGGTCTTGGTGAAGGCGTTGCGCACCTTGTCCGGGTCGCTCTCCAGGGCGGCGCGCAGCTTATCCTCATCCAGGCTGATGGTGGTCAGGCCGCTCTCATAAGAGGTGCCGATGCCGATCTCCCGCAGAGTCTGGCCGTTGGTGCCGCCGGGCTGGATGGCGTTGAGCATCTTGCTGTACATGCTGGACAGCGTGGTATCGCCGAACAGGATGCCCTGCTTGGCCTTCTCGTTGTACGCCTTCAGCTCGCTCTCGGTGTACTGCTCTTCCTGCTCGGCGGTAAGCGGTTCGTAGCTGGACTTGTCAGACTTGGTGGCGGGCAAAGTGGAATATTGGTTTTTGATCTCGGTAATCATCTCGTTGTAATCGTCAACGAAGCTCCGGATGGCGTCAACGATCTTGTCCGAGTCGGTGGTGGTTTCAAAGGTGACGGGCTCGTACTCCTCACCGTCCTTGGGCGTGGCGTCAAAGGTGCCCTTCACGTTGACGGTCAGGCCGTCGATGTCGAAACTGTTGGAGCCACGGGCAAGATTGTCAAAACGTTTGCCGTTGATCTCCACGTCCAGGATAGCGTCCTGACCGCCGCTATAGGAGGACGCAAACTCCGGAATATCAATTTTTGTGCCCTTGCTGTTCTCGCCCTCGTACAGGTTGAAGTCCACCGCCTTGCCAGTCTTGTCGGTGATCTTGAGCTGGCCCGAGAGCTCGTCATAGGAAGCGGTCCAGCCGTCATTGTAAATGCTCTCGTTCAGGTAGTCGGCGATGTCCTGTATCGTATCATCGCTCGAGACAACGAAGCTAAGGTCATAGCTGTCAAATCCAAAGGCAATGCGCTTGCTTTCGCCGTCACTCATGCCAAAGCCATAGGTCTCGGCAAAGCTGTCACTGGCGCTGTGGTCTCCTGAGACAAACAATTCCTTGGCAATCCCGCCAAACTCGATCTTGGCGTTGGAGCCAGTTTCAGTGGTGGTGAATTTGAATTCGTTGGTCAGCTTGGAATAGCTCACTTTCATTCCCGCATTGGCATTGGAATTGATGGAGTTCATCAGGCTCTCCAGGGTGGTGTCCTCGGTGATGTTGATATGGGCGTCGTTGATCTGGAAATCGTAGAGATACTTATCGTCGCTGCTGAGGCGGTAGCCGTCCTCGTCCACCTTGTTGCCCTTGCTGTCCACATAGTAGGTCCCGTTTTTGCTCAACGTGGGTTTGGCGCCCTCGTCGAACTCGCCCATCAGCCGGTTTTCCTTCTTGAAGAAGTCCTCGCCCACCAAATCGGACAGCTTCTTGCTGGCGTTGATATAGTTACTGTCCCCATTCTCAAAGCCCATAGCCTCCACGACGGAGCCGCCTACGCTCAAGGTGTCCCCCTGGCCCTGGGGCGCAAAGGACAGCTTGCCGTCCTCATAGGACGCCTTGATCCTGCCCGCGCCGAAGGTGTCGTCCAACTCGCTTTGCAGCGCGTCCACGAATTTCTGGTTGGCGTCCGTGCCGGCGGGATCGTCATATGTGACCTTGGATTTTTCAACCACGTCGGCCAGACTGATCTTTTTGGTAACGCCGTTGAAGGTGATGCCCAATTCCTTATCGGCCAGGTACTCCCTGGTGTCAACGTCCTTGGTAAGGGCCTGATACCCCCGGATGGACGTATCCCCCTTGCTGATGCCCAGAGTATCCTCAATGTCGCCGGAGACGAAGCAGACATTGACCTTGTTTCCCTCCCCCAGGCCGTCGGAGAGGGAGATGTTGCCGAGGATGGGGTCGGCCTCCACCTTGACCACTTTGTCGGCGGTGGTAGTCTCTTGGACGCCGTTCTTCGTGTAGCTGTAGGAGATCTCGCTCAGCTTGTTGTTGATGGCCTGGGCCAGCTTCTCGGCGTTGGTGGCGTCGGTTTTTTCCGTGCCGTCCTCGTTATACACCTTGACTTCGTTGATGTTCTCCAGCTCGTCGAACCTGATGTCGAAGATCGTGCCGTTGGTGCCGCCGTACTGGAAGGACAGCGAACCGGACACGGTGCTCACCGGGGTGGTCCCCTCGATATCAAAGCCCTTCGCAGCCTGGATACCATCGTTGGAGCCGGTCAGAGGAGTATTCAGGCCGGAGACCGTATAGGTGGCGGCGGTGGCAAGCTGCTTCACCGCGTTGATCCTGACGTCACTGGTGGTCTTTCCGCTGGCGGTGATCTTATCGGCGTAGGTGCCCTTGGTGACAGTGTTCACAGCGTTGGTGAAGAAGCTGTTGCTGAGCAGGTTGGTCTTGGAGGAGTAGGAGGTGTACTTGGTGTTGAAGTTCACCGCCTTGTCGATGATGCTGCGGTAAGCCTCCTGCTGCCACTCGATTTTGGTGCGCTTCTTGTACAGGTTCTGGATCTTCAACTTGATGCCGGAGATCGCGTTTTCGATCATGGATTCGGTGTCCATGCCGCTGGCCAGACCGCTGAGCACGTTCCGGTTGCCGTAGATGCTGCTGGTACTGGAGCTGCTGCTCAAACTGGAAATAGACGCCATATTGGACCGCTCCTTTCTATACCGGGCTTATGGGCGGAGTGCCCGCCCCGCACATATTTCATGGAGAAAATTCTAAAAAATTTTTTGGAGTTTTTTCGCTGTACCTCTGTTTTTTTTTATCGACCTGTAGTATATTAAACTTAAGAGTTTTCTCCAAGTTTTTGTGAAGGGGAGGGAATATTCCTTGACTCAAATCATCACCGTCACCAATCAAAAAGGAGGCGTTGGCAAAACCACAACCGCCGCTGCCCTGGTGTGCGGTCTCCACCAACGGGGGGCCAGGGTTTTGGGCATTGATCTGGACCCTCAGGGAAACCTGGGCTTCAATCTGGGGCTGGACATCGGCTCGGGCAGTACCATCTATGACGTGCTCAAGGGGACATGCTCCATTGAGGGGGCTATCCAGCCCACCGAGTACGGCGACGTGCTGCCCTCGGACATTATGCTGTCCGCCGCCGAGGTGGATTTCACCGTGCCCCGCCGTGAATTCATGTTGGATGAGCAGTTGGCCGCTCTGCGCGATCGGTATGACTTCATCATCATCGATACGCCCCCGGCCCTGAATATCCTCACGGTCAACGCCTATGTGGCTTCCACTGGACTCATTGTCCCCATGGAGGCGGAGGTGCTCAGCCTGGTAGGCGTTACCCAGCTCCAGGAGACCATTGAGACGGTGCGGGACGCGTTCAACCCCAACCTGAAGGTGATCGGCATCCTCATCAACAAGTTCAATGGCCGGCTCACGCTGTCCAAGGACATCCTGGAACTGGCCCAGGAGGTGGCGGAACAGCTTGGCAGCCAGGTGTTCCAGTCCAAGATCCACCGGGGAGTAGGCGTGGCCATGGCGCCCGCCCACGGACAGAGCGTACTCACCTACCAGCCCGACTCCCGCCCCGCCCAGGATTTCCTGGAGATCGTGGACGCGGTGGCCGGCGAGCGCTTCCCCAGACCTAAGCAGAGCTTCCGTCAGAAATATATCTCTAAATTTTTCAACTAATTGAAGGAGTACCAGCATTATGGCATCTAAGGACAAAACCAGCAAGACCGCGCGGGTGATGAACCTGCTGAGCAAGAAGGCCGATCCCGCCGCCGAGGAGGTTGTTGAGGCCCCCGCCGCCCCCACGCCCCCCATTGTCACGTCTATGGCCCCTGATGTGGCCGTATCCGCCCAGATCAAGGACGCCCTGGAAGACGCTTTGGAGGGGGAGCTTCCCCCCAAGGCCGCCGCCCCTGCGCCTCAGCCTCAGCCGGAACCCGCTCCCGCGACTGTTCAGGCGGCGTCCCAGCCCGAGCCCGCCCCCGTGACTGTCCAGGCGGCGTCTCAGCCTGCGCCTGTAGCGGAGCCCGCCCCCGTGACCGTCCAGGCGGCGCCCCGGCCTGAGTCCGTGGCAGAGCCTGTGTCCGCCCCTGTTCAGGCAGCGGCCCCGGCCCTTGAACCTGAGCAGCCCTTGGCCCCCGCAGCGCCCGAGCCAGAGGACAAGTGGAGCGGATACCTCTTCCCGAATCATCCCGGTTACATCAATGTCATGCAGGTATTGGTGGAGGAGAAAGCCCCAAAGTATATCCAGATGTTTGGCCTATGCTCCTGCCAGCGCTGCCTGGAGGACGTGAAGGCCTTGACGCTGAACCATCTGGCCCCCAAGTACGTGGTGCTGGAGCGGGGCGACATGGTGCCCCGGCTGACGGTGTACGAGAGCAAGTTCGGCAGTGATATCACGGCGCAACTGCTCCAGGCCTGCAAGCTGGTAATGGAGCGGCCTCACCACGGCCGCTGAGCGGACCCGGACCAAATGAAAAATCTCTGACGGAGCAAAGCTCCGTCAGAGATTTTTTAATATCCGATTAGCTCTCGGCCTGGGTCTGGGGGTCCTCGTCTGTGGGGGGAAGCTGCTGGGGATAGGGGTTGGTGAGCTGCTCCCAGAGGGAATTTACGTTCTCCATGCAGACAAAATAGACGCTGGTCATCATGTTGTCCGGGATGCCCAACTCCTCAGCCAGCTTGGTAATGCGATCCCAGTCTGCGGCCTCGTAGCTGAGCAGCAGGTCATACAGCATCCCGCAGCGCCCTTCGTGGTTCAGCAAGGCGTTTTTGATCTCGTCGGCCACCGGCACCTCTGCCAGAATGTCCTCCAGCGGGGCGTCGATCAGGTAGTTTAACGTGGAGAACATGCCCATCAAATAGGCCTCTGACTTGGAAATAGGCATATTTTTGGCATAATTCATCAGTTCACTACAGAAATTTGCCCGCATGAAGGAACGCTTCAGGAACTCCTCCGAGCCGGGGTCCACCTCGTTCTCCGCGTTGCTGGCGCTGAGCAGGTAAATCCACTGCTTCAACTGGCCCAGGCCCAGGGTCATGATAGCCTGGGTAATGGTGGTAGCCCGGTGCCGCAGGGCAAAATAGGCGGAGTTGACCATCTTCAAAAGGCCGTAGGACAGGCTGGCGTCTGAGGCGATCATCCGCTCGATTTCCTCCACGTTGGGCTCATCCCTGGTGACGGCTACCATCAGTTGGAAGAAGTTGCTCTGGATGTAGGCGCTGCTATGGGCCTTGGTGGTGAGCTTGTCGGCCACATAGGGGCCCTCCAGTCCATCCGCGCCTAGCGTGATGGCCCGCTGATAGAGACGCGGGTCGTCGATACTGGTGACGATGCACTTGATGTTCATGCTGTGGGCGATCTCCACTGTGTTGCGGATGGTGATTTCGGTCGCCGTCTTGGCGTTGATTTTGATAAAATGGATATCGTCCAGCAGGGACAGATACCGGGGGGTAAACTGGAAGTCGTTCACCGCGATGCGGTAGCCCTCCTTGGCGTACTGCTGCACCAGGTGCATGGACAGGGGATGGATAATCACCGCGTCGTCGATCTGGATGACCAGATCATTTTTATCGAACAGCCGGGGCGTCTTCTTCATCAGCAGCATGGTGGTGAAGGTCATGAAGTTCAGCGTACCCTTTAAGATTTTGGGGCTGTTGTCGGTGAGAAAGTTATAGATGGTGTTGGCGGCGGCAAATTCCGCGCTGGAAGTGGAGCTGTCGCTGCTAAAGGCCTGGTTAGCCCCATGGTACAGAATCTCATATCCGAGGGTGTTGCCGTTCGCTTCCCGGATGGGCTGCCGCACGATGTATTTGCCGCTCATAGAAATTGCCTCCTTCTGGTATGTCCTTAGCCGTGGGTCTGCTCATAGTGTAAGAGCAGGTGATCCATTACATCCACCAGATGGCCGATCTCCGGCTTGGTGAGCTGTTCATCCGCCCCCAGGTCCCGGCCTTTGAGGCGCATCTCCTCACTGATAAGGGAGGAGAAAATAATCAAGGGAATTTCCTTAAACCGGGAGGTGCTCTCCTTTACCAGTTTAGTCAGCCGGTGGCCGTCCATCTGGGGCATCTCGATGTCGGTGATGATAAGGGCCACGTCCCGGGTCAGATCACCCTCCTGGGGCAGGGAGGCCAGGGACTCCCACAGCTCCAGGCCGTTGGAAAACATGTGCAGGTTCACGTAGTTGGCCTTGCGCAGGGAGTTCTCAATCATTTTGCTCAGCAGGACGGAGTCCTCCGCCACCCAGATGGGCTTGTCATTGCGGTCCCGGGGTCCCATCTGCTCCACCTCGGAGATCTGGATAGAGGTCTCCGGGGCGATCTCGGCCACGATGCGCTCGAAGTCCAAGATGGTGACCAGCTCGCCCTCGCACTGGGCAATGCCAGTGGCCACGCTCTCCGCGCCGCCGGACACGGTCTTGTCCGGCTTTTGGATATCGGTCCAGGAGATACGGCTGATGCGGTCCACGGTGTGAACCCGGAAGGCAATGCACATCTTGTTGAAGTTGGTGACGATAAAGATATCCTTGTCACTCTTGGGGCTGTCCACCCCCAGGTATTTGGGCAGGTCCACCACGGTGATGACCGCGTCGCGGGGCTTGAAGATGCCCTCCACCGCATCGTGGGACAAGGGCATAGGCTTTACAGGCTCGGAGATCATGATCTCCATCACCTTGGCCACGTTGATGCCGTACAGGTTGCCGCCGATGGTGAATTTCATCACTTCGATCTCATTGGTGCCGGACTCCAGCAGAATGCCCTGCTTGTTGTCTTCCCTCATTTCCAACACTTCCTTTTCATCTTGTGGACGTTAAATAATCAGCTCCTGGCGGCCGTAGCAGCGCACACACCCCAGACCGCTGTTTACGTCGAAGAGCAGCGTGCGGGCCACCGACCCACCTACATCCTCTTTTAACAGACGGATGCCCTCTTTTTTCAGGTTGAGTTTCACACTCTCAATGTTTCGCTGGCCAATGTTGCCCAGCGAACCGCTTCCGTCTTTGAACATCATGGCCCCGCCGGCGATCTTGGCGGTAATCCTGGAGCGGTTGGCGCCCTTGGCCTCCATCTGCTTCAAGGTCTCTCTGATCCCGGTATCGGCGTATTTCATCGGGTTTTTGCGTCCCGCCTCCATATTAACCGGCAGCATGATATGAACCAAAGCACCCAACTTCAGAGCCGGGTCGTGCAGGCAAATGCCGATGCAGGACCCCAGCGCGTAGGTGATCAACATACCCTCCCCTTTGGCCATTTTCATGTCTGCGATGCCGATTGTGATCTTGCCTTCAGCCATCGCTTACGCCCAGCTTCCTTAATAGAGCATTCAAAGACCGGAGGTCCGGGGAGAGCAGCAGGCGGCAGGGAACCTGTTTGCCCTCGCTTACAAAGTTGCCTCCAATGGTCATGATATAGTCAGACTGCCCGCCGTACTCCGCCATCGGTACGGCCAGGATGGCGCCTTGCATATCCACGGTAAAGGCAGGCACGGTGAGGTTTACATCCATGCCGGCCAAGCCGCAGAGTGCGTTGATAAAGGTGGAGATCATGATATTGCCCACTTCAACCAAGGCGGAATGCTCCATTTGGGTGAGTTGGCTGTAGTCGTCCACCGTCTTCCCCATCATGCTTTCCAGCACGATATTGACGAATTGCAGCGGCTGAACCGAGAGCATAATGCCGCTCATCTGGCCGCCGAGCTTCACCAGCACGCCGGCGGTGATCTCCTCCGGGCCGCCGATCCACTCGATGGCCTCATTGTACTCCATAATGCGCACTTCCGGCTGCTCGATGCGTACCGTGCGCCCCAGCATCTGGGACAGCGCGGTGGCCGCGTTGCCGGTGCCGATGCTGCCCACCTCCTTGAGGGTGTCCAGCTCCAGCGAGTTCAACTCGTGATAGTCTTTGATTGCCATTCAGCTTCCTCCTATCATCAATAAAATGATGACTGTATCAACTAACGCAGGCTGTTGATGGTACTCTCAATCTCGTCGGAGGTCTGTACCATCTTCAGCGCCATGCCGTAAGCCCGCTGAGACTCGATGACCTTGGTGTACTCCTCAGCCAAATCGGCGTTGGAGCCCTCCAGATAGCCCTGCTGCAGGGTGCCGGTGCCACGCATCAAGTTGCCGTTCTTGTCCACGGGCATATAGCGGGTGTCGTCCAGTTGCTGCATACCATCGTAGTTCGCGTAATCAAAGATGCCGATGGGCAGCTTCTCCGTGGGGTCGGTGACCTCGATCAGGCCGCCCTGTTCGCTGAGCACAAAGCGCCCTGTCCCGTCGCCCAGGCAGAACACGGAGTTCATGACGGGCTGGCCGTCCTCGCCCGTCTGACCGGTGGGCCGCAACAGCTCGGACATGGTAAAAGCGCCGTTGCGGGTGTAGCTGACCTCGCCGGTGGTCAGGTCCACCAGGGCGAAGAAGCCGTCCCCCTCGATCATGTAATCCAGGGAGCGCTGGTTGTCCACCACCGGGCCCTGGGTGAAGTTGGTGGAGGTCATCAGCAGCCGGGTGCCCACGCCCATGGGCAGCTCCGTCAACTCCCCCTCGACAGCCCCCCGGCGGTCCTGGTAGATCAGAGCGGTGAAATCGGACCGGTCGGCCTTGAACCCGACGGTGTTCAGGTTGGCGATGTTGTCGCCGATGATATTCATTCGCTTCTGCTGCATTTGGGCACCCACGGCGCCGATATAGAAAGATTGATTCATATCCGTTCACCTCATCCCATCCGACCGATATCGCTGGCGGAATGGCCCATCAGCTCATCGTAGATCTTGGTCACTGTGGCACAGCTTTGCAGGGCCCGCTGGCAGGTGAGCATCTCGGTCATCTGGCGGATCATATCCGTGTTGGACCGCTCCAGATACTTCCACAGCACGTAGGGGGCCTCGGCGGCCTGGGCGCCCTCACCGTCGAAGAAGCCCTGGTCGTTGTATTCAAGCTGCTCCAGGTCGTCAAAGGTGTACACGCCCAAGGTGCCCAAGTAGTTGCCGCCCTCGTTGGAGATGTTTCCCTGGGTATCCACGTCCAGCTTGTCGGTGCCCAACTGGATGGGGTTGCCCTCAGGGTCCAGCACATAGCCCATGCCGGGATAGCACAGGTAGCCCTCCTCATCCAGAGAGAAGCTGCCGGAGCGGGTGTAGGAAACGGTGCCGTCGTCCCGCTGGATGGCAAAGAAGCCGTCCCCCATAATGGCGAAGTCCAGGGGGATCGCGGTGGGCTCTGGGACGCCCTGGTCATAGACCACATAGATTTCACTGTTGGCCCGGATATAGCTCTGCCGCCCGATGTCGGTGTAGATTTTCTCCTCGTTGCCCACCCGGCTGTACATCACGTCGTCGAAGGTGGTGGCGGTGTACCGGCTCTCCTTGAAGCCGGAGGTGGAGATGTTCACCATGTTGTTGCCCACCACGTTCAGGTGCTGCTGCTGGGTAATCATGCCGGAGGTCAGGTTATAGAAGCCTTTAAACATCTTACATCATGCCTTCTTCCGCTTTTTAGAGGTTTTTTTCGGGGGCTCGCTGTTGAGATACACGCTCATATAGTCCCGCAGCTTCTGGATGGCCCGGGAGTGGATCTGGGAGATACGGGGCTCGCTGACTTCCATGACCTGGGCGATCTCTTTCATGTGAAGGTTTTTTTCATAGTAGAGGGACAGCACCAATTGCTCGTTTTTTTGCAGGGCTGCAATGCCTTTTGCCAGGGTTTCCTGAAGCTCCTGGTCCTCCAGCACCAGCTCCGGCTGGAGCTTGGGGTCCTGGTCGGATACCTCAAAGTGGTAACCCTCCATATCACGGGCGTCCATCAGCGCGTCCAGAGATAGGGTGTTGCTCAACGCCACCCGTGCGGCCTCCTTCTGGTACTTGTCCGTAGGGATGCCCAGCCGCTGTGCCACCTCCTGGTCGGTGGGAAACCGGCCCAGCTCGTTGGCCAAGTTGGACACGGCGGCGTCGATCTCCTTGGCCCGCTGCCGGATGTTCCGGGGCAGCCAGTCCTGCTTCCGGGCCAGGTCGATGACCATGCCGCGGATGCGCTTGGATACGTAGGTCTCAAACTTGATTCCCTTGCCCGGGTCGAATTTGTCGATGGAACTAAGTAATGTGAGGATGCCCTCGCTGACGATATCGTCCACCTGGGCGAAGCTGCTGTACACGCCCCGTATCTGGAGCGCCGCGCTTTTGATGAGCCCCTCGTAGCGCAGCACCAGGGGCCATTTCAGCTCGTCGCCACCGGTCTGCTTGTAGAGAGCCAGCAGTTGGTCGGTGTCCATGGCCTCGATCTCGGCCTCGGTGTAGCGACGCTGGGCCGCTGCCGTACTCATGTGTTCACCGCCCTTCGCTGTACCTGGGCGGGCGTCTGGTCGGTGATGTTGCCCAAGGCCTGAATCTGCACGGTGTTGGTAATCTCATTGAAGGAGAGCACGTACACGTGGGGATAGAACTGGGTAATCATTTTGCTGAAATAGCCGCGGATCACCTGGCTGACCAGGATCACGGGGGTCTGGGACAAGTCGCCGAATTTTTTCAAGTGCTCGGCCAACTGAGAAATGATGGTCTGCATCAAATCGGGACCCATGGCCAGGTATACGCCCTGCTCGTTGCGGGTGAGGGAAGAGATGATTTTCTTTTCCACCTCGGCGTCCAGCGTGATGACCCGGAGCTGCCCGTCCTCACAGAAGCGGCGCGTGATGGTGCGGGCCAGCGCGCCGCGGACCTGCTCGGTGGCCATATCCAAGTCCCGGCCCTGGGAGAAAGCGTCGGCGGCGGTCTCCACGATGGTGGCCAGGTCCTTGATGGGCACGCCCTCCTGAAGCAGGTTGCGCAGCAGCTTTTCCAACTTGGAGTAGGGGATGATGGCGGGGACCGCCTCCTCCACCAACTCCGGGGAGGACTGCTTCAAATTGTCCACCAACCGGATGGTCTCCGCCCGGTTGAGCAGCTCGTAGGCGTGCTTTTTCACCGTCTCGGCCAGGTGGGTCAGCATGACGGACAATGGGTCGATGACGTTGTAACCGTAGATCTCCGCCATCTCCTTGTTCTCCGGGAGAATCCACCTGGAAGGGATACCGTAGGCGGGTTCGATGGTCTCGATGCCGTCGATTTCCCCCAGGGGGTTGGGCGGCTCCAGGGCCAGGTAGTAGTCCACCAGAATTTCGCCTTGGGCAACCACCTCGCCCTTGATGCGGATGGCGTACTGGTTGGTGCCCAGCGCGGAGGAGTCATGCAGGCGGATGGAGGGGATGACGAAGCCCATGTCCTGGGCATACTGCCGCCGGAAGATGGTGATGCGGCTGATGAGCTTGCCGCCGTGGCTCTCGTCCACCATGGGGATCAGGCTGTAGCCGAACTCCATCTCCACCGGCTCCACAGACAGCAAGGTGTAGACGTTGTTGATATCGCGGTAATAATCGCTCTCGCTGGGGGCCGTAACCTCAGGAGGCGCCTCGGGGGCCTGGGCCGCGGCGATGTCCGCCTGGCGCTTGGCATTGGCCTGACGGGTGAGGAAGTATCCGCCGCCCAGCAGGGCCGCGCCGCCCAGAAACAAGGGAAAGGTGGGGGTGCCGGGGATCACGGCCAGAATGGTCAGGATCACACCAGTGGTCACAATGGCACGGGGCTGGGCCTTAAACTGGCCGACCACGTCCTCGTTCAGGCTGCCCTCGGACACGGAACGGGTGACGATCATGCCCGTGGCGGTGGAGATCATCAGGGAAGGTATCTGGGACACCAGGCCGTCGCCGATAGTCAGGATGCAGTAGGAGCTCATGGCCGTGCCGATGTCCATGCCGTTGACGACCATGCCGATCACAATGCCGCCCACCAGGTTGATGATGGTGATGATGATGGACATAGTGGAGTCGCCCTTGACGATCTTGGTTGCGCCGTCCATGGCGCCGTAGAAGTCGGCTTCCTTCTGGATCTTCTCCCGGCGCACCCGGGCCTGCTGCTCGTCGATGAGGCCGGAGGACAGGTCGGCGTCGATGGCCATCTGCTTGCCGGGCATGGCGTCCAGGGTAAAGCGGGCGGCCACTTCGGACACACGCTCCGCGCCCTTGGTGATGACGATGAGCTGGACCAGCACGATGATGAAGAAGATGACGAAGCCCACCACAATGTCGCCCTGGGTAATCAGGTTTCCGAAGTTTCGGATGACCACGCCGGGGTCGCCGGTGGTCAGGATCATCCGGGTACTGGACACGTTCATACCCAGCCGGAACAGGGTGGTAATGAGCAACAGGGACGGGAAGATGGAGAAATCCAGCGCCTCCGAGATGTTCATGGTAATCATCAGGATCATGATGGACAACCCGATGTTGATGACCAGCAGGATGTCCAGAATTTCCGGGCGCAACGGAATAAACAGGAACATGACCACGATCACCACAAACAATGCTATGGCGTTGTCCATAATACGTTTGAGCAAGGGTAGTCACCTCCTCGTCGTCGCAAAGTCCGCTCAACTTCGTTTCCGCCTTCGGCGAAAACTGCGTTCGCTTCCTTGCTCCTCCTCTCCCCGCAGCCCCCGCTTCGCTGGGCTTTTGCGGGGCCCCTGGGGTCCTTATCTGATATTCTTGTCGGGGAGTTTCAGCTTGCCGTTCAGCTTAAAGATATAGATCAGAACCTCCGCCACCGGGCCGTACAGGTCCTGGGGGATGAACTGATTCAGTTCGGCCTGGGCGTACAGCGCCCGGGCCAGGGGGACGTTCTCAATCACCGTGATCTTATGGTCCTCCGCGATCTGGACGATGCGCATAGCCACATTGTCCTGACCCTTGGCCAGCACGATGGGGGCGTCGTCCTGATCCGGTTTATAGCGCAGGGCCACGGCAAAGTGGGTGGGGTTACGGATGACCACATCCGCCCCGGGCACCTGCTGCATCATGCGCTGTTGGGCACGCTGGCGTTGGATCTGCTTGATTTTGCCCTTTACCTGGGGGTCGCCTTCCATCTGCTTGTACTCTTCCTTGACCTCCTGCTTGGTCATCATCATGTTCTTCTCATAGTCCCAGTGCTGATAGAAGAAGTCCACGACGGCTACTGCGATAAAGGCGATGCAGATACGGACGATCATGCCGCCCAGTATATCCACCAGGTGGGTGATGGAGGCGTTCAAGTCGGTGTACAGGTAGTTGGCGCTTTCCAGGAACAAATCCCGGACGCTCAGATAGACGATGGACATCAAAATGCAAATTTTGATGAGATTTTTAAAGGTTTCAACCAGGCTTTTCAAGGAAAACAGCCGCTTAAATCCCTGCAGCGGGTTGAGCCGGCTGAATTTCGGCTTGAGGGATTCAGTGGTGACCAGAAAGCGGGTCTGGGCAAAGGTAGCCGCCACGGAGCAAAGGATGGTGATGGCCACCAGCGGCCCCACCGTCTTTGCCAGAAGCATGGCGCCCTGAATCGCGATAGAGCCCATCAGGCTGACCACATCCTGAGGAGTTTCCGCGATGGTGGTAAAGCAAAGGGCCATAAAACCCGTTACCTGATCGACGTAGCTCCCGAGAAGCAGCCAGAGGGCGCCGAAGGTGCCCAGCAGACTGGCCACCGCCACCGCGTCCCGGCTCATAAAGACATTGCCTTTTTTTCGTTCGTCCCGCCGCTTTTTTGGCGTCGCTTTTTCTGTTTTATTTCCCTCGGGCAACGTCTATCCCCCCGGCTTATTATATGCTCCCCTTCCGCATAAGGGGCCGGGAAGGAGTTGTGCGAAAACGGTTTGTAATGTTCGGAGCGGCGATTCCGGAAAGAAATCACCCGGTGAGGGCCAGAAGATCCGCCAGGCTGGCCAGCATGGCGGCCTCCACCTGGAGGAGGAATTCGCTGAAGGGAGCCATCAGCATCAGCAGCAGCCCCAGGCCCACCAAAACCTTCAGATCAATGTTGATGACAAACACATTGATCTGCGGGATCACCTTCATCAGCACCCCCATACCCACCTGGGAAACCATTTCCGCCGCCAGGATAGGCATACACAGCTTAATTCCCAGCAAGGTGCACTCCGCAAACAGCTCCAGCAACAGGTCATAGGCGTCCAGACTGATAGACACCTGTCCGAACGGCACAATCTGCTCTGAGGTGAGGAACAGGCGAAGCAGGGTAAAGTGCCCCCCTTCCACAAAGAAGAGCAAGATCATCATAATGTTCAGAAGCTGCCCGGTGACGGACAAATTTGCCTGGGAGCCCGGATCATACATCTGGTTCATGGTCATGCCCATCTGGGTATCGATCATGGATCCGGCCAACTGGGGGACATAGAAGAAGATACTCACCGCCATGCCAAGCAGAAAGCCAATAAAAATCTCCAGCAGCAGCAGCACGAAAAGTTCCACAGCCCCCGACGGCGCGGGAGGTTGCTGTTCCGTAATCGACGTCACGAAGATGGACAGCACCAGCACCATACCCGTGCGGAATGCGGCGGGGATGTTAGAGCGCCCCAGAATGGGATTAAAGAGGATAAACCCGGCCACCCGAGCTGAGGCAAACAGAAAGAGGGTCAACTGCGCCCAATCAAACATGGCTCAGCTCCCCCGCTCAACTGGCGATCAGGGTAAATACCTGGCGGGTGAAATCCTGGAGGGTATCCATCATCCAACCGCCCGCCATCAGGAGTACGCTGCCCACCACCACAAGTTTGAGAATAAAGCCGATGGTCTGCTCATGAATCTGGGTGACGGCCTGGAAAATGGCCACCGTCACACCCACGATCATGCTCAGCACCAGCATAGGGGAGGAAAGCCTGAGGATGACGCCCACGGCATCCCGCATCAGGTCGGCGACCTGTCCGCTATCCATAACGCGCTCCTTTCTCCGGAAGTGAAACTAGTTGACGCCCTGGACCAGCGAGGAGAACAGCAGGTTCCAGCCGTTGACGGATACGAATAAGAGGATCTTGAAGGGGGTAGAGATCATGGCCGGAGGCAGCATGACCATACCCATGGACATCAGCGTGGAGGAGACCACCACGTCGATAAGCAGGAAGGGGAGGTACAGCAGCAGTCCTGTATAGAACGCCTTTTGCAGTTCCTGGGTCATGAACGCCGGCACAATGAGCCGCAGCGGCAGGTCCATGACCACCTCCTGAAGCCCCGCATTGTCCTCGGGTATTTCCTCGTGGGCCAGATCGCAGTACATCCGGATGGTGTTGTACTCAGTGTTGCGAATCATGAACTCCTTCAATGGAACGGAGGCCCGGTCAATGAACTCTTCCTGGCCGATCTCCTGCTCCCGGTAGGGCTCCCACGCCTCAGTTCCAATGCGTTCGATCACCGGGTTCATGGTAATGAGCGTGAGGAACATGGCAATGCCCACCAGCACCGTATTGGGCGGAGTCTGCTGAGTGCCCATGGCGGTGCGCAGGAAGGAGAGGGAGATGATGTACCGCGTGAACGAGGTCATCATCACCAGCATGGAGGGCAGCAGGGCGATCAAGGTGGTGAGAAGCAGGATTTCCAGTGTCTGCACGCTGTCGCCGTTGATATTGATCAGACTGTCTGTAGGCATCCCGGCTCACCTCGGTTTCTTTTGCTTGAGTACGGTGCGCAGCGCCTCCGAAAAGCTGGGGGGCGCCGGCTGGTCGGGCGGCGGGGCGTAGAGGGCCTGGGCTTCCTCGCGGGTCAGCTCCGCCACCAGGGATATCCCGGAGGGGGTTACGCCTAAAAGAAGGTAGCGCTCACCCGCCTGGACCAGCGCCACGCCCTGATCCCGTCCCAGGGACAGCCGGGCCAACACCTTGAACCGCTCGTTCCCGCCGGACATGCCCAGCATGCCTCCGCTCCGGCCCGCCACGTGCTTGGTAAACAGATAGGCCAGCGCGGCGATGACGATGACACAGACCAGCAGCCACATCAGGGCCAAAATGTTGTCCAGGGCGGTGGTCCCCTCCGTCAGGGAAATGGGGTATTTGCGAAGGGGCATACCGGTCAGGGCGCACCCAGAATAGAGGTGACGGTTTTCAGCACACGGTCGGGCTTAAAGGGCTTGACGATGAAGTCCTTGGCGCCGGAGCGCACGGCGTCCATAACCATGGACTCCTGGCCCATGGCGGAGCACATGACCACGTTGGCGCTGCCGTCCTTGGCACGGATGGCCTTCAGAGCCTCCAGGCCGTCCATGTTGGGCATGGTGATGTCCATGACCACCAGGTCGGGGCCGATCTCGCCGAACTTCTCCACCGCGTCGGCGCCGTCAACGGCCTCGAACACCTCAGTGTAGCCGTTCTTGGTCAGCGTGTCCTTAATCATCTTGCGCATGAAGGCGGCGTCGTCCACTAACAGAATTTTCTTAGCCATGGTTTAATCCATCCTTTTTTATTATGATATGTTATGCTCCGCGGCCAATCATGGCCGGGGCAAGGTTGGTGAAGTGTGTTATCTGCCAGTTGCCAGCATTTCGATACCGGGGGTCTGGACGATCTCGGTGATCCGGACGCCGAAGTTATCCTCAATGACCACCACCTCGCCCCGGGCGATGCACTTGCCGTTGACAAACAGGTCCACCTGGTCGCCGGCCAGCTTATCCAGCACCACCAGGGAGCCCTTGGCAAATTCCAGGATATCCTGCACCTTCCGGCGCGCCCGGCCGATTTCCACCGTCACCTGGAGGGGCACCTCCATAATGAGGTCCAGGTTTTGAGCCTGTTCCGCACCCAATTGAGCGACGGGGTCCATCGGCTCCATACGCACGGGCTTGGTAGCGATGACCTTTGGCTCAGGCTGCGCTTTCTGCGCCTCTGGCTGGGGCGGATAGGGGTAGGGATAAGGCGGGTAGTACATGGGGGGATAACCCATATAGCCGCCTTGCATCTGCCCGTCCGGACCCGGCATGGGGGGGTAAGGATAGGGAGGCATCTGTCCCGGCTGGCTCATCTGGGGAACGGGAGCCGCCTGCGCGGGAGGCTGCTGTGCGGCAGGGGCGGGCGCCGGAGAAGGGGCGGATGCAGCGGGCGCCGGAGAAGGGGCGGATGCGGCGGGCGCAGAGGCGGGCTGTTCAGGCATTCCGCCTGCCAGCATCTTTTCGATTTCCTCCTGGCTCATCATCCGGTTCTCGCCGCCGGAAGGTGCGGGCGCGGGTTCAGGTTCCGCCGCGACACCGCCCGCCAGCATTTTCTCGATCTCCTCCTGACTCATCATCCGGTTGCTGGGTTCCGGCTCAGGGGCGGGGGCGTCGGCTCCGCCGTGGAGCATGGCCTCAATCTCCTCCTGGCTCATCGTCCGGTTGCTGGTGTCCGACTGGGCGGGAGGGGCTTCCGGGCGGGCGGCGCCCGACGCTCCGACGGACACCTCGTCCTCCAGACCCAGGCTCTTGAGCAGCTCCTTGGCCAGGGATACGCTCATCACGTTCATGAACTCGCTTTCCAGCGCGTTCTCAATTTTCAGGAAAAACCGGACTACTACGATTTGGTCCGCGCCTTGGGGCAGGTGATCCCGTTTGAACTGGTCCAGGTTGTCCAGCTCGAAGGACTGGGGGGTGGAGATATCCACCCGGAAGCCCAAAAAGTCGGACATGGCGGTGGCCGCCGAACCCATCATCTGGTTCATGACCTCGCACACGCAACTAATCGTCAGCTCGTTGAGCTCAAAATCCTCCTCCGCGGTCTCCATGCCCATGAGGATATCTACGATGACCTTGATGTCGCTGCGCTTGAGCAGCATAATGTTGCTGCCCTCCAGGCCCTCGACGTACTTGATCTCCACGCCGATGGCCGGCTCCAGGTTGCCCAGGGAGAAATCCTTCACGTCCACCACGGACACCGTGGGCGTTGTGATGTCCACACGGTGATCCAGCATGTTTGACACGGCGGTGGCCGAGGAGCCCAGGCTGATATTCATCATTTCGCCCAAGGCGTCTATCGCCATTGGGCTGAACAGTTCCTTCTCCATCGCTTACTCGCTCCTTTGCTCGGCCGAATAGCATACCTCGTCTATCTTGATGGCCATGTTTTTCTTATGGGTCCCCATGCGTCCGGTGAACCACTGGTAGCCGCCGATCTCCAGGAACACAGGGGAATCCTTGGAACGGCCCAGATCCACCACGTCGCCTACGTTGAGATGATAGATATCGCTGAGGGTGAGCTGGGTATCGCCCAGCTCGGCGATGATCTCCAGACTGGAATCGCGCAGGGTGTCGAAAATCTCATGCGAGTTGTCCTCGCTGGTCGCCTTCTTACCCATGCTCTCCCGGTTCACCTCGCCAAAGACGCTCATCAGAACGTCCCCCGGCAGCACGACGCTCATGCGCCCCTCGTTCTGGGGAAAGGTGAGCTTCATGTCCACCAGCACCACCGTCTCGTCCAGGTTTAGAAGCTGGACCAAGGTGGGGTTCACCTGAGTTCGCTCGTACTCGAAGCTGATGGGCACGTAGTTTTCCCAACTGGAGCCCATCAGCACAACGATGTCCTTCATCAGGTGCTCATAGAGCTGGAGTTCCAGATCGGTGTAGGTATAGCCCATGGGCACATCCCGTTCCAGGTCGCTCTCGCTGCCCATCATCCGGTCCATCATCCCCAGCGCGGTAGAGGTGGAGAGGTACACCATCACCGGATCCTCCGCCTGGATATCCGTCCCGTCTGCCTCCCGCGGATGGATGGTAACGTCCACCATGGCCAGCACATCGCCCTCGGTGAGGGCGTTGTTGAACTCGTAGAATTTCTGTTCCTCAATGCTCTCCACCGTAATCTCGCAGTTGGTGCGCAATTGGGCGTTGAGCCGGGAGCTGACAACTCTCGTATAGTTCTCAAAGATGCCGTTAAGCATCTTAATGCGGTCCTTGGTAAATTTGCGGGGGGTGGTGAAGTCGTATTTCCGGTATTTTTTCTCCGGCTGTTTTTCCTCCGCCTTAGCCTCGTCGCCGCCGCTGAGCATGGAATTTAAGAGCGCGTCGATCTGGCTCTGCGACAATACCTCAGCCATCGAATCACCTCACCTTATCTTGCATATCTTCATGATTTTGGTCAGTCGGCGGAACCGGTGCTGTGGAGACCGCCGTCCTCATCAGACCGGGTAATGTACTGCGCCAGGATATCATTCATCTCTTCCTCGTTCAGGTCCACGCCGGTGATAATCATCTCCACCCGGCGGTTGTGGGCGCGGCTTTCGCCGGTGGCGTTGCTGGAGATAGGCCGCCACTGGCCGTATCCCTCGTTGATGAGCCGTGCGGGGTGGATGGAGCTATGCTCCTGGAGGAAGATGACCACTTCCGCGGAGCGGTTGCTGGCCAGCCGCCGGTCACCCTCCACGGGGTTGCGCTCGTTGGCGGTGGCCTGGGCGGTGTGGCCCTGGACGCGGATCTCGTCAATGGCGGGCTCCGCGGTATCCAGGATGGCGCACAGCTTGCTCAGAATATCCTGTCCCTGGGGCTGGATCACGTAGCTGTCCCCGGCGAAAAACACCGCGTCGCTGAAATGGATGTACACCTGGCCGCCGTCCATATCCACCTGAATGGTGCTCGCCAGTCCATCCTGAGCCACCATGTCGTTGATGGCCTGGTAGAGTTCTTCGATCATGGCGTCGATGTCCGCCTGTGCCAGCTCGTTGGGGTCGGGCTGGTCTATGCCGGGATATTGATCGCCGATCTCGGGGTCCGCGTAGGGGCCGCCTACCCCGCTGGGGTCGGTCACAGCGAGGGTGGCGTTTGGGTTGAAGGACTGGATAATGGCCTTCATCTTGTCCTCGCTGATGGTGGACATGGAGTACAATAGCACGAAGAAGCACAGCAGCAGCGTGACCATATCGCCGTATGTATCCATCCAGTTGGCGCCGCCTTCGCCGCCCTTTTTCTTTTTTGCCATAGTGAGTACCTCCCCTTATGACGCGAACCTGCGCTTATTCGCCGCCGCCGGAGGGGGCGGCGCCTTCGCGCTGTCCCTGGGGGATGTAGGTCAGCAGCTTCTCCCTCAGCGCCTTGGGGTTTTCGCCGGACTGGATGGACATGATGCCCTCCACAATGATCTGCTTGCACAGCACTTCCTCGCCGTCCCGGATACGCAGGTTGTTGCCGATCGGGCCGAAAATCATATGGGCCAGGATACAGCCGTACAGCGTGGTCACCAGGGCCGTGGACATGCTGCCGCCCAGGTCGCCGCCGCCGCTGGTGGGGTCCATGGTACGCAGCATGTTGATCAGGCCCACCAGCGTGCCCACCATGCCGAAGGCCGGGGCCACGGAGGATGCTTTATCGTAAAGTCCCGCGGCGTCCTCATGCCGGGCGGACATACAGTCGATGTCGTTTTCCAGGATGGCCCGCACCTTGTCCGGATCATTGGCGTCCACGATCAGCATGATGGCTTGCTTGAAGAAAGGGTCCTCCTGTTCGTTGGCTTTGCCTTCCAGGGCCAGCAGGCCGTTCTTACGGGCAGTCTGGGCCAGGTCCACAAGCTGGTCGATGTAGTTCATGGGGTTGAACTTGCCGGTGTTCAGCATGATGCCGAAGTGCTTGGGGATGGACCCCAGGGTGGACGGCGGGAAGCTGGCCACCACGATGGCAAAGGTACAGCCGATAACGATGAAGATACTGGCCGCGTCGAAGAAGTTCCACAGGTTGCCGATTTCAATGGTGATGAGCTCGGCGTCCTTCGGGGCATTGGGGCCGATGTTGATGCCCATGATACAGCCCAGGAAGAAGACCACCAGGGCCGCCACCAGGCCAATGATGTACGTAATATTCATAACTACACACTACCTCCGATCCGGGCGGCGGGACAGGTCAAGCCCGGACGCCTGTTTTCTTTATCGGTTATCTACGATGCTGATCTCGCGGTGAATGTCCATGACCTTGGCATTGTAGCGCGCGATCTTCTCGATAATCTCGTCGGTGCTCTCGCGGACGAGGTAATAGTCGTGATTCATCATAACGATCTTGGATTCGGGGATGGTCTCAATATACTCGATTTGCAGGTGGTTGACAAGAAATTTTTCGTGGTTTCGCTTTGTCAGAACGATCATAATGGAAACCTCCTCTTCCCAGTTGGATAGGTCTACAGGGGGCTAGCCCGGGGGAGGAGCCCCGTTTGCGCTCCTCCCAACCGGGCTGTATGAGTTAATTGGCTTAGCGCTTCATGTTGACCAGTTCCTCCAGCATGGAGTCGGTCACGGTAATGATACGGGTGTTGGCCTGGTAGCCGCGCTGGGTCAGGATCAGGTTGGCGATCTCCTGGGCCAGGTCGGTCTTGGACATCTCCAGGCCGCTGGAGAGCATCTTGGTAGTGCCGCCGGTACGGGGGCGCAGGCCGTCGATACCGGGGGCCGTGGCGTTGGGGTCGGCGGCGTCGGTGTACTTGGAGGCGTTGATCTGGGTGATGTTCATGGACGCGGCGTTGCCGCCCAGAACGGACACGGTCAGGTCGCCGGAGCCCTCGCTGGCGCGGAAGTAGTTGTCGCCCATGCTGGTCACGCCGTTGGGGTTGGTCACGTTGCCCACGGCCACGCAGCCGATGGTGACCACCTCGCTGGTCTCCTTGCTGACGCCGGTGATGAGGCCGGTATTCTTATCCACGGTGATGAGCTCGAACTGGCCCATGGGGAGCGGCTCGCCGTTCTCGCTGACAGCGGTAACGCCGGCCTTGGTTGCGTTGGGATAAATGATGCTAAAGGTCTCTTTGGAGAGGTACTTAGTCGAATCGGCTTTATCAGCCGGGGTTAGCGCGGCGGCCTCGTCGTCAGTCAACTGCTTCAGGGTGCCGTCGGCCTGAATCTGGAACCATGCGGTCTCCGACTTCACCTGGGGCAGACGGATGGGCACGAGCTGGTCGCTGAAAAACGCGTCGCCCTCTTTGACGTTTGAGGGGATATCCGTGCGGCGGACCCTGTTGCCGTTGGCGTCCGTTACATAGGTAATCGCACCGGTGTTGGCGTCAACCGACTGCACCTGGTAGATGGAGTGCTCTGCGGTGCCGTCGCCCCACTTGCCCACGCACTGGAAGCCGTAGACGCAGTTGCCGTCGTTGTTGGCGAAGTAGCCGTCGGCCTTGAACTCGAAGTTGCCCACGCGGGTGAGGAACAGAGAGGTGAGCTTGCCCACGTCGTCGGAGTTGCCCTGGAAGGTGTCGGCAATGCTCTTGTCGCCCACCATAAAGAAGCCGTCGCCGTCCAGCATCAGGTCGGTGGATTTGCCGGTGGCGGCGTAGTTGCCGGTACTCATATCAATGTCCACGGTGGACACGTTGGCGCCGTAGCCGATCTGGGAGGGGTTGACGCCGCCCACCACGGTGGTGCCGTTGGAGCCGCCGGTCAGGGTGGTGTACAGGGAGGTCTTGAAAATCGCGCGGCTGGATTTATAGCCGTTGGTGTTCACGTTGGCAACGTTGTTGCCGATGACGTTCAGGTTCTGCATATGGGTCCGGAGACCCGCGATGGCCGCATACATTGCACCAGTCATAGTTGAAAAGTTACTCCTTTCGGGATGGCGCCGCCCGCCCCCGCCAATCGGGCGGAGGGCGAAGGCATCCGAAACCGGTCCTGCCTTAACTAAGCTATTTTATTACAGGAAGACGGCGCCGTCAATGTTTGTGAAGATATTTTCTCTCATTTCTTCCTGGGTGATGGCCGTGATAACCTTGGCATTGGGCACATTGATGATAAAAGCCTTCTCTGTATCCATCGCCAGGATATTGGTGGCTCCCTTGGCCTGTGCGCGGATGACGCTGCCCGCCAGCTGGTCCATCAGGTCCGGCGTGACCTCAATACCCCGCTCCTGCGCCCGGGAGATGGCATGCTTGGAAAACGCCACGCTTTGGGCCGGCTGTTCAGCCTTCTCCAGCTCCTGCTGGAGGATGGCTCCGAAGCCGGCCGCCGCCGGTTTGCGCTGCTGTACCGGGGCTTGTGGCGCGTCCCTGCGCTGTAGTCCTGATACACGCTGGATCATCTCTTGTCACCTCATTTTTACTCGGCTGCAGACGTCCCCTGCGTACCGTCATAGTTGGGGGCATTGTTCTCAGGCTGCTGGGTCTGTCCGCCGTTCCCCGAGCCCTCGACCTGATCGGTATTGTCGCCGCCTTCGCCGTCTTCGCCCCCTTCGCCATCCTCGCCTTCGTCGGGCTTTGGGGGTCCGTAGGAGCCGTCCTCATTGGGCAGGTAACCCACAGCCATAATCTGCTTCAAGGAGTACATCTCGCCGTCGTTACCGAAGATGACCTGCTGGCCGTTGTAGGTGCCGGTGCCCATGACCAGGATTTCCCGCTCCTCCAGGCTGCTGCCGTTGTTGATGCCTACCGTGACGACCTTGCCCACCAGGGAGCTGGCGTAGGTCATGACGCTGGTTTCAGTCATGTTGGTGATGGCGGTGACCATCTGCATCTGCACCATCTGGTTCATCATTTCGCTGGTGTCCATGGCGTTGTCCATGGTCTGGTTTTGGAGTTGCACCACCATGAGCTGGAGGAAGTCGGTCATGTCCAAGTCGGTGTTGTTCTTCCGGCTGGTGCTGTGGGTAGCCGTAATGTCTGTTGCGCCCCACATGCTGCCGATATCCGCCATTGGGTAATCGCTCATGTCACATATTTCTCCTTTCCGTTTAGAATTCTCCGCCGGTGGGGATGAGGCCCAGCCGAAGCTGTTGCATAAAGTCTTGGGAATTGGTATGCTCCCGCTGCCGGCGGCGTTCCCGCTGCCCGTCCTGGGCGTGGCCGTTGTGGCCGTCGTAGTTGTGCTGCTGGTTCTGGTTTTGCTGGTTCTGGTTTTGCTGGCTCTCCTGCTGGCGCTGGACGCTGACCTCCACGCTCTCGCGCACGCGGTTGCTGAGCAGCTCCTGGAGATTAGCGGAGTGGCGTTCCAGCAAAGCCCTGGTGTCGTCGTTGCGGGCGCTGATGGCTACCAGCAGCTCGCCGTCGGTTTTCATGCTGACCTGCACGGTGACCTCCCCCAGGTTCTCCGGGTTAAGCCGCACCGTCACGGTGGAGTCGCCCTGTTCGATGGCCTGGGCGATTTGGTTCTCGACCTGCCTGACCACGTCGGCCTCGTCGGTTTGCTCGGCGTTATAGGCCTCGCCCACCTTTACGGGAGCGGCCTTCACGTCCTGAAAGAGGCGCTGGGGAGCCTGTTCTACATTCAGGAGCTCCACCTGCTGGTCGTCTTCCCCGTCCTGCTTGGGCTCGGCCTGCTCCACTGCCTGCTGGGCCTCTTGGCCGAACTGCTGGTTGGCGAGCTTTTCCAGCATCGCCGCGGGGCTGTTGTCGGCGCCGGGGGCGGTGGCCTCCAGGATGGCGTCGGCCTCGGGGTCGGACACGTCGATGGTCTGTGCAGAGCCGCTCAGAAGCTGCTGCAATTGAAGCTGCTCCCAAGGCTCCAAGCCGGCGGTGGGGATGATCTCGGTCTGCCCGTCCAAATGCGCCAGCACGTATTCGCCGGGCTGGTACACCGCAATGGTCTCGCCGGTCTCCAAGTCAATGTCAACACACCCAATCTGGGGCTGGGTGAACCAAGCGCCTTGCTCCGCCAGCTTCTTGGCCCGCTCTAGCGGGTCCTCCTGCTTCTGCGCGGGGGCGTTCTCGGTTTTCTTGGCGGGGGTGGTCTGCGTCTTGGCGGGGGCCTTGGCAGGTTCCTCCATCAGGGGGTCCTTTTCCTGGGCCTTCTCGTCCAGAAGCTTCTGGAAGTCGCCGGTCACGTCGCTATCGGCCTGGCCGATTTTGGGAATGCCTGTGGCCTGGCCTGCGATAGATTGGAGCATATTCAGCGCCAGGCTGTTTGTCTGTTCCATGTTCGTTACACCTCCTTTAAATATTGGGATATTTATTTCCAAACGGCGCAAGCGCCGAATTGGACTTCGTCATCGCAAAGTACGCTCCGCTTCGTTTCCGCCTGCGGCGAAAACCGCGGTTGCTCCCTTGCTTCTCCTCTCTCCGCAAAGCCTGAGAACCGGCTTGGCAGGGAGCCACTTTTAATCTATGCGCCGATGCCAGCCCGCGCCCGGGCGGAACTGACAAACTCGTCAATGAGGACTTCCTCGCTCTTTGCCACCTCTTTGTTGTAGAATTCCAGCTTCTTCTCCCTCAGCTTTTCGATGGAGGAGGTGTCGATCTTGGCGTCCACGACCTCTTGGCGTTTGGCGTCCTCCTTTTTGCGCAGCTCTTCCAGCTTATCAGTCTCCCGCTGGATGTTCCGCTCCAGCACACGCAGGCCGTTCTGATAGACCATGGCATCGGTGATGGCGATACCCTCGGCCTTACGCCGGCTGTACTCCGCGTCGCAGTCCCGGTACTCCCGCCACGCGGCGGCCAGGACCTCCTCCTGCTCCCGCACCTGGGCCAGGATGACGGCGTGCTCGCCCTGAAGGGCTTCCAGCACCTGTTCTTTGTAGGAGAGCACCGAATCCAGGGAGAATTTGAATTTCTTCATCTATCTCTCGCTCCTTGGCGGGTTATTTGAGAATCTTGGCCATCTCCGCCACGCACTGGTCGTAAGAGAAGGCCTCGTTCACATCCTGGGTCAGGAAGTCGTTCACCGCGTCGATTTTGGACATGGCGAAGTCCAGCTTTCGGTTGGTGCCCGGCTTATAGGCCCCGATGGCCACCAGATCGGCGTTCTTCTCGTAGACGCTCATGATATCCCGGATGCGGGAGGCCAATTGCCTGTGCTCCGGGGGGACGATCTCCACCATCAGACGGGAGATACTGGCGGATACGTCAATAGCGGGGTAGTGGTTGGAATTGGCGAGCTGCCGGGACAGGACGATGTGCCCGTCCAGAATACCACGAACCGTGTCGGCGATGGGCTCGTTGGTATCGTCGCCCTCCACCAGCACGGTGTACACGCCGGTGATGGAGCCCCGGCTGAAATTACCGCTGCGCTCCAGCAGCTTGGGCATCTCGGCGTACATGGAAGGGGTATAGCCTCTGGACACCGGCGGTTCGCCGATAGCCAGACCGATTTCCCGCTGGGCCATGGCGAAGCGGGTGAGGGAATCCATCATCAGCAGCACGTCGTATCCCTGGTCCCGGAAATACTCCGCGATGCCGGTGGCCACGCTGGGGCAACGCATCCGGAGCATAGCGGGCTGATCGGAGGTGGCCACCACCAGGATGGACCGCTTCATGCCCTCCTCGCCCAAGTCCTTTTCGACGAATTCCAACACTTCTCGACCGCGTTCGCCCACTAGGGCGATCACGTTGATATCGGCGGTGACGTTCTTGGCGATCATGCCCATCAGGGTGGACTTGCCCACGCCGGAACCGGCGAATATGCCGATACGCTGGCCCTTGCCGATGGTAATCATGCCATCGATGGCTTTCACGCCAAATTGGATGCGCTCCCGGATGGGGGGGCGCTGCAAGGGATTTATGTACCCGCCGCCCACGCAGTAGGCGGTGCCCCCCTCAAAGGGGCCCTTGCCATCGATGGGCTGGCCCAAGGCGTTGATAATGCGCCCCCGGAGGAACTCGCCCACCTGAAGGGTGAGCTGCCGCCCGGTGTTGCGCACAAAGTTGCCCGCCGAGATGCCGCTCATGTCCGAGTAGGGCATGAGCAGGATGTGGTCGTTCTTGAACCCCACCACCTCGGCGGTGACCTGTCCGCCGGAGTCGCCGTTGTAGATGCGGCAGATATCGCCCACGGCGGCACGTCCTCCGCTGGCCTCGATGGACATGCCCACGATATTCTCGATTTTCCCCGTCAGGCTGTAAGGCTCCGCGTTATAGACCTGGCGGGTCATTTGTTGAAATACGGAAGGCATTTTCCACCTCACTCCACCGGCCTGTGTTTCAAAGCCCGTTCCCGGCCTGGGAGAAAAGGGCTTTGGGAAGCTGTCAATGGAACAGGTTGATTCCCGACGCGCTGTTGGCGGTGTCCATCAGGATGGTCCGCAGGTTGTTCAACTGGGTGGACGTGCTGGCGTCCACAATCTCGTCGGGCATTTCGATGATGCAGGTGCCCGACTCGTCGTCGGACATGGGGATGATGCGCACCCGGTCGGACAGGGCGGACAGCGCCCCGGACAGGGAGGCGGGGATCTGGGTGAGCCGCTTGGCGTCGCACTCAGAGATATAGATATGCACCCATTCTTTTTTCTTGCGTTTGTCGATGGCGGTCTGGATCATGCGGCTGATGACGTCGGCGCTGCTCTTCAGGCTGACGCACACCACCTTTTCCGCCACCGCCATAGCCAGGTCCCGCAGGTCGTTCACGCTCTGGTCCATCTGACGATCCAGGGCCTCCCCCGCGTGTTCCATGAAGCGGTGGACCTCCTCCTCCTGGCGCTTGGCCTGCTCCTCGCGGAGCTGCCTGGACTCCTCGGACGCCTGGGCCATTCCGGCCACATAGCCCTCCTGGTAGCCCTCCTCCCGGGCCTTGGCAAACACGTTTTTTGCCTCGTTGTCTGCGTCCTCCCGGGCCTGGTTTAAAATGCGCTCCGCATCCCGCCGGGCGTCGGCCAGGATTTCCTCAGCCTGAATCTGGGCGAAGGTGATGGGGTTGTCTTTCGGCTCCGGCTCCGGCTCCAGCTCCGGTTCTGGTTCCGGCTCCGGTTCGTTGTCCTCCAACTGCTCGTCGATGGTCACGTCGAACCCGCCTTCGACTGGAGTCGGGACCTCGTCGCCAACCGGTTCCCCGTCCTCCGCGTCCGGGTCGTCAAATTCAGGGAGCAGAACGGCCTTGGGCCCGGCGGACTCCTCTTCCGGCGGGGACTCGTCTACCAACTCCGACGCGTCGGGAAAGCGATAGGCCTCCACCTTGGCCTCGGGTTCAGACTCGCCCTTGGCCTCCCGGAAAAGGAACGCTTTGAAAATGTTAGGCAATGATATCGTCCTTTCCACCCTTGGCGATCACGATTTCGTTCTTCTCCTCCAGGTCGCGGATGATATCCACGATACGCTGCTGCGCGTCCTCCACGTCCTTCATGCGGACATTGGTGGTGATCTCCAGGTCGTCCCGGATATTCTGGGCCATACGTGTAGACATGTTGGACAGCAGCTTTTTGGCGACCTCCTCGTTGGCCGCCTTGAGGGCCAGCACCAGGTCTCTGGGGTCGCAGTCGCGGACAAAGCGCTGCACCGAGCTGTCGTCCATGGTGATGATGTCCTCGAACACGAACATGCGCTTGCGGATCTCGTCGGCCAGCTCCTGATCGTAGGCGGACAGGCCGTCGAAGATGTTTTTCTCGCTGGTGCGGTCGATGTTGTTCATCACGTCGGCCACGTAGTCGATGCCGCCCACCTTCACGTTGGCATTGGTGACGATGCTGGAGAACTTCTTGCGCATCTCCGCCTCGATGATCTTGACGGCGATGGGGGAAACGCTCTCGATCTTGGCCATGCTCTCCACCACCTGGATTTGCCGCTTCTCGTCCAGCCGGGAGATGACCCCGGCGGCCTTGCTGGGTTCCACATAGGACAGCACCAGGGAGATGGTCTGGGGGCGTTCGTTCTGCAAAGCGGAGAACAGGGAGGTCTCGTCCGCCTTCTCCATGAAGGAGAAGCTCCGGTTTTGCAGGGACTTGGTGACCTTGCCCAGCAGCTCGTCGGCCATTTGCGCGCCGTAGGCCTTTTCCAGCACCGCGCGGGCATATTCCAGGCCGCCTTCGGTGACCGCCCGGTTGGTGCGGCACAACTGGTAAAACTCATTCAGAATCGCTTCGGTCTGCTCGGAGCCCAGGAAGCCCATTTTGGCCACTTCCAGGCTGAGCTGCTCCACATCCTCGGGCTCCATGTGCTTGTAGAGGGCGGAGGCCCGTTCCACGCCCAAGGCGATGATGACGGTAGCGGCCCGCTGGGCGCCGGTGAGGGGGATTTCATTGTGAATAGGTTTTTTGGCGGCGGAGGGGGACTCGGCGGGAGCCGCCTTCTGTTCAGCCACTGCGGCGTCAGCCATTGTCTCCATCCTCCTTCATCCAACTCTTGATGAGCAAGGCCGCGACCTCCATATTCTCGTCCACGAAGTCCCGGATACTCTGGCGCAGCTCCATGCTGCGCTCGGTGTGCAGGTCCATCACGTCGGCGCCGGACATCGGGTTCCCGTCCTCGTCCAGCGGCACCGGAACCTCCACGGGCTGCCCGTCCTCGCCGATCACCACGGTGACGGGCTGCCCGTCCGCCCCTATAATCACGGTGGACTGCCCGGGGACAGCGGCGGCCATCATCTCTTCCACGGCCTTCTGTTCCGCCGCCTGCTTCTTCTTCTTGCTCCGGCGCACCAGCAGGATGACGGTGACCAGAATGATGATAAACAGCGCCAGCCCGCCAATGGCGGCAAAGAACACCCAGGGGGCGATGCCAACGCTCTCAAGCGTCTCGAGGAAGGTGGGCGGGGCCGGGGTCTCGGGCTCTTGATACCACGGGCCGGTGAGGATGCCTACCTTCTGGCTCAGGTACTCCCGCTTCTGGATTTCATACTGCTCGGCGGTGAGCTCCGTTATGTCCAGGTCGGGGATGATGCCCAGCGAGGAAGCCACGAAGGAGCGCAGCTCCTCTGCATCAACAGGTCCGGAGGTGGTGGTGTCCACGGACACGCCCACATAGATGTCCTTGAGGGTGACGCAGTGGATGACCATATAGGTCTGGGTCTTGGGGTTGTCGTACTCCCGGCTGCCCTCGCCTTTGAGGATGCCCTCCAGGGTGTCCTGAGGCTCGCCAGCCTCCACGTAGTCGGAGATCTCGGCGTTGGTGGCGGTGCCCACCACGCCGCCCACGGTGGCCTCGTCGCCGTTGAGGAGCTCATAGGCGTAATACTGGTTGGCCAGGATGCCTGCGCCGTTGGTGGAGCCGTCCTGGGCAAACTCGGGCAGGCGCACGTCGTAATCGTTGACGGTTTTGTCGCCCAGCTCCGTGGTGACATTAACGCTGACGTCGAAATGGTCCTTGCCGAACCGGCCCTCCAGCAGCTTCTCCAGCCTGCTGCGGTACTGGTTGCTCAGGTATTGCTCGGTCTGGAGCTTCAGGGCGGTATCATCGGAGGCGTTGCCGCCCTCCACGCCCACCATGTCGTAGATGTTGCCGTTGGTGTCCTCAATGGACACATTTTCCACAGCTAGGTTGGGCACGCTGTGGGCGATGTAGTTGCGGATGGCGTTGGCCTGCTCGGCGGTGAGCAGCGTATCGTCCTGCATGGTGAGGAGCACGCCGGCGGTGGCATTCACAACGTTGTTGGTGTCCAGGATGTAGCTCCGGTCCTCACCGGTCTGGATGTTCACACTGGCATCCCGCACGCCGGGGAAGTGGCGGATGACGGATTCAATCTTCGCTGTCAGGGCGTCCAGCAGGGCCACGTCCCGGTCCTTCATGGTGGACAGGGCGCTGACCCGCTCAAAGTAGCCGCTGTAAGGGGAGCTAGGGCTGGAATACTGCTCCTGGAGCAGCTTGGCCTTCAGGCTGGTGGCCTGCGCCTCGGGCACCAGAACGGCACCTGTCCCCTCCACGCGGTAATTGGTGACCCCTTGCGCTTCCAGCCAGGCGGTGACGGTGGCCGTCTCCTCGCCGGTGGCCCCATCAATGAGGATGGAGTAGGGCCGCGTATTGAAGTAGACCGCTGCGGCAATGGCGAGGACCACCAAGACAGCCAGCACCACTGCGATCAGTATCTTTATTTTTTTGGAAAGGTTACCAAGGGCTGCCTTCACCTTTTCCCAGTAGCCCATCAGCTTTTCCTTATTCAAGTGCCATCGACCCCGCTCTCCGCGTTGCTGCTTCAGTTAATAGCCGGCTAGACGCTCATGTTCTTCAGCTCGTTGTAGGCTTCCAGCGCCCTGTTGCGCAGTTGGATCAGCATCTGCAACGAGATCTCGGCCTTATAGCCGGCGATTCCGAGCTGTGCGGGATTATCCAGTTGGCCGGTGGCCAGCAGGTATTGAGCCTGGGTGAATTCCGCGTCAGTGTCCTTCACGTTCTGGATCAGGTCGGTGAACAAGGAGCCGAAGGAACTCTCCTTGATCTCGTCCAAGTCGGTGGGGGTGGTCTCCTCCTGGGCGGGCTGGATGGGGGGGATGATCTTGGGGATGGTGGTGGTGTTGATGCCGGTGATCCCGGCGTTCATGGGGATGCCGGGGATACCTTCAATGGGAGTGCTCATGGCGGCGTCTCTCCTTTATGTAATAAGGTTAAGAATTACCTGCCGATCTCCAGGCCGCTGGAGATGACGGTTTTCAGCGTATTGAACGCGGTGACGTTGGAAGCGAAGGCCCGGGATGCGGCCATGGCGTCGGCGATCTCCTTGACCATGTCCACGTTGGGCATCTCCAAATAGCCGTCCTCGTCGGCGTCGGGGTGGGTGGGGTCGTAGACGATCTTCATGGGGGACTGGTCCTCCATGATCTCGGTGACCCGCACGCCGCCGGCGTTGGGGAGGACCCCGGTGGCGGTGTTGGGGATGAGGCCGTTAGCGGCCTTGGCCATGGCGTCGCGGAAGGAGTCCTTTCCGCTGACGGCCTCAAAGACCACCAGCTTCCGGCGGTAGGCGCCCTCGCCGTTCTCCACACGGGTGGTCTGAGAGTTGGTGACGTTCTCCGCCACGATATCCAACCGGAGCTGTTGGGCGGTTAAGCCAGAGCCGATGATGTTAATGGAATTCAAAAAGCCCATGATATGTAACCTCCAGCCAAATAATTATTGACCCTGAATGGCCATGCGCAAAAGCGAGTACTGCTTGGTGATGGCCTGATAGACGTACTGCTGCTGATAAGCGTTGCGGATCATCTCCGTCATTTGCTCGGTGACGTTGACGCCGTTGTCGTCCATGCGGGTTTGCTCTTGGGGCTCGAAGATATTCAGCTCGGCGTCCTCCAGAATGTCCCGCACCGCCTTGCCCGCCCCCTGGGGGCGGCTGGCCGCCTGCTCCAGCTTATCCTTGATGGTGTTCTCGAAGGTGACCACCTTGGTTTTGTAGTTGGGGGTTTCGGCGTTGGCAATGTTGTCAAGGATCGCCGCCTGCTTGGTCCAGAGGAACCCCGCAGATTTCTCCAACAGAAGCTGAGAGTTGCTCAATAAAAAATCCATAACCGGCCTCCTAATTCTGCGGGACAAACCCGCCACCATATCATAACTATTATGAAGGACGCAGGGCAAAAATGCAACCCCTAAAATCAATCCAATAAATGGAAGTTACTTTCGGGTGTAAGACAAAAAATACAACAAGCCCCCTGATCAAGCCATGGAGGACAGGCTTCGGGGAGCGAGCTATCAATCCGGTAAAAGGGCAGCTTCCCCCCTACCATCGTGCGACCATATCGATTCGTATTATAGCACGGGCCTTCAGAAAGTACAAGTTTTTTTCTTCACTTTCTTTATTTTGAGTCTTTCTGCATTTAATTCTTGACATTTTCTTGCTTTCTTTAGATAAAGTGAACGAAAGTGCGGCTATTAGAAGCCGGAAATTTGGAGAAAAAGATGGAGCAGCCGCATGATTCCGCCCGCTCACGGGATCAAACGCGGGCCCCGATTGGGGCCCGCGTCTTAGGGGATGAATTTCGCCAGCAGCCGCATGACCTCCCGCACGTCGATGGGCTTGGCCACATGGGCGTTCATGCCACAATCCAGGCTGCGCTTCACGTCCTCGGCAAAGGCGTCGGCGGTCATGGCAATGATAGGCAGGTTTTTGTCCTTCCGGTCCAGGGCGCGGATGATCTGAGTGGCCTCGTATCCGCCCATGACGGGCATTCGGATATCCATAAGTACCGCATCGTAATACCCCGGCGGAGATTTTTGGAACATCTCTACGCACATCTGGCCGTTTTCCGCCCAGTCCAGCTCCAGGCCTTCCTCGCCCAACAGCTCGGAGGCGATCTCCCAGTTGAGCTCGTTGTCCTCCGCCAGCAGAATACGCTTGCCGCTCAGGTCCCGGCGGGCCTCCGCCTGGGCGGTTTGCTCCGTCTCCTGGTCGATGTCCGCGAATTGCCGCAGGCTATTGAAGAGCGTGGAGCGGAACAGGGGCTTGGAAATGAAGCCGTTGATGCCGGCGGACTTGGCGTCGTGCTCGATCTCCCCCCAGTCGTAAGCGGAGATGAGCAGGATGGGGACGTTGTCCCCCAGCTCCTCCCGAATGCGCCTGGCGGTGGCGATGCCGTCCATGCCGGGCAGCTTCCAATCCAACAGGATGATATGGTAATCGTCCCCCCGGCGGTGACGCTTTGTCACCATATCCAGGGCGCTTTCGCCGTCCAGGGTCCAATCGGCGTTGATGCCGATGGAGGCCAGCGAGGCTACGGTGGATTCACACAACTGCTGGTCGTCGTCCACCACCAGCATGTCCCAACTGGGGAGGATCATATCCTCCTCAGTGGCCACAGCCTTCTCCAGATCCAAGGTGATGGTGAACTCGCTCCCCTGGCCTGGCTGGCTGTTTACGTGGACGGCGCCGCCCATGGCGTCCACCACAATGTACTTGGTGATGGCCATGCCCAGGCCAGTGCCCTCGGTGCGGTGGACACGCTGGTTGTCCTCCCGGGCAAAGGAGTCAAAGATGTGCTGTTGGAACTCCTCGGACATGCCGATGCCGTTGTCCCTCACCTGAATGTGGATGCGCACATAGTCCTCGCCCTTGGGGGAGTCCTCTTCATACAGGGCCATGTGGATCTGCCCGGCCTCGGGGGTAAACTTGATGGCGTTGGACAGCAGGTTGATGAGCACTTGGTTAAGGCGGACGCTGTCGCAAACCACGTTTTCGGTGCAGATGTCGTGGATGAACACGTCGAACTGCTGCCGCTTGGCGCGAACCTGGGGCTGGCAGATGGAGATGATGCCGTCCATCACCTCCCGCAGGGACACCTGATCCATGCTCAGCGTCATTTTGCCGCTCTCGATCTTGGACATGTCCAATACATCGTTAATAAGGCCCAACAGGTGCTTACTGGACAGGGTGATCTTTTTCAGGCAATTCTGCACCTGCTGGGGGTCGTCGATGTTGGCGGTGGCGATGGCGGTCATGCCCACGATGGCGTTCATAGGGGTGCGGATATCGTGGCTCATGTTGGATAAGAACTCGCTCTTGGCCTGGTTGGCGTGCTCGGCCTCCTTACGGGCCAGCTCCGCAGCCTCCCGGGCCTCCTCCGCGGATTCCCGGGCCTCCACCACCTCCCGCAACTGCCGCCGGGTGAGCCCGTAATATTTATAAAACACCAGCAGCAGGGCGGACAGGATGATGGAGCCGCTGAAAATGGTCAGCGTCCCCCACTCGCTTGTGAAGCTGGTAACCACGTCGTCCATGGCGCCGTAGGGCATGAAGGTAATCAGGCACCACTCGGAGTAGGGCAGATTGGTGCAGTACAGGTGGTGCCGTTTGCCGTTCATGGTGAACTCGTTGGAATAGTCCTCGTTCTTGACCATGGCGGCTTCCAGCTCCTCGATGTATTGCTCCGGGTCCATGCCGTTGACGTCCTCATAGATGGCGCGGGCCCGCTCAAAATAGCTGGAGCGGAAAGCGTCGAAGCTGCGGATGACGAAGGTGCCGTCCCGCCGGATGATAAAGGAGTACATCTGCTCGTCGTTCTCGTCCAGAGACAGGTTGTCGCTGATGTAGGTCACCGGCAGGGCGGCTACCAGGGCCGCGCAGGGGTACTCGTGGGTGAGAGAGTGGGACGCGGGAACCCCCAGCAGGATCACCTTCTCCCCTGCCCCGTTGGTGCCGATGGCCACCTTCTTCTCCCCCTGGCTCAGGGCGGTGAGAAAGGGAACCGGGTCGATGACCGTCAGGGAGGAGCCGTACAGCATTTCAAAGCTTCCGTCGGTCTTATAGATGGCCAGATAGGGAAAATCCCGGGCCATGGCGTCGTCGATCAACTCGCCCCGGGCGGCCTGGTCCGTATGGATATCATCGTCGGAGACGGAGGCCACCAGCGTTTCGAGCTGGTCCAGGCGCAGTTTCATAATGTTTTCGAAGTGGAAGGCGGTCTGCTGGCTCACGCCGGACATATAGAGCGTGCCGACCTGGTTGATGGCGGCGGAGCTTTGAGCGCTCATATGGACCGCGAAGAAGGTGAAAACGCACACACACAGCAACGCTACCCCCACCAGGCTGATGAAAAGGAAGCGGGTGGTTCTGTTTTTCATCCTGTGGCACCTTCCTGGAAGGCCCGTATGGCCCGTATCGTGTTCTGATAATGCTCATCAACCTGCCGGATGAGCTCCTCCTCGCCGGGCTGGGGGGGCTTGCCGTCCCGCAACGACTCGGTGAGCTTCTCGCTGGACGCCAGCAGGGTGTTAAAGGCCAGGTTGGCGCACACGCCTTTGATGGTGTGGGCAGCACGGAAGGCCTCGTTCCGGTCGCCCGCCGCCAGAGAGTCCTGGAGCAGCCGGTAGCTGCCGTCCTCCAGAAACTTCAGCACAAATTTCTGCACCAGCCGCTCGCTGCGCAGGCGGCCCATCGCCTCGTCATAGTCTCCGCCCAGAGCGGCATAACATTCCTTCAGCGTCATGACTGTTTCCCCTCCTTATCTGCCGCCTTCCCGGCGGCGCTCTCCCCGTCAATGGGGGATACCGCCGAGAGGTCCTCGCCCACATGGGCGTGAACTTCGTGGTAATAGCTGTAATAGCCCTTGCCGCTGTTTTTCACCACATAGAGCGCCTCGTCCGCACAGCGGAACAGGGTTTCGTAGTCGGCCTCCACCAGCTCGGTGCCGGCCACGCCCATGCTCACCGAAATCTTGAAATCCTCGTATACGCCGCCGTTCACCCGGTTGTAGATACCCTCAATGGTGGACTCCAGGTCCTCCTTGTACTCCAGGAAGATCAGGAACTCGTCCCCGCCCACCCGGGCGGCGATATCGCCGCCGCGGATGCTGTGCCGCATCCGTTCGGCCAAAAACTTCAACACTTGGTCGCCGAACATGTGGCCGTAGGTGTCATTGGCGGACTTGAAGTAATCCAGGTCCAGAATGGCCAAGGCGTAGTGGCCGTCCGGCCGGTCCTCCAGCCGCGCCATAATGCGCATTTTGGCGTAAGCCCGGTTGAGCAGGCCGGTGAGGGCGTCATGGGAAGCCTCGCGCTCCAGATTTTCCAACCGGAGGCGGGAGGAGTGGATATCCATGGCCTTGCCGATACAGCCGGTGTACCGGGGGGGCTCCTCAGAGGACCAGGAGGCCCGTGCGATGATCCGGTGCCACCGCTCCTCCCCCCCCACATGGAGCTTACAGTCATAGGTCACCACGGGGTTGCCGGGAGTGGTGGTGTGGAGGGCGTCGGCCATGTTATCCCGGTCGCGCGTGTCCACAATGGCCTGGGCCTGTGGGTCCTGGAAGGGGTCTATGACGATCTCGGGCAGGCCCAGCTTTTCCGCGCCCCAGGAGGTAAGGGCCAGGGCGGGCGGCGTGACGGTGTACTCGAATTGGATTTCTTTGGTGAGGGAGGCGAAGAAGCTGTACTTCATCCGCTCGTGCTCCAACAGCTCCAGGGTCCGTTCGGAGGCGGTGAGCTCTTCGTGCTTGTGCAGCTCCCGGGCGATGTTTTGCATTTCCCGGCGGTTGCGGCTCTGTACGTTCTCCTGGGCCAGCTCCGCCTGGATGCTGTCGGCGCAGTCCCGCAAACAGTCCATCACCAGGGGGTTGAAGGTGCCGCACTCCCCGTTAAGGATCATCCGGATGGCCTGGTCATGGGTGAAAGCGGGCTTATACACTCGCTCGGAGGTCAGCGCGTCGTAGACGTCGGCCAGCGCCACCATCTGGGCGGAGATGGGGATTTCGTCTCCCTTCAGCCCGTCGGGGTAGCCCCGGCCGTCCCACCGCTCATGGTGCCAGCGGCAGATCTGGTACGCGGCCTTCACCAGCGGCTCGTCCTGATAGAAGGGCAGGGCCTCCAGCATCTCCGCGCCCACCATGGAGTGGGTCTTCATGATGGCGAACTCCTCGTCGGTGAACCGCCCCGGCTTATTGAGAATCTTCTCCGGGATGGCGATCTTGCCGATGTCGTGGAGGGCGGAAGCGGTGCTGATGACGGAGATGTCCGTCTGGGTCAGGCGGTATTTGTCGGTGTGCTGGACCAGGGTCTTGAGCATGATCTCGGTGAGCGCATGTACATGGCGGACATGGAGGCCACTCTCTCCGTTGCGGAAC
Organism: uncultured bacterium; assembly: GCA_947571605.1. Classification (GTDB taxonomy): domain Bacteria; phylum Bacillota; class Clostridia; order Oscillospirales; family Oscillospiraceae; genus Enterenecus. Next base: position 87,619 of record CANOYV010000001.1, on the reverse strand, counting down.
TCCACGATGTGGCTGAGTATATCGATCATCAGGCTGCTGCGGTGCTCGTTTTCGTAAATCTGCTCGGCCACCATGCCAACCAGCTTCTTCTGCTTGGCGTACAGCAGGATGGTGTTCACCACCCGGCGGTGGACGATGAGCGCGTCGAAGGGCCGACTGATGAAGTCGGTGATACCCAGCTCGAAGGCCCGCTCGATGTGATTGGACCCCCGCTCCGCCGAAATCATAATCACCGGAACGTCCTCGATCCAGTGGTACTTATTCATCGCGTTCAGCACGCCGAAACCGTCCATCTCCGGCATGACGATATCCAGCAGCACCAGCGAGATCTCCGGGCCATACTTTTGCAGCATGGCCACGCCCTCTTTGCCGTTTTCGGCCTCGATGATATCAAACTCACTACCCAGCATATCCGCCAGGATGGCGCGGTTCATCTCCGAGTCATCCACAATGAGTATCGTTTGTTTGGCAGCCATTCTCTCCAAGGCAATCCAGCCCTCCTTTATGAGCGTAGCTGTGAACCTGGAGCCTGGCGGCTCCGGGTTAAGCCCTCCCCACCCCATTCCCCGCGGCGGGGTATAAGTCCTCACAGTACCGATCATTATATCACAGCTCAATGGGGAAACACAAGGATGATTTCGGAATTTCCTGAAAGCAGGTTTTTGAGAAAATCCTGTGTGCCCCCTTTACATTTTCCAGCGGCTGGTATACAATGCGATTAGGGAAAACTACACAATGTAAGCAGATAGAACAGGAGTGTTTTTGGATGAAACTTACATTCTTCGGCGCGGCTCACGCGGTCACCGGCAGTTGCCACTGCGTAGAAGTCAACGGACACAAGGTGCTTGTGGACTGCGGCCTCCAGCAGGGCAAGGACGAGACGGACAACCGTGAGTTGGACTTTGCCCCGTCCTACATCGACGACATGGTGGTCACCCACGCCCACATTGACCACTCGGGGCGCATCCCCCTGCTGGTGAAGCAGGGCTTCGCGGGCAACATCTACTGCACCCGGCTGACAGCGGAGCTGCTGTCCATCATGCTGCGGGATTCCGCCCAGATTCAGGAAAACGACGCGGCCTATGAGAACCAGAAGGGCAAGCGGGCGGGCAAGCCGCCGGTGGAGCCGCTGTACACCCTGCCGGACGTGGAAAAGGCCCTGCGGCACATCGTCAGGGTGGAATACGGCCAGGAGGTGGAAATCACCGACGGCATCAAGGTCCGCTTTGTGGACGCGGGCCACCTGCTGGGTTCCGCCTGCGTGGAGATGTGGCTGACCGAGGAAGGCGCCACCAAGAAGATCGTCTTCTCCGGAGACATCGGCAACAAAAAGACCCCCATCATCCGCTCCCCCCAGCCCATCACAGAGGCGGACTACGTGGTCACCGAGAGCACCTATGGCGACCGCCTGCACAACGTGAAGGAGAAGCCCGACTATTCCGCCGACCTGGCCGAGGTCATTGAGGACACGCTCTCCGAGGGGGGCAACCTGGTGATCCCCTCCTTCGCCGTGGGCCGCACCCAGGAACTGCTGTACTTCATCCGGCAGATCAAGGAGCAGCACCTGGTTCACTGCGACCCGGATTTCCAGGTGTACGTGGACTCCCCGCTGGCGGGGGCGGCCACGGAGATCTTCTCCGGCGACCTCACCGGCTACCTGGACGACGAGTCGGCGGAGCAGCTCCGGGGCGGGGCTCTGTTCCGTTTCCCGGGGCTGAACATCACCGAGAGCACCGACGAGTCCCGGGGGCTGAACCTGGACCCCCGGCCCAAGGTCATCATCTCCGCCTCCGGCATGTGCGACGCGGGCCGCATCCGCCACCATCTGAAGCACAACCTGTGGCGGCCGGAGTCCACCATCCTGTTTGTGGGCTATCAGGCGGAGGGCTCGCTGGGCCGCCGGATTCTGGACGGGGCCCAGCGGGTGAAGCTGTTCGGCGAGGAGATCGCCGTCCGGGCGCGGATCGTCCGGTTCCACGGCCTCAGCTCCCACGCCGACCGGGACGGGCTGGTGCGGTGGATCAGCATGTACACCCCCAAGCCCCAGCAGGTGTTTGTGGTCCACGGCGACGCCCGGGCGGTGGAGAACTACACCAGCACCCTGACGGAGCTGGGCTTTGCGGCCCACGCGCCCCTTTACGAGGAGGTCTACGACCTGCTGGACAACCGCATGATCGCCCCGGGCATCAGGCTGGAGGCCAGGGCGGCCGCCCCGGTGGACTTGGGCTCCCCCGCCTACCGCCGCCTGGAGGACATCGGCCGGAAGCTCATGGACGTCATCGCCCGCAACAAGGGCGGCTCCAACAAGGACCTGGGCAAGTTCGCCGACCAGATCCGGGCGCTTATTTCCAAATGGGACCGGTAAATGTGCATGAACCCTCTGCAAAGCTACTTAGAGGCCAATGGTATTTTGCTATGCAATCGAAATCCCGACCTTCCCGCCTTGGAAGATGTTGGCTGCACCTGGCAGGATGTGACGAAGCTGATTGACCGGCATAAGCTGTTCTATTCCAAGGCATTCCGCAAGCGGACCACTTACCTGTCCCCCGAAGCCTACTATCTTTTGAAGGCGGTGAAACCGCAAAAGCCCCTTACTCCATCGGCGGAGCGCATCCTCTCCCTGCTGGGTAACGGTTCGATCGCTGAAACTGCCTTTCTAAAACAGGTCTGCGGCCTGTCCCCCAAGGAATACCGGGACGGCTTCGATTTCCTGCTCCAAAATCTTTACATGACCGCCATGGCAAACGGCACTGTCTTGAACGAAAGCTGGTCTACGTTCCAATATGGAACTGCCCAGGCATGGGAAGCGTTATCCCCGCCTCCGCCACCATGCAGCGACCCCAAAGCCCAACTGTGGAGGCTGCTGCGGCCCACAGTGCCGGAACGCTGTTTCCGTTCCCTGATTCGGTAAAAAGCGCCCTGGAGGGATTCCCTCCGGGGCGCTCCTTTATTCCGCTTTGTGGCCCTGAGAAATGATAACATCTACCACTTTTTGGGCCAGCTCCTGGCACTGCCCCTTCTCCGGGGCCTCCACCATCACCCGAACCAGCGGCTCGGTGCCGGACTCCCGCACCAGGATGCGGCCGGTGTCGCCCAGCTCCCCGGCCACGTCCTGCACCGCGTCCTGCACGGCAGGATCGTCCTGGGCGGTTTTTTTATCCTTCACCCGCACGTTGATGAGCACCTGGGGATAGATGGTCACCGGCTCGGCCAGGCGGCTCAGCATCTCCTTCTTGGCCATCATGACCTCCATGATCTTCAGCGCGGTCAGAATGCCGTCCCCCGTCCGGGCGTACTTGGAGAAAATGATGTGCCCCGACTGCTCGCCGCCCAGGCGGTGCCCGCCGTGGACCATCTCCTCGTACACATACTTGTCCCCCACCTTGGTCTTGGCGTAGCCCACGCCCACCGCGTCAAAGGCCTTGTACAGCCCGAAGTTGGACATGACAGTGGTGACCACTGTGTTGGTCAGCAGCTTGCCCCGCTCCTTCATATACACGGCGTACAGGTACATGATCTGGTCGCCGTTGACCACGTTCCCCTTCTCGTCCACGGCCAGGCAGCGGTCCGCGTCCCCGTCGAAGGCGAAGCCCGCGTCGCAGCCGTGCTCCGCCACGTACTTCCGCAGCCCGTCGATGTGGGTAGAGCCCGCGTCCAGGTTGATGTTCAACCCGTCCGGGTGGTCGTTGATGACATACACGTCCGCGCCCAGGGAGCGGAACACATTGGGGGCGATGGCCCAGGCGGAGCCGTTGGCGCAATCCAGCGCGATTTTCTTGCCCCGGAAGGAGTACACCGCCAGGGAGATCAGGTAGCCCATGTAACGGTTGCGGCCCGCGGTGTGGTCCACGATACTGCCCACCGACTCATTGGCGGCAAAGGGCAGCTTGGGCACGGGCTGGCCGTACAGCTCCAGGTGGCCGTCCAGATAGTCCTCCACCAGCCGGATGGTGGACTCGTCCATCTTCTCCCCTTCCCGGTTGAGCAGCTTGATGCCGTTGTCATAGTAGGGGTTGTGGGAGGCGGAGATCATCACGCCGCAGTCAAAGCCGTCCGTCCTCGTCACGTAGGACACGGAGGGCGTGGTGGTGACGTGGAGCAGGTACACGTCCGCCCCGGAGGCGGCCATGCCCGCGCTGATGGCGTACTCCAGCACGTAGCTGGAGCGGCGGGTATCCTTGCCCACCACGATGCGGGCCTTGTGCTCCCGCCCGTAATACCAGCCCAGAAACCGGCCCACCTCATAGGCGTGGTCGGCGGTGAGTTCCACATTCGCCTTGCCCCGGAACCCGTCGGTGCCGAAATATTTACCCATAAATCAGTCTTCCTTTCGCTTGGGGACGATAACCCCGCCCGTCTTATAGATGCTCTCCGGCGGCACCACGCCCCGGACGCAGGAAACGGGGTAGATATTGCTGCGGGGGCCGATGACGGTGCCCGGGTTGAGCACGCTGTTGCAGCCCACCTCCACAAAGTCGCCCAGGATCGCGCCGAACTTCTTCCTGCCCGTCTCGATGGCCTCGCCCTCGTTTTTCACCACCACCGGCGTCTTGTCGGACTTCACATTGGAGGTGATGGACCCCGCGCCCATGTGGCTCTTATAGCCTAAAATGGAGTCGCCGACGTAATTATAGTGGGGGGTCTGCACATTGTCAAACAAAATCACGTTTTTCAGCTCCACAGAGTTGCCAACCACGCAGTTTGCCCCCACCAGCGCGGAGCCCCGGATGAAAGCGCAGTGGCGCACCTCGGTGTTGGGGCCGATGATGCAGGGCGCGCCCAAAAAGGCGGAGTGGGCGATCTGGGCGGTCTGGTGAACCCAGATCTGACTGCCCATCTCCTCGTACTCGTCTCCCAGGGTGGGGCCCAGCGCCAGGATCAGGTCCTTGATAACGTCCAAGGCTTGCCAAGGGTATGTAAAGCGGGCCAGATAGTCCCCCGCCAGGGTGTGGCTCAGGTCAAACAGCCCGGTTGTGTTCAAATTCATAAATAGGGCCTCCTAACTCTGTTATTAGTGGTTTTTACAATGTTGATGGAGCAGATAGAGAAACAGAACATACAGCGGTGCGGGCAAAACTTCCTGACACAATATACCTTGGGCTTCCATCGGCAAGAACCAGGGAGAAATCCGGAACACAGAACGCCGTGAGCAAACCCACGACCAGCAAACCGGCCTTCCGCTTTTCTCCGGGTTTCTTTGTCATGCGAATCACCTCATCCGACCTCCGGCACCCGCTTCACCAGCACCCCGGACACGATGCCGACCAGCACCCCGGCCACCGTGCCGGACACCCACAGCACCGGGAGATACCACGCCAGCCTGGAAGTCTCCAACAGGGCCATGGCGACCAAAATCTGTCCCCCGTTGTGGGCCACGCCCCCGGCCACGCTGACGCCTACCGAGGAGAACTTCCCCGTTTTTTTCAGCAGGCCCATGAGAGCAAGACTCAACGCCGCCCCGACCACGCTGTAGGCCAGCCCCGCCCCGTTGCCGAACAGCAGGAACACGAGGAACACCCGCACCAGGGAGATGATACAGGCATCCCGCCAGCCTAGCCGGTACAGGGCAAACACAATGGCGATGTTGGGCAGGCCCAGCTTCACCCCCGGCACGCCCAGGGAGGGCACCAGCGATTCCAGATAGGACAGCACCAGGCCCAGGGCGGTAATCAGCCCGTACTGGGCGACTTTCGATGCTTTCATGCTGATTTCCTCACCTTGCCGTGGCGTCCACGCCGCCGGGCGCGCCGCCCTCCACCGACACCACAAGCTTATGGGGCAGGCAGACGATGGACTCTCCGGCGTAGCGGATAGCCCCGTGGTTCACGCAGATCTGGTCGGGACAGCTCGCCTCTGCAATCCGGGCCGCGCCGCCTTCAATGACCAGGAGATTGGTGAACTTTCCCCCCTCCCCCACCAGAATCCGGGTATCCTCTTCGAGAGACAGCTCCATGACCGTCTCTCCGTCCACCTGGACGGACACATATCCTCCGCTCTTCCGGGTGGCATACAGGAACAGGGCCAGCGCCCCGCCCAGGAGCATCAGCACGGCAACCAGTATATAGTCAGCGCGCTTGAAAAAACGCAAATTGCGTTTTTTCACCCAGTGGGCGGATGGCCCACTGGGCGCGCAAAGCGCGCAGGCGCTGGCTATGAAATCCAAGGCAAGGCCGCTTTGGCGGCCTTCTGCGGCGTTCCACGCCGCAGGTTTCAAAAGAAGCGTTTGCTTCTTTTGAAACGCCTTGATTATAGCATCGTTTCGATGGGTTTTCAACCACTCCACAAAATTCCTCCAAAACCGCAACAGAGGGAGGGCCGCAAGCGGCCTTCCCTCGTTGGCGTTTTTTCTCGTTTGTCAGCCGTTCACAACTTCCGCCTTGGTGATATTGAACGCCACCAGGCACCCGGCCTTACAAACCTCGATGCACTTGCCGCATCCGTCGCACTTGGCGTAGTCGATGCTCGCCAGGTTGTCGGTGACGGTGATGGCCCCGGTGTGGCAGTTCTTCTCGCACAGCTTGCAGCCGATGCAGCCCGCGGAGCAGCTCTTGCGGGTGCCCGCGCCCTTTTGGCGGCTGTTGCAGTCCACCACCATGTGGGCGTCGGCGGGACGGATGGCGATGACATGGTTGGGGCAGGTCTTGGCGCACAGGCCGCAGCCAATGCAGGCGGAGGTGTCCACCCGGGCCAGCCCGCCGTTGATGTGGATGGCGCCCACAGGGCACACCTGGGCGCAGTCGCCCAGGCCGATGCAGCCGTACACGCACTTGCCCGTGCCGCCGAACAGCAGCTTGGCGGCGGCGCAGCTCTCCAGCCCCTTGTAGTCCATCTTCACGGAGGTGGCCTCACAGGTTCCGGAGCAGCGCACCTCGGCCACCTGCTTGGCAACGTCCCCGGCCTCGCGGCCCAGCACCTTGCCGATGTTGGCGGCGGCGGTGGCGCCGCCGGGGACGCACAGGCTGACGGCCAGGTCGGGGTCCTCCACCAAAGCGGCGGCGTAGCCGTCGCACCCGGCGAAGCCGCAGGCGCCGCAGTTGGCGCCGGGCAGGCACTCGCGGACCATGGGGATGCGCTCGTCCACCTCCACGGCCATGAACTTGGAGGCCACGGTCAGCATCACGGCGCACAGCAGGCCGATGACGGCCACCACCAGCACGGCGATTACAATTGGATTATCCATACGTTTCCCCTCCTTAACCCAGCAGGTTTTCCACGATGCCCGCGAAGCCCATAAAGGACACGGACACGATGGCAGCGGAGATCAGGGTGATGGGCATGCCCTTGAAGGACTCGGGGCACTTGCACTTGTCCACCCGGCTGCGCACGCCGGAGAACAGCACCATGGCCAGCAGGAAGCCCAGGCCAGAGCCCAAGGAGTTGAACATGGCCTGGACGAAGCCGGGGCCGAAACCGGCCTTTTCCACCAGGTAGTTGTCGATGTTGCTGATGCACACGCCCAGCACGGCGCAGTTGGTGGTGATGAGGGGCAGGTACACGCCCAGGGAGGCGTGAAGGGCGGGGATGTACTTCTTCAAAATGATTTCAACCAACTGCACCAGGGCGGCGATGACCAGGATGAACACGATGGTCTGGAGGTACTTCAGCCCCAGGTTGTTGAGCACAAAATACTGGATGGGGTAGGTGACGGCGGTGGCCAGCAGCATGACGAAGATAACGGCCACGCTCATGCCGGCGGCCTGGTCCAGCTTCTTGGACACGCCCAGGAAGGGGCAGATACCCAAAAACTGGCTCAGTACGTAGTTGTTGACCAGGATAGCGGCCATTACGATGGCAAGCAATTCTTTCATTTCGCGGCAGCCTCCCTCTTCTCAGCGCAGTTCTGCCCGTTGCACGCCGCGGCGCTGGGGCAGCCCTCGCAACTGAAGTCCTTTTTCTTGATGGCCTTGCCGTTGCTGGCCTTGTTGATGATGGCGATCAAAATGCCGAAGATGGCGAAGCCGCCGGGGGCCATGGTCATGATGGAGATGTTGTTGTCGATGAGCACGGGCAGCTCAATGCCGAACCAGGTGCCCGCGCCGAAAATCTCCCGGATGGAGGCCATGGCCAGCATGGCCAGGGTATAGCCCACGCCCATGCCGATGGCGTCCAGAGCGGAGTCCAGGGGGTTGTTCTTGTTGGCAAACATCTCGGCCCGGCCCAGGATGATGCAGTTGACCACGATCAGGGGCAGATACAGGCCCAGCGCCTTGTCCAGGTCGGGCAGGAAGGCCTTGACGATCATCTGCACCAGGGTGACGAAGGAGGCGATGACCACGATGTAGCAGGGGATGCGCACCTTGTCGGAGATCACCTTGCGCAGCAGGGAGATCATGATGTTGGAGCACAGCAGCACGAAGGTGACCGCCGCGCCCATGCCGATGGCGTTGGAGGCCTGGGTGGTGACCGCCAGGAAGGGGCAGGTGCCCAGGATCAGCACCAGGATGGGGTTTTCCTTGATGATGCCGTTGGTGAGGATTTGCAGCTTATTGTTCTTCATATCCATGTGCCTCCCTTCCTCAGCCCGTCACCATGTCGAACGCGGCAAACGCGTCGGCGATGGCGGCCCGGAAATAGTTGGAGGAGAATGTGGCGCCGGAGATGTTGTCCACACCCTCCAGGCTGGCGTCCTTGCCGGGGAACTGGCCCTGGAAGGCGTCGGTGGTGATCTTGGAGCCCAAGCCGGCGGTCTCCTTGTGGTCCAGCACCTTGGTGCCGGTAATCTTGCCGTCCATGTCGATGCCCACGGCCATTTTCAGGGTGTTCTTGCCGCCGTAGCCCTGGGCGACGATGGAGAAGGTGTAGCCCGCGCCGTTCTCGGCCTGGTAGACCTCGGTGACGGAGCCGGGCAGGTCCGCGATTTCCACCCGGAGGAAGCTGTCCGCGTTGGGCAGGACCTCCAGCCGGGCCTCCTCACTGGCCTTGCGCTCGGCCTCCTCAATGATGGGGGCGGTGATGCCGTTGGTAAAAGCCAGCAGGCCGCTCATGATGGCGCAGATCAGCACCAGCACGAGGATGGGGGCCCCGAAGTCGGTCATCACATTGGATTTTGCTTTCGTCATGCCTGCACACCTCCAAACGGCTTGGTCTTGGTCCAGTCACAGATGTAGGGGTTGAGGATGTTCATCAGCAGGATGGAGAAGGACACGCCCTCCGGGTAGTTGCCCCACACGCGGATGAGCACGGTGATGAGGCCGCAGCCCACGCCGAAGATCAGCTTGCCGGCAGGGGTGGGGGGGGAGGTGGTGTAATCGGTGGCCATGAAGAACGCGCCGATGAACAGTCCGCCCGCCATGACCTGGTACAGGGGCTGCTGGCCCAGCAGGGCAGTGAGCACCAGCACGGTGCCGATGAAGGCCACGGGGGTGTGCCAGGAGATGACCTTGCGGTAGATGAGGTACAGCCCGCCGATGAGCAGGGCCAGGCAACTGGTCTCGCCCATGGAGCCGCCCCGTGCGCCCAGGAACATCTGGGCCAGGGTGGGCAGGGTGCCTTCCGCGCCCTCAGCGCCCAGCAGGGCCAGGGGGGTGGCGGCGGTGACCGCGTCCACCGGAGCGTTGGAGAAGGCGGCGGGGACCCAGTTGGTCATAGCCCCGGAGAAAGCCACCAGCATGATGACGCGGGCGGTGATGGCGGGGTTGGCGAAGTTCTGGCCGATGCCGCCGAAGAACTGCTTGATGACGATGATGGCCACAAACGCGCCGAACGCGGCTTGCCAGAGGGGAATGCTGACAGGCAGGTTCAGGGCCAGCAGCAGCCCGGTGACGGCGGCGGACAGGTCCATGATGGTGATGGGCTTGCCGCAGATTTTCTCAAAGGCCCACTCGCAGGCCACGGCCACCACCACGCAGACCACTTCCACCAGCAGGGCCTGGACGCCGAAGAACACGATGGACGCGATGACGGCGGGGAACAGGGCGATGAGCACGTCCCGCATGATGGTCTGGGTGGTATCCTTGGCATAGACGTGGGGGTTGACGGAAACGATCATGTTGTCCATTTAGACCGCCTCCTTTTCTTTTTCCTTGGCCGCTTTCTTTTCGGCGGCGGCTTTCTGCTCGGCGTTGTACTGGTTCAGCATGGCCTTGGCCAGCTTGTTCACCTGCACCAGGGGGCGGCGGGCGGGGCAGCTAAAGGAGCAGCAGCCGCATTCCATGCACAGGTTCACCTTCAGGGCCTTCAGGGTCTCGGGTTCCTTGTTGTTGTAGGCGCTCTCAATGGCGGCGGGCATCAGGTTGAAGGGGCAGTGGGCCACGCACCGGCCGCAACGGATGCAGGAGGAGGGCACGGGGTCCTCGGCGTCCTTGGCGTCGAAAGCCAGGATGGCGTTGGTATTCTTCATCACAGGGGCCTCCAGGGAGGGGACGGAGGTGCCCATCATGGGGCCGCCGTAGAGCACCTTTTTGGGCTCGCACTTGAGGCCCACAAAGTCCAGCACGTTCTGGATGGGGGTGCCCACGGGGACGATGACGTTCTGGGGGTTGGCGATGGCGGAACCGTCCACGGTGACCACCTTCTCCACCAGGGGCATGCCGGTCTTGATGTACTTGGCGATGACGGCCAGAGTGGTGCAGTTGATGACAATGGCCCCCACGTCGATGGGGAGCTTGCCCTCGGGGACGATCTCACCGGTGGTGTTGTAGATCAGCACCTTCTCGCCGCCCTGGGGGTACAGCGCGGGCAGGGAGGCCACCTCGAAGGAGGGCACGCCCTTGCCCGCCTCCTGCATGATCTTCACGCACTGGGGCTTGTTGTCCTCAATGCCGATGACGATGCGGTCGGCGGTGTAGTATTTCTGGAGCAGTTGGGCCCCGTAGATCACGTCGTCGGCGCTGTCGATCATGGTCCGGGTGTCGGAGGTGATGTAGGGCTCGCACTCCGCGCCGTTGATGATGATGTTGTGTACCCGGTCCGGGTCCACGTTCAGCTTGACCGACGTGGGGAATCCCGCGCCACCCAGGCCCACACAGCCGCACTGCCGCACCGCCTCCACAAAGCTGTCCTTGTCGGTGACCACGGGGGGCTTGATCCCCTCCCACATGGTCTGCGCCCCGTCGGTCTCAATGACGATGACGGTGTCGAACCGGCCGTTGGCGCTGACGATCTCATCCAGCCGTTTCACTTTGCCGGATACGCCGGAGTAGATGGGCGCGGACATGAAGCCCCCCGCCTCCGCGATCATCTGGCCCACTTTCACCTCGTCCCCCGGCTTGACCACAGGCTTGGCCGGGGCGCCGATGTTCATGGACATGGGCACCGTGATCACCGGAGGCACCGGAAGACGGGCGGGCGCGCTGTCCACCGTGTTCTTGCGATGGGGCGCATGGATACCATGCAATTTCACAATGTCTCCTCCTCTTTATTGTTTCTGAAATTCCGCCGCGCCCGCCGAGTGTGGGACAGGGCCGGCGCGGGCGAACAGACGGCGTCCCCGCCCCGAACCGTGGAGCGGGGAACGCAGGGTCATGTAAGCTTATTATATCACGTTGAGGGCCAAACGCAAGGAAAAAATTGATTCCTTTTTTGCGAACGTTACGGCGCTTCCCGGCCATATTACACTTTGCGGTTATAGATGGGGGCCACTTCTTTCCGCCTCCGGAAGACAAACAGCCACGCGGCGGCCAGGCCCACGGCATTGAAGGCCAGGATAATGCCCCGCTCGGGGAAGACCTCCGCCAGAGCCCCCGCCGCCAGCGTGCCGCTCAGCGCCCCCAGGGAGGTGAGCATCTGGTAGGCCCCGTTAAACCGGGCCCGCTTTTCGTCGGGCAGGTAGGACTGCACGGCGGAGACGCGGATATTATAGGAGGTCACCGCCAGCGCCCCATACACAAAAAAGACAACGGCCATTACCGGGACAGGCAGGAACAACAGCGCCCCATACAGGAGCGGCAATAGAACGTAAGCCGCCATGGCCGCGGTGAATTTTTTCGCCGCGGGAAGCCGAAATTTGTAATGGAGCAGCCCGCCCGCCACCCGGCCCGCCTCCGAGAAGGTGGACACAATGGCGCCCAGCGTCACCGCCGCCACCGGCCAGGCGGCGAACAGCTCGCCGTGGTTGCGGAAGAAGGGGAGGAACATCTGGTCGGAGCCGGTTCCGGCGAAGTTGGATAGCATAAAGTACAGGGTGACGGCCAGCAGGCCCTTCTCCCCGGTCAGGTAGCCCACCCCGTCCCGAAGGTCCCGGCCAAAGCGCCGCAGGGCCCCCGGACCGTCCACGGCGGCGGCGCCCATGTGGGTCTCCACATGGCGGATGCACCGCTCAAAGCAGGCGGCGGCGAAAAAGCACAACGCGTTGACGGCAAACAGCGGCTCCACGCCGCCCAGCAGGTCGTAGGCCAGGGCCCCCAGGGGGTAGGCCATGAGCATGATGGACTGAATCATTCCCGAGATGGAGTAGGCTTTGGACAGGTTGTGTTCCGCCACCAGATTGGGGTAGAGGCTGTCATAGGCCACCACATACACGCTGTCCACAGCCCCCCGGAGCAGGTTGAAGCACAGCAGCGACGGGAAATTGAACCAGCCGGTTCTCAACAGCAGGGCCAGGGTCCCGAATAGCCCGGCGGATAAAAAATCCAGGCGGTAGATGACCCGTTTCCGGCTCATCCGGTCCAGATATGGCCCCGCCAAAACGGGACAGAGCAGCATGGGGATTTGATAAGCGGCGTTGAACAGGGTGTAGAGAAACACCGAGCCGGTGTAGTCCAGCACCATCATACTCATAGCGAAGCTGGACAGCACGCCGCCGACGAGGGACACGATACTGCCCAAGGTGATAATGGTAAAGTCCCAGGTCCACAGTCCCTGGGGGTTATTTCCTTTTTTGGTACTCATCTTATTTCCTTTCCCGCAGATTATGCGTCAAACACAAAGCAAAAGGGGCCGGACCCTGTCAGGGGGTCCGGCCCGCAAAAAAGCGCAATGCGCGACACGACCACCCGCCGCACTCCACGGCAGGAAGCCAAGAGGTCACAGAAGCACATTCAGCTTGTTTGCGGGCCATTTTGCGTACAAAAAACCAAGCCCGCCCATGGCGCGCCCTGTTTCCGTACACGAAATGAACCTAAGACCGCAAACTGTAAGAGCTGAAGCAAGACATGGCTTCTGCATCCTCCTCTGTTGAGAAAGTGGATTCAGTATACCACCCTCCGCCGCGTCCGTCAAGCCTGTTCCCGGGAGGGGGAGATGCCTGCAATACCTGCTAAATTCTGAACCACTTCTTTAACCCTTGAATTCCTATCGAAAATGTGGTATTTTATAAAAAGTGTCTCTTTGGGGACACGAATGGAGGGACCCCGATGAAAATTTCTACAAAGGGGCGCTACGCCCTTCGTCTGATGGTGGATATCGCCCAGCACGCGCAAAGCGGCCCGGTGTCCCTGCGGGACGCCGCCCGGCGGCAGCAGCTCAGCGACAAATACCTGGAGCAGATCGTCACCCCCCTGACCCGGGCGGGCCTGGTGCGCTCGGTGCGGGGCGCGGGGGGCGGATACCTGCTGGCCCGTAAGCCGGAGGAGTATTCGGTGGGGGATATCCTGCGCCCGCTGGAGGGCGACCTGGCCCCGGTGGAGTGCGCCACCGACGACGGCTACTGCGAGCATAGCTGCGACTGCGTCACGGTGGAGCTGTGGCAGGATATCCACAAGGCGGTGTCCGCAGTGGTGGACGGCACCACCCTGGCCGACCTTGTGGAGCGCCAAAACGCGCGGCAGAACAAGAGCGAACCAGCCGCTTGCCCATAGAGAAGCGTTGCGAAGCGACCGAGCATCCTGGTCGCTTCGCAACGTGACAACGGGACACGAAGAATTTTTATACTGAGAGGAACGACCGTATGGAGATCAACGGCGCGCAGGTACAAGAGACCTATTATTATAAGGATATGGGGCTTTCCGAGGCCACCATGAAGGCCTTGGACAAGAAGGGCTTTACCCAGGCCACCCCGATCCAGGGCGGGGCCATCCCCTGTTTCATGGAGTGGAAGGACGTGGTGGCCAAGGCCCCCACCGGCACGGGCAAGACCTTTGCCTTCGGCATCCCCATGGTGGAGCACATCGACCCGGAATCCAACGACATTCAGGCCCTGATCCTGGCCCCTACCCGGGAGCTGGCCATCCAGATCCGGGACGAGCTGCGGGACCTGTGCGCCTTCCGGGAGGGGGTGCGCGCGGTGTGCCTCTACGGCGGCCAGCCCATTGAAAAACAGCTCACCCAACTGAAAAGCAAACCTCAGATTGTGGTGGCCACCCCAGGGCGGCTGATGGACCACATGAAGCGCCGCACCGTCAAGCTTGACAAGGTGCAGACGGTGGTGCTGGACGAGGCGGACCGGATGCTGGATATGGGCTTCATCCAGGACGTGACCCGCATTCTGGACAAAATGCCCCACCGCCGCAACTTAGGGTTATTCTCCGCCACAATATCACGGGAAGTTATGGATATCTCATGGGTATACCAGCGGGACCCGGCGGAGATCACCGTCCGCCCGGTGGAGGAGAACCGACCGGACATCCAGCAGTACGCCATCGAGCTCATGGGCCGGGAGCAGAAGCTGGACACCATGGTGGCCCTGATCCAGAACGGCGGCTATGACCGGGCCATTGCTTTCTGCAACACCAAGAATATGACCGACCGGCTGGCGGGCCTGTTGAAGATGCGGGGCGTCTCCTGTGAGGCCATCCACGGCGACATCCAGCAGCGGGTGAGGGAGCAGACCCTGAAAAGGTTCAAGGACGGCAAGCTACGGGTGCTGGTGGCCACCGACGTGGCGGCCCGGGGGCTGGACATCGACGACGTGGACGCGGTGTTCAACTACGACGTGCCCGATGAGCAAGAGTATTATATCCACCGCATCGGCCGCACGGGCCGGGCGAAAAAGCACGGGGTGTCCTACACACTGATGGCCTCGGTGACGGAGTCGGTGAAAATGCGGGACATCGCCCGGAACACCAAGGCGGAGATTCAACTGCTCAAGTACGACGAGGACGGCTGCCTCATGCTGGTGGAGGAACACGGCTGAACAACGGCAGGGGAGCGGCCCCTTTTCGACCCAGGGACGATTGGGACAGGATGTGCAGAAAGGAAAAGTTTTTGCCATCTTGGTAGGAACTGTCTCCGGGGTGAGAGGGGACCGCTCCCTTTTTGGAGGAATCTGAAATGAATATCCATATTTTGGCCGTGGGCGACGTGGTGGGGGACGCCGGAGTAGACTTCCTCCGCCGCCATCTGCCCACCCTGCGCAAGCTCCACGACGTCCACTTCACGGTGGTGTGCGGGGAGAACGCCGCCTGCAACGGTCTGCTTCCGGCCCAAGCGGACGCCATCTTCTCCGCCGGGGCGGATGTAATTACTATGGGCAATCACACATGGGACAAACAACAAATTGTTAAGTACATGGAAAGCAATCCCTACCTCATCCGGCCCGCCAACTACACCGCCCGTGTTCCCGGCCGGGGCTGGGGGGTGTTCGACGGCCCCCGTGGCCTACGCGTCCGGGTGGTGGACCTGATCGGCCGGGTGTCCATGGACGCCAACTTTGACAATCCCTTCACCAAGATAGACGAAATCCTGAAAAAAGACCGCGCCGACCTGACCTTGGTGGACTTCCACGCCGAGGCCACCAGCGAGAAGGGGGCCATGGCCTGGTATCTGGACGGACGGGTCCAGGCCCTGTGGGGCACCCACACCCACGTGCCCACCGCCGACTGCCAGGTACTGCCCAAGGGGCTGGGCTTCTGCACCGACCTGGGTATGACCGGTCCCAGCCAGTCCGTCATCGGTATCAAGCCGGAACAGGCCGTCAACCGCTTTCTGGGCGGCCTGCCCCGCCGGTTCGAGGCCGCCCCCGGCCCCTGCAAGCTGAACGCGGTGCTGTTCGAGATCGACGCCGATGCCAAACGGTGCGTGGGTATCCAGCGGGTGGATATCAGTTAGCGTTGTTGCTGATTCTTTTTCTTTCAAGAAAAAGAATCAAAAAGAACTTTTAGCTCGTTTCCATTGTGGGCGAGTATCGTCAAGTTTTCGCACGGTAACAATTGTGATCCTGACTTGAAAGGGGTGTGATTATTATGAAATTACTCCACGCCTCCGACTTCCATCTGGATTCCCCCTTGTCGGGCCTGCCGCCGGAAAAGAGCGCCCAGCGCCGCCGGGAACTGCGGGAACTCCCCGCCCGACTGGCGGCGCTGGCGAAGGAGGAGGGGGTGGACCTGGTCCTCCTCCCCGGCGACCTGTTCGACGGAGCCCGGGTATACCCGGAAACCATCCGGGCGCTGGCCCGGGCGCTGGGGGAAATGGAGGTCCCGGTGTTCATCGCCCCCGGGAACCACGACTTTTATCACGACAAGTCTCCCTACGCCGTCAACCCCTGGCCTGACAATGTACATATCTTTACACAGCCTGAATTGCAGACGGTAGAACTTCCCCGGATCAACTGCACTGTATACGGCTGCGCCTTTGCGGCTCCCCACCGGGAGGACGATCCCCTAGCAGGCTTCGCCGCCCCGGACGATGGGAAGCTCCATCTCCTGTGCGTCCACGGCGAGGTGGGGCCGGCGGGGAGCTATGCCCCCATCGCCCCCAAATCCCTGGAGCACAGCGGCGTGGCCTACGCCGCCCTGGGCCACGTCCACGCCGCCGGCAGCGGCAAGGCGGGCAAAACCCTGTGGGCCTACCCCGGCTGTCCGGAGGGCCGGGGCTTCGACGAGCTGGGCCCAAAGGGGGCGCTCATCGTGACCTTCGGCGAGCCCGTCCAGTTGACCATTTCCTCCCCGGACGGCCCGCCCATGGCCCCCATTGACCTGGGCGGGCAAACGGTGGCAGCGAAATTCGTCCCTGTCTGCAAGCGGCAGTATCGCATTGAGACTGTGGAAGCAGATTCCTTTACAGATGTGATTTGCCAAGGGGAAAGCCCCGATCTGATCCGTTTTCTGCTCACCGGGGAGAGCCGGTCCGCCCCGGACCTGGCCGCTCTTGCCGCTCAGGCGGCTCCCCACTTCTTCCATGTGGAGCTGCAAGACCGCACCACCCTGCCCCAGGACCTGTGGGCCAGGGCGGACGAGGACTCCCTCACCGGCCTGTTCCTGCGGGAGGTGCTCGCCCGGCTGGACAGCGCAGACGACGGCGAACGGGACAAGCTCCTGCTGTGCGCCCGGTTCGGGCTGGCGGCGCTGGAAGGAGGGGAGGACGTCCGGCCATGAGAATCAAGAAAATGACCGCCACCTTCGGTGCGCTGGACAACGCCGTGCTGGAACCCGGCGAGGGCCTCACCGTGATCTCCGCCCCCAATGAGGCGGGTAAATCCACTTGGGCAGGCTTTTTGAAGGCCATGCTCTATGGCATCGACACCCGGGAGCGGGACAAGGCCGGCTTTCTGGCGGACAAAACCCGCTACCAGCCCTGGTCCGGCGCGCCCTTGGCGGGGGAGCTGCGGGCGGAGTGGCAGGGCAAGGATATCACCATCCGCCGCTTTCCCACCCGTACCAACCCCTTCGGCGGGTTTGAAGCGGTGTACACCGCCACCGGCGACCCGGTCCCCGGCCTCACCGCCGCCAACGTGGGGGAGCAGCTCACCGGGGTGGGGAAGGAGGTCTATCTCCGCTCCGCCTTCGTGGGCCAGGGGGGCGCGGCCATCGGGGCCAGCAAGGAACTGGAGGCCCGGGTGTCCGCCTTGGCCACCTCCGGGCAGGAGGATGTGTCCTATTCCGCCGTGGAGCGCACGCTGAAGGACTGGCGCAACCGCCGACGGGCCAACCGGGCCAATGGCCTGATCCCCCAGTTGGAGGAAGAGAGGTCCGAGCTGGACCGTGCCCTTCGGGAGATGGATGAAACCCGCCGCCGCAGGGCGCAGGCCGAGAAGCAGTTGGCCCGGTTGGAGGAGACACAGAAAGGGCTCCAAGCCGACCTGGAAACCTGGGAGCGCCTGGAGCGCCACGAGCTCAACCGCCGATATGCCGGGGCATGCACGGAGTGGGAGGACGCCAAAGCCGCCGTCCCCGAGGACAAGCCCCACCCGGTGTTCGGCTCCATGACCGGGGAGGAGGCATGGAGCTTCGCCCAGGAAAAGGAAAGGGAACGGGAAGCGGCAGAGGAGGAAAACCGGCGCCGGGAGGCCCGGCGGGCCGAATCAGAAAACCTATCCCGCCGCGGACGGCAGGAAATGCTGCTCGGCGGATTCATGGGCGCGTGTATGCTTTTAATGGTTGCCGCACAGTGCCTGGCCGGCCACTGGTTGATTGCGGCGCTTAGCGGCGCGGCGGTATTGGCCTGGGTCTATTGCCTGTTCCATGGGCGCAGGCTGATCCGCCGCGCCCGAGAGGAACAATCCGCCTGCCTGCCCGTCCCCGTTCCCGAGATGGGCGACCTGTTGGGCCAAGCCGCCCAATACCGGGAGGTCTTGGCCAAGGTTCAGCAGGCCAAGGAACTGGAAGCCGCCGCCCGCCGCCGGGTAGACGACCTGGCCGCCCAGGGCGGGCAGTTGGCGGACACGCTGGAGATGCTCTATCCGCCCGCCCAGTCCAAAGTGGCCACCGCCGCCCAGCTCAGCGCCACCCGGCGGGAACTGGCCCGCGTCCGGGACGAGCTGGCCCGGACCGAGGGTGTTCTGGCCCACATGGGCGGTCCTGAGGAGGTAGAGGACCGCCGGAGCGAGCTGGATTCCCAGCTCGTCCGGCGCTTGGAGGAGTACGACGCGCTCACGATTGCTCTGGACGCTTTGAGCGCGGCCAACGACGCCCTGCGGCAACGCTTCTCCCCGGCGCTGAACCAGAAGGCGGGGGAGCTGTTCACCGCCCTCACCGGAGGCCGCTGGCCCCGGCTTACCCTGGCCCGTGACTTCTCCGCCCAGGCGGCGGGGGAGAACGGCGCGCCGCCCCACCCGTCGCTGGCCCTGTCCACCGGGACGGCGGAGCAGCTCTATCTGGCCGTCCGGCTGGCGCTGTGCGCCCTCACCGTGCCGGACGCGCCCCTGGTGCTGGACGACGCGCTGGCGGCTTTTGACGACGCACGTATGGTCCTGGCCCTGGAGCTGTTGAAGGAGCAAGGGGCGGAGCGGCAGATTCTGCTCTTCTCCTGCCACAGCCGGGAGGAGGCATGGGCAAAGGCCCACGGCGTGCCCAAGCTTCAACTATAAACGGAAGGCCCTCCCCGCAGTGCGGGGAGGGCCTTTTTATTTAAACGGCAGCGAATTAGTGCCGGTTTATTGGACTTTTATTCGGGTATACTGATCTCAGAAAACAGGGAGATGATCCCCAATCTGAAAGGAGTGTCCCGAATGTACGAGATCGAATTTGTGAGAGGCCATGTGGAGGTTTACCTGGACGGCGCATTTTGCTTTTCCGCGGACACCCGGGGGGAAGCGGAGCGGGAGATCGCCGAGATGACGGCGTAAGAGCAGCCTACAGCGGGAGGTTCCAGGGCGGCAAAAGGGGGAGTTTCCTGCGGGACAGTTCAGACCGGGTCGGGCAGAAACCTGATTCTTTTTGCACGTCCTGTTCGAGTCGTCCCCGCAGGAGACTCCCCCTTTTGCCGCCTATGCTCCTTGCGGGGTTTATCGCCCGAAGAAGTAGCTCCAGGGGAAGCTATCGAAGGGGTTGTAGTAGTCGCCGTTTCCATACCCGAAGTCGGGCTTCTGATAATTGTTGCCGCCATTGGAGGTGGGCACGGGGGCGGGGTCCTGCTGGCCTTGGCCGCCGTTGTCCTGGGTGTTGTTCTCCTGCTCGTCAAAGGTGATGGTCAGGATGATCTCCTCGCCCATGCGGTACACGGTGAGCTTGGCACTCTGGCCCGCCTTGTAAGTGTTTTTGACTGAGACCATCTGGTTCATGCCGGTGATTTCGGTATCGCCGATTTTGGTAATGATGTCGTTCTTCTTCAGTCCGGCCTGTTCGGCGCAGGAGCCTTCCTCTACGCTGCTGACGATAGCGCCCTGGGGCCAGCCGAAGCGCTGCATGTCACTCTCCGTGACGTCCTGGACGGTGATGCCCATGTAGGGGCGCCCGGTGACGTAGCCATGCTCCATGAAGTCGGTGATGATGTCGACCACATCGTTGATGGGGATGGCGAAGCCGATGCCCTCGATGGTGGCCTGGGAGGACTGGCCGTTATTGCTGAGCTTGGCGGAGGTGATGCCCACCACCCGGCCGTAGCTGTCGAACAGCGGGCCGCCGGAGTTGCCGGAGTTGATGGTACACTCGGTCTGGATCATGTTCATCACGGTGCCGTCGCTCATGGTGACGGACCGCCCGGTGGCGGACACCGCGCCGGAGGTCATGGAAAAGGACAGGGTGCCCAGGGCGTTGCCGATGGTGCACACCGTCTCGCCCACCACCAGATCGTCGGAGTCGCCGATGACCACAGGCTTCAGGCCGGAGATGCCGTCGATCTTCAGCACGGCCACGTCGTTGAGTTCTTCTCCGCCCACCAGCTTGGCGTCATAGGTCTCGCCGTTGTTCAGCGTCACCTTGATGGAGCTGGCCCCGTCGATGACATGGTAGTTGGTGACGATGTAGCCGTCCTCGCTGATGATAAAGCCGGAGCCCGCCCCGGCGCTCTCGTACTGATACCAGCCCTGCTGGGTCACCGCCGTCACGGAGATGCAAACGCAGGAGTCGGTGTAGGCGGCGCTGATCTCGGCAAGGCTCATAGGAGTCAGGCCATCGGCCTGCTTCACCTGCACCGCGGTGGGATCTACCTCGTTGCGGTAGATGGTGGTCTCCCCCTCGGGGCCGCTGGTCAGCGCGTTGTAGGCCGCCGCGCCGCCCACGCCCGCGCCGCCGCCCGCCAGGGCGCAGCACAGCACCAGAGCCACAGCCTTGGCCGCGCCGCTCTTTTTCTTTTTGGGAGGCTGGGGCGGGATGGGGGACTGCTGGGCCCTGTCCCAGGGGTCGGAGGGCTGGGCGGTGTAATTGTAGTGGTAAACGCCGTTGTTGTCAAAACCGTTTTGATCATACATGGAAGTTTCTCCTTTCCAATTCCACGTTTCGGAACATTTTGATAGCCGGGGCGGCCGCATTTGCGCCGCTCCCCTGTTGCTGAGAATACAATACGCTATAATTATGTCCAAATCGTGTCGTAGTCTCAAAATGATTTTGAACTTATGCTGAAACAAAGCTGAAAATTGCCTCAGCGGCGTTCGGGCTCATCCGTCTGGTCCGTTTTTCGTCCCGAGCGCAAAATGGCGTTGATGTCCCCGGCGGCCAGGGCCAGGTCGTCCAGCACGGGGCGGAAGATGCCCAGCTTGGTCAGGTTGATGAAAACCAGCAGCAGCAGCGGCCCCACCACCATGCCCAGCACACCCCCGGCCCGCATCCCCACGTAGATACCCACCAGGGACAGGATAGGGGACAGCCCGGTCTGGTCGCCCAGGACCTTGGGCTCGGCCACCCGGCGGAACACCACAATGACGCCCCACACCGCCATCAGCGCCGCCGCCTCACCAAATTCCATCAGCACCATATCCACCACCGCCCAGGGCACCATGACGGTGCCTGCGCCGATGATGGGAATGAAGTCCAGCACCGCCAGCCCGAAGGCCAACAGCAGCCCATAGGGCTGGCCCATGAGGAAGAAGCCCACCGACAGGATGAGGAACACCCCGGCGGATAAGATGAGCTGGCTTTTGATATAGCCGCCGAAGGCGCTCATAAAGATGTTTTTCACCGAGCGGCAGAAGTCCCGGGCCACCATAGGCACCCGGTCGGTGAGCTCAAAGCGCAACCGGGGATAGTCCCCCGTGATGAAATAGCTGGCCATCATGAACACCACCAGCGCCACGGCGAAGCCGGACAGGTTGGTGACCATGGAGGGCGCCTGCCCCGCCATCTGGGCAAACCAGCCGGAGAAATCCAGCCCCTGAACCCAGCCCACCAGGGTGTTGATAAGGTCCCCGCTGGTGGTGAGAACCTCGTCGGGCACCACGCCGTTGAGCCCCGCCAGCCAGCGCTGGACGCTGTTTATCACTCCCAGCAGTCCGCCCAGCAGGTCGTCCAGCACGGATTGGCGGTTATCGAACAGCATGCGCACCTGGTCCACCGCCATCCAGCCCAGGCCGAACAGTGTGCCGCCGATGACCGCGAATACCAGGATCACAAGCACCATGGAGATGATCTTCCGGGAGATATTGGTTTTTCGTTGGAGCCAGCGCACCGCCGGGTTGAGCAGCCAAGCGAATACCAGGGCGCATACGAAGGGGCTGAGCAGGGACAGCAGGGGCAGGCCCGCCCAGAGCAGCAGCGCCAGCGCCCCCAAAACCAGCGCCCCCCTTAATCCCAGCCGGAGCCAGAGCTGGCCCCGCTCATGCCAGGAAAGCTGTGTGTGTTCCATGGGAAGACCTCCTCAGATTATCGTTTGAATGCGGGTTCTCCTCTCAACTGTGCAGCAGAAGTATATTATAGGCCAACTTTGCCGCATTGACAAGTGTGAACGTTTTGGTTATACTAAATACTCATTGAGAAAAAAGAAAGGGAGCATGTTCGGATATGGAACCAAACCGCTTTCAACGGGGATATGTCCCCATTTTCCTGTCCTATTATAAGCCCCACCTGCGTCTGTTTATTCTGGATATGTGCTGTGCGCTGGGCATTGCCCTGGTGGACCTGGCTTTTCCCGCCGCCTCCCGGGAGGCGCTGAACACCCTGCTGCCCCAGAACCGGTACGGGGCGTTTTTTGCCGTCATGGGCATACTCCTGGCGGCCTACGTCCTGCGCTCGGTGATGTACTTCGTCGTCACCTACTGGGGACACATGATGGGCGTGCGCATCGAGGCGGATATCCGCCGGGACCTGTTCGGCCACATGCAGGACCTGTCCTTCTCCTTTTACGACAAGAACCGCACCGGCCAGCTCATGAGCCGGGCCACCAACGACCTGTTCGAGATCACCGAGCTGGCCCACCACGGCCCGGAGGACCTGTTCATCTCAGCGGTGACGCTGATCGGCGCGTTCTGCCTGATGGTGGCCATCCAGTGGAAGCTGGCCCTCATCGTGTTTGCCGTGGTGCCCATCTTCGTGATCTTCACCATTGTACAGCGGCGGCGGATGGTGTCGGCCTCCGTGCGGGTGAAGCAGAATATGGCGGGCATCAACGGTCAGCTTGAGTCCGCCATCTCCGGCATGCGCACCGCCAAGGCCTTTGCCAGCGAGGAGCAGGAAACCGCCAAATTTGAGCGGTCCAACGAGCAATTCAAAAAGGCCAAGCGGGACTCCTACAAGGCCATGGGCATCTATCACGCGGGGCTGGAGTTCGCCCTGCCGGCCATGAATGTGCTGACGGTGGCGGCCGGCGGTTACTTCATCATGACGGGCGAGATGGACTTTGTGGACTTGGTCACCTTCACCTTGTACATCTCCACCTTCCTCACCCCAGTGCGCAAGCTGGCCGCCTTTGTGGAGCAGTTCCTCAACGGAATGGCGGGCTTCAAGCGGTTTGTGGAGCTGATGCGGGTGGAGCCTGCGGTGAGGGACCTTCCGGACGCCCGGGAGATGGGGGCGGCGAAGGGCGACATCCTGGTGGACGACGTGTCCTTCCACTATGAGGACGGCCCGGCGGTGCTGGACCACGTGTCCATCCACATCCCCCAGGGGGAGACGGTGGCGGTGGTGGGGCCCTCCGGAGGCGGCAAGTCCACCCTGTGCCAGCTCATCCCCCGGTTTTACGACGTGACGGGGGGCCGCATCCTGGTGGACGGCCAGGATGTGCGGGAGGTTACCCAACGCTCCCTGCGCCACAACATCGGCATCGTCCAGCAGGACGTGTTTCTGTTCGCGGGCACTGTGATGGACAACATCCGATACGGTCGGCCCGACGCCTCCGAGGCGGAGGTGATCGACGCGGCGAAGCGGGCGGAGATCTACGACGATATCATGGCCATGCCCGGCGGCTTCCAGACCTATGTGGGCGAGCGGGGGGTGATGCTGTCCGGCGGGCAGAAGCAGCGGGTGTCCATCGCCCGCATTTTCCTGAAAAATCCGCCCATCCTCATCCTGGACGAGGCCACCTCCGCCCTGGACTCCGTGACCGAGGCCCGCATCCAGTCCGCGTTCGACGAGCTGGCAAAGGGCCGAACCACCTTGATTATCGCCCACCGCCTGTCCACCATCCGCTCCGCCCACCGCATCATCGTGGTGGACGAGAACCACATCCTGGAGGAGGGCACCCACGAGGAATTGCTGGAACGGGGCGGGGAGTATGCCCAGCTTTACAACGCCCAGAAACGGGTGGTCTGATCTCCGGTGAGAAAAGTTGCTGGAAAATTAAAAAAGGGCTTGCTTTTTGTGCAGCTCTCTGCTATTCTTAAACAAGAATGATTCTCATTAAAAAGAATCATGGAAACCAAACAGTTCAAAACACTCCACCATATAACATTAGGAGGAATACATCATGGAGCTCAAGGGCAGCAAGACCGAAGCCAACCTGTGGAAAGCGTTTGCCGGGGAGTCCCAGGCCCGCAACAAGTACACTTATTTCGCCAGCCAGGCCCGGAAAGAGGGCTATCAGCAGATCGCGGCCATCTTTGAGGAGACGGCCGGCAACGAGAAGGAGCACGCCAAGCTGTGGTTCAAGGCGCTGGGCGGCGTGTGCACCACCGCCGAGAACCTGATCGCCGCCGCCGAGGGCGAGCACGAGGAATGGACCGAGATGTACAAGGAAATGGCGACCACCGCCCGGGAGGAGGGCTTCATCGCCCTGGCCGACGCCTTCGACGCCGTGGCTAAAATTGAGAAGAGCCACGAGGACCGCTATGTGAAGCTGGCCGAGAATCTGGCCAACAGCGAGGTGTTCAAGCGGGCCGAGGTCAAGGTGTGGTACTGCCGGAACTGCGGCCATCTGGAGTATGGCGTGGAGGCCCCGGCGGAGTGCCCCGTGTGCGGCCATCCCCAGGCCTTCTTTGAGATCAAGGCTGAGAATTACTAAGCCCCGTCAAAAAAGGGCCGTGCTGTGGAAGGCACGGCCCTTTGCATTGAAATTATAGGAGGTGGAAGGAATGGAACAGGCCGAAGTCAAATTCTATGACTATGTGGACGACGCTCTGCTGAAATACGCGGTCGTCATCGCGAAATACCAGGGCAAATGGGTGTTTTGCCGCCACCGGGACCGGGACACCCTGGAGATTCCCGGCGGGCACCGGGAGCCGGGGGAAACTATCCTGGAAACGGCGCGGCGGGAGCTTATGGAGGAAACCGGCGCATCGGAGTTCACGCTGTCTCCGGTGTGCGGCTACTCCTACCGGGATTACGGTATGCTATACTTTTCGGAAATCATCGCTTTGGAAGGCGGATTGCACCACGAAATCCGGGAAATCTATCTGATGGACAGCCCGCCCGATCGCTGGACATATCCGCTGATCCAGCCCAAGCTGATGGAGGAGGCCCGGAGACGGGGAGTAATATGAACAAGACCGAGCTGCTGAATCAATTTGCCAAGGACGCCGGTGAGCGGGTGGTGCTGGCCCGGGCCCTGGACCAGATGGACCGGGCGGCAAACCGCTCCATCCCCTGTGCCACCCAGTTTTTGAGCCCTGCCCAACGGGCGGCGCTAGAGCTGCTGCTGGCCGCGTCCGGGCGCCCCAGGCATCTGTTCCACGGCGGCTATGAGGGTGCGGAACGCACCGTGTGCGTGTTCCTCCCCGACTGGCAGGAGCCGGAGGACTGGGCTCCGGAGGAGGGGCTGGCCGCTATTGAGGCCGCATATCCCCCCACCGGGGGATCGCTGACCCACCGGGACCTGCTGGGCGGGCTGATGGGCATCGGCCTTACCCGGGAACGGGTGGGGGATATCCTGGTAGGGGACGCCGCCGCCCAAATCGTCTGCCTGAAGGAAGCCGCCCCCATCATCCTGTCCCAGTTTGACCAAGCGGGGCGGTATCGGCTGAAGCTGAGGGAAATTTCCCTCACAGACCTGACTCCAGCCCCAGCGGAGGTAAAGCTCATCCATGACACCGTGGCGGCGCTGCGGCTGGACGCGGTGCTGGCCTCGGGCTTTTCCCTGGCCCGGGGCAAGGCGGCGGATGCCATTACCGGGGGGCGGGTGTCCCTGAACCACCGGGAGTGCCTGAAGCCTGACCGGGCCGTGGCAGAGGGGGACGTGCTTACCTGCCGGGGGCTGGGCAAGTGCGTGGTCAAAACTGTGGGAGGCCAGTCCCGGAAAGGCCGCATCATCATCGAAATTGAGAGGTATCTGTAATGGATCAGAGGAAGATCGACCGCATCAACGACCTGGCCCGCCGGGTGAAGGCGGGAGAGGCGCTGACGCCCGAGGAGCTGGCCGAGCGGGACGCTTTGCGAAAAGAGTATATCGCCAGCGTGAAGGCCAGCCTCGTCGGCCATCTGGACAACACCTATATTGTGGAGCCGGACGGGACGAAGCACCGGCTGCCGAAGAGGAGATAAAAAAGCCTGCCGCAACGCGGCAGGCTTTTTTACTGAGAACGTTACGCCTCGGCCTGGGCGACCACGTTGGTGGCGCGCACGCCCTTGGCACCGCGGGGATCGGGCTCGGTCTCGAAGGTGACCTTCTGTCCCTCCACCAGCTTCTTGTAGCCCTCGGCCACGATGGCGGAGAAGTGGACGAACACGTCCTCGGAGCCATCCTCGGGGGTGATGAAGCCGTAGCCCTTTTCAGCGTTGAACCATTTCACAGTACCGTTCATTTCCTGATTCCTCCTAATTTGTAAAAAATTTCGTTTTGAAAGTAGAAGAAAAAAGTTCGCCCCTTTCGACTGTACGAAGGGGCGAACACAAATCAGTTCATACATCAAAACCATTGTTAGTATAACATTAGCGTCAGAAACTGTCAATGGATTTTTGAAAAAAATCCGAAAAGGGACACATTTCGGAACATTTTTTCATCAACTTCCACAAAAATCCTTTTCAAACTCGTATCTGGAAGAAACGGCAGCCATTTTCCAGGGTTACTTTGGAACATTGCTCCAGATCCATCCCCTTGATCTCCGCCAGCCGCCGGCAGATGTGGACCACGTTTCCAGAGTGGTTTCGCTCGCCCCGGTAGGGGACGGGGGCCATATAAGGGCTGTCGGTCTCGATCATCAACCGCTCCATGGGGATGGCCTGGGCCGCTTCCACCGCTTTGCGGGCATTTTTATAGGTGAGCACGCCGGTAAAGGAGATCATCCAACCCAGCTTCACCAGCTCTCCGGCCATTTCCGCGCTGCCGGAGAAACAGTGGAACACCCCGCGAACCTCCGGGAATTCCCGAATGATATCCATGGAGTCCCCGTGGGCCTCCCGGTCATGGACGATGACGGGCAGGTCCAACTCCCGGGCCAGGGCCATCTGCGCCCGGAACACCCGCCGCTGGAGCTCTCTGGGCGGGTTTTCCGGCCAGCAGTAGTCCAGACCGATCTCCCCAATGGCAACCACCTTGGGCCGGGCGGCCAGCTTCCGCAACTCATCCACGTCCCCGTCGGTCCACCCGCCGCAGTCCTCCGGGTGGACGCCTACAGCGGCGTAGAGAAAGGGATAGCGGTTTGCCAGCTCCACCGCCGTGGCGGAACTGGCAAGATCGCAACCAGGGTTGACCACCAGCTTCACACCCTGGCCGGGGAGGGCGGACAGCACCTCATCCCGGTCGGCGTCAAACTTGCGGGAGTCATAGTGGGCGTGGGTGTCGAACAGCGTGATGCTCATTCGCTGAACCGGACATAGAAGGCGTCCCCATACTGGCCCTCGTCGGTGCCGTCCTCAAACACCTCGTAGAAGGTGATGAAATAGTCCTGGGTGTCCACGGGAACCTGGTAGAGCAGCACGCCGGTCTGAGTCTTGTGGATGCCGAGATTGAAGCTTACCGGGATCTGCTGCTCGGATCTGACGAAGTAGTCTGTCTCGCCGTCGTCGCCCATCACCTCGTCGCACTCGGGCCAGGCCCAGGCGTCGTCGTCGTCCAAGTCCCAGACTACCTCGAAGTCGGTGTCGAACATGGGCTGGGTGTGGTCGGTGTAATTGTACAGGGTCAGGTCGGCAACCAGAAACTTGTAGCCCTCGGTGGGGGTGAGGCCGTCGAACTCCTCGCAGGTGCGGGGATTGTCGATGGTCATGTCGAAGAAAGCCGTGTGCAGGGTGTCGCCCTCATAGCCCACGGCAAGGCCGTCCTCGTCGGGGAGGATGAGACCATCCTCGCCGGTGTCATTGTTGTCGTCCTTGACCTCGTCCGTGCTGGGGGGACTGGTTTTGCTGTTGGGGTTCAGGGTCAAGCCGTCCTCCGAGCAGGCCGTGAGGGAAAACAGCATCACCAATGCCAAAAGGAGAGAGAGCAACCGTTTCATATCCATCACACTTCTTTCTCAAAAATGATCCCGCCGTGAAAACGGCTCCACGGCGGGATTTATTGTACCATGATTACAAGCCGTTTTACGGTTTACGGCCGAAATAGCGGCGCGAAATCGACCGCTGACATTATAACACAACCATACGGCAATGTCTACCGCTTTCAGGCGGTGAAAAGAGACATCAGCACAGCTTGGCCCCGGCGGGGATGGCGTCGTCCACCATGAGCAGGTGCAAGCACTCCTCGCCCTTTTCAGTATGCACGGCAGAGATGAGCATGCCTTGGCTCTCCTGTCCCATCATCTTGCGGGGGGGCAGGTTGACGATGGCCACCAGGGTCTTGCCGATGAGCTCTTCCGGCTTGTACCATTTGGCGATCCCGGACAGGATCTGGCGGTCTGTGCCCGTTCCGTCGTCCAGAGTGAACTTCAGCAGCTTATCGGACTTCCTCACATTCTGGCAGTCCTTCACCTTCACAGCCCGGAAGTCGGATTTACAGAAGGTGTCAAAGTCCACCTTTTCCTCCAACTGGGGTTCGATCTCGATGGCGGGCAGGGCGGCTTTTTTGGCCTCCTTCTGGAGCTTCTCCAGCTCCGCCAGCTCCTTGTTCATGTCGATGCGGGGGAACAGATTCTCGCCCTTGGCGACGGACACGCCGGCGGGCAGGACCCCCCACCGGGCGGCGCTGTCCCAGGTTCGGGCGGCTTCCGACCCGCCGATCTGGGCGAAAATCTTGTCGCAGCTCTCGGGCATGAAGGGGATCAGCAGCACCGTACACACCCGGACGGCCTCCAGCAGATTGTAGAGGACGGTGGCAAGGCGGGAGCCGTTGGCGTCCATGTCCTTGGCCAAGGCCCAGGGGGCGTTCTCGTCAATATACTTGTTGGCCCGCTGGATGACCTTGAAAATTTCCTCCAGGGCATTGTGGAACTGGTATTTCTCCATCTGCTCCTCATAGCGTCCCCGCAATCCGGAGGCCAGGGAAATCAAGCTGTCGTCCAGCTCGGGGTCCGCCTGACGGGCCTCGGGCAGCATGCCGCCGAAATACTTCTCCGCCATGGCGGTGGTGCGGCTCACCAGGTTGCCCAGATCGTTGGCCAAATCCACGTTGATGGTCTGGATCAGCAGCTCGTTGGAGAAATTGCCATCGGAGCCGAAGGGGAAGGAACGCATCAGGAAGAACCGCAGAGCGTCCACGCCGTAGCGCTCCGCCAGCAGGTAGGGGTCCACCACGTTGCCGGTGCTCTTGCCCATCTTGCCGCCGTCCAGCAGCAGCCAACCGGAGCCGTATACCTTTTTCGGCAGAGGCAGATTCAGGCTCATGAGGAAGGCGGGCCAGTAGATGGAATGGAACCGGACAATCTCCTTGCCCATAAAGTGGACGTCGGCGGGCCAGAACTTTTCCACATCGTGATATTTATCATTTTGATAACCCAGCGCAGTCATATAGTTGAACAGCGCGTCCAGCCACACGTAGACCACATGGCCTGGATCGAAGTCCACCGGCACGCCCCAGGTGAAGGAGGTGCGGGACACGCACAGGTCCTGCAAGCCGCCCTCGCAGTCGATGAAGTTGTTCACCATCTCGTTCACCCGGCTCCGGGGTTCCAGGAAGCCGGTGTTCAGCAGCAGGTCCCGGACCCGGTCCGCGTACTTGGACGCCCGGAAGAAGTAGGCCTCCTCCTCCGCGTCCGCCACCTCCCGGCCACAGTCGGGGCACTTGCCGTCCACCAGTTGGGATTCCGTCCAGAAGGATTCGCAGGGCTTGCAGTATTTGCCCTTGTACGCTCCCTTGTAGATGTCGCCGTTGTCGTGCATCTGCTTGAAAATCTTCTGGATGGCGGACACGTGGTAATCGTCGGTGGTGCGGATGAACCGGTCATACTTGATGTTCATCAGCTTCCACAAATCCAGCACCCCGCCGGGGGCGGTGACGATATCGTCCACAAACTGCTGGGGGGTGACCCCCGCCTCCTTGGCCTTGTCCTCAATCTTTTGGCCGTGCTCGTCGGTGCCGGTGAGGAACATCACGTCATAGCCGCTCAGCCGCTTGTACCGGGCCATGGCGTCGGTGGCCACCGTGCAGTAGGCGTGGCCGATGTGCAGCTTGCCGGACGGGTAGTATATGGGTGTGGTGATATAAAATTTCCTGTCATTCATCGGTGGTTTCCTCCTGTATGCTTGCTTCCCCGGGCCGGGGGGTGAGGGTGCGTTTCAGCGCGGATGGGTTTTCCAGGTTGGGGGGCAGCCGCCACAGCACGGCGATGGCCGTCATGGCCTGGGCTCCCAGCAGCAGCATATCGGCCGCAGTCCCCTCCGCCAATGCGGATACCTGCGCGGGGGCGGATATCACCAGGGTCATGGCTGCCACCCACAAAAGCCGCCGGGGCCTGGACGCGCCGGTGGACATCCCGGCGAAATCCATATAGAGCAGCATCCCGCACACGATGGCCAGCAGCAGGGGCGCGTAGTCCCACTGCACCGGATTGGCGGCGTGGGCCCGGAAGCTCTCCATCAGCCATATGCACCCGGCGATGCCGGGCAGAGTGGCGGAAAAACCGCCCTTGCCCCGCCGGCCGGCGTTCAGCCCGTCCCGGCCCATCTGGAACAGACCCAGAAAGGACAGCAGGGCTCCTACCGCCGTGGCGATGGTGAGCATTCCGTTGTTGCTGGGAAGCTGGACGCTGGGATTTTCAGCCTTGGCGGCCAGCGCCTCCCGGTAGGTTTGCCACTGGCCGATCCCGGTCTTGAGCAGGAAGGGCGCCGCCGCCAGGGCCAGAAACGCCGCCACAATGACCAGAACGGGGTATACCGGGTCCTCCGCCCCCAAAAATACCAGGTCCCAGCGCTTGGCGGGACCCGCGGGCCGCTTGGGCAGGGGCTGGTAGATGGCCACAATGGTGAACCAGGCCGCCGACATCACCAGCACACAGGTGAGGATCACGCTGGCCTGGGCTCCTGGGACGGCCAAGCCGGTGCCCTCCTCAAAAGCGGAGCCAAGCTGCCAATTGCGCAACGCGGCGCATACCAGGGCGACGCCCAGGGGGCACGCCAACCAGAGCAGCCGCCTGGATATATGTTTACTCATTAGATTCATGGAAAACCTCCCACGACCGCCGGAGCGTGAAATCAGACCTGACATGGCTTACAGCCCTTTCCAGTGGTGGAACGGGAATATCACCGCAATGCCGTGGCCGATGACGCACCGGGTGTCCACGATGCCGATGGAGGGGAAGCGGCTGTCGGCGGATTGGTTCCGGTTATCTCCCATGACGAAGATACACCCCTCCGGCACGGTGACGTGGTTGATCCCCTCGCCGTAGGAGGGCATGTGCATGGCCTCCTTGGTGTAATCCTCCTCCAGGGCCTTGCCGTCCACAAGGACGACGCCGGAATCATAGTTGATATCCACCCTCTGCCCCTCGGTGGCGATGACCCGTTTGACGATGGAGTCCTCCTGGTAGCTCTCCTGGGTGAGCACCACAATGTCCCCTTGCCGGGGGGTATAGCCCAGCGACCACACCAGGATCAGGTCTCCCTCGATGAGGGTGTTCTCCATGGACGGCCCGCTCACCACGATGATCCGGGCCACAAAGGTGAACATCAGCACGAACACCGTCATCATGACCGCCAGCACCCGGATATTCAGGTACAGCTCCTTGCCGCCGGAGGTATCTCTCCGGGCCTTTGCCCCGGCTTCCCCTTCGGGGGCGGCGTCCGGGGCCTGGCCGGCGGGGGAGGACTCCCCTCCCAGGTCTTTCTCCACTTCGGATTCCCAGTTTTCCATGCGTCAGCTCTCCCGCGTGTCGCCGACGGCCTGTGTCAGGGCCGCCGGATTGTCATATACCAGTTGGAACTGTTTTGCGTCCATGGTCTCGTGCTCCAGCAGGAACCGGGCCACCAGCTCCAGCTTATCCCGGTCCCGCTCCAATATTTCTTTGCACTTGGCGTAAGCCCCGTCCAGCAGCGCTTTGACCTCCTGGTCGATGAGGTTGGCGGTCTGCTCGGAGTAGGGCTTGGCCTGGGCCATGGACCGGCCGATGAACACCTCGTCGTGGCCGGTGGTAAAGGTGGCGTGGCCCAGCTTCTCGCTCATGCCGTACTTGGTCACCATGTCACGGGCGATGGAGGTGGCCCGCTGGAGGTCGCTCACCGCGCCGGTGCATACAAAGCCCAGGGCGGTTTCCTCGGCGCACCGCCCGCCCAGAAGGGTGGACAGGGTTTCCACCAGCCGCTGGCGGGTGACGTGGTCCCGGTCCTCCTGGGGGCGGTTGATGGTCATGCCCGCCGCGTCGCCCCGTGGGATGATGGTGATCTGCTGCACCGGGTCCTGGGTGGGCAGGGCGTGGCTGACCACGGCGTGGCCCGCCTCGTGATAAGCGGTGATGCGTTTGTCCTCCTGGATCTTCACCCGGCTGCGCTTCTCCGGCCCGGCGATGACCTTGATGACCGACTCCTGCACGTCCGACAGGGTAATGAAGGGTTGGTCCTTCCGGGCCGCCAGCAGGGCGGATTCGTTCATCAGGTTCTCCAGGTCCGCGCCGGTGAAACCGGTGGTCTCACGGGCGATCTCCTTCAGGTCCACGTCCTCGGCCAGGGGCTTTTTCCGGGTATGCACCCGCAAAATCTCCTCCCGGCCCTTCATATCCGGCCTGCCCACATACACCTGCCGGTCGAACCGGCCCGGGCGCAGCAGGGCGGGGTCCAGAATGTCCTGACGGTTGGTAGCGGCCAATACGATGACCCCCTCGTTGGCGGCGAAGCCGTCCATTTCCACCAGGAGCTGGTTCAGGGTCTGCTCCCGCTCGTCGTGGCCGCCGCCCAGTCCGGCGCCTCTCTGACGGCCCACCGCGTCGATCTCGTCGATGAACACGATGGCGGGGGACTCCTTTTTGGCCTGGTCGAACAGGTCCCGCACCCGGGACGCGCCCACGCCCACATACAGCTCCACAAAGTCGGAGCCGGAGATGGACAAAAACCGCACCCCCGCCTCCCCGGCCACCGCGCGGGCCAGCAGGGTCTTACCGGTGCCCGGCGGGCCCACCAGAAGCACTCCCTTGGGGATGCGGGCCCCCAGGTCGATGAACTTCTGGGGTTCCTTGAGAAAGTCCACCAGCTCCTGGAGCTCCTGCTTCTCCTCGTCGGCCCCGGCCACGTCGGCAAAGGTGACGGTACTGCCGCCTTCCACGGCACGGGCCCGGCCGAACCGGCTCATGCCGCCCTGGCCGCCGCCTCCGTTCTGGGAGGACTGCTGATGGGCGCCCAGCATCATCCAGATCACCATGGCCAGCGCGGCGGAAACCACGGCGGGCAGAAGGACGATGAGCCACAGGGGAAGCTCGAACCCCTGCTTGAAATCGTAGCTTTTCAGCACACCCCGGTCATACTGGTCCTGGTAGAGGGGGCCCAGGTCCTCCCGGAAGGCGTCCACGTCCGCCAGCGGGTGGCGGTAGACGGCGCCGTCGGCCAGCTCCAGGGACAGTACGCCCTGGCCGTCCACCACGAACCGGGTGACCTGCTCCCGCTGGAAGCAGTCCGTCACGGTGGAATAGGACACCTGGTTCCTCCCGCCCCCGGCAAAGATGGTCAACCCCCACATCAGGGCCAGCACCACCGCCGCATAGAGGGCTATGCTGCTCAGTCTTACTTGCTTCAAAATCAGTGGTCTCCTTGTTTATTTTTCGTATACGGAGTGCTTGAGCACCCCGACATAGGGCAGGTTTCGATACTTCTCGTCGTAGTCCAGGCCGTAGCCCACGATAAAGGCGTCGGGGATGGTAAAGCCCACATAGTCGGCGGTGATGGACTTGGTGCGGCGGTCCGGCTTATCCATCAGGGTACACAGCCGGATGGAGGCGGGCTTGCGGGCCTTGAGCACGTCCATCAGGTAGTACAGGGTATTGCCCGAGTCCAGAATGTCCTCCACAATGATGAGGTCCCGGCCCTCGATGGAATCGGACAGGTCCTTCTTGATCTCCACCTGCCCGGAGCTGACGGTGCCCGCCCCATAGGAGGATACCACCATGAAGTCCACGGTCAGGTCCAGGTTGATGGACCGGGTCAGGTCGGCCATAAAGATGTAGGAGCCCCGGAGGACCGAGATCAGCATGGGATTTTTCCCGGCGTAGTCGGCGGTGATCTGGCAACCCAGCTCCTTCACCCGGCTGCGGAGCTCGTCCTCGCTGTACAGGATCTGGTCAACGTCTGGATGAATCATAACTCATTCTCCTCTGTCTTTAAAATAATATGCAGGGCCGGCGTACCCGGCTCCGCGAGGTGCCGTTTGTCGGGGCCGAAGCCGCCGGCCGCGGCGGCCCGGCCGTCCCGGTCCAGAATGGGGACCCGGTTGCGCCGTCCGGTGGGAAGCTTCTCATCGATCATGAGCTTTTTTACAGTCTTTTCCGGTCTTCTGCCCAGAATGAGCGCGTCCCCCTCCCGGCGGGGGCGGATGAGGTAACGCCCCGGCCTCAGGTAGAACTCCCGGGGGCTGACGTATGCCTTCTCCGGGCACACCGCCTGGATGCAGGTCACGCTCCAGCTACCCCAGCGGCAATTCCCCTCCACCAGCTCCATGGGAGCGGGCGGTCCAGGGTCAGGCCCACGCCCGGGGGAAAACACCAGCAGATCATACTGCCGCCGGACGCCGCCGCCGGGCACGTCGATGCGGGCGGAGGGATCGTCCCCGGTGGCCAGGGCCAGGACGGCGTCCAGATGGACCGCCTCGCCGCCCAGCCCCGCCCGCTCCAGCAGCAGGCCGCAGGCCCGCAGGCCCAGGGGCCTTGGGGCCTCCGCCAGCACATGGGCGGGGATAGCCGCGCCCTCGGGGATGTCCAGCCCCTGGTCGGCCAGCAACACCGCCTGCCGGGACAGCTCCTCCTCGTCCTCCCGCACCCGGCGGGCGGCGGCGGCGATGTGGGCGGCGGCCTGGGGGTTCAGCTCCTCCAGCAGGGGGAGCAGCCGGCGGCGCACTTTGTTTCGGGTGTAATTTAAATCGGTATTGGTCTCGTCCTCCACGTGGGGGACGCCGTTTGCATCCAAATAAGCCTCAATCTCGCTCCGGGTCGCCTCCAGCATGGGCCGGACGATGTTCCCCCGGCGCTGGGGGATGCCGGCGAGGCCCTTGAGCCCGCAGCCCCGGATCAGGTTCATGAGCACCGTCTCGGCGTTGTCCCCGGCGTGGTGGCCGGTGGCAATGAGGGTGGGGTTCTCAGCACAACCCAGTTCCCAGGCGGTCTCTTCCAGGAAGCGGTAACGCAAAATCCGCCCGGCCTCCTCTACGGAGAGTTTTTCCCGGAAGGCATATTCCTCCACGTTGTCGCGACAGGTACACAGCGGGACGTTTTGTTTTTTGCACCAGTCCCGGACGAAGTCCTCATCCCGCTGGGCGGTGGGGCGCAGGCCGTGGTTCAGGTGGGCGGCCTGGACGGACCAGCCGTATTTCTCCGCCCCTTCCAGCAGGCGGCACAGCAGGTACATGGAGTCCGCCCCGCCGGACAGGGCGCACAGCACCCCGCTGCCGGGGGGGATCAGGTCAAAGCGGAAGGAATCCATCACAGCTCCTCGTCATCGTCCCGGTAAGCCAGGCTGCGGAAGACGGTGAATTCCGGCCTCCACTCCAGCTCCACGGTGCCCGTCTCGCCGTGGCGGTTCTTGGCCACGATGCACTCGGCCAGGTTGGGGGAGTCGGTGTCCTCGTCGTAATAGCTGTCCCGGTGGATGAAAATCACGATGTCCGCGTCCTGCTCGATGGCGCCGGACTCCCGCAGGTCGGACAGCATGGGCCGCCGCTGGGTGGCGGCCCGGCTCTCGTTGGCGCGGGAGAGCTGGGAGGCGCAGATCACCGGGACGTTCAGCTCCTTGGCCATCAGCTTCAGGGAGCGGGATATGTCGGACACGATCTGCTGGCGGTTGTCGCTGGCCCGGGTGGGCCCGCCCGCCGAGGTCATGAGCTGGAGGTAGTCGATGATAATCAGCCCCAGATCGTCGATGCGGCGGCACTTGGCGTTGATGTCCGCCACGGACAGGGTGGCGTTGTCGTCGATATACAGCTTGGCTTGGCTCAGGTTGGCCGCCGCCATGGCCACCCGGCCCCACTCGTCCTCCCCGGCGATGCGGCCGGTGGCCAGCTTCTTGTTGTCCATCAGGGACTCGGTGGCCAGCAGGCGCATGCCGATTTGGGCCTTGCTCATTTCCAGGGAGAACACCGCCACGCTCCTGCCCGAGTGCTTGGCCGCCTCCACGCCGATGTTCATGGCCAGGGAGGACTTGCCCATACCGGGCCGGGCCGCCACAATGATGAGGTCGGAGTTGTTGAGTCCCGAGATCCGCCGGTCCAGGTCGATGAGGCCTGTGGAGATGCCGGGGAACTCGCCCCCCTGGGCCTGGAGCTCCTTGATGGTGTTGTACACCTCGTTCATCACGGAGGAGATGTGGCTCATGCTCTGGAGGTCCTTGCCCTGGCGGATGGCGTAGATGCGCTGTTCGGCAGCCTCCAAAATCTGGGCGGAGGTGCCGCTTTCGCTGCGCACCAGCTCCACCAGCTCGGCGGAGGTCTCCCCGATCCGCCGAAGCAGGGCCTTGTCCGCCACGATGTCGGCGTACTCCATCACGTTGGCGGAGGTGGGAGTGATCTCCATCAGTTGCTGGAGATAGGGCAGGGTGGCGGTATCATCGTACAGCCCGCTCAGCTTCATCCGGTCCACGATGGTCACCGGGTCGATTTTCTGATTGAGCTGGTTGTACATGGTGAATATGGTCAGGAATAGCTCCCGGTTCTGCCGCATATAGAAGTCGTCGGGCTTCAGCCGTTCCATCACCTTGGGGATGCACTTCTCGTCGATAAGCATGGAGCCCAGCACCGCCTGTTCCGCCATCACGGCATGGGGCAGGCGCAGGTCGTTCAGTTCTTCTCCGGGCATGGGCTCAGCTCCTCATACTAATGGTGTTGTCACGCTGCGAAGCGGCCAGGGCGCTCGGTCGCTTTCCCTCCGTCTCGGGCAAAAACCGCCGCTCGCCGGCGGCCGGGCTTTTCCCCTCGCTCCGCTCCAAGCTCCCTCGCTGTCCGCTTCTCCGCGCTTCTCATTTATCCTCGATCACCAGCACATTGATGACGCCGGACACCTCGCTGCCCAGCTTGCACTTGACTTCAAAAGCGCCGAAGGACTTGATGGGGTCGCTGAGCACGATTTTGCTCTTGTTCACGTCGATGCCGTGCTGGGCTTTCAGCTCGTCGCTGATCTCCCGGCTGGTGATAGAGCCGAACAGCCGGCCCCCTTGGCCCGCCTTGGCCCGGATTTTTACCTGGCAGCCCTTGAGCTGCTCTGCGACGGCCTGAGCGGCGGCTTTCTCCTCGGCCTGGCGGGCGGCCTTGGCCTTGTCCTGCATCTTCATGGTGTTCACGTTCTCGGCGGTGGCCTCCACCGCCAGCTTCCGGGGCAGGAGGAAGTTGCGGCCGTAGCCGTCGGAGACCTCCACCATCTGGCCCTTCTTGCCCTGGCCCTTCACGTCCTGCTGTAAAATGACTTTCATTGTAAGTTCCTCCTATTATCGGTATGGGTGATAACACCCGGGGAATTTTGTTTTATGGCTGCTCCTGCTCTTCGCTGTCGCCGCCGTCAAAATAATTGTCCAGCGCGGCGTGAAGCTCGCCCAGCACCTGGTTCACCGTCTTGTCTGGGATCTGAGCCCCGGCGGCCCCGGCGTTGCCGCCGCCCCCCAGCGCCTCCAGAATGACCTGGACGTTGGTGTCGCTGAGGCTGCGCCCGGACACCACCACCCGTCCCTCCTCGGGATAGAGGACAAAGGACGCGCCGATGCCCGCAATGTTCAGCAGCTCGTCCGCAGCTTGTGCCGCCGTCACCCGGCCCACGGAGTAGGTAGAGACGGCGATGGCCACGTCCTGGTGATAGATTTTCGCGTTCTGGATGATGCCGTACTTGGCCACCGCGTCGGCCAGGTTGGTCTGGAATATTTTCCGTACCTGTCCGGTGTCGCCCCCCGCCCGGCGGAGCATGGCCGCCGCCTCGAAGGTGCGCCCGCCGGTGCGCATGGTGAAGTTCTTGGTGTCCAGCATCAGCCCCGCCATCAACGCCTCCGCCTCGCCGGCGAGCAGGTCGCTTGGTTCCATCAGGTAGCCGATCAGCTCCGTCACCAGTTCGCTGGCGGAGGAGGCGTAGGGCTCGTGGAAGTTCAGGTCCGCCCCCTCAATATAGGTGGCCGCCCGGCGGTGGTGGTCAATGACCGCTACCTTATTGCAGGAGTCCAGAAGCTCCTGGTTCTGCACCTGCTCGGGCCGGTTGGTATCCACCACCACCAGCAGCGAACGGGAGTCCGCCCGGAGCACAGCCTCTTGGGAGTCCAGGAACACGCCCTCGTACTGGGGCATTTTCGCCACCCGGTCGTACAGGTCGTCGGCGGGGGTGGACACGTGGTCCCGGACAATATAGTGGGGCACGCCCTTCATCCGGGCGATGGCGCACACGCCCACGGCGGCGCCCGCCGCGTCGAAGTCGGGGGCCTTGTGGCCCATGATGATGAGGCAGGAGGCGTCCGCCACCAGCTCGCCCATGGCGGATGCCATCACCCGGCTTTTCACCTTGGTGCGCCGCTCGGCCTCCTTGGTGCGCCCGCCGAAGAACTCGAAGGTAAAACGGTTTTTGATGACCGCCTGGTCACCGCCCCGGCTCAGAGCCATCTCCACAGACAGGTTGGCGAAACGGTACAGTTCCTCGAAGGTGTCCCCGTCCACCCCCACGCCGATGGAGACGGTGGCTGGGATGCCTGCGGGGGTCACCACCTCCCGGACGCTGTCCAGCAGCGAGAACTTCTCTTCCTTATAATCCGCCAGATACTGCTCCTCGAAAAGGAGGAGGAACCGGTCCCGGTCCAGCCGCAGGAATAATGCCTGGGACTGCTCCGCCCACTGGGACATGCGCCGGCTGATGTCGCTGAGGATGGCGGAGCGGATGTCCTCGTCCAGGCCCTTGATGGCGTCCTCGTAGTTGTCCAGCAGCAGCAGGGCCATCACGGGCCGGGTAGCCTTGTAGATGTCCCGGGTGTCGGCCAGATCGGTGACGTCCAGCCAGTAGGTGGTAGCCAACAGGCCCTCGCCGGCTTCTGCGGCGGGCCGGGCCATGTCGCCGAACACCTGGTAGCGCCGCCCGTTCAGTTCCACCTCTTCCGGGCACTCGCTCTTGCCCTCCAGCAGCCAGCGGCTGTCGAAGCTGGGGGCCAGGTCGGCCAGGTGGGTGTCGAACATGGTCTCCTGATCTCCGGTGAGTCGCAAAAAGCGGTCGTTGGACCAGACCACCTCGTCGGTGTCCGGCCGGAACATCACCAGGGGCAGGGGGCAGTTGAGGGTGCTGTCCCGGGTGGCCTGGTCCATGCTGTCCATGATCTCCTTTAAATACCGCCCGGCCTCCCGCCGCTGCCGGAGGGCGGAGACCAGACAGGCCGCAAGCAGCGCCACGATGGCAACCAACTCCGCCACCGCCGCCTGCCGGTGGCCCAGCAGGGCGGTGACGCCGGCGAAGGCCAGCATCACGGCGAAGTACAGTCCGATGCGTGGGGCCAGCATCCGCGTCAGCTTCTGATACATCTCAACCACCTCTTTCTGCCAACCTCCGGAGCAGGGAGCGCGTTCCATAGATATTAGATTATACCAAAACAAAACGGCAAAAACAAGAGCGCATGACAAATCCGCCGCCTTGTTATTTTTATTTTGAAAGAAGGGTTGATAAGTTGAAAAAGGAATGGTAAAATCTTTAAGGAAAATGGGGGGAGGATTGCACTCTACCTCCCCCCGACAAGTTAAGAGAGGTGAAGTGTTATGTCTTTAGAGGCCATCCAAAAGGTCACTGAGGCGGAACAGGCCGCGAGGGAGCGGCGGGCCGAGGCGGCGGAGGAGGCCAAGCGCATCGTAGCGGACGCGGAGCGGGCGGGCAGGCAGCTCGTCCAGGACCAGCGAGCCCGTGCGGAGGAAGCGGCGAAAGCCATGCTGGCCGACGCGGAGCTCCAGGCCGAAAAGAAGGCGGAGCAGACCCTTGCCGACAACGCCGCGCGGTGCGAGGCGCTGAAGCAGGACGCCCGCAAGCGCCTTGACAAGGCCGCCGGGCTGATCGTCGGAAGGGTAGGGAGCAACTAATGGCCATTGTCAAAAT
Source organism: uncultured bacterium (assembly GCA_947571605.1). Taxonomy (GTDB): domain Bacteria; phylum Bacillota; class Clostridia; order Oscillospirales; family Oscillospiraceae; genus Enterenecus. The sequence goes on along the minus strand of CANOYV010000001.1, from coordinate 47,193 downwards.
GAAACGGCTGCGGCTGCTGGCCCTGCGCCCTGAACGGGAGCAGCTTCTGCGCAAGCTCCAGAGCCTGGGCTGCGTGGAGATCCGGGAACCTGCCATCGACCTGTCCGATCCCGAATGGGAGGGCCTGGCCAAACCCGAATCGGCGGGGCTGGAGCAGGCAAAGGAGCAGAGCCTGTTGCTCAACGGAGCCCTGGAGACCCTGCGGAAATACGCCCCGTCCAAGGACGGGCTGTTCACCCCGCGCCCCACGGTCACGGAGGCCGAGCTGTTCAGCGACCGCGCCTACGCCAACGGACTGGACGCCGCCCGCCGGGTGACGGAGGGGGAGCAGGCTCTGGCCGCCAAGGCGGCGGAGCGCGCCAAGCTCCAGACCCAGAAGGCGTCGCTGGAACCCTGGTCCAGCCTGGACGTGCCCTTGGACGAGGAGGGGACGGCCACGGTGCCGGTACATTTCTGCTCAGTTCCCAGCAAAACCGATTTCGCCGCCTTGGAGGCGGCGGTGGGCCAGGCTACGGAGCTTGCCCAGCTTATCCGCGCGGGCAGCGACAGGGAACTGCAATACTTCCTGCTGATCTGCCACCACTCGGCCCTGAGCGAGTGTAACGAGGCCATGCGGCCCTTCGGCGCGTCCCGGGTCACCCTGCGGGGCTGGACGGGGACGGCGGCGGAAAACATCGCCAAGCTGGACAACCGCATCGCCGCCCTGGAGCGTGAAACGGAGCAGTGCAAGGCCGACCTGGCCGCCTTCGGCGGCAAGCGGGACGCCCTGCGCCGCTGTGTGGACCGGGTGAGCCAGGAGATCAGCCGGGAGCAGAACAAGGCCCGGCTCATTGACACTGACGCGGCTTTCGTCCTGGACGGCTGGCTGCCCGCAGAGAATGAGGCCGGGCTGGAGAAGGTGCTGGACGGCTTCAACTGCGCCTGGGAGATCGCGGAACCCACCAAGGACGAGTACCCCGAGGTCCCCATCAAGCTGAAAAACAACCCCGTCACCGCACCCTTCACCGCCATCACCGAGATGTACGCCATGCCCGCCTATGACACCGTGGACCCCAACCCGCTGATGGCCCCGTTCTTCATTCTGTTCTTCGGGTTTATGATGAACGACATCGGCTACGGCGTGCTGATGGTGCTGGGCACCGCCTTTTTCCTGGCCAAGGCCAGGCCCAAGGGTGGCATGAAGAACATGATGTCCATGTTCTTCATGTGCGGCATCAGCTCCATCTTCTGGGGCTGTCTCACGGGCAGCTTCTTCGGCGACTTCCTTGCCAAGCTCTTTGAGCTCACCGGCGCGTCCGTCCCCGGCTATCACGACGCGGCGGGCGCCTTCGTCTGGTTCTGGAAGCCCCTGTTCACCCCCATCAACGACACCATCACCGTCATGATCGGCTCCATGATTCTGGGCGTCATCCAGGTGTTCGTGGGCATGGCCGTCAGCGTGGAAGAGAAGTTCCGCCACGGCAACCCGCTGGACGCCGTCACCCAGGAGATTGCCTGGTATTGCATCCTCATCGGCACGGCCCTGGCCATTGGCGGCCCCATGATCCCGGGCGCTCCCGCCGCGCTGGGCACCGTGGGCATCGTGGTGCTGGTGCTGGGCGTGGTGTTGCTGCCAACGGGCAGCATCATCCGTTCCAAGAGCGCCCTGGGCGCCGTCACCTGGATCTGGGACGCTTATCAGGGCATCTCCGGCTACTTCAGCGACATCCTGTCCTACCTGCGCCTGATGGCCCTGATGATGGCAGGCTCCATCATCGCCTCGGTATTCAACACCCTGGGTTCGGTGTTCGGCCTGGTCCCCTTCATCATCGTGGCCATCATCGGCAACACCCTGAACCTGGTGCTCAACCTGCTGGGCTGTTATGTCCACACCATGCGTCTGCAATGCCTGGAATTCTTCGGGCGTTTTTATCAGGACGGCGGCAAGGCCTTCCGTCCTCTTGCAGTAGAAACCAAATATGTCGATATTTTGAAGGAGGAACACTAAAATGGTAGCGTTTTTTGAAATGGTAGGCGGCCAGGCTCTGGCCTTCATCGGCTTCGCTCTGGCGGTTGGCCTGTGCTGCATTGGCTCCGCCAAGGGCACCGGCATGGTGGGCGAGGCCGCCACTGGCGTCCTGTCCGAGACCCCCGAGCACTTCACCAAGTGCATGATCCTCCAGGCCCTTCCCGGCACCCAGGGCCTGTACGGCCTGGCCGCCGGCTTCTTCGGCCTGTTCACCCTGGGCTTCTTCTCCGGCAGCCCCGCCCAGCTCACCGTGGGCGACGGCATGGCCATCCTCTTCGCCTGCGTGCCCGTCATGCTGGGCGGCCTGCTCTCCGCCATCGCTCAGGGCCGCGTAGCCGCCGCCTCCGTCAGCGCCATCGTGGCCAAGAAGCCTGACGACTACATGAAGGGCGTCATTATGTGCGGTATCGTGGAGTTCTACGCCATTCTGTCCCTGGTGGGCACCATCCTCATGCTGATGTACGCCCTGTAATGGGTCACGATTTGATTTCAGAAAGGCGGTAAGCCAAACACATGAACGGAATTGAAAAGATTACCGCACGCATCGCAGAGGACGGCAAACAGGAGAACGACGCCCTGCTGGCCCAGGCCCGCGCCCAGGCGGCGGAGGTCGCCGCCAAGTACCAGGCCCAGGCCCAGGCGGCGGCGGATGAGGTGCTGGAGCAGGGCCGCAAGGCCGCCGAGGCCCGCGCCCGCCACCTGGACTCTACGGCCCAGATGGAGTGCCGCAAGGCGGTGCTGGCCGCCAAACAGGACGTGATTGAGGAGGCCTTCCAGGCGGCCCATAAGAAGCTGCTGGACCTGCCCCGGGAGGAGTACGTGGCCTTCCTGGCGGATCTGGCGGTGAAGGCGTCCGTCACCGGGAAGGAGAAGCTGATTTTCTCCGCCCCCGACCGGGCCCAGGTGGGCAAGGCAGTGGTGATGGCGGCCAACGAGAAGCTGGCCAAGGCGGTCTCCCCCAAGCTGCCCGAGGAGGTCGCCGGCTCCAAGGTGGGCGCCGTCCTGGACAAGGTGGTCACCGGGGCCTCCGCCGTCCTCAGCGGCACCGGGATGCTCACCCTGTCCGAGGAAACCCGCCCCATGGACGGCGGCTTCATCCTCAGCGACGGCGCGGTGGAGGTCAACTGCACCTTTGACACTCTCATCCGGCTCCAGCGCGGCGCGCTGGCGGGCGAGGTGGCCAAAGTGCTGTTTGACTGACCGTCCCCTTTCAAGTTAAACGGAAAGGGGGAAAAACCTTGTCAAACGTGAAGAAAATCAAAGAAAACGACTTTCTGTCCATCTCCGCCCGGGTGCGGGTGCTGGAGACCAAGCTGCTCACCGCCGAGCGGATGGAGCGGATGATCGACGCCAAGGACGTGAACGACGCGGCCAAGGTACTGGGCGAGTGCGGCTATCCGGACCTGCCCGAGGTCACCTTCTCCGCCCTGGAGGCCATGCTGGCCGACGCACAGGCCGCGCTGTTCGCGGACATGGGCAAGGCGGTGGGCAACGATGCGCTGATCGACGTGTTCCGCTGCAAATACGACTACCACAACGCCAAGACGCTGGTCAAAGCCGAGGCCTTGAAGCTGGACCAGGACCGTCTGCTTCTGGGCGGCGGCCGGTACGCCCCCGCAGAGCTGGCGGAGGACTACCGCCGGGAGGACCTGCGGGCCTATGCCGACACATTCCAGGAGGCCATCGGCCACGCCCGGGAGGTGCTGGGTTCCTCCGGCGATCCCCAGCAGGCCGACATCATCTTGGACCGGGCCTATTTTGAGGAGCTGGCTGTACTGGCCAAGCAGTCCGGCAGTAAGTTCCTGGAGGGCTATGTCACCACCCTCATCGACGGGGCCAATCTGCGCTCCGCGGTCCGCGCTGCGAGGCTGGACAAGGCAGGCGAATTCCTGCGCGCGGTGCTGGTGGAGGGGGGCAGCGTGCCCCCGGACGCCATCGCCAAGGTGAAGGGCGCCGAACTGGGCAAGGTGTTCAAGAACACCGCGTTCAAGGCCGCCGCTGAGGCGGGTGCCGCCCTGGCCGTCCCCAACGGAGGCGCCCTCACCGACTTCGAGCGGATGTGCGACGACGCGGTGATGGCCTACCTTGCCAAGGCACGGATGATCCCCTTCGGGGAGCAGCCCGTGGTGGCCTATCTCTACGCCCGGGAGGCAGAGGCCACCGCCATCCGCATCATCATCACCGGACGCATGGCGGGCATCGATGGAAACACCATCCGGCAGCGCCTGCGCCGGGCCTACTGTTAAGAGAGGGGGAGGCATATGGCCGCAAACAGCTATCAAATCGCCGTGTTGGGCGATCAGGACAGCGTCATGGGCTTCAAGGCCCTGGGGCTGACGGTCTTCCCCGTGGACAACGTGGAACAGGCCCGCCACACTCTCCACCGCATCGCCCGCGAGGACTACGCGGTGGTCTACCTCACCGAGCAGTTCGCCGCCCAGATGGATGCGGACATCGCCCGGTATAAGGACGAGCTGACCCCCGCCGTTATCCTGATCCCCGGCAAGGAGGGCAGCCTGGGCATGGGCATGGCCAACATCAAAAAGTCTGTGGAACGGGCGGTTGGCGCGGATATTCTGTAAAAGCGTTGCGAGTTACGATTGAATAACGACCTTATGTATGAAAGAAGGTTTTGAAAGCCTATGGGAAAAGTAGTTAAGGTCTCCGGCCCCCTGGTGGTGGCCACCGGCATGGCGGACGCCAACATGTCCGACGTGGTCCGCGTGGGTCCCGAGCGCCTGATCGGTGAGATCCTCACCATGAACGGCGACTCCGCCTCCATCCAGGTCTACGAGGAGACCTCCGGCCTGGGCCCGGGCACCGAGGTGGTGACCACCGGCTCCCCCATGAGCGTGGAGCTGGGCCCCGGCATGATCGAAAATATTTACGACGGCATCCAGCGCCCGCTGGAGAAAATCATGGAGAAGGTCCACGGCAACAACCTCCCCCGCGGCGTGGAGGTGCCCGCCATCGACCTGGAGAAGAAGTGGGAATTCACCCCCGTGGCCAAAGCCGGCGACGCGGTGGTGGGCGGCGACATCATCGGCACCGTCCCCGAGACCCCGGTGGTGCTCCACAAGATCATGGTGCCCCCCACCCTCAGCGGCAAGCTGAAGAGCGTGGTTTCCGCCGGGCAGTATAACGTCCGGGAGACCATCGCCGTGCTGGTCAAGGAGGACGGCACCGAGGTCAACCTGACCATGAGCCAGCGCTGGCCCGTCCGCGTGGGCCGCCCCTATAAGCACAAGTATCCCCCTGTCAAGCCGCTGTCCTCCGGCCAGCGTATTGTCGATACGTTCTTCCCTGTGGCCAAGGGCGGCACCGCCGCAATCCCCGGCCCCTTCGGCTCCGGCAAGACCGTCATGCAGCACGCCCTGGCCAAGTGGTCCGACGTGGACATCGTGGTGTATATCGGCTGCGGCGAGCGCGGCAACGAGATGACCGACGTGCTGCGGGAGTTCCCCGAGCTGGTGGACCCCCGCACCGGCGAGACGCTGATGAAGCGTACCGTCCTGATCGCCAACACCTCCGACATGCCTGTGGCCGCCCGCGAGGCGTCCATCTACACCGGCATTACCATCGCCGAGTACTTCCGTGACATGGGCTACGATGTGGCCGTTATCGCCGACTCCACCTCCCGCTGGGCCGAGGCCCTGCGCGAGATGTCCGGCCGTCTGGAGGAGATGCCCGGCGAGGAAGGCTACCCCGCCTACCTGGCCTCCCGTCTGGCCCAGTTCTATGAACGGGCCGGTTCCGTGTCCTGCCTGGGATCCGAGGAGGACCGCCGCGGCAGCCTGACCGCCGTGGGCGCCGTGTCCCCCCCGGGCGGCGACCTGGCCGAGCCCGTCTCCCAGGGCACCATGCGGATCGTCAAGGTGTTCTGGGCCCTGGACGCCTCCCTGGCCTACAAGCGCCACTTCCCCGCCATCAACTGGCTGACCTCCCACTCCCTGTATCTGGACTCCCTGAAGCCCTGGTTTGACGAGAACCTGGGCCGCGAGTTCCTCCAGAACCGGGAGCAGGCCATGGGCGTGCTCCAGCAGGAGTCCAGCCTGAACGAGATCGTGCAGCTCGTCGGCAAGGACTCCCTGTCCCCCGCCGACCAGCTCACTCTGGAAACCGCCCGCATGGTCCGCGAGGACTTCCTCCAGCAAAACTCCTTCGTGGACATCGACTCCTTCTCCAGCTACGACCGTCAGGAGAAGCTGTTGGCCATGATCCTGGACTACGACAAGCTGTGCCGGGTGGCCATCGAGAAGGGCGCCCCCGCCGCCAAGCTGTTTGAGATCCCCGCCCGTGAGCGCATCGGCCGCGCCAAGAGCGTACCCGCCGACGAGTACGCCCAGGTGTACGCCGGCATCTCCGCCGCCATGGAACAGGAGATCGACGAGGTCGTCAGAAAGGCTGGTGAGGAACTGTGATCCGAGAGTATAAAACCATCCAGGAGATCGCGTCCCCGCTGATGATGGTCAAAATGGTGGAAAACGTCACCTACGACGAGCTGGTGGAGGTGGAGCTGCCCGACGGCGGCATCCGCCGCGGCAAGGTGCTGGAGGTCAACGGCGACACCGCCGTGGTCCAGCTCTTCGAGTCCGCCGCGGGCATCAACCTGGCCCAGTCCAAGGTCCGCTTCCTGGGCCACCCCCTCCAGTTGGGCGTGTCCGGCGACATGCTGGGCCGGGTGTTCAACGGCATGGGCGTGCCCATCGACGGCGGCCCCGCCATCCTGGCCGAGGAGTACCGGGACATCAACGGCCTGCCCATGAACCCCGCCGCCCGGGACTACCCGGACGAGTTTATCCAGACCGGCGTGTCCACCATCGACGGGCTGAACACCCTGGTGCGCGGACAAAAGCTGCCCATCTTCTCCGGCTCCGGCCTGCCCCACGCCAACCTGGCCGCCCAGATTGCCCGTCAGGCCCGCGTGTTGGGCGACGACGCGGGCAACTTCGCCGTGGTGTTCGCCGCCATCGGTATCACCTTCGAGGAGTCCGAGTTCTTCGTCCAGGAGTTCAAGCGCACCGGCGCCATCGACCGCACGGTGCTGTTCACCAACCTGGCCAACGACCCCGCCGTGGAACGCATCTCCACCCCCCGTATGGCGCTGACGGCGGCCGAGTACCTGGCCTTCGAGAAGGATATGCACGTGCTGGTCATCCTCACCGACATCACCAACTACGCCGAAGCCCTGCGCGAGGTGTCCGCCGCCAAGAAGGAGGTCCCGGGCCGCCGCGGCTTCCCCGGCTACCTGTACACCGACCTGGCCACCATGTACGAGCGCGCGGGCCGTCAGCTTGGCAAGCCCGGCTCCATCACCATGATCCCCATCCTGACCATGCCCGAGGACGATAAGACCCACCCCATCCCCGACCTGACCGGCTATATTACCGAAGGTCAGATCATCCTGTCCCGGCCCCTGTACCGCCAGGGCATCAATCCCCCGGTGGACGTTCTGCCCTCCCTGTCCCGTCTGAAGGATAAGGGCATCGGCGAAGGCAAGACCCGGGAGGACCACGCCAACGTGCTCAACCAGCTCTTTGCCGCGTATTCCACTGGTAAGGACAACAAGGAGCTGATGTCCATCCTGGGCGAGGCGGCGCTGACCCCCACCGACCTGCTGTACGCCAAGTTCGCCGATGAGTTCGAGCGGCGGTACGTCAACCAGGGCTATGAGGAGAACCGCTCCATTGAGGACACCCTGGCCCTGGGCTGGGAGCTGCTGTCCATCCTGCCCAAGGCGGAGCTGAAGCGGATCAAGCCGGAGTTCATCGAGAAATACCTGCCGAAAAAAGAGCAGTAAAGGAGGGGTTCAGACATGGCAAACACCGTGGTCAACCCCACCCGAATGGAGCTCACCCGCCTCAAGGGCAAGCTGAAAACCGCCCAGCGGGGCCATAAGCTGCTCAAGGACAAGCGGGACGAGCTGATGAAGCAGTTCCTGGACACGGTCCGGGAGCTGCGGGAGCTGCGCTCCCAGGTGGAGGAGGATCTGATGCGGGTGCATAGCTCCTTCACCGTGGCCTCCGCGCTGATGAGCGCCCAGGCCATGGAGCAGGCGCTGATGTACCCCAAGCAGTCCGTGGAACTCACCATGAGCTTCCAGAACATCATGTCCGTCAATGTGCCCGTCTACCACTACCAGACCCGCACCGACGACACCGGCGACATCTTCCCCTACGGCTTCGCCGCCACCAGCGGCGAGCTGGACGGGGCGGTGGCCGCCCTGGGCGAGGTGTTCCAGAACATGCTCAAGCTGGCCCAGACCGAGAAGGCCGCCCAGCTCATGGCGGAGGAGATCGAAAAGACCCGCCGCCGCGTCAACGCCCTGGAGTATGTGGTCATCCCCAACACTCAGGATTCCATCCGGTATATCACCATGAAGCTGGATGAGAACGACCGGGCTACCACCACGCGCCTGATGAAGGTGAAAGACATGCTCCTGGAGCAGGCCCTGGAGGAGAAGCGGGCCGAAACCGAGCGGGCAATCAAGACGTTCGGGAAATCGGGCGAAGGTAGGGCAGAGGTTTAAGGGTTAGTTATACCGCTATTTACCACTTGAAAAAGTGCCCAAAAAGAAGAGATGGTACTGCTCGGGAGGAACCCCGGGCAGTACCATCTTTCTAAATGATGATTTTAGGAGAAGCGCCCCCGTCCGCCAGACGGGGGTGCTTCCTTATACCTCCATGATGACAGGCAAAATCATGGGATTGCGTTTCGTTTTCTTGTAGAGGTAGCCGGACAGCGCGCCCTTCATCTCCGATTTGATGGACGACCAGTCCCGCACATGGCGCTGCTCACAGGTGTTCAGCGCGTCCACTGCCACCTGGCGCAGCTCCTCCATCAGCTCCTCGGATTCCTTGACATACACGAAGCCTCGGGTGATGATATCCGGCCCGGAAATCACCGCGCCGTCCTCGCCGGACATGGATACCACAACCACCACCATACCGTCCTGAGCCAGGTGCTGGCGGTCACGGAGGACCACCGCCCCTACGTCGCCCACACCGTAGCCATCCACAAACACCTTGCCCGCGGGGACGGTGCCGTTGAGCTTGGCGCTGTTTTGGGTGATCTCAATGACCCGGCCCACGTCGCTGATGACAATGTTCCGGGGGTCCATGCCCATGTCCCGGGCCAGCCTGGCGTGGGTCTTGAGGTGCCGCTGCTCCCCGTGGACGGGGATAAAGAACCTGGGCCGCACCAGGGCGTGTATGATCTTCAGCTCCTCCTGACAGGCATGTCCGGAGACATGGAGGGGCAGTTCCCGCTCATTGACCACCTCGGCTTCCCGGCGGTAGAGCTCGTTGATGACGTTTCCGATGGAGTCCTCGTTGCCGGGGATGGCGGAGGCGGAGATGATGACCCGGTCGCCGGGCTGAATGTCCACCTGGCGGTGGGTGTTAAAAGCCATCCGGGTGAGGGCGGACATGGTCTCGCCCTGACTTCCGGTGGTGATAATGCACACCTTGTCGGGAGGCAGGGTTTTGATGTGGGCGATGTCGATGACGGTCCCCGCCGGGATATTCATATAGCCCAGCTCGGTGGATACCTTCATGGCATTTTCCATGCTCCGCCCCGTAACCGCCACCTTCCGGCCATATTTCGCCGCTACATTGATAATCTGCTGGATGCGGTCAATGTTGGAGGCGAAGGTGGTGACAATAATGCGCTGCTCACAGCCCCGGAACAGCGCGTCGAAAGATGCGCCTACGGACCGCTCGCTCTTGGTAAATCCGGGGCGTTCCACATTGGTGGAGTCGCACAGCAGGGCCAGCACGCCCTCGTTGCCCAACTCGCCCAACCGGGTCAGGTCGGCCATCCCGCCCTGGATGGGGGTGGGGTCGATTTTGAAGTCGCCGGTGTGGACGCATACGCCGACGGGGGTGCGGATGGCGAAGGCCACCGCGTCGGCGATGGAGTGGTTGATGTGGATGAACTCCACGGAAAATTTGCCCGCTTTCACGGTCTCCCCGGCCTCGCAGGTGATGAGCTTAACCTTATCGGTGAGGCGGTGCTCGTCCAGCTTCAGCTTGATGAGGCCCGCAGACATCCGGGTGGCGTAGATGGGGGCGTTTACATCCCGCATGAGGTAGGGGATGGCCCCGATGTGGTCCTCATGACCGTGGGTGATGAAGATGGCCCGGATGCGGTCCCGGTTCTGGATCAGGTAGGTGAAGTCGGGGATGACCACGTCAATGCCATACATGTCGTCGTCCGGGAAGCCCATGCCCACGTCCACCAGGATAATGTCGTTGCCGTGCTCATAGACGGTGAGGTTCTTGCCGATCTCGTTGAGACCGCCGAGAGAAATGATTTTCAGTTTTTCTGCCATAAATGCTCCTTTTTTGTTATGTTGATGATAGATGCGCAAGGAATTGAGGCCGGACCGCAAAAGGCCCCGCCTACTGCTCCTATGTAGATGGCAGAGAGCTGTGGATACGGCAAAATACGCGGCGCACTCCCCCGCAGTTGTTACGCTTCGCCTTCCCGCGACGGGCGGCTCAACGCTGCTGTGCTGTGCAGACCGGTCTAACCCCTGCCCGACCCTGTCCCGCCGGTAAGGGGTGGTCCCGGCCCCGCAGCCGGTGCCGTTCCTGTGCTCTGCCGATCAAAAAGCGCCGCTGTGGCGCTTTACGCCAAAGGAAAAAGGCTCTACTCAACCCGGAGGGAGGAGCCGTTTCTGGAAGTATATCACAGTTGGAGGGAAAAGTACAGTGTTTTTTGCCGAAGTTCCTTTTTAAGCTCAGCGCCGCTGATTGAAAATCCGGTGATTTCACAAACGCTGTTGCATTAGATATTTTGATATGTTAAAATAAAAATACCTAATTTGCGGAGGGATTCATATGATTATTGTAAAAATTATTACCCTTGCGCTTGGCTTGGCATTTTTACTGTTTGGATACTTCATTTATTTTCGAAGGAAATACAGTCTCATTAACGGTTTCGAGGCAGATTATCAAAAAGGGCGCAGGGATGAGCAATACGCCAAGCGAATCGGTCTGCTTGAGTTCATGATTGGCATTGCTTTGCTTGTAGGCGGTATTATTTTGACTATACTTGCGTGAGCTGAAAATTTTGTGCCATAAGAACAACTAAAAACAGACTAAAAATCAGTTCAATAGGGTATGGTTTAGGTCTACACAGGGAGGGCAGACCTATGAATGACAAAGCATACCTCAGCATCCGGATGAACCGGCAACTCCACGACAAATTTCAGTCCGTGGCGGCTTACGAGGGCCGCTCCATGAGCGGGCAGATTCTGTATTTGGTCAACCAATGCGTCCGGGAATTTGAAAAAGAGCACGGCCCCATTGACCTGCTGGACCAGGAGCAATGAGTCCGCTGCGTTTTTTGCTGGACCTGCTCTACCCACCCAAGTGCCCGTTCTGCGGGCGTATTTTGGAGCGGGGCGAGGAGGGGTGGTGCGCCTCATGTCAGGAGGAACTGCCCTGGACCGAGCCGGGCGACGCCAAGTATGTGGAGTTCTGCGACGCCTGCCTGTCGCCGCTGTGGTACAAAGACGGCGTGCGGGATGGGATGTACCGCTACAAGTTCGATGGCGTCCGGGGGCACGCCGCGCTGTTTGGGACGCTGATGGCCCAGTGCCTCCGGGACCGCTGGACGCAACCGGTAGACCTGATTACCTGGACGCCCCTGCACCCGAAGCGCAAGCGGGAGCGGGGCTACGACCAGGCGGAGCTGTTGGCCCGCCGTGTGGGCGAGCTGACGGGTCTGCCGGTGGAGCGCGCCCTGGAGAAAACCCGGGCTACCGCCGTCCAATCCCAAAGCGGGGAGGATGAGGCCAGAAAAGCCAATGTCCAGGGGGCCTATCGCACCCAGCCGGGGCTGGATTTGACAGGGAAACGGATGGTGCTCATCGATGACGTGGCCACCAGCGGCGCGACGCTGTCGGAGTGCGCCGCCGCTCTGCGCCAGGCGGGCGCAAGGTCTGTGGTAGGCCTGACGTTTGCCAGGGCGAGATAAAGAAAGCGCCGGAGCTTCTTGGCTCCGGCGCTTTGCCGTTTATTCCAGCGGTTTTCCCTGGGCGTCGAACAGGGGCAGCTTCTCCAAAAACAGGATATCCTCCCGATTGGCGGCGCCGCCCTCGGCCAGAATGGCCATGCGGCCCACCACCTGGCCTCCGGCCTGGTCCACCAGGCTTTCCACCGCCGCCAGCGACCCACCGGTGGAGATCACATCGTCCAAAATGAGGATGCGTTTGCCGCAGATTTTCTTCGCGTCCGCGCCGTCCATATAAAGCTTCTGCTCCCCCACGGTGGTGATGGAGCGGTCCACCGCCTCGAACACCCCGTCCATGTACAGCTTGGGGGCCTTGCGCACCAGGAAGTAATCGTTCCGGCCGCCCTGACGGGCCATCTCGTGAACCAGGGGGATGGCCTTGGCCTCCGGGGCCACCATGTAGTCGAAGTCCGGGGCGATTTTCAGCAGGTCCCGGGCACAGGCGCAGGTCAACTCCACGTCGCCGAAGATGACAAACGCACCAATCATCAAGGTGTCGCTGATGGGGCGCAGAGGCAGTTGGCGGGTGACCCCGGCCACAGTCATTTCATAGGTCATGCGGCTCATCTCCTAATCGGGGCGGCGTGCCCGCCGTTCCCCTGTAATTTATACGAGAGATATTATACTATTTCTGTCCCTTCTTGTCAAAATGTAATGAAGTTTTTCGCCGCGGGAAAAAACTGTAGAATTTTCCCAGAGTTTATGATATCATCCTTCTTGTCAAGTCAATATTCTTCGGTATAATCGGGACGAGATGGGCCCCGAGTCTCTACTGCCCAACCTATTTGGGCAACTACCGAAAACAGAACAGGTTCGGGAATTTGGTTTGTTTCCGGACTCATTTTGTTTTTGCGTCCCGCTCCGGTTTGCCGAAAGAAAAATGGGAGAGGGAGTTTTTATGGAAAAAATCTTTAAGCTGAAGGAGAACGGCACTACGGTCCGCACCGAGATCGTGGCTGGGCTCACCACGTTCATGACGATGGCCTATATCATCGCCCTGAACCCCAACCTGATCGTCGGCTTCGGCCAAGGCGCGTTCGGCGGCTTCGGCGCAGATGGCGCCGCCGCTTGGAACGGTGTGTTCCTGGCCACCTGTCTGGCCTCGGCGGTGGCCATGTTCTGCATGGCCTTCCTGGCCAACAAGCCCTTCGCGCTGGCCCCCGGCATGGGCCTCAATTCCTACTTTGCCGTGGTCATCGCCCAGATCGCCGGCGCGGCGGGCTGCTCGTACCTGGCCGGCCTCCAGGCCGGTTTGTGCATCATCCTGGTGGAAGGCGTGGTTTTCCTGGTCCTCTCGGTGCTGAACGTCCGGGAGAAAATCGTGGAAGCCATCCCCCTGGGGGTGCGGCTGGGCATCGGCCCCGCCATCGGCCTGATGCTGATGAACATCGGCTTCGGCTCCAACGCGGGCGTGGGCGCCGCCAATGAAAACTACGTCATGCGGGACTTCTTCGGGGCGCTGGCCGCCAGCACCGCCAAGGAGGCCCTGGGCGAGTACTGGCCCGCCATGGTGCTCACTGTGGCGACCATGTTCATCGGCCTGTTTGCCATCATCATCCTGGCCCACTATCAGGTCAAGGGCGCGGTGCTGTTCGGCATGCTCATCGCCTCGGTGGTCAACTGGGCCGGTCAGGCCGTCTTCCTGGGGTCCAACCCCTTTGCCTCCCTGTCCACCGCCAACTGGCTGCCCCCCTTTGGCGACATGGCGCAGACCACTCTGCTCAAGTTTGATTTTGCCACTCTGTTCTCCCTGGGGTGGACCACCGTTATCATCCTGATTATCACCTTCTGCATCATTGACATGTTTGACACCATCGGCACCGTAATCGCCACCGCCAACCGGGCCAAGATGGTGGACAAGGACGGCAAAATGCCCCAGATGCGGGAGACCCTCCTGTCCGATGCAATCGGCACCGTGGTGGGCGCGTGTACCGGCACCTCCACCGTCACCACCTTCGTGGAGTCCGCCTCCGGTGTGGAGGCCGGCGGCCGCACCGGTCTGACCGCCCTGACCACCGGTATCCTGTTCCTGGCCTGCATGTTCATCGCCCCCATCGCGGCTATCATCCCCGCTGCTGCCACCTCCGCCGCCCTCATCTATGTGGGCATTCTGATGCTGGGTGGCCTGAAGAACATCAATTTCAACGATATGGCCACCGCCACCCCCGTGTTCATCATGTTGCTGGCCATGCCCATTTCCGGCTCCATCGGCCACGGCATCGGTCTGGCCCTCATCGCCCACACCGTTATCAAGGTATTTACCGGCAAGGCCAAAGACGTGTCTGTGTTGACCTACGTCATCTCCGCCCTGTTCCTCATCAAGTTCTTCCTGGCCGTGTGAGTCGTGTTTGACCACAAAAAGGGCCCCCACCGCACGGGGCAACTCCCATAAGGAAGTTGCCCCGTGGACGGGTGCCGGTAAGTGGAAATCGTTCGATTAGGACGGCGTGGCGGTTGCTACGCCGTCTTTTTCCTGCGCTTCTGCATGGAATTATAGTAGGCCAGATATTCCCGTTCCAGCGTTTCCGGCTCTGGCGCTGCCCACAGGCCAATGGTGTTGTAGTGAATGTCCACCCGCTGATACCGCTTTCCGTCCACCTTTTCCGACTTGGACACCACGATTTTGTCAATGAACTCGTGGACAATTTCAGGCGTCAGCTCCGTCAGCCTTGTCACCTGTCTGGCCCGCTCAATGAACCGTTGCAAATCAGCGGTCTTATCCGTAGTAGCGTCCAGACGGGCTTCCATCTCCGGGATAGCCGCTTTCAACTGCTTCTGCTCAGTTTCCAGCGATACTGTTAGCGTGGCGAACCGTTCCTCGGACAGCAGGCCCTTGGTCATATCCTCGTAGCTTTTCTGGATAAGCTGGTCGATTTCCACAACCCGAATTTGAGCTTTGTCCAACTCCCGGCGCTTGGCGGTCAGCGCCTTTTTCTCTTGCAGGCCAAACCGCTCCATCTGCTCCTGGGCAAACCGTTCTTCATAGACCTGGACATACCATAACAGCCGTTGCAGCCCCTCAAGGACAAGCTGTGCCACCACTTTCTCCCGGATATAGTGAGCGGAACACAAATCGGAATTGCCACGGTAGGCGGAACAGAAGAAAAACGCCTGCTCCCGCTTGTAGTTGTTGGTGGCGCTATATCCCAGCTTGCTCCCACAGTCGGCGCAGTAGAGAAGCCCGGAGAACATACTCACAACGCCTGTCCTTGTGGGTCTGCGGCGGTGCTGTCGGAGGTTTTGAACGAGGGCAAAGGTTTCCCTGTCAACGATGGCCGGATGGGCATCTGGGAAGATTTTCCATTCCTCCTGGGGCTTGTCCAGCCGTTTCTTCTGCTTAAAGGACTGGCTGAAAGAACGAAAATTCACTGTATCGCCTATATATTCCTGGCGGTCTAAAATCTCTGCCACCGTGTGGGAGCACCAGTTGTATGGCCGCTCTGTGCCGGGGCCGCACTTCTTGCCGATACTGCGCCAATACTCGGTCGGCGTAGGCACCTGCTCCGCTTTGAGTTTTTTTGCGATTTGGGTAGGCCCCAGGCCGCTAACGCACATCTGGAATATCCGCCTGACGATTACCGCCGCTGGCTCGTCCACGATCCACCTGTTCTTATCCTCCGGCGCTTTCGTGTAGCCATAGGGCGGGTTGGTGGTGAGTGGAATCCCGGCGTTGCCACGGCTCTGCATGACACGGCGTACTTTGTCGCTCGTATTTTTTGCGTGCCATTCATTGAACAAATCCTGCATGGGAACGATGTCGCTGACCCCGTTGGCGGTGTCGATGTTGTCCATGATGGCGATATAGCGGATATTCAGCCGGACAAAATCTTCCTCCAGAAGCTGGCCCACCACAAGGCGGTTACGGCCCAGCCTTGAGTGGTCTTTCACAACAAGATTTGCCACAAGCCCTTGCTCGGCCAAATCCATGATTTCCATGAAGGCCGGACGGGTGAACGTAACCCCGGAGTACCCGTCATCAAACATGAATCGGGGATTAGGCAGGTGGTTGTCTGCGGCGAACTTCTCCAGGATAGCCTTTTGATTTTGGATGCTGCCCGAGATACCCTCTTTTTCATCGTCACGGGATAATCTGGCATAGAGAACAGTAATTCTCTGATTATTTGGCTGCTTTTTCTTCAAAATATGCTCCTTTCCGCAGCCGGATGTGATATGAATTGCAAGGTGGCTTTATCATACCACACCCGGCGCAAAACTTCAACACTTTAACGTGTGATATTTTGGGCAAGGATGCGATTTACTTTTCCCTCAGTGGTTTCGGTGGCGCTCTCGCTGAAATGGGCATTGACGGTGTAAATAGTGCCGCCGATCTCCCGCTCAAAGCTGATGGGGTGGCTGTATTGATGTTCTTTCAGCCAGTTTAACCGTTCCGCATGGGATATACCGGCGAGGAAAGCCGCTGTTTCATCTACCCGCTCCATCGCTTCATCAAAAATTTCCTGCTCACGTTCTGTCAGGTCTAAAACAATATTCATCTAATATCACCCCTGTTTTCCTGGGACTTCCCCTTTACGTACATGATAGACCGGCCCTGTTCCTCTTGGTGTTTGCGAAGCGGGGCCAGAACGCTGTCCAGCAATTCTTTCACTTTCTCCGGCATGAACCTGACCGCTTCCAAATAGGGGCGGCACCGCTCCGCCAACTCGTTGAACTGCCCTTGCAGCCGATTCAAACTGCCCTGCAAACTCCAAATTCTGGCCTGAAGCTGGTTGTTTTCCTCTTTCAACCGGTTAAGCTGGCCCCGCCCGGAAACGCCCTCTTTGGCAAGCTGGGTAAGGGTGTCAAAATCATCCTGAGATACTGTGATTTTGCCTGTCAGCGTTTTCTTGCCCATTTCGTCAATCTCGGCATGGGTCTTGTGGACGGGATGGACGACCGCATACTCGGCTTCCTCTGCCCTGATCTTCTCCTGTATCGCCTCCAGGCGTTCCGTGTCTTTCTTGATTTGGTATTGCAGGTTGGACAGGTTATCCGCTGTGCTGCCACGCTCCCCACGGATAAAATCGGTGAAACCCGCTTCTTGCATATGGCGGCAAAATTCATCTTGCAAAATGCTGTACGATGGGATCAGCTTGGGTCTGCCCTTATCGTCAAAGGCGGGCTTGCCCTGCTCGTCCAGCGCCCGCTGGGACTTCCACTTTTTGGAGTGGCTGACCTGCTGAACAGTTTCCTTGACCGTCCCCACCAGCGCCTTATCCTTGCACCTTTTTGACCACAGCACTTGCTTTTCCACCACCGGGAGTGCTACAATGTGAAGATGATAGTGGTAGATGGAACGGCCATACTTCTCCGTCAGGGCCAGATTGATTTCATCGGCGTGCATGACAGCGGAGAGGATGTTCTGTTCCCCGTACAGCTTGCAGGCGAAGCGGTATGCTTCCCCATAGAACTCCCCGGCGAACTTGTAGCCGCCATGCCGCTCGAAGTAATCTGTGTTCACGTCCAAAATCATCTCGTCATAGACTTTAGCGTTCTCCTTCAGCCCACGCAGGGACACCGCCCTATCCACCACCAGCCTGTCCAGCGTTTCATTGTAGGTCAACTCGCCGCAAGCCTTGAAGTGGACGTTCATGGGGGTGCGCTCCAAAACCACATTCATATTGCCGTAATTCTCGTTTTTCCGTTCGTTGTGGCGTTCGCACTTGCCCACGCCTGCCCTGGTATGGGTGACGACCCTCGCCACGGTGAAATTCGTTTTTTCCATCTGAACCTCCGTTCCGCGCGACCTGCGCCGTTCTCGTTAGATACTTTTTCAAAGTATCTAACCCACTATGACACTTTCAGCCCTCCGGGCTGGAAAGATGTCAGTGGGCTCTCCGAGGGGGAAGGGGGGGCTTTGCCCCCGCCGTCTGCGGACGGCTCCCCAAGCAGGGCCGCCCTTTGAAAAGGGCACCCTGCACCCCGCCTAAACTTTCGCCGTGTTCCCCGAATGAGGTTCCTGCCCCTGACAGCATCAGCGGCGTTGTCTCGCTCGCTCCCAATGGCGGAGGTCTTGGCGGAGTATCCCATTCAGACGGTCATTCAGTTGTTTTGGGCAAAGAACGAAGCCGGTTGCATACACAACCACACCAGCAGGACGGCCCCGCCCCGCTGGTGTTCGTTTTGGTTTGTGTATGTAACCGGCTTTACCTGTTTCAGTCAGTATAGCCTATTCAGTTGGCGCTCCCGTGTGGGAGTATTGTAGAATAACACATGGAACTCATGTTCGTCAATGCAACTTTCAAAAAAATTTTTCGTTCCGTCAAATTTGAACTTTTTATAAACTACTGGAATAGTGTTGACAAACCCGCACGACTGTGATAGTGTATGCAGTGTAAACTATTGCAATAGTTTGAAAGGAAGTGAGTGAAATGACCGTCAAGCTCTTTGACTCGGAGCTGAAAGTCATGGATGTGCTGTGGAAAGAAGGGGATATGCCGGCAAAACAAATTTCGGACATACTCAAAGAGACCACCGGCTGGAACATGAACACCACCTACACTGTCATCAAAAAGTGCATCGCCAAGGGCACCATTGAGCGTAGGGAGCCGAATTTTCTGTGCCATGCCCTGATTGCCAGGGATGTGGTGCAGGCGGCGGAAACGGAGGAATTGCTGCACAAGCTGTTCGACAGCTCCCCCGATCTGTTGTTTGCGTCCCTGTTGGGTCATCAGAAGCTGTCAAAGGCCCAGATCGACAATCTGCGGCGCATGGTTGCGGAGCTGCAAGCCCAGGAGGAAAACGAATGAGCCTTGTGCAAATGACCTTATCCGGCGGAGTGTTTATCCTGTTCATTGTGGTGGTTCGGGCGTTGGCCCTCCACCGCCTGCCCAAAGGGGCGTTTCTGGCCCTGTGGGAAATGGCGGCGCTGCGGCTGCTCCTGCCCTTCACCATCCCCCTGCCCTTCAGCCTGTTTACTCCCGCAAAGCATCTGCCGGTGGTGGGCGAGTATCTGGCACCGGGCGGGACATCTGTTCCAGGAACACCGGCTGTGGGAATACCCGCTGGCACACCTGCATCGGCTGGAATAGCCCCCGGCGAAGTTATGCCTATGGTCTGGCTGGCCGGTGTGGTGCTGATGGCGGCATATTTTATTGTGTCCTATGTACGGGCCAGAAAGCGGTTCTGCTGTTCCAGCCCGGACAATACCCCCGCTGTCCGGCGCTGGTTGGCGGGCCAAAGGCTACACAGACCGTTGGAGGTACGGCAGTCTGCCTTGGTGTCCTCACCGCTGACCTATGGCGTCCTGCGCCCGGTGATCCTACTCCCGGAGGACATGGAACGGGGCAATGAAACCACCCTGACCTATATCCTCACCCATGAGTATATTCACGTCCGTCGCTTTGACAGCGTGGCAAAGCTGGTATTTGCCGCTGTGCTGTGCGTCCACTGGTTCAACCCTTTGGCCTGGGTGATGTATGTTCTGGCCAACCGGGACTTGGAGTTGTCCTGCGATGAATGGGTGATGGATACTCTGGGCGGCAGGGAGAAAGCCTCCTATGCGCTGACCCTGATTAACATGGAGGAAACCCGGAGCCGGTGTTTCTCACTTTACAACCATTTCAGCAAACTTGCAATCGAAGAAAGGATTGAAGCCATTATGAAGTATAAAAAAGCGTCTGTTCTGGCACTGGCCCTCGCCGTTGCCCTGGTAGTAAGCGCTACCACCGCCTTTGCGGCGTCCGCAGCCCCGTCCTCTCGGGAGGATCTGGATCGGAAGCTGAACGCGGAAACCACTGCCGACGAGGGCACGCTGATGTCCTACGTCGATCCGAAGGACGGAAAGACCTACTACAGCTTTGACGGTGGGAAAACCTTTGAGGCCATGACAGACGAGGAGTTTGAACGGCGTTTTCCCACTCCCAATGTGGAGTGGTGGACTTATGAGGAATACGCCGCATGGCTGGAGCAGGAGAAGGTAAACCTCCAGTCTATGCTTGGGGAAACGGGCTCTACCGGCGGTCGGGGCGAGTTTGTGTGGACACAGGAAATCATCGATGAGACCATCGCTATGTATGAGGGCATTTTGCAGGAGATCAAAGAGGGTATAATGTACTCGAAATCCGTTGACGGGGACGAGAACGTGATGATGAGCTACAACCCGGCAGACATTGAAAGTGGGACAGGTAAACCTGTTGAGGCTGATACAGGTAAAGTCCAGGCCGCAGCCAAGGTTGCGATGTCTGACGGGTATGTGTTCACGTCAGAGAAGGACGGCGTGCCGCTGGACGACTGGGACGTGGCACAAGCGCCTGAGTACACCCCGGAGGAGTGGCAACAGATCATTTCCGACATTGAGAGCGGCAAGATCCCTCCCTTCGAGATGCCGGACGACCCCAACGTGACGGTTCACTTCGTGGACTATCCCGGCGGAAGCAATGCGGAAAAGGATTGACCGATAACGGAACAGGGGGCCTGGAACACGCGGTTCCAGGCCCCCTGTTTTACATCTGTCACAGCTCTCTCAACAGTATATATACTCGTTGAAAATGATTTCTTCCGCTCGATTGCGGATGTTGTTCATCTTTCCAACCCACTCCATCTGATTTTCTGCCTTTAGCTGTTCGGTGATTTCCTCTCGCGTTGCCATCTGCTCAATCAACTGGGAAAACATTTCCTGCGCCTGATGGTCGATGTCGGCAAGGTGGGCGTATAACTTCCCGCTGAACAGCAAGGCGGTGTAGAGTGGGTTTCTATGCTCAAACAGATACTGCTTCCGGCGTTGACCCCAGATACCAATAGGTGCGCTTTCCGGCACAGTGAGGTTTGGCAGAAGATAGTCACCCTCTTGGCGGTAAGTTCCGCCCATTTGCTCAAATAGTGACTTTTCCATGATATAGTCCTCCGATATATTGAAATTCCCTGCAATTCAATCACATTCGGCTGGCTATAAAAATGTGGGAGAGGTAACTTCCTTACGTTACCTCTCCCACCTGGTGGGGGCCCTTTTTCGCCTTTGATTGCAATGCTCACTTATTGATACCGGCTGCCCGCTGTTCTACCAGGGTAGACAAGGCGGGCTTCGGTGTCGTCAAATCCGGCGGAGGCGAGGATGGCGGCGTAATCGGTGCCCATGGTGGGGGCGGGCAGCCACACGCGGGCGGCGCATTGCGCCAAGCCGCCGGCGGTGACCCCGCTGAGGGTGTTGGTCCCCCGCAGGGCATCCTCCGTGGTCTGGACTGCCAGGGCCGTATCCTTGGCCGCCAGCTCCTCCGACAGGCGCTGCCAGAAGGCCGTCACAGGGGCGCTCAGGTCTTCGGGCCGGTTGTCGCTGACGGCCAACACGTTGACCTCGCCGGCATCGGGATATCCCGCGCTGTCCAGCAAAATCTCGTCAAAGCCCATATCCGCCAGCTCCAGGCACAGGGCGGACAGGTAGTCCGTCGCCTCTTGGCTGGCCGGGCTGGTCCAGCCCAACCCCTGGACGTCATACCAGACGTTGCCGCCCCGGGTCATAATGGAGCCCATCCAATTCCGGGCCAACACAGGGTCCCGGAAGCATTGCACCCGGGCCACCAGGTAGAGCTCGCCGGAGTCGGCCAGAGCGCGCACCGCTTGGGCAGTCAGGTTATCGGAAGCGTTGGTGCCCAGCGTGGCGGCCAGGGGGACCTGGGACTGCCAGGCGAGGTCGCCGTAACTATTTTTCATTTCCACCACCAGGGCGTCTCCACCGGAGGAGAGCACCACTTGGGCGGCGGAGCCGCCGCGCAGTTGAGCTGTGGTCACCGTCACCGCGTGGATGGACGCGTACTGGGGAGGCGGCGGGGTGGGTTCCAGGGTGGGTTCCACCTCCAGGGTGGGCTCTACGGTGATGCCGACGGGATCGGTGTCTACCTCCAGGGGGTCGGAGGCGATCGGGGGCGGAGTGCTGTCCTCCGTGGCCCAGGGCCAGTGGACGATCACCCCGTTAGGGGTGTATTCCAGGTACTGGCTCATAAAGGTCATAACAGCCACGCCCGCCACCAGCAGCACCGCCAGCAGCGCGATGATAAACAGCAGCACCGTCCGGGTGCGGCCTCCGCCCCGGCCCCGGTACTCGCTGTATCCATATGAATTTCTGCGTCCGCTCATGATGACACCCCCAGGGGGCCATGCGCCGGTGCGCAAGCCCTGCCGTGTGATGCAGCCCGCCGGGGAGACGCGCCCCCGCGGCGAAAAATAGCCGAAGTATGATACCACAGGCGCGAAATGCCGTTGTGATATATGCGTGAAATCAAAAATAACAGCCGCTTGTGGCTATTATACCACAACACCCGGCGCCATTCCAACTGCAAAATGCAGATTTTTGTGAAAAGTTTGTTAAATTCCCCTGGAAAAAAAGGACCGCCCAACACTGTCGGGCGGTTCTCATCTCCCGGCCCAGTTGGCCAGCAGCAGCAGGGCAAAGCCGGGCGGCCCCAGCACCCCCAGCACCAGGCCGTTGAGCAGATTCACCCCCAGAGTGACCCCCATCAGCCCGCCCAATCCCCGGAACAGCCAGAGAAACACCAGCCCCAGCCCGGACCGGACGACGAGGCGGCACAAGGCGGCCAGAGGGCGGCGGCACAGGCCTACGGCCAGGAGCAGGCCCCCGGCCGCCGCCAGGAGCCAGCCGTTCACACCGCTTCCTCCTGGGCCGCAGCCTCCAAGAGCTTCACCTGCCGCACAAAGTAGGAGTACCGGCTCTGAAGCGCGTTGATCTCGTAGACGCAGGCATCCACCAGATCGGGATCGCTGTAGATGTTGAACTGGGCGTAGGCGTAGTTGAGCTGGTCCTTGGTCTGCTTCATGCCCTCCATGAGCTGGCGGCGCTCCTCCTCCCGCCGCTCCGCCGCTTTCTTGCGGCCAAACCGGACTGCTTCTGCCATGGGCTTCACCTTCCTTTCCGCTCAGGGCCGCGGGGCCCTTTTCCAAACTCTATGCCAAGTTTGGGCAAATATTCCAGTTCTTATACCTGACGGCGGCGCACATTCTCCGCCAGGCGCAAAAAACAGCGTCCCCCAACGGGGACGCTGCCTTTTCGCTGATTAGTAGAACTTCTTATTGCGGTTCTTCCGGGCCGCCTCGCTCTTCTTGCGGCGCTTGACGCTGGGGCTGTCGTAGAACTCGCGCTTGCGCACCTCGGCCAGTACGCCGGACTTGGCGCAGCTCCGCTTAAAACGCTTCAGCGCATTCTCCAGAGACTCGCCCTCGCGGACATGAACTTCGGACATCTATTTTCCCTCCCTCCGAAACATCCGGCTATTTCCAGGATGCTTTAGGGGCCATTTGGCTATGGCTTTAACAGCACTATTATATGTGAAAATATGGCCGTTGTCAACCGCAAAATATGGGGGATTTCGCGGCGGAAGGCGGCAGATACTGTTGGACTCCCGCCGGGGACGGCAGAGGGAACGGGCCGCCCCGGTCGCCCCGGGGCGGTTTTCGCGTGGACGATGCCCCGTTATGCCCGGTTTTTCTCCACGGCCCCGCCGGGCTTCTTCTCGCTGGCGGACAGTTCGCCGGAGCTGCCGCCCGCAGCGTTGATGGCGGCGTTGATGGTGCGGCCGCCCGCCTGCTTGGCGTGTTTGCCCACCTCGACCTTGTTCTTGGGACTGCGCATGATGACCGCCGGACCCTGGACGCAGCCGCCCTGGCAGGCCATGCCCTCGATGAAGTTCTCGGGGAGCACGCCCTTGTTCATCTTCATCAGCGCAATCTTGCACTCCTCAATACCGGAGCAGGGCAAAGTCCTGGCCTCCACGCTGCTGCCCATCTCCTTGAGCGCCTGGCCCACGGCGGCGGCCACACCGCCGCTGGCGGCAAAGCCGCGGCCAAAGCCGCTGGCATTGTCCAACTGGGCCTCGGGCATCTGGGTTACGTCAATACCCTTGGCGGCGAGCATGGAATAGAGCTCCTCGAAGGTAATCACCAGGTCCACGGAGGAACGGGTGCGGCCCAAATGGAACTCGCGCTTCTTGGCCACGCACGGGCCGATGAACACCACCCGGGCCAGGGGGTCCTCATCCTTGATCTTGCGCCCGATCATAACCATGGGGGAGGGGGTGGTGGATACCCTGGGCACCATGTCGGGCATGTGCCGCTCCACGTAGGCCACGAAGGCCGGGCAGCAGGAGGAGGTCATGGGCTCGCCGCCCCTCTCGTCGAACTCGGCGGCCTCCGCCTTGGCGGTGAGGTCGGCGCCCAACGCCACCTCCTGCACGTCGTAGAAGCCCATCTCCTTCAGCGCGGACACCATCTGACCGGGGGTACAGTTGAACTGGCCCACAAAGGCGGGGGCCAGGATGGCGTATATGTGCATGCCCCACTTGTCCGCGCCCAGCAGCATCTGGATCACGTCCACGATGTAAGATTTATCCATGATGGCGCCGAAGGGGCACTGGACCACGCACTCGCCGCAGGAGATGCACTTGTTGGCATCAATGCTGGCCTTGTGGTCGGGGCCCATGGAGATGGCCTTGACAGGGCAACCCCGCTCGCAGGGCCGCATGTTCTTGGTGATGGCGCCGTAGGGGCAGGCGGACACGCACTTGCCGCACAGCACACACTTGGAGTGATCGATAACGGGTCGGTGGTTCTCGATGCTGATGGCCCCCTTGGGGCAGGCCTCCATACAGCGGTGGGCGATACAGCCCCGGCAGGACGGGCCAACGCTGATCTCGGTGACGGGGCACTCGTCGCAGGCGATGGGCATGACTTCGACCAGGTTGGGGTTGGCCCGATCGCCGCCCATGGCCATCTTCACCCGGCTGTTGACCACGGCCCGCTCCTTGTAGATACAGCAACGCATCTGGGCCTCGGGGCCAGGGACGATCTCCTCAGGGATATCCAGCAGCTCCTTGGTGTCCAGCTTCTCGGCCCAGGCAAGGCGGGCCACAGCGGTCAGCACCTTGTCCTTCAGTTCCTGGACGGAAGTTTCATAATGACGCATGACAGGTCCTCCTCCAAATAATAGAAAAGTGGTATGAATTGTTAAAATTTTGTCGATTGACCATATAGATTATAACTTCTCCGGCCCGGTGCGTCAAGCCATAAAGGGGCATATCCCGGCATAAAATTTATGGAGAGGCTCCCAGAGAGACGGTTTCTTCTTGACAACGCACCCTGAAATATGCTATGGTTTTCCTATAAGAATCATACTCGGTCAAAGGAGCGGAAAACAAAGGAGGTCGGGCATATGGGGCTGTTTCCCAGATTTGACGAGCAGGTCCCCGAGCCCTCCGAAAACCTGCCCCGAAAGACCGGCCTTGCCCGCCTGTGGCAACTGGCGAGCCGGGATCTGTGGGGCAATTTCCTGGCGGGCTTGCTGGCGCTGCTGGGTTGTGTGCCCTTTGCCGGGGGGCTGGTGCTGGCAGTGATCGCCAGCTCCATGCCGCTGGCCCCGCTGTGCGGGCTTGTGGGCGGGGCAATTGCCGGGCCGGAGCTGTGCGGCCTGGCGGACACCCTGCTGCGGGGCCTGCGGGACGACGTGGGGCGGGCCTGGTGGCCCACCTACCGCAGGGCTTGGAGGCGCAACGCCAAGACGGCCCTCCTGCCGGGAGCGCTGGGCGGGGCGCTGCTGAGCGCCCAGATCTTCACGCTGCTCCACGCCGGGGCGCTGGCCATCGACCTGGTCACCAGCGTGGCGCTGGTGCTGGGGATCGTCATCCTGCTGGGCCTGTCGCTGTACCTGTGGCCTCAGATGGCGCTGATGGAGCTGTCCTTCGCCCAACTGCTGAAAAATTCGGTGCTGCTGTTTATCGGGCAGCTTCCCCGGAGCGCGGCGGCCCTGGCCTTCTGGACGGCGTACATCCTGGCCTCCCTGCGGTTCTTTTCCGCCGCCCTCAGCCTGCTGCCCGTGACCAACCTGTGGTTGCCCGCGTTGCCCGCGCTGTTCCTGGTCTATCCCGGCCTGGAGGAGGCCTTTCAGATCGAAGAGAAGTTCCGGGATGGGAACCAATCCCGGTGAAATCAATAGCATCATGACCGTCGGACCCGCGTCACCCGTTTTGATGGCATTGGCGGTGGAGTACCGCCTTACCATACCAGCGCCTCCGGGCGCGCAATTTGACGGGCCGTAAGCTACTCCATTACAATAGCTTGCGGTACTGAAAAAAGGAGGAAAAACTACCGCTTCGGCTTGCGGTGCGGCAGTGTGGAGACCTGTCGCAATGCTCCCGGGATCAAGCACCCGGGCAGCGAGGTGGAGATGGCGGAGGCCGCTCCATCAAAGTCGGGTACTATGGCCGGTTTGTCCCTGAAGAACATCATGAAGATCTATCCCCACAGCGGCGACCAGAAGAAGTCCAAGAAGAAGAAAGGCGAGCCCGAGAAGAAGACCAACCTGCAGGTCACGGACGAGGGCGTCATCGCCGTTCAGAAGTTCAACCTGGACATCGCGGACAAGGAGTTCATCGTTCTGGTCGGCCCCTCCGGCTGCGGCAAGTCCACCACCCTGCGCATGGTGGCCGGCCTGGAGGAGATCTCCGGCGGCGAGCTGTACATCGACGGCAAGTTGATGAACGACGTCGCCCCGAAGGACCGCGACATCGCCATGGTGTTCCAGAGCTACGCTCTGTACCCCCACATGACCGTGTATGAGAACATGGCTTTCCCCCTGAAGCTGCGCAAGGTCCCCAAGGATGAGATCGACAAGCGGGTGCGCGAGGCGGCCGAGATTCTGGACATCACCCAGTATCTGGACCGTAAGCCCAAGGCTCTGTCCGGCGGCCAGCGTCAGCGTGTTGCCATCGGCCGCGCCATCGTGCGTGAGCCCAAGGTGCTGCTGATGGACGAGCCGCTGTCCAACCTGGACGCCAAGCTCCGTAACCAGATGCGTGCCGAGATCATCAAGCTGCGCCAGAAGATCAACACCACCTTCATGTACGTCACCCATGACCAGACCGAGGCTATGACCCTGGGCGACCGCATCGTCATCATGAAGGACG
This sequence comes from uncultured bacterium, assembly GCA_947571605.1. Taxonomy (GTDB): domain Bacteria; phylum Bacillota; class Clostridia; order Oscillospirales; family Oscillospiraceae; genus Enterenecus. The sequence continues at coordinate 20,262 of CANOYV010000001.1, read as the reverse complement.
GCTACATCCAGCAGATCGGCACCCCGCAGGAAGTGTTCGATCACCCCGCCAACCTGTTCGTCGCCGGGTTCATCGGCATGCCCCAGATGAACTTCTTCGACGCCAAGCTGGTCAACGAGGGCGGCAAGTACGCCGTATCCGTGGGCGGTTGCAAGGTGGTACTGTCCGACGAGAAGCAGAAGAACCTGTCCGCCAAGAAGGTGGCCGCGCAGGACATCACCCTGGGCGTGCGTCCCAGCCACATGGTCCTGTCCAAGGACCCGGCCAACACCCTGTCCGCCGTGATTGAGGTGTCTGAGCTGATGGGCAGCGAGGTCCACTTCCACGCCAACGCCAACGGCAAGGATGTTGTCGTGATCGTCCCCACCATGGACGCCGATGGTGAGCGCATCGACTCCTTCCACTCTGGCGACAAGCTGAATCTGACCTTCAGCGGCAACGTGTGCCACATCTTCGGCAGCGACGGCAAGAACCTGGAGTTCTAAGCAAGCAACAACACAAACTGCCCGCGGGCCTGTATGGAGGCCCGCGGGCTCTTTTTTGAACGAAACCGGTTTTATATGTGTGATAATTCCAAACCTGACAAGAAATATACGGCCATATGCGATGATCGAAGCGGAATTCTTCTTGTTATTCGACGGTTTTCAGGCTCTCCACCATGTCCACTTTTTTCAGCTTGTAGTGAGCCGCGATGTTCACCGCCACGGAAAACGCCACCGTCAGCACCGCCGCCAGCACATAGGCGTAGAGGGGCGCGGTGCGGCCGAACATGACCAGCTCCACCTCCACCGTCAGCACCATCCAGGAATGGAGGAACCGGCCCATAACCAGCCCCAGCACAATGCCGAACAGGGTCAAAAACAGGTTCTCCCGGTAGACGTAGGCGGTGACCTCCCGGTCAAAGAAGCCCAGCACCTTCAAGGTGGCCAGTTCCCGGACCCGCTCGGTAATGTTGATGTTGGTCAGGTTGTAGAGCACCACAAAAGCCAGCGCCGCCGCCGCTGTGATGATGACGACCACGGCGTAGTCGATGGCCTCCATGCTGTCGGTGAAGTTGTCCCGGAGGGTAGCAATATAGGAGTAGGAATCCACCCCGTCCATGGCCATCAGGTGGTTGGACACGGCGTCCGATTCCGTCTCCCCGGCCTCCTCGGTATAGCGGAGGAGAATTTCGTTCTGCTCCGGCTCCTCCCCGAACAGGCTGCGGTAGCACGTCTCGGAGAGATACACATAGTGGGATACGTAATTCTCCACAATGTCCGAAACCACCGCGTCCACCCGCTTGTCCCCGTCCAGGGTGATGGTGTCGCCCACCGACACCTCCAGCAGCTCGGACAGCTTCTCGGTGATGACCACTCCGTCGTCGGGCAGGATAACGCCCCCGTCGTCCAGCCGGTGGCCCAGTTGGATAAACTGGGTGAAGCGGTCCAGCTCGTCCACGGCAAACATGGTGGCGCTCTGCGCCGGGCCGGAGCTGGACACGTCCAGCTCAGTGGCGCTGGTGGGCAGGTAGCCCTCCACCCAGGGGCTGTCGGTGAGATACCGGTCCACCTCCTCCAGCGTTTCCGCCTCCACGTCCTTGTTGATGCCCAACGTGGCGTCATAGAGGAACACGTGGTCAAACTGCTCGTTGAGGATGGAGAAAATGGACTCGTGAAGCCCAAATCCGGTGACAATCAGGGCGGTACACCCGCCGATGCCGATGACGGTCATCCAGAACCGCCGCTGGTAACGGAACAGGTTGCGCATGGTCACCTTCCAGGTAAAGGTGAGCCGCTTCCAGATGAAGCCCACCCGCTCCAGCAGTACCCGACGGCCTGCCTTGGGGGCCCGGGGGCGCATCAGGTTGGCCGGGGTGTCGATCAGCGTGGACAGGCAGGCCCACAGCGCCGCCCCGGTGGTGCATACCACCGCCGCCAGCACACAGAAGAAATACAGGTCTGTCTGGGGCTTAAACTCCAGGGGCGGGATAGCGTACATGATGTTAAAGGCGTTGGCAATGACCAGCGGGATCAGGGTACACCCCAAGGCCAGACCCAGAACCCCGCCCACCAGGCTGGCGGAAAAGGCGTAGCCGATATACTTTTTAGAGATGGCCAGCCGGGAGAAGCCCATGGCCTTCAGCGACCCAATCTGGGTACGCTGCTCCTCCACCATGCGGGTCATGGTGGTCAGGCAGGCCAGCGCCGCCACCAGGAAAAAGATCACCGGGAATACGTTGGCCAGGTTGCTCACCCGGTCGGAGTCCTGGAAGTAGCCCACGATGCCCGCATTGGTGAATCGGCTGAGGACATACCACTCGCACTCCTCCACCTTGTCCAGCTCAGCCTGGGCGTCATCCAGCTTTTTCTGGGCGTCGGCAATCTCCTCGTCAGCCTCTTTCTTGCCGTCCTCATACTCCGCCAGCCCGTCGGCGTACTTTTTCTCGCCGTCATTCAACTCTGCCAGGGCGTCGTCCAGCTCCCGCCGGCCCTCGGCCCGGGCGTCGGCCAGCTCCGCCACGCTGCGGTTGTATTCGCTCCAGCCGTCCCGGATGTCCCGCTCCGCCTGGTCCAGTTCCCGCAGAGAGGAATCCAGGGTAGCTCTCGCCTCGTCCAGGGTGGCCTTCACGCCGTCCAGCTCGGCCTTGGCAGCATCCAGTTCGGCCTTGACCGGGGCCAACTGGGCATAGCCCGCGTCGATCTGGGCCTGGGCCGCGTCCAACTGGGCCTTCTGCGCCGCCATCTGGGACACCGCCATGTCGTACTGCGGGGTTCCCTCATAAGGGGCCAGCGCAGCGTGGTACGCCGCCCAGCTCTCGTCCAGCGTGGCCTTCTGCTCGTCCAGGGTGGCGGCGGCCTCCCGGTACTGGGCCAGACCGCCGTTGTACTCGTCCAGGCCGTCCTCATACCGGGCCAGGCCGTCGTTGTACTCGTCCAAGCCGTCCTGGTACTTCACCCGGCCGTCGGCCAGCTCCCGCTCGCCGCTGCGCAAGTCGGCATAGGCGCGGTTCAGTTCCCGCTGGGCGTTGGCCAGCTCCCGCTCCAGGGTGTCCTCCCCGTCGTGGTACGACTCCCAGCCGTCGTCCAATTCTTTTCGCGCGTCCTGAAGCTCCTGCCACGCGTCGGACAGCTCCTGCTCCGCCTCCGCCTTGGCGTCCTCGAACTCCGCCCGTGCGTCGTCCAGCTCCTCCTGGGCATCCCCGATCAGGGAGTCGTACCGCGCCTGGGCCCGCTCCTCCGCCAGGGGGTCCAGGCTGTCCACCAGCGCGTCGATCCTGTCCTCATATTCATCGCCGTAGGTGTCCAGCGCCGCCAGACCCTGGCCGGTGAAATAGGCGCAGGTATAGTAATCAAAGGTAAAGTTCTCCCCCGGCACGTAGACAAAGGCGTCCACCGAGCCGTTGCCCATGGAGGACGCGCCCCGGTCCAACCCCACGTACAGCGGGGACTCCACCACGCCCACGATGGTGTAGGACGTATTTTCCAGATCGTCCTCATCGTCTTTGGCAAGGGTCAGCTCCAGTGTGTCCCCCACCTGGAGGCCCAGCTTTACCAGCAGCAGGGGCTCGGTGACGCACTCGTCCACCCCCTCAGGCAGGCGGCCCTCCACCACGTCCAGCAGGTTCAGCTTCTCCGGCATGGAGCGCACGTTGACAATACGGTCCGTGGCGGTGGCGTCCAGCTCCCGGCCCCCCTCCACCTCTTCGATACCCGCCGCCCCGGCCAAGGCTTCCAGGTCCTCCTCCGTCAGGCCCAGGGTGGACAACACGTAGCCGTCCATAAGATGGGTGCGGTCATAGTAGTTGTCGGCAGTGTACTGCATGTCCGGCGCGGTGGTTCGCAGACCGGACAGAAAGGCCACCGCCAGCGCCGCCAACACCAGGATGGACAGATACCGGCTAAAGGTATTCCGGATCTCCCGGATGGCGTCGGTATTCAGGTGGTTTTTCCGCTTTGCCGTTACCATTCGATCTCCTCCACCGGGGTGGGGCGGTCGTTGCGCTCCACGTTGGCCACCCGGCCGTTCTTGATGTGGATCACCTGGTCGGCCATGGGTGTGAGAGCGGTGTTGTGGGTGATGACGATGACCGTCATACCCTCCTGGCGGCAGGTGTCCTGGAGCAGCTTTAAGATTGCCTTGCCGGTGACATAGTCCAGCGCTCCGGTGGGCTCGTCGCACAGCAGCAGCTTGGGATTCTTTGCCATCGCCCGGGCAATGGCCACCCGCTGCTGCTCGCCGCCGGAGAGCTGGGCGGGGAAGTTATCCAACCGGTGCCCCAACCCCACGTGTTCCAGCACATCCCGGGCGTCCAGCGGGTCCCGGCATATCTGGGCGGCCAGCTCCACATTCTCCAGGGCGGTCAGGTTCTGCACCAAGTTGTAGAATTGGAATACGAAGCCAATGTCGTGCCGCCGGTATTCGGTGAGCTGTTTGGCGTTGTAATCGCTGACCTGTGCGCCGTCCACAGTGATGGCGCCGCCGGAGCAGGCGTCCATACCGCCCAGCATGTTCAACACCGTGGTCTTGCCCGCGCCGGAAGGACCCACGATGACGGTGAATTCCCCTTTTTCGATGGTGAAGTCCACGCCGTCCACCGCCTTGATGGTGACCTCGCCCATTCGGTACTCTTTTTTGACGTTCTCAAAGGATATGTAGCTCATTCCACTCCCCCATTTTGAAATTCCGCGCCCTCGCGCCCGCTTTTGCGCGATGATATCGTTCCTATACTTGCGCAGCATTTCCGTTCTGTTTCCGGATGATTAAATATTATACTTTATTTTGCTTGAGTGCAACTGTTCCCGGGGAAAATTCAAGGTTTATTCAAAAGATTTCTTCATGTTCCTGCCAAAACGCGACAAAGCGGGTTGTTTTTAGAAGGTTGCAGTTGACTAACCGCCCTTTGTTCAGTTAAAATACGCACATTGATAAGGGAGTAGTCGGCGGCTTGCCGCGGTACGGTCAACATACTGGCGGGACATTCGCCTGGCCGTGCATAAGGGGTACCCGCAAAAGCGCACTTCAGCTTTTGTGGGGAGAGCGGGGCAGCGTAATGACCGAGCTTTCGCCATGGGCGGAAGTTCGGGATATAAATCTTGCCCCTACGATGACGAGACTTATCCGCGTATGCGGGTAGTCTCTTTTTTTGTTGCCCCGCATACCTTCAAACAAAAGAAGAAGGGATGATGTATCATGGGATTTGCTGATCTGTTCGTCCTGGCCGTGGGGCTTTCCATGGACGCTTTCGCCGTATCCGTCTGCAAGGGCCTGTCCATCCGGGTGCTGCTGCCCCGGCACGCCGTCACTGTGGGGCTATGGTTCGGGGCGTTCCAGGCGCTGATGCCCGCCGCCGGCTGGCTGCTGGGCTCCGCCTTTGCCGACGTGATCGCCGCTGTGGACCACTGGATTGCCTTCGTATTGCTGGCTATCATCGGCGGCAACATGATCCGGGAGTCCTTCGACAAGAGCGAGGAGGAGTGCGACCCCTCCCTGGCTCCCCTGACCATGCTGCTGCTGGCGGTGGCCACCTCCATCGACGCGCTGGCGGTGGGAATTACCTTTGCTTTTTTGCGGGTGGATATTCTCCCCGCCGCCACCCTCATCGGGGCGTGTACCTTCCTCATCTCCGCCGCGGGGGTGAAGGTGGGCAACGTGTTCGGCGCCCGCTACAAGTCCAGGGCGGAGCTGGCCGGCGGGGCGGTGCTGGTGCTCATCGGAGGGAAGATTCTGCTGGAGCATTTGGAGCTGCTGCCGTTTTAAACTCGCTCATGCCTTGGAAGGAGCGGCTGTCCAGTCCGGACAGCCGCTCTTTATCCCTTATTCGTTTAGAAATTGATCAATTCGCTGGTTGTAATCCGGAGCTTCCTCATATGCGGCATGGCCCAGCGTATCATACATATAAATCTTACATCCCAGCTCCGCAGCAATTTCCTCCGACGCAGCGCCTGTCACTACCCGGTCCTGTTTCCCCCCGATCACAAATACGGGACACGTGATTTTATGAAGCTCCGAATAGGAATCGCAGGTCAAACAGGCTTTTGCCAGGGCGATGAACCGGCTGAAATCCTTCGGCTTTCCTATTTTTGTCAGAACCGGGATCAGCCGCCTGTATTTTTTGAGATAGGCTTCCGAATACATTTTCTCAAACATATCCCTGACAAGCGTCTCATATTCCCGCCGTTCCGCCATCTTGATCCAACCGCTGACCGCCTCTTCCATGACGGCGTTTTTTCGGGACGTCGTGACGCCGAGCGCAAGCTTATGCACCAGGTGGGGGTAGTCGATTGCCAGGTACTGCGCGATCATCCCCCCCTGCGACACGCCAAATACATCGGCTGCACGCAGGTGAAGCCGCTCCATCATGAAGGCCACGTCGCCCGCCATCTCCCGTACCGTATACCCGTCTGGGACGGCGTCCTTTTTGTCAACCACATATACGGTATACTTTTTCGCAAACATCCGGTACAGATAGGCCAATGGAACCGCCGCGTTTTTGACCCGCTGGAAGCTGAGGCCCGGAATCAAGATCAGCGCGTTATCTCCTCTTCCAAAGGCAACGCAATCCAAATCCGTTCCGTCTTTTTCCAATGTCATGCTTCTTATGCGATTGATCCACATATCTATGTTCACATCCTCTCGGTATGTTTATAAATAAATTTTTTATATCACATTATAACATACCACAAGGCTTATGCAATGGTGCTGGTGAAATCGCCGGAGTTCTCAGGGCCAGCCATTATCTCGAAAAGGGTCCGCCCGTTTTCCCTGTTGAAATAGGGCGGAAAATTTGATATAATAGATTGTTATATTGGAAACAATAGCCTGTGATACTGACCGGCAGCGCTTAGATGGGAGGGGCGTATTATGAAATATCAACAGTGGAACCTGCGCCGCCCCGGCAAGGCGGCCGCCCGGCGTACCCTGGAGGAATCGGGCCTGTCCCCCTTGTGCGCAAGCCTGCTGTGCGCCCGTGGGCTGGATCAGCCGGAACAGGCCGCCCGGTTCCTCTCCAGCAGCCCGGAGCGCTTTCACGACCCCTTCCTGCTCAAAGACATGGACAAGGCTGTGGAGCGCATCCGCCGGGCCATCGACACCCATGAGCTCATCTGCGTCTACGGCGACTACGACGTGGACGGTATCACCGCCACCTGCCTGCTTACCGAAGCCCTGGCCTCCCTGGGGGGCGAGGTGACCAGCTACATCCCAGACCGCTCCGAGGAGGGCTACGGCCTCAACCCAGGGGCCGTCACCCGGCTTGCAGGCCAGGGGGTCCGGCTTATCGTCACGGTGGACTGCGGCATCACCGCCGCCCCGGAGGTGGACTTCGCCCGCTCGCTGGGGGTGGACGTGGTCATCACCGACCATCACCACTGCAAGGACCGCATCCCCAACGCCGTTGCGGTGGTGGACCCCCGGCGGCCCGACTGCCCCTACCCCTTCCCGGAGCTGGCGGGGGTGGGCGTGGCGTTGAAGGTGGCCCAGGCCCTTGTGCCCCCCGAGGACCGGGCAAAGGTGTTTCTCCGCTTCGGCGAGCTGGCCGCCATCGGCACCGTGGCCGACGTCATGCGCTTGACCGATGAAAACCGCTCTATGGTCCACATGGGGTTGGAGCTGCTGGGCCATACCAAACGTCCCGGCCTGCGCGCCCTGCTGCGGGAGGCGGGCCTGGACCCCGGCGCCATCCCCACCGCCGTCACCATCGGCTACGGCCTGGCCCCCCGGATCAACGCCGCCGGTCGGATGGAGCAGGCCATGGCGGCCCTGGACATGCTGTATACCCGAGAGGAACACCGGGGAGAGCAGCTTGCCCAGACCCTGTGCCGTCTGAACCGGGAGCGTCAGACCATTGAGCTTGCCATCTATGAGCAATGTGTCGAGCTGCTGGAAGCCCGGCCCCAACTGGCCTCGCCCGCCATCGTGCTGGCCGGCGAGGGCTGGCATCAGGGCGTGGTGGGCATTGTGGCTTCCCGGCTCACCGAAAAATACGCCTGCCCCGCCTTCATGATCTGCCTGGAGCACGGCATGGGCAAGGGTTCCTGCCGATCCTTCGGCGGGTTCAACCTCTTCGCCGCCCTGGAGCGGTGCGCCCATCTGCTGGACCAGTACGGCGGCCATGAGATGGCGGCGGGCTTCACCATCCGGGAGGAACATATCCCCGCCTTCCAGGAGATCATCCGGGAGCTGGTATCCGCCCACACCGGGGGGCGGCCCATGGAGGCCGCCATCGACGTGGACGCGGAGATCGAGCACTGTGCCCAGCTCACCACCGGCCAAGTGGAGTCCCTGGCCCGGCTGGAGCCCTTCGGCACGGGCAACCCCAAGCCGGTGTTTTTGCTGCGGGGGGCCTGCGTGCTGTCCTGCTGCGACGTGGGGGGCGGGCGGCACCTGAAGATGAAGCTGCGCCGGGACGGCGTCGTGCTGGACGCCATCTTCTTCTCCGCCAATTGCGCCGCCTGCGGCGTGTCCACCGGCGAGAGGCTGGACGTGCTCTTCACCCCCCAGATCAACGAGTTCCGGGGAAACCGCACCGTGCAGCTCCAACTTTGCGACCTGCGCCCCGCCCCCACCCGGGCCCAACTGGAACAAGACCTGTTTCAGCGCCTGCGGGAGGGGGAGGAGTTGTCCCGGTGGGAAGCGGGCCTGCTGCTTCCATCCCGGCAGGACTTCGCCCGGCTGTGGCGCTTTTTGGAGCACAGCTCCATCGGGGACTGCCTGGACGCCGGGCCCTCCCTGCTGCGCCAGGCCGCCCGCCAACCCGACGGCCGCGTCGCCTACGGCCGCACCCTGGTCTGTCTCCATGTAATGGGGGACCGGGGGCTCATCCGCCTGGAGCAGGACCGGCTTCACCTGTGCCACCCGGAACATAAAGTGGATCTGGAGCAGGCCGCCATGATGCGCACTCTGCGGGCGCTGATAGACGGCGAGATCATGTAAGGGAGATACCGTTATGGACCTTGCCCATGAGAGATACGAGGAATTAGAGCGGGCAATCCTGGCCGCCCACCCCAACGCGGACGTGGCCAGCATCCGCGCCGCCTTCGAATACGCCAACGAACACCACGGGCCCCAGCTTCGCAAGAGCGGGGAGCCCTATATTATCCACCCCATCGCCGTGGCGGAGATCATCAATGAGCTGGACCTGGACCGGGATTCCGTGATCGCCGCCCTGCTCCACGACTGCATTGAGGACACCGACTCCACCCACGACGAGATCGCCCGGCTGTTCGGCGCCCAGGTGGCCAACCTGGTGGAGGGGGTCACCAAACTGACCCGGATGCAGTACACCTCCCGGGAAGACGAGCAGATGGAGAACCTGCGAAAAATGTTCATGGCCATGGCCAAGGACGTGCGGGTGATCCTCATCAAGCTGTGCGACCGTCTGCACAATATGCGCACGCTGCAATACCAATCCGACGTCAAGCAAAAGGAGAAAGCCCTGGAGACCATGGAGGTCTACGCCCCCATCGCCCACCGCCTGGGCATGCAGAAGCTGAAATGGGAGCTGGAGGACCTTGCCCTGGAGTACCTGGACCCGGTGGGCTTCCACGACGTACAAAACGAGCTGGAAAAGATCACCTCCCTCCACGCGGGCTTCCTGGACAACATGCAAAACCACATCGAACAGCGGCTGGCGGAGGAAGGCGTACAGTGCAAGGTCTACGGCCGCTTGAAGCACATCTATTCCATCTACCGCAAGATGTACGCCCAGAACAAGACGTTGAACGAGATTTTCGACCTGTACGCCTTCCGGGTCATCGTGGAGGACATCCCCGCCTGCTACAACGTGCTGGGCTGCATCCACGACATGTTCAAGCCGGTGCTGGGCCGGTTCAAGGACTATATCGGCACCCCCAAGCCCAACGGCTACCAATCCCTGCACACCACCGTGGTGGGCCGGGACGGCATCCCCTTTGAGGTGCAGATCCGCACTTGGCAGATGCACCAGACCGCCGAGTACGGCGTGGCCGCCCACTGGAAATACAAGCAGGGGATGGCCAACCAGAGGCTGGGCTCGGAGCGGGACTTCGAGTGGGTGCGCAAGCTGCTGGAGAGCCAGCAGGACACCGACCCGGACGAGTTTGTCCACTCCCTTCGGGTGGATATGTTCTCCGACGAGGTGTTCGTGTTCACCCCCAACGGCGACGTGAAGAGCCTGCCCGCCGGTGCCACCCCCATCGACTTCGCCTATTCCATCCACTCTGCCATCGGCAACTCTATGACGGGGGCGCGGGTAAACGGGCGCATCGTCACCTTTGAGACGCCGCTGAAAAACGGCGACATCGTGGAGATCATTACTTCCAAATCCGCTCGGGGCCCCAGCCGGGACTGGATGAAGATCTGTAAGTCCAACGAGGCCCGCAACAAGATCCGCCAGTGGTTCAAGAAGGAGCGCCGGGAGGAGAATATCGCCACCGGCCGGGCCATGTTCGAGTCCGAGCTGAAGCACGCCGGGCTGACCCTGTCCGCCATCACCGCCAACTCCGAGCTGTTGGACACCCTGCTCAAGCGGGTACGCTTCGGCGCCCTGGATGAGCTGTACGCCGCCATCGGCTATGGAGGCCTGTCCGCCCAGAAAGCCGCCGGGCGCATCAAGGAAGAGATGACCCGCCTGGGCCGCATGGAGCGCCAGCGGGCGGAGCAGGAGGCCATACAGGCCTCGGTGGCCGCCGGGGAAACGGTGTACCCCTCCACTCCCAAGGACTCCATCCTGACCCCCCGCAAATCCAGCGGCGGCATCATTGTGGCGGGGCTGGACAACTGCATGGTGAAGTTCTCCAAGTGCTGCACCCCCGTGCCGGGGGATCCGGTGGTGGGCTTCATCACCAAGGGCTACGGCGTGTCCATCCACCGCCAGGACTGTCCCAACGCCGACCCAGCGCGCCGCAAGCCGGAGGAGGAGGGGCGTTGGGTCAAGGTGGCCTGGGCAGAGAACGCTTCCGCTGACGCCGGATACCGCACGTCCATCGAAATTTCCGCCAAGGACCGGGACGGGTTGGCCCTGGACGTGGCCATGGCCCTGTCCGCGGTGAAGGTAAAGGTCAACAACCTCTCCGCCCGCAGCCAGCCCGACGGGTACGCCATGATCTACCTGGAGCTGGCCGTCAAGGACCAGAAAGAATTGGCAGGCGTTATCCATAAGCTGTCCCAGATCCCCGGCGTGTTCCTGGCGCGTCGCGCGGGCGGCTGAGTCCGTATATACAAAAGGAGCCTGATTTCAAATGCCCGACTGCAATTTCCAGCCGCTGCTGTTCGGCGGCGACATCAACGTATACAGCGTGGCCCGAGCGTTTCACGAGGCCTATGGGGTCAGAAGCATCGCTTTCGGCAAATTTGCCGATACATTTCCCTGCGCCTACAGCGCTATCATTGACTACCGCGCCTGTCCGGAGAACGAGGACGAGGACGCGTTCCTCCGGAACGTGAAGAACGTGGCGGCGGAGTGCGCGGGCAAGACCGTCATCGTCATCGGCTGCGGGGACAGCTACGTCAAGCTGGCCGCCCACCTCAAAGACCAGTTCCCCGCCAACGTAACGTGCAACTATATCAGCGGGGAAATGCTGGACAAGCTCACCGATAAGGAGCAGTTTTACGCCCTGTGCGACCGGTACGGCATCGACCACCCGGCCACCTTCGTCTATTCCGGCGAGATGGGCCATGACTTTGAGCTCCCCTGGGACCCGCCCTACGTGGCCAAGCCCGCCGATGGGGTGGCCTATTGGGCCACCGGCCACCGGGAACTGAAAAAGGTGTACATCTGCCGGAGTTGGGAGGAACTGCTCTCCGCTCTGGACGAGGTGTACGCCGCGGGCTATCCGGGCAAGATGATCCTCCAGGAGTTCATCCCTGGGGACGACACCTATATGCGGGTGCTCACCAACTACTCCGACACCCGCGGCAAGGTAAAGCTGATGTGCCTGGGCCACGTGCTGCTGGAGGAGCACTCCCCCCACGGCATCGGCAACCACGCCGTTATCATCACCGAGCACGACCAGGAGCTGTGCGGCAAGATCCGCCACATGCTGGAGGACCTGGACTACGTGGGCTTCTCCAACTTTGACATCAAGTATGACCGCCGGGACGGGAAGTACAAAGCCTTTGAAATCAACACCCGCCAGGGGCGGAGCAATTATTATGTCACCGGCTCCGGCCACAACATCGCCCAGTACCTGGTGGACGACCTCATCGAGGGCCTGGACATACCCCTGACCGTCACCGACAACCGCTCCATCTGGCGCATGATCCCCCGGCGGCTGGCCTACCAGTTCATCCCCAAAAACTACCATCAGGAGATGAAGGCCCTGTTTCGCGCCGGGGCGGACCACCACTCCATGGAGTACCGGCCCGACTACACCTTCAAGCGCATTTGGCGCATCTGGAAGAACCACATCGGCAACTATGTGCGTTTCCGAAAATACTGTGTGAAACCAAAGGAGAACGGATGAAACAGGAAGCGAAATTAGGCGTCCTGGGCGGCATGGGCCCCCAGGCCACCCAGGTATTCTACCAGTTTGTGCTGGACCGCACCGACGCGGCAAAGGATCAGGACCATCTCCCCGCCCTCATCCTGTCCGACACCGGCATCCCGGACCGCACCGCCGCTATCCTCTCCGGGGACACCGAGGGGCTCTACCGGCGGCTGCTGGCGGACGCGAAAATGCTGGAGGGCTGCGGCTGCACCGTGCTGGCCATCCCCTGCAACACCTCTCACTACTTCGCCGACCGACTCCAGGGGGAGATCGGCGTGCCCATCATCCACATGTTGCGGGAAACCGCCGCCGCCCTGGCCTCCCAAGGCAAAAAACGCCCCGGCATCCTGGGCACCGACGGCACCATTCAGACCGGCCTGTATCAGAAGGAGTGCGCCGCGGTGGGCCTGGAGGCCGTGGCCCCCGACCCGGACACCCAAAAGCTGGTCATGTCCATCATCTACGACGAGATCAAGCAGGGGGAGACGGGCAGCCGGGACAAATTCGCCAAGATTGACCGGGCCATCCGGAAAGCGGGGTGCGACTGCGCCATTCTGGCTTGTACGGAGCTGTCCGTGTTCGCCACCTACCACCCTCTGCCCTCCTTCTATCTGGACGCCATGATGGTCATGGCGGAGCGGGCGGTAGAGCGTTGCGGCTATCCCCTGCGCACCATCTGATATGGAGGCTACTGCCATGGAACTGACGCGCTTCCCCTTGAGGGACTACTGCGCCCTGTTGGACAAGCTGGGCCTGCCTGCCGCCCCCCTGCCGGACGGGATGGATCTGGACCGCACGGTGGAGCTGGTGTCCTACAGCTCCCAAGAAGTGCTTCCCGGCACCCTGTTTCTCTGCAAGGGCGCCCACTTTAAACCGGAATATCTGGCCGACGCCGCCAAGCGCGGCGCGTTTGCCTATGTCAGCGAGGCCCCCTATCCCCAGGTCGATCTGCCCTGCATCCTGGTCCAAGATATGCGGCGGGCGATGGCCCCGCTGGCGGTAAAGTATTACAACGCCCCCTCTCAAAACCTGAAGGTCATCGGCATCACGGGGACGAAGGGTAAATCCTCCACCGCCTATTACCTGAAATATATCCTGGACGAGTATCTGGCCCCTTCAGGCAAGACCTGCGGGGTGATCTCCTCCATCGACACCTGGGACGGGGTGGAGCGTTTCGAGTCCCACCTGACCACCCCGGAGCCGCTGGAGCTGCAAAAGCACTTTGCCAACGCCCTGGCGTCCGGCATGGAGTACCTGGTGATGGAGGTTTCCAGCCAGGCGCTGAAATACCACCGCACCCTGGGCACGAAGTTTGCCGCCGCCGCCTTTTTGAACATCGGCGCCGACCACATCTCCCCCATCGAGCACCCGGATTTTGACGATTATTTCCACTCCAAGCTGAAAATCTTTCAGCAGAGCGGGCTGTCTTGCGTCAATCTGGACTGCGACCACGCCCAGGAGGCCCTGGAGGCCGCGCAAAACGCCCCAGGCGCGGCAACGTCCACCTTCTCCCGCCACAACCCCGCCGCAAACGTGTACGGCCACGACGTGCGCAAGGTAGGGGGCGACATCCTGTTCCAGGTGGACGCGGCCCAGCTCAGCGGGCAGTACCGCCTGACCATGCCGGGACTGTTCAACGTGGACAACGCCTTGGCCGCCATCAACCTCTGCCAGGGGCTGCACATCCCACAGCAGGCCGTCCGGGAGGGGCTGGCCAAAGCCCGCGTGCCGGGGCGCATGGAGGTCTACTCCACCACCGGCGGAAACGTTACCGCCATTGTGGACTACGCCCACAACCGCATGAGCTTCGAGACCCTGTTCCGCTCCGTGCGGCAGGAGTACCCCGGACGGCGCATCGTCACCGTGTTCGGCTGCCCCGGCAAAAAGGCCTTCGACCGCCGCCGGGATCTGGGCGAGGTTTCGGGCGCGTATTCCGATTTGGTGGTGCTCACCGAAGAGGACTCCGGCGAGGAGGACACCGTGTCCATCTGCCGGGAGATTGCCACCCACGTGGCCTGTCCCTGTGAGATTCAGCCCAACCGGGGCGAGGCCATCCGCCAGGCGGTGCTGAGCTGCCGCGAGCCGTCTGTGATTCTCATCACCGGCAAGGGGGCGGAGACCCGGCAGAAGCGCGGCCTGGAGTATATCGACACGCCGTCGGACGTGGAATACGCCCAGACCTTTCTGCGGGAGCTGGACGCCAAAGGGCCTTCCTACTTTTTCTTTGAAAAGAAAAAGTAGGCAAAAAGAAACTTTTAGACCGGGCGGAAACCTGATTGGTTTCCGCCCGGTCTTGTATGCAACGTTGTATTTGACTGATACGGTCGAATAGGGGCCCCCGCAAAGCCGTCCTTTGGCTTTGTGGGGAGAGGAGGCGCAGCGGAATGATTGAGCTTTCGCCGACGGCTTTGCACCGGAACGTACAACACCGCCCCGGTTATCCCCTCCCGTCAGGAGGGGATAAAATTATGCAACACACCGACAAATATCAACTGAACCTGATCGAAACATCCGACCCGTTCTCGCCGGACCCGCTCAACGAGAACGCCCAAAAGCTGGAGCAAGCCATCTCCGCCGAGGCCGCCGCCGAGCAACAGGCCCGCGCCGCCGACGTCGCCGCCCTGGACCAGCGCGTGTCCGCGCTGGAGCTGCACAAGTACGTGACGGGCTATGCGTCCACAACCGGGTTCACGGACCTGGGCTTCACCCCCATCGCGTTGATCGCCAGCTCCTCCAACGGGCACGCCTTTGTCACCCGGGAGCAGGGCATAACCGCCATCAATATTGTGGAGGGCGGTTTTAATCACAACGGCTATTTCGGGGTCTGCCGCTACATCGCGTTTCTCTGAAAAAAGCGAGAAAAAGTCCCCCCGGGAAATTCCCGGGGGGACTCTTTTCACTGCTTTCGCTGAATCAGCGCCGTTCTCTTACTGCTCGTAGCAGACGTAGATGCAGGTGACGATCAGCGGGTTGCTGGGATCAACCACGGCGGACACCTTCAGAGGACGTCCGGTGACGGGGTCGATGGAACCGGCCTGGTTCAGAGTAGCCAGATCGGTGATGCCCGGCCAGATGTAGCCGCTGCTGGGACGGCGGACACAGTTGTTCTCAGCGTTCAGGTTCACAACCTTCGCCCCGGCCACGCGCTCCAGGATATCAGTCGCGTCCATGGGAGAGCCAATCGTGCCGTCAGAGCCGCCGAAGATCGCGGTCTGGGCGTCGCGGGTGGTGGCGCTGTAGCTCACCTGGGCCATGTAGCCGAGCTGCGGGCGGTTGCTGGTGTTGTACACCGCGTTGGTTCCGGAACCAGTGTTTGTCATCAGGTCGTACCCGTTGGTGTTGTTGAAGTACACGCCGGGATGCCACGTGCCGCTGGCGTCATACTGGCCGGCGGTGTAGATGGGCTGGCCGTCGTTGGCCTTCTCGCCGGTGTCCTTCAGGTTCAGGAACACGTCGTTGACCAGGTTATAGGTCGCGTCGGCCGTCGCGGGAGTGCCGTAGTTGTTGGGGGCGGTGCCGTTGCTGGGATCGTTGGTCAGCCAGATCTGCTCCAGCTCGCCGTCCCTGTACAGGTTGTACTTCCAGGCATCGATACCCCAGGAGTTAATGGAGGTGTAGTTCGGGTCGCCCACGTAGTACAGGCCGGAACCGCCGCTCCAGGACACCGCAGCCTTGGGCAGGACGATGGTGTCGATCTTCATGGCGGTAGCGCCGCTCTGGGCGTAGGTGTAGGGGCTCTCAGTGAAGTAGGTCATGGCGTTCACCGCAGTGGTCTTAGCGATGTGACCAATGCTCACATCGGTGCCCACCACGCCGTCCATGTTCATGGTAACCTGGCTGGCGCTGCCCTTCAGCTCGCTGATGCCGGTAAAGACCTCAGCCTTGACGCTGTCGGTGCCGTAGCCGGACACCAGGATGAACTTGGTGGCCTCGGTGAAGTACTTGTTGCTGGAGGCAGTGGTCTGCTTCGCACCCAGGGTCACGTCGGTGTTGGTGATCTGGATGTCGGCGTTGAACGCGGTCTCAGCAGTACCCGCCCTGTCGCTCTGGTAGGCGCCGTTGTGGATGCCCATGCGAGCCATGTTGTTCAGGTACTCGTTGCGGTTGGCATAGGGATCGTTGGCAATGCCGTCGGCGATGTCGCCGGTGATGGCGAAGCCGCGGTACACGCCCTCGCCGATGCCGTTGATGGAACCGGCGGTGTTGTTGGCGGTGTCACGGAAGGGCACGCCGAGCTGGTTGGTGCCGGTGATGTTCAGCAGGGTGGTGTCGGTCGCCTGCTGCCAGGTGCCGGCGGCGGTCACGGTGCCGCCAGTGACGGTAACGGGAGCCCAGTACTTCTTGAGCTGCACGGTCTTGATCTCGCCGTTCATATCAACGCCGGTCAGGTAGTAGTTGAAGGTGCTGCTGCTGGTGGCCTGGCTGTAATCCAGGTAAGTGCCGTACAGGAACTCGGAGCCGAAGGTGCGCTCAGCGCCCAGGTACTTGCCCTCGTGGTCCATGTAGAACTTGTAAGCCACGTTGGCGTAGCCCTCTTCCCAGTTGGTCGCGCCCTGCACCCAGCCCTGCGGGATGGCGGTGTTGGGGGCGGGATCACCCTTGGGCTGCGCGTCGGACCAGCCCACCACGGTGTGGTAGTACTTGGAGCGCTCCAGCACGGTGCCGTTGTCCAGGGTCACGGTGCCCTTCGCCACGTTGTAGGCCACCACGGTGCCCTGCACGGGGGCCTCCACCTTGTTGAGCAGGAAGTAGGCAGTCTCAGCGCCGGTGCCGTTGATAGCGGTGGTCTCGGCAGAGGAGACGGTGCGCGGGGAGGTGCCGGTGATGTGGATGCCCATCTCGTAGTCGCCCAGGTTCTTGGCGGAGTTGCCCACCAGGGCGGCCTGCGCGATCACGCCGGTCAGGACGTCGTTCACGTCCTTCACGTTCACGCCCGCGGCAGTGGTCGGGCTGCCCGCGCCGATGCCGTCGGTGTCCAGGCCGCCGCCGGTGCCGGCGGTGATGAACATGGTCTCAAGCTGGCTGGTGGTCGGGACTTTGGCGCCAACGCCCACAGTGCCGTTGTCCATCACGGGCATGCCCAGGGTGGGCACGCGGTTGACGTTGTTGGACTCGGTGATCTGAGAGGACTCGATGTTCAGCGCGATGACCGCGTCAAGCTGCTTGTTGCCGCTGTTGGAGATCAGCTTGTACATGCGCACGGGGCTCTCGATGGCGTCGGCCTCGTCCACGGCCTTGCCGTCGCCCACCAGGGTGGCGTCGGTGAAGTCGGTGCCGAACTTGCCGAAGCTGTTGTTAAACACGGCCTTGGTGCTGGAGGAGGGAGCCTTGAAGCCCGCGCCCTCGATCAGGTCGTACAGGTTGCGGCCGCCATTAGCATACTGATTGGAAGTGGCATTGACCGCAGTGGGGTTGCCCTGGGCGGTGGTGCCGTCGGAGACGGTGACCACGGCGGTGTGCTCAACCTTGTCAAAGTAGGCGTATACGCGCTTGTTGCTCATAGACGCGCTGCCGGTGCCGTCGTCATACCACAGCTTCAGCTTGTGGCCGACCAGGTCGATGCCGGTATCCAGGGTGTAGGTGACGTTGTCGCCCAGAACTGTGTTCTTGGAATTGGCGGCCGCAGTGGTGTTGGCGGTCGCGTAGGTGCCGTCGGCAGCGCTCGCGTCAACCGTGGTCCTCCAGGTGTAGGCGCTGTAAGGAATCTTGACGCTGAGGGGCGTGCCGTCAACGTACTCGGTGGCGGTGCCGGAGTAGCCCATGACGGACTTGCCCTTGCTCTCGCCGGTCTGCTCGTTGCCCAGCAGGACAGGCACGCCCTTGCCGTCGCTGGCCTTGTCATTGGCGGTGCCGGTGTAGGTCAGGCCAAAGATCCGGTTGCCCAGGGTGGGGTTGGGGGTCTGGGTGGTGCCGATCAGGCTGCCGCTGCCGCCGTTCACCATGCCGTAGGGCTGATAGCCGAAGGCGGGGGTGTAGACGACCATGGGCACGTAAGCATCGGCCTGGAACAGCAGGTCGGCGACCACGTCGCGGCGGGCGGCCAGGTACAGAGTGCCGCCGTACTGGGTGGTCTTGACGTTGGTCAGAATGCCGAGCTGCTGGGACAGGGCGGAGACCTCGGTGGTCCAGGTGGAGCCGGTGAACTCGCCGTTCTTGTCGTAGCCGATGGCGCGCAGGATCATGGCCAGGGCCTCGTAGCCGGTGACGTTGCCGGACGGGTCAAAGTTGCCGTTGGGACGGCCCTTGATGTAGCCCGCGTTGGCGCAGTAGCCGACGTAACCGGCATACCAGGCGTCATGGGGGACGTCGGGGAAGTTGCCGTACTCGGCGTACAGGTTGGCCTGGGCGTCGGTCACGTCGCCGGTGGCCAGGCGGTAGATCAGGGCGGCCACTTCGGCGCGGGTGATGTTGGCGGCGGGCTTGAAGTTGCCGTTATCGCCGCTGTACACGCCCATGCCGGTGAGCACGTCCACAGCTTCCTCAAACGCTTCGGTCACGCCGTCGGCGTCGCCGTACTGCGTGCCGGTGGTGGTGGCGTTGGCGGTGACCATCAGAGAGAAGGCCATCATCATCGCCAGAACCAGCGCGAGGAACTTTTTCAAGTTTCTCATTGGATTTGTTTCCTCCTTGTTTATTTTTGCCTGAATCTCAGCACTTTTTTGCGGTTAGTTGGAACATAAGCCATCCTCTCCGCCGTCGGTCCCTCGTTCAAGCTAAACGCATGATACCACACGGCGAAACGAAAAGTCAATGGGTCAAGCTCAAGTGTAACACAACTGTAACAAAGCGAAATGTTGCCGGAAACGGTGCAACGGCGGGAAATTTTGACGAACGCAAGCTCTTGTGCCGGGGGGGTGGCCTGCGGGTATATATATAGTGGTATGTCCCTGGTGCAACGGCAATGCATCGCGAAAAAAACCCATGTTTTTTTAAGAAAAACGCGTTTTTTTCGCGAAAATTCCGCGTTTGTTGCACGGGCCGTCCGTTTTTTCTCCGCGTCCGCCTGAAAACGGCCCGAAAATTGCACGGAAGTTGTCCGTTTTGTTGCACGGCGGCCTTTCAGGCCGGTTTGCGGGAAGTCAACGTTGCCCGTTTTGCCGGGTGCGGCGGTTGTACGAAGCTGATGCGTATTAAGGTAAGGCGGGAGGGCGGCGGCTCCGGTGCGCCCCCTCCCGCGCGGCGGCTCCGCCGCTCCCCCTCCCGCGCGGCGGCTCCGCTGCGCCCGCCCGCACCCCCTCCCGGGAAAATGCGGGACAAAATCTCCCGTGGAACGCCGCGAAAAAGTGCCGTAAACGGCCCGGGCCCGGCGGTTTCCGGCACGGTTCGGCCCCTGAGAGGATGGCTTATCTTATCGCCATTTTATCCGCCAAAAAGTTCCAAAATTCGGGTGAAAATAAACAAGGAGGAAACAAATCTAATGAGAAACTTGAAGAAGTTCCTCGCGCTGGTTTTGGCGATGATGATGGCCTTCTCTCTGATGGTCACCGCCAACGCGGCCAACCCGGTCCGGGATTATCCCGACATCGACCAGGCCGACGAAGCGTTTGAGGAAGCGATCGACGTGCTCACCGGCATGAAGGTGTACAGCGGCGACAACGGCAATCTTAAGCCCGCCAGCACCATCACCCGCGCCGAGGTGGCCGCGCTGATCTACCGCCTGGCCACCGGCGACGTGACCGACGCCCAGGCCGGCATGTTCGCCATCTACGGCAACTTCCCCGACGTCCCCCATGACGCCTGGTACGCCGGCTACGTCGGCTTCTGCGCCAACGCGGGCTACATCAAGGGCCGTCCCAACGGCAACTTTGACCCGTCC